>JAFPWS010000068.1 GCA_017412705.1 Prevotella sp.
TCCAATGGCGTAACATCGCAATACATTTCTTAACTTTGTCATTGAATTCTGGAGTTGAACGTTTATCCGCCAGTCAGGACGGTAACACAAAACTACAAAAAAGCCCCTGAATAGCAATCGCATTCAGGGGTCAATTTTATTTTGCCGCAGAGGGTCATTCATATTTTGCCCGTGAGGGTCAACATCGCTTGCCATCGGGGGGCAAACACGCTCGGCTTTTCCATGCTCAGATTGTAGTGACAGAGGATAAAGCCCTTCATGACCACTTCAAAGAGCAGAAGGAAAGGCTGCATGAGCTATCCAAACAGATGCGTGAGCAGTGTAACCACGTTCAGGAATTGTGCAGCAACTTTACTAAGAAACAATAAAGTCGTTGGAAAAAGTGTAATCTACTTATAGAATACCGTCATAGTCTCTGATGGCTTGGCGCCATTCATCGGGGAACGGTATGGACTGCTTTTGCTCCAGGTCATAAAGCACCAATATCGACAGGCAGCGGCTCTTTACTTCCTGCGTATCGATGTCAAAGATTTCCTGTTCTAGACGGAAACTCTTGTTGCCGAGGTGTACTGTACGGGTGCGGACAGCAATTCTGTCTGCGCCTTTGATTTGGGCAAAAAACTCCACCTCGATCTTCACCACGAAAATGGCATACTGATCCCAGTCAAAGCCTTTACACACGGTGGAAACATAGTCAGTCTTACCAGAGTCGTAGAACTGAAAATATATGGTATTGTTCACGTGACCGAACTTGTCAACGTCGTTGAAACGTATCTGAAGGGGCACCACATTGCGAAACCCGTTATTTCTTTCTTCTGTCATCATCCTAAATCACAATTGCTGAAATCGGCTGCAAAATTACAAAAAAAACGGCAAAACATCTAAATTCTGCCGTTCCTAATTTTTGAAAAATGCTATTTGTTCGCTCCTGCAGATAAACAGAAGCGGACAACACAGGAATGAAATCACGATTCTTCTTGGAAGAACGAGCCTACAGGCATGGCGGTATCCTCGGCGACACAGCAGTTGTAGCGTTCGCGGCTGCGGCGTTCGCGGGCGAACATCGCCTTGGTACCGGCTTCGTCCTGTTGGAACTCCAGGTGCTCATCGATGGCGAAGGAGTGGGCCATGGTCTCAACGTCGAGGTTGTCGGTGCCGATGAGCGTAAAGGTCCAGTTCTGCTTCTTCAGCTTCTCAATCATCGTGCGAATCATCTTCAGCGTCCATTCCTCGCTGCTGTTCTCCTCGCCGTCGGTGATAATGGTCACCAGCACATGGTCGCCTTCCTCAATCTGGGCATTGACCTTAGAGATTCCTTTGCCAATAGCATCGTAGAGCGGTGTGCCGCCACAGGGATTGTAGGCCTTCCAATTGAGGTCTTTGGTCTTCAGCGCAGCGGTATCGTCATAGTGCCATGTGGTGTGGCCACTGTCAAAGGTGAGCAGGGTAACAAACTGCACTTGGTCGGGATATTTCTTCTGCATCTGACGGACGGTCTGTAGGGTTTCGTTCATGCCAGTGAAGGCCTGCTTGCGGATGATAGACATTGAGCCGCTCTCGTCGACAATAATCAGGTTGTGAACGCACTTAGTTGGAAGGGGATCTTGCATAATCTTTGTCATAATCGTAACTTTTTAAATGGTGAATACTTCAATTCAAGACGTCTTTTATCTCTTTGAAGAAGAATTTGCAGAAAAATTAAGCAAGTATGAGAAAATTTTCGTAATTTCGCCAAAAATTATCAAGTTATGTACTATCAGCAACTGTCAGACGAAGAGATTCTGAGCGGTTTCCGCGAGGGCGATGCCGACATTATCCGTAAGTATTTCTACGGGTATTGTCAGGTGGGATATAACATCTTCGACCAGCGGTATCAGTTGCGCGAGAAGGAGAACCTGGACTTCATGTCGCTGGCTCACCAGTATGCGCTCTACCTGATGGAGCACGACTGGAAACCGCTGGAGGATCACTCGCCGAACGTGAGTCTGAAGACATGGCTCATCAACGGGTTCCGCTATGTGGTGCTCGATGCACTGAAATGGTACCGCAAGGAGTACGGCAGCATCACATTCGAGGACTACCTGATGTCGTTCGACGTGACCAGCGACCTGCGGTTGCAGTTCAACAAGATGGTGGAGGATGTGTGCGACCATGCTCCCCTGGACCGTCAGGAACGGCTGATTATCGACATGCTGCTGTTGCAGGGCTTCAAGTCAAAGGAGATAGCGGCACAGATGGGGATGACCCCATCGGCCATCTCGCAGAAGTACAAGAAACTGAAGGAGCAAATCATAGTTCCGTACTTCAAGAAGAACTTTGATATAGATTTGGAAACGCCTGAGATTATGGACGATATGGCAATTCTGCACAGAGAAGCTACAATGGGCGGGGCCAAGATGTCGATACCACCTATGTCGGGTTCGATGGCAGATATGGCTGCGCCAATGGCATGCGAGGATATGGACTTTATCAGAGAGGAAGTTATGGAACAGAAAAGGACTACACCAGAGTTTATCACGGAGCTGGAGCCAAACGAAATTTTTGTGTTCGGAAGCAATCTGAAAGGTATGCACGGCGGTGGTGCGGCGTATATCGCCTACCGCAAGTTTGGGGCTATCATGGGTCAGGGCGTGGGTCTGCAAGGACAGAGCTACGGCATTCCGACGATGCAGGGCGGCATAGAGACCATCCGTCCGTATGTGGACGAGTTCATTCAGTTCGCCAAGGAGCACCCTACCCTCACCTTCCTCGTCACCCGCATCGGCTGCGGCATTGCCGGATTCACGGATGATGAAATCTCTCCGCTGTTCGAGAAGGCTCACTACGTAGAGAACATCGTGTTGCCACCAGGTTGGTGATGTAGATTATAAAGAATAATAAGAGAACTAAAAAATGGATACATACAAACACATAGACTTGACCGAGTATGTTCAAACTGGCGAGGGCGGCAACGGGAAGACTTATGTTACCTCCGCTGATTCGGACGAAATCCTCAAGGTGAACAACGCCCGCTTGAGCACATGGGAAGCCGTCAAGCATGAATACGATGTTTCCAAGGCTGTTGCCAGTCTCGGAATTCCTGTACCCGCGATGTATCGCATCGTACAGGTAGGAGATGCATACGGCACCATCTCGCAGCGCATCAAGGGCAAGAAATCTCTCTCACGCATCTGCCATGACGAACCCGAGCGCACCGAAGAGATGGCCCGGCTCTTGTGCCACAAAGGGAAGGAACTATTCGCTAAGCCTTGCGACACCGAATTCTTCCCCAGCAGGAAGGCACAGGCACTACTGGCCGTTGAGAGGGCCACTTTTGTAAGTAGGAGGAACAGAGAGAAGATGCAAGCCTTTATTGAAACCATCCCTGAGAATACTCACTGCGTGCATGGTGATTTCCAGACAGGCAACCTCATCCAGACTGGAGCGGATTACTATTGGATTGATCTGGATCGCTTTGGGTATGGCGACCCTATGTTCGACATCGGCCACCTTTTCCTTATCTGCCACATCTATGCTCCCATGAAGCGTGTGCAGGATATATTCCACATGACCCAGGAACAGTTTCACCGCTTCTGGGATGCCTTTGCCAAGGAATACACCGGACAAGACGACCACGCTGCCTTCGATGCCCAGGCCGGACGCTTCGCCGCCCTCGACGTTATTCTCCGCAACGTCTTCCAGAAGTCAAACTTTATCGAGAAGATTTTCTTCGGCTTCTATGTACATAAACTGATGAAACAATATTATTCGTAAAAGATCAAACAATAAACGGCAATGAAAAAAGCATCATTTATACTGATTGTTCTCGTCACGTTGGCACTTTCAGCCTGTGTTCAGAAGAATCTCATCACGCCGAGTCAGAGCCGCGTGGGGTATTCTTCTTGGAACACGCAGGTCAGCTACACCCACTGCGACCCGTTACCCAAGACAGGGAAGCCTGAGTCCGTCCGCGGCGCGTGGGAGGTTAACGAGGGTATCTTGCAGCATAAGGCATGCGAAGAAGCACCACTCGCCATCTGCAACTACGTTATCCCCTCCAACCACTACACCATTCAATGTACCGCCCGAAAGGATAGCGGGCCTGATGGTTTCATCATCGTGTTCAACTACGTGGATGCGCAGCACTATTGTCAACTGAACTATGGTTACGAGGGCAACACGAAGCACGCCATCGAGCAGATCAGCGGTGACAAAAGGAAACAGTTGGCCACACGCTCTGGCAGCATAGAAACAGGGAAGTGGTATAACGTGAAACTGACCGTGGCAGGCGACAGCATCAAGGCATGGCTCGACAGTGAACTCATGTTCGATGAAGTACTCAAATAAAATCGGACGAGAATAGTGTAGCGGCTAAAGTAAAACGATGACTGTTGATTTCGACATACTGAAACGAAATGAGCTGAGGGCTGCGGTTGGATACTGAATGGCAGGCAATAGACAACATATCATCCACGGCTTGCGTGATGGCATACCCATTGCGATGGGCTATTTTGCCGTGACGTTCTCGCTTGGCATCATTGCTGCGAGGGCAGGCCTGACGGCACCCTTGGGATTCCTGAGCAGCTTCTTCACCCGTGCATCGGCAGGCGAATATGGCACATACACGCTGGTAGCAGTACAGGCAGCCTACGTAGAGGTGATAGCGATGTGCTTAGTGGCCAACCTGCGCTATATGCTGATGAGTGCGGCACTGTCGCAGAAGATTGCTCCAGGTACATCGTGGTTCCACCGCATACTGATGGCATGTTGCGTGACCGACGAGGTGTTTGGCATCTCTGTTGCCCATCCGGGCTATACACCTCCAGCTTATACTTACTCGGCAGCCCTGATATCTACGTTATTCTGGGCATCGGGGTGTGCTGTGGGCATCATGGCTGGCAGTCTGTTGCCACAGCCGATGGTGACAGCCCTGAGTATGTCGCTCTACGGCATGTTCCTGGCTATTATCATACCTCCTGCTCATAAAGACCGTAACGTGCTCTATGCACTGATAGCCAGTTTCGTGTTAAGCGGCTTGTGTGCTGTGGCTCCTGTTATCGGCGAGTGGAGCAGTGGTATGCGTACAGTGGCGCTGACGATTGTCATTTCCGCTGTCGCTGCATGGCTTAAACCTATAAAGACGGAAGACGATGGAACAGCATAGTATTCTCATATATATCCTCCTGGCCATTGTCATCACCAACCTGATCCGAGTGACACCAATGGTACTGATCAAGGGGGAGTTACACAACCGCTTCGTGCGCAGCTTCCTGTATTATGTGCCTTACGTCACGCTGGCCGTGATGACCTTCCCAGATATGATTATGGCTACGCCGACTCCATTGCCGGGAATAATTGCGCTGTTGGCTGGTATCGTTGCAGCATGGTTCCGGCTGGGACTATTCCCAGTCGCTGCTATCTGTTGTGTCATCGTCTATTTGTTGATATAAGGGAAGACTTTCTTGAATCCTTTATATCTCCTCAAGCTTCACGTAGTAACGGAGGATGGGACAAATCTGATTGACAAACGACTTGTAGAATGCCATCCAGTCACGGCGCTTTGCCTGGTTCTTCATATTGATATGCTCATTATAGATGGCACATCCCATCTTGTGCTCAACGAGTTGGGACGTGAAATCTATTCTCTTGTCGCAAGCCTTGAAATATTCAAAGAGCTGTACCGATTTCAGGTACAATAGCACTTTGTGAGTGTAGACAACCCATCGGGGGGCATGAATACGCTCCAACTTCGTGATATAGCCGTAGGACTGAGCGATGACATTGCCCATGCCAAGCCATCGGACGGGGCGGTATTTCTTAAACTCCGGGTTGATCTGCATGACTTCATCCGTATAGATGCGAATCAGACTGGTTCGGATGTCCACCACCAGATAGTTGAGCAAATCGGCCATAGACAGCGTGGAGTCGGCATCCATCGTGTTTCGGGTCATGGCTTCGAACTGCTCTCTCCCCTCTTCCGTAGGCATCAGGAAATGATGGAAGTCGAAATGCTCTCCACCAAGATAGTTATCCAACAGCAACAATGAACTCAGGACTTCATAGAACTTGTCGCCCGAGTCAAGGTCGTAGTCGATTTCATAGCTCCGTTCGCCAGTCTTGCGGAAGGGCATCAATGGCGCATCGGGATTAACGACGAGCTGTGTTGCAATAGTGACATTGTACTTAGACTCCATCTGGCCAATGAGGTCATCGAGTTCGTCGATGGACTTGTTCTGGCTGATGGTGTAGGAAATGCCATAGTACATCTGGTTGGACAAATCCCTATCAGACTGAGACTGTTCGGTTTTGACCTCAAAGACCTCCCGGTAAAGCCACTCGTAGGCTTCATCGTATTGTCCGAGATTGTAATAAATGGACGCTATATACAGATAGGGGTCAAAATGATCTTTATCGTATTGCAGAGCCGTTTTAAACTCTTCTATAGCACTGTCGTATTCGCAACGCTCCAGATACAAGCGTCCCATGTCCTTGTGAGCCTCGTAGCTCTCAGGGGCAAGTTCAAGACGTCGGAGATAGTAACCTTCGGCGGTATTGAGGTCTTTCTTTGAGAATGCCATGTCGCCCATGATACCAAAAGCCTCACTGTTGCTGCTGTCGAACTGGAGGACAGAGATCAGATGGTCGGTGGCGGTATCGTAGTCCTTCTGCTTCACAGCGTCGCGTGCCAGCTGAAGGAAGTTCTCCATTGTTTCTTTCTTAATCTCAGGCATACTTATACGATGGGGCGTTTAGAATGGAAATAATCATCCGGGTATTCATCCCGCATACGCTGGATCTCGTTGTTTACATCATCCTCCAGCGTCTTGACGGCCTGATGCCAGTCGTCAGGTATGCGTCTGTCAGCTTCGGTCTCGTCCTCGTCATAGGACCTGGCAGCCAGGCAACGAACCTTCAGACGTTGATTATTGAAGAACCAGGAGAGACCTTTGACATCATTTGCAAGCTGATAGACCATGCTTGAATACGGGCCTTTTGTCTCGTTCTCCTTCACCTCTGTACCATCATACAACTTGCCGTCTTTTCCGACATGGCAGTACCTGTGAGGAATGTAATACCCTTTCCACTCAGAATATACGCGAAAGGTATCCGGATTCTTCATTCTGTCTATTTCAAGCGTAATTGTCTCAGGGAGTTCTTCCTGCGGGTTATCCTCCTGACGATTGGAAACGGTGATGCCATGACGTTCAACATCGATGAGAATGTCGGAATAGTCACCGCTACGCTCATCTACGTTAAGGTCGAGAACCTCGCTGAGCTTAATCAGGGGTATCGTATCGCCTTTCTTGCCGATGGTCAGTGCTGCGATGCCATCCTTCAGGCAATCGTCTTCACGGACAGCCCAGTCATCATCGACGATGGGATAGGTCATAAACCTATCGCAGTAGTATTTCTTCTTGTCTTCTTCGGTAGCTTCTGCTATCAGCACACCTTTTAGATCATAGAAAAAGCAGCCAAGGCGAATCACCTTCTGCTCATGGTCAAGTTCTACCCGTATTTTCTTGTTTTCGTCTTCCGTCATGACAGGTCATCAGAATTTCACAGTGTATTCGTCCTTGATATCGGGGTTCTCAACCTCGTATGTCAGCTCATGATGGAGAGTCTTCTTTGTATCGTTTTCGGGCATTTCAACGGATACCCTTGCATATTCTTGATTCATATATTTCGTATCTTACTGTTGTCTGTTACTATTAAATCGGACTGCAAAGATAGTGATTATTTAGCGGAAAAATGCGTGATTTAACTAATTTAGCATAAAAACTATCTTTCTCTTGATGGCGGGTGCATCGTAATTGAGGCATTTTTCGTACCTTTGCCACTGTTTTTGAAAATAAGATTGTATGAAGAATAAGAAACAAGATCCATACGAGGTACAATTGGCAGACTTGGCCAACGAGATTGGCGGTAACATGGCCGTCGAATACTATAATGTGTCGTTTACGCTCACGAAGGAGCAGCTTCAGGATATGAAGGACAAAGGTCTCAGGACCGATATTATGTCGTGCATTATGGCAGCACTGATTATGAACGGCAAGAATGAGGCCGAGATAAAGGCTTTCTTAGAAGAAGCGCATCAGGCCGGTGCTGCTCCCAGCGTCACATTCGAGGCTCCTGACGATGGAGCACTTAATGTCACGTCGCCTGAAGATAACCCTGAATTAGACAAGCTCATCAAAGCCATGGACCTTTAGTCGATGAAGGAAAGGATGAAGAAGAATAACATAATTCCTCAATATCTGCAGGACGAACTCAGCAATCTCGTCCAGCAGAAAGATACCTATACTAAAGAGGAAATCGATCAGTTACGCCGGGACTATGACTATGTCCGAAAGCAAAGAGAACAGCTGAAGGAGGCCGAAGAGTATGGTGCAATCCCTAAAGAGGAAGCAGCCATCACCAACCTGGTGCTGATGGTAAAGCAGTTCATCATTCAAGAGACAACAAAAGATGCTTTAAGATACCTGACGGAAGAGAAAGAAAAGATTGAAAACAGGCTAAAAGAATTGCAGCAAGGCAATTAGCATATTAAGAAAACGTCCGTGCCAACAAGAGTGACACGGATGTTTTTTACTATAACACTTGTCTTCATAAAACTATTAAAGAGGAGATTTCCCTATGCAAGAATAGGAAAGTCCCCTACCCTAAATAGGCATATTCCTTTTGAAATGCCACGAAAAATGCCGTACTTTGCACTGTGAATCAGAACATAGGAGTCTGGACACAGAACAAAGTTGAACAATTAAAAAGAAGAAGATTATGAAGACAATGAATAAGGTGATCGCAGCCATGATGATGATGGCAATCACAACAACAATGCCCGCAATGGCAGGTAATAAGAAGTATACAAATCACGACAAGAAGACAACTGTTGTGGTAGTTAACAACGATAAGAAAACCTCGCACTTCGATAAGGTAGACAAGGCTCTGTCGCACAATAATGCTCACAAAGGCAATGTCTATCGTCCTGAGTTGAAGACCTGCACCTTCAAGGTGAGCCGTCACGACTCCCACCGTAAGGTAGTTGCCAAGGTTGAGCACATGAAGGGCGTGATGGACACCAAGTGGAATCCCCGTACCCGCGAAGTGACAGTCATCTACGATGCCAAGGTAACATCAGTCCGTCATATCAAGCACTTCATGGCATAGCCATTCTACATACAATCCCAAAGAAGCCCCGGCTTGCAATTTGCAGGTCGGGGCCAATTTTTGCCTAAAAATCGTTAAAACAGAGCCTTTCTACAACTTAAAAAATCGAAAAAGTGAAGTTCTATGGCGTTCGTAAAATCGATTTTTTTTGTTAATTTTGTAACGTAAATCAGATACAAAAGTATCAATAAAAACGTAATTCACAAGCATTATGTCAAAGACAACAGAAATTCAAATTGAGAAGAGTCGCAACCTCATTGAGGGGCTACGTCGACACGTGAGAGAAATGGGTGAAAGAGGTGTCTCTAACAATGAAATTGATCAGATGGAAAAGACTGTGGCACTGCTTTCTGAAGCCAATGCCGAGGTTGATCGCCTTCGCGAGGAGTTGACTCCCAAGGTAAAGAAGATGAACGACCTGATGACACTCGTCAAGGCCTCCTATGCCGAGTCGAAAAAGACATTGAAAGGCTACTATCCGCAAGA
>JAFPWS010000069.1 GCA_017412705.1 Prevotella sp.
CTCGGTAGCACCAGTAGCACCATTTTTTGTTTGTTGCATATTGTAGTTACGAAAAATGAATTGACCAAACACGACAATAAAAACAAAATATTTCTAATTTATTTTGCATATTGCTCGTTTATTCGTACCTTTACAGCCGAATTAGCATGAAGATTCAAGATTTGTTGAGGCTTTATACAGCGTCACCTCAGGTGGGGGCGTTGGCGGAGACGTTGGGGAAAAAGTCGGTGAAGACCGTTTTCCTCGAGGGTCTTATGTGCTCGTCGGCACCGATGGTGTTTGCAAGCCTCTCCCTAACCCTCAGGGGTCGGCTTTTCCTTTTTATTCTTCAGGATGCTGACGAGGCGGGATATTTCTATCATGACCTGGTGCAGCTGATGGGTGAGGGTGGGGTGCTGTTCCTGCCTTCGAGCTACCGTCGTGCCATCAAGTACGGTCAGCGCGATGCTGCCAACGAGATTCTGCGTACGGAGGTGCTTTCCAAGCTGTCAGCTGTCAATGGAAGTAAACTAACGGCTAATAGCCTTTTTATTGTCACCTACCCTGAAGCGGTGGCTGAGCTGGTTATCTCGAAACGTCAGCTGGACGAGCGGATGCTGTTGCTGAGGCAGGGTGATACGATAGATGTGGACGCGACGACAGACATGTTGCGCCAGTTAGGGTTCCACGAGGTGGACTATGTCTACGAGCCTGGCCAGTTTGCCTTGCGTGGCAGTATTCTGGATGTCTACTCCTACAGTAGCGAGTTGCCGTTCCGCATTGACTTCTTTGGCGACGACATTGACAGCATCCGTACTTTCGAGGTAGACACGCAGCTGTCGAAGGACAAGCGTGAGCAGGTGGAGATTGTGCCTGAACTGGCTGTGGCAGAGGAGAAGGTGCCGTTTCTCTCGTTCCTGCCAGACGACAGCCTGATAGTGGCCAAGGACTTTGTCTATATTCACGATGCTGTAGACCGTATCTACGAGGAAGGTTTCTCGCAGCAGGCCTTGAAGGAGCGTCTGGAGGGCGCTACGGAGCAGGAACAGCGCGACATTATGATGGAGATGAACAAGGAAACGCTGCTCATCAGCGGACAGCAGTTGTCAGCTGAGTTACAGCGCTTCAGGCATATCCGACTGACTCATGGTGCCTCGCAGGGTAGGGAGGTGGCCGATGTGTCAGACGCCAAGCTGTCGTTTCATACGGCACCACAGCCCCAGTTCCACAAGAACTTTGACCTGCTGCAGCAGTCGTTGAGCCAGAGCATGGCTGACGGTTACCGTTTGTGTATCCTGGCAGACAGTCCTAAACAGCTGGAGCGCCTGAAGGATATCTTCAGTGGCGAGGGACAGGAGGCGAGGGGAGCAAAAATAGACTTCTCTCGAAGAGAGTGTGGCATTGCATTCAACCCCATAGAGCGCACGCTGCATGAGGGCTACGTGGACCACGACCTGAAGCTGTGCGTGTTTACGGACCACCAGATATTCGACCGTTTCCACAAGTACAACCTGCGTTCGGACAAGGCGCGTAGCGGTAAGGTGGCGTTGACGCTGAAAGAGATTCAGCAGTTCGAGATTGGCGACTATGTGGTACACATTGACCACGGCATTGGCAAGTTTGGTGGATTGGTGCGCATGCCTCAAGGTACGGGCTATCAGGAGATGATTAAGATACAGTACGACGGTGGAGGTACCATCTATGTGTCGATACACTCGTTGTACAAGGTGTCAAAATACAAGGCGCAGGACGGTGGCGAGCCGCCCCGCCTGTCGCATCTGGGCACAGGCCAGTGGGAGCGCATGAAGGAGCGCACCAAGCAGAAGCTGAAGGACATTGCACGCGACTTGATACGACTATATGCTGCCCGCAGGCAGCAGAAAGGCTATGCCTTCTCGCCCGACTCGTTCATGCAGCACGAGCTGGAGGCCTCGTTCCTCTATGAGGACACCCCCGACCAGCTAAAGGCCACTAACGATGTAAAGGCTGATATGGAGAAGTCGCAGCCCATGGACCGTTTGGTGTGCGGCGACGTGGGCTTTGGTAAGACGGAGGTTGCTGTACGTGCAGCGTTCAAGGCAGCCTGCGACTCGAAGCAGGTGGCTGTGCTGGTGCCTACGACGGTGCTGGCCTATCAGCATTACCAGACCTTCTCCAGTCGTCTGAAAAACCTGCCTGTCAGGGTGGAGTATCTTTCACGTGCCCGCAGTACGAAGCAGACAACGGCCATCCTGAAGGACCTGGCCGATGGTAAGATAGATATATTAATAGGTACGCATAAGCTGATTGGCAAGTCGGTGAAGTTCAAAGACCTGGGTCTGCTGATTATCGACGAGGAGCAGAAGTTCGGTGTCTCTACCAAGGAGAAGCTGCGCCAGATGAAGACCAGTGTCGACACGCTGACAATGTCGGCTACGCCAATACCCAGAACCTTGCAGTTCTCGTTGGTAGGAGCCCGTGACCTAAGCATCATCCAGACGCCCCCTCCCAACCGATATCCGGTACAGACGGAGATACACACCTTTGGCGCTGACATCATTGCCGATGCCATTAACTTCGAGATGTCGCGCAACGGACAGGTGTTCTTCGTCAACCCGCGTATCAACGACTTGCAGCGTATTCGCGACCTGATACAGAAGTATGTTCCTGATGCCCGCATTGCCGTGGGGCATGGGCAGATGAAGCCTGAGGAGCTGGAGCAGATTATCTTCGACTTCCAGAACTATGACTACGATGTGCTGCTGTCGACGACCATCATTGAGAACGGTATCGATATCCCCAACGCCAACACCATCATCATCAACGGTGCCCATCACTTCGGACTCTCAGACCTGCACCAGATGCGAGGTCGTGTGGGACGCGGCAACCGCAAGGCGTTCTGCTACCTGCTGGCACCTCCTTTAGCCGCCCTGCCTGTGGAGGGCCGCAGAAGGCTGGAAGCGCTGGAGAACTTCAGCGACCTGGGTTCAGGCATCCATATTGCCATGCAGGACCTCGACATTCGTGGTGCCGGCAATCTTTTGGGGGCGGAGCAGAGTGGCTTCATTGCCGACTTAGGTTATGAGACCTATGTCAAGATTCTGAACCAAGCTGTGGTGGAGCTGAAGAATGAAAGCTCATCTCCGTCTCCCTCCAAAGAGAGGGGAAGCCTTGATGGCTCCAAAACATCCTCTTCATGGAAGGGGCTTGGGGATACTTCTGACTTTGTTTCCGATTGTTCACTGGAGAGCGACTTGGAGATGTACTTCCCCGACCAGTATGTGCCCAGTGACTCGGAACGCATGCTGCTCTATCGTGAGTTGGATGGTCTTCAAACCGACGAGCAGCTGGCTGCCTACCGCACGCGGCTGACAGACCGCTTCGGTCCTGTGCCACATGCCGGTGAGGAGCTGATGCGTGTCGTTCCTTTGCGTAGGCTGGGCAAAAGACTGGGTTGCGAGCGAATCATGCTGAAGCAAGGACGGATGGCTCTTTACTTTGTCTCGCAGAAAGACAGCCCTTACTATCAGAGTGAGGCCTTCGACCGCATCCTGACGTTTGTGGCACAGCATGCACGTCAGTGTAACTTCCGCGAGCAGAATGGCAAACGGTCGATGACCATTGCCAATGTGCCTACCGTAGAAGCTGCTGTCCAGCTGCTGTCGCAGATATAATCAAGAGTTTGTGTTGCCGGAGTTGGTCTTGGGCTTGTGACCGCCACGATGCTTGCGACGTCCTCCTTTCGATTGCTTGTCGCCACCATGCTGACGAGGTTTCCCGTTACCACCACGTTTGCGCCCTCCATGTCCACGTGACGACTTACGAGGTGCGGATGGTTGGTAGGCAGGGCCTTCGCCAAGACCTTCGGGCAGGGGATTCTTCGGGATGTTGCGTTCCAGGAAGCGTTCAATGTCGGAGAAGTAGCGCATGTCGGCCTCATTGACCAGCGTGATGGCCACACCGTCGCGTTGTGCCCGGGCCGTTCGGCCAATGCGGTGGACATAGTCCTCGGCATCTCGTGGCACATCGTAGTTGATGACGCAAAGAATGTCGTCAATATCGATGCCTCGTGCTACGATATCGGTAGCAACCAGTACGCTAATCTGTCCTGCCTTGAACTGATACATGACCTCGTCGCGCTCAGCCTGCGTCAGGTCGGAGTGCATGGCAGCACAGTTGATGTTCATGCGCTTCAGCTCGCGGGTGATGTCCTTCACCTTGTCTTTCTTTCCCGAGAAGATGATGACACGCTCCAGCTCTCCAGCCTTGAAAAGATGACGTATAATGCCCAGCTTCTGGGGTTCGTAGCAGATGTAGGCTGACTGCTGAATCTTTTCGGCAGGTTTCGACACGGCAATCTTCACCTCGACAGGGTCGGTGAGCAACGTGTGGGCCAGCTGCTGAATCTTCTGGGGCATCGTAGCGGAGAACATGATAGTCTGATGTTCCTTAGGCAGTAGTTTTGCGATGGAAAGGATATCGTCAGAGAAACCCATGTCGAGCATGCGGTCAGCCTCGTCGAGTACGAAGAAGCTCAGCTGTGAGAGGTCGAGATGTCCCATACGGATATGAGAGAGCAGTCGCCCAGGGGTGGCGATGATGACGTCGGCACCCATCTTCAGGCCTTTAGTCTCAACATCGAAGCGAGAACCATCGTTGCCTCCATAGACAGCAACGCTGCTGATGCCGTCGAGGTAGTAGCCGAAGCCTTGCATCGCCTGGTCAATCTGCTGTGCCAGCTCGCGGGTGGGGGCCATGACGATGCAGTTGACCGCATCCTTGGGATAGCCGCCATCGTCGAGCATGCTGAGGATGGGTAACAGATAGGCTGCTGTTTTGCCTGTTCCTGTCTGGGCGATACCGATGAGGTCTCGCTCGTCGAGAATCTCCGGTATACATTTCTCCTGTATAGGCGTCATCTCCTCGAAGTGCATGTCGTAGAGTGCATCGAGGATGTTGTCGTTCAGATATGTTTCTTCAAAAGTCACTTTATTACCTTATTATTTTTTAACTTTCTCAACCTTAGTTCGGTGCTTGGCGATAGCAGAAATAGGCGATGACTGCATATAGGATGTTCGGAATCCATGCAGCCAGCATAGGTGGCGTACCTGCATTGATGGCAAATGTGGCCGAGATGGTCTGCAGCAGGATATAGGTGAACGAGAGCGCCAGTCCTATACCCAGATAGAGTCCCATGCCGCCTTTGCGCTTCCGCGACGAGAGGCTGACACCGATGAGTGTCAGGATGAACGAGGCAAAGGAGCTGGCTATGCGCTTGTGATACTCCACTTCGTACTGCACAACATTTGAGGAACCGCGTTCCTGCTGTTTGGAGATGTAGCGCAGCAGCTCGGGCGAGGTAAACGTCTCTTGCTGGCCCTTCGAGAAGACAAGGTCCATAGGCTCCATCTGGATGAGCGTGTCAATCTCGTTGCCGCTGGTAATCTGTTCGCGCATGCCCTTCAGCGTGCGAATCTTATAGTTGCGAGCCTTCCAGTGGTAACGCTCGTCGGCAATGGTGTCGTACTGGATAATGCTGGCATTCATCTGCGATACCATCTTCTTATTCTCAAACTTATAGAGTGCAAAGCCGTAGCCTGTCTTGCGGATGTCGTCGTACTGCGAGATGTAAGCCACCACCCCTCGGTCTACCATCAGCTGAATGTTAGAGGCCGAGGTGTTCTTCTTGTTGTTCTTGTAGAGCGACTCGAAATCGTGACGCACCACCGTTCCTTTCGGAATGACATAGGCACCGAGGAAGAAGTTGAGCGTGGCGATGAGTGCTGCAGATATAAGGTAGGGGCGCAGCAGTCGCTTGAAACTCATGCCGCAGGCCAGCATGGCGATAATCTCAGAGTTGCCTGCCAGCTTGGAGGTGAAGAAGATGACGGCGATGAAGACGAACAGTGGCGAGAACAGGTTGGCGAAGTAAGGCACGAAGTTGGCGTAGTAGTCGAAGACGATGGCACGCAGCGGTGCATGGAAATTAGTGAACTTTGCCAGGTTCTCGTTGACGTCGAAGACGATGGAGATGGAGATGATGAGCAGGATGGAGTAGATGTAGGTGCCGATGAACTTCTTGATGATGTACCAGTCCATGCGTTTGACGAAGCGGAAGATATTCAGCTTCTTCATCCACGCCAGACGGTACCAAGGAATCTTGCGCCACAGCTTACGGAGTTTCCATCTATGATGTTGCAAACGTTTTGTATTCATCTTCTACGTCCTAAATTGTCCATTACTGAGCGTTTCCACGCTACGAAGTCGCCTTGCTCGATATGGATACGGGCATCTGTGACCAGACGCAGATAGAAAGCCAGGTTGTGTATAGAGGCAATCTGCATGGCCAAAAGCTCCTGGGCCTTGAACAGGTGGTGCAGGTAGGCTTTGGAGTGGATGCGGTCGATGTCACAGCCGTCAGGGTCGATGGGCGAGAAGTCGTCCTGCCACTTCTGGTTGCGCATGTTCATCGTTCCCTCGTAGGTAAAGAGCATGGCGTTGCGACCATTGCGGGTAGGCATGACGCAGTCGAACATGTCTACGCCACGCTCAATGGCCTCGAGGATGTTTTGAGGCGTACCGACGCCCATCAGGTAGCGGGGACGGTCTTTCGGCAGTATCTCGTTGACGACCTCAATCATCTCGTACATTACCTCCGTAGGTTCGCCGACAGCCAGTCCACCGATAGCATTGCCGTCAGCCCCCTTGTCAGCGACGTGCTTGGCTGCCTCCTGACGAAGGTCTTTATAGGTGCAGCCTTGCACGATGGGGAAGAGGCTCTGCTTATAGCCATAGAGCGGTTCTGTCTCGTTGAAGCGCTTGATGCAGCGGTCGAGCCAGCGTTGGGTCAGTCCGAGTGACTTCTTGGCATACTGGTAGTCGCTTTGTCCTGGAGGACACTCGTCAAGTGCCATCATGATGTCGGCACCGATGACACGCTCCGTATCCATCACGTTTTCGGGGGTAAAGATATGTTTCGAGCCATCAATGTGCGAGCGGAACTCACAGCCTTCTTCGCGGAGCTTGCGGATGCCCGTCAGCGAGAACACCTGAAAGCCTCCCGAGTCGGTAAGGATGGGACGGTCCCACGTGTTGAATTGATGCAGACCACCAGCCTTATGCAGAATGTCGAGTCCTGGGCGCAGGTACAGATGATAGGTGTTTCCCAGGATAATCTGGGCCTTTACCTGCTCGCGCAACTCGGAAAAATGCACACCCTTGACGCTTCCCACCGTGCCTACCGGCATGAAGATGGGTGTCTTAATTTGCCCGTGGTCTGTTGTAATCAGACCCGTGCGGGCATCGGAGGCATTGTCGCTATGCTGTACTTCAAACGTCATTTTTTCTCTTCTTTCTCGTCAGGTATATCGAACTTTAGCGGCTTGTCCACAATCTGGTCGGTAAGGGCGAAGTTCCATACATCCTGCACGTTCTCGACATAGTGGAAGGTGACTCCCTTCAGATACATCTCGGGAATTTCGTTGATATCCTTCTCGTTTTCCTGGCACATCACGATGTCCGTAATGCCGGCACGTTTGGCGGCAAGAATTTTCTCCTTGATGCCACCTACGGGCAGCACCTTGCCTCGTAGCGTAATCTCACCCGTCATCGCCGTATTCTTACGTACCTTGCGCTGGGTGAGGGCAGAGGCAATAGAAGTAGCGATGGTGATACCTGCTGAGGGGCCGTCCTTGGGTGTAGCACCCTCAGGCACGTGAATATGGATGTTCCAATGGTCGAAGATGCGGTAGTCGATGCATAGCGTGTCGACATGGGCCTTGACATACTCCAAGGCGATGACAGCCGACTCCTTCATGACATCGCCCAGATTGCCCGTCAGCGTCAGCTTCGCACCCTTGCCCTTCGACAAGGAGGTCTCGATAAACAGAATCTCGCCCCCAACGCTGGTCCACGCCAGTCCGGTGACGACGCCTGCATAGGAATTGCCCTGATAGATGTCGCGATAGAAGGGGGGCTTGCCGAGCAAGTCCTCAATCTCTGTGGGGGTAATCTTCGTATAGGGAAGCTCGCCACCTTCAGAAGCTTTCTTGAAGGCCATCTTACGCAGAGACTTGTTTATCTGCTTCTCCAGTTGGCGCACGCCGCTCTCACGGGTATACTGCTCAATAATCTTCTCGATGGCAGGCTTGGTAAATGTCAGATGCTTGTCGTTCAAGCCCGTATTCTCCTTCTCCTTGGGAATGAGGTGGCGCTTGGCAATCTCGTATTTCTCCTCGGTGATGTAGCCTGACACCTCAATAATCTCCATACGGTCGAGCAGGGGACGGGGAATTGTTCCGAGGTTGTTGGCTGTAGCAATGAACATGACCTTCGACAGGTCGTAGTCTACGTCGAGGTAGTTATCGTGGAAGGCTCCGTTCTGCTCGGGGTCCAGTACCTCCAGCAGGGCTGAGGCGGGGTCGCCGTTATGGGTGTTCTGCGTCACCTTGTCAATCTCGTCGAGAATGAAGACGGGGTTCGAGGAGCCTGCTTTCTGAATGTTCTTGATGATACGTCCGGGCATAGCGCCGATATAGGTACGACGGTGACCGCGAATCTCTGCCTCGTCGTGCAGACCACCTAAGGACACACGAACGTACTTGCGTTTCAGGGCGTCGGCAATGGACTTGCCCAATGAGGTCTTACCCACGCCCGGAGGACCATAGAGGCAGAGAATGGGCGATTTCAAGTCGCCACGCAGCGAGAGTACGGCAATGTATTCCAGAATGCGCTCCTTGACCTTCTCCATACCGTAGTGGTCGCGATCCAGAATCTTTTGGGCACGCTTTAGGTCGAGGTCGTCTTCGGTGTATTCGCCCCACGGCAGTCCCACCAGCGTCTGCAGATAGTTTAGCTGCACATTGAAGTCGGGTGAGTTCTGGTTGAGCTGGTCTAACTTGTCGGCCTCCTTGTAGAAGAACTTCTCTATATCCTCAGGCCATTTCTTTTTCTTGGCTTTCTCCAGCAGGTCTTTCTTCTCGGGAGAACTCTCGCCCGACATCTCAGCCTGCAGATTCTTGATTTGCTGCTGCAAGAAATAGTTACGCTGTTGTTCGTCGATATCGTCACGCGTCTTGTTGCGGATGTCTAACTTCAGGGTCTGTAGATTGATTTCGCGGTTGATGACGCGTAGCGTATTGAACAGACGCTCCTTGATGCTGTCCATCTGCAGCAAGGACATCTTCTCCTTGATGGTGAAGGGCATGTTGGAGCAGATGAAGTTCAGCGCCATGATGTTGTTGCCCACATTCTTGATGGCAAAAGCTGCCTCGTCGGGAATCTCCTCGCTCATGTTGATATACTCGGCCGACTGGCTGCGCAGGTCCTCGATGGCCGTACGGAACTCCATATCGCGTTTCTCGGGTTCCTCCTCCGGGGCTGTAGCTACGTGACCGATGAGATAAGGCTTGTATTTCAGCAGTTCCAACAAGCGCATACGTCCCAATCCCTGCACGATGGCCGTAATGTTGCCGTTGGGGAGGGTCAGCGTTTTGATGACCTTGGCGAAGACGCCCATATCGTAGAGGTCGGCGCGGATGGGATTCTCCACTTCGGGGTCGCGTTGTGTCACGACACCTATCAGCTGGCTGTTCTTCTCTGCTTTGCGGATGAGCGCCATGCTGGACTCGCGTCCGATGAGGATGGGAGATACCACTCCAGGGAAAAGCACCAGATTACGTACTGCCAGAATAGGCAGGGAATCGGGCATCTCCATATTCGTCAGGTCACTGTAATCGCCTTCAACATCGGCAATCATCGAAAACGACCTGTTCTTGTTATCCATATACATTGTCACTGTTTCTTCCATTTCTTCCATCTATAATCTTGCTTTCAAGCTGTTTTTTGTTTAAATGAATTGCAAAGGTACAACTTTTTAGTGAAATAATGCATGAATGATAAGATATTTTAATATCTTTGCAGCCGAAAACAATGTTTAAGTTCAAATATTTCACTATTCGGCAGGACCGTTGCGCCATGAAGGTAGGCACCGACGGCGTACTTTTGGGGGCTTGGGCTCATCGGGGCTCACGCATTCTTGACGTAGGTACGGGTACAGGCCTGATAGCCTTGATGATGGCCCAGCGCTGTCCTAAAGCCCAGGTGGTAGCTGTCGACATTGACGAGGGCGCTGTAAGTCAGGCACAGGAGAATGTGGCTGACGCACGCTGCGAAGATCGCATTACCGTTGTTCACAATAGCGTTCAGGAGTTAGGAAAATGTGAGGGCTACCAAGGAATCTTTGATTCTATAGTGAGCAATCCGCCTTTCTTCATCGACTCACTGAATGCCCCTGACCAACAGCGGAATATGGCCCGACATGCTGATACGCTGACCTATAGTGAGCTGATGGAAGCTGCCTGGCGGCTGCTCAGCGACGAGGGTGAGCTGAGTGTGGTTGTGCCTTTTGACTATCGTAAGCGTATGGAGGACGAGGCTACGTTCAGAGGCTTCTTCCCGAGTCGGATATGTGCCGTGAGGACTGTTGAGGGCAAGCCTGCCAGGCGCTATCTGTTAGCCTTCCGCAAGCATCCCTGTGAGCGTGTGCATCAAGTGATGACTATAGGCGATGCGGAATACAAGCGTCTGACGCAGGACTTCTATTTCTAACCTGTTGTTTCCTAATCTTTTGGGCTATCTGTGAAATCCCGTGCGGACGAATTCGTCCCACTGGCCTTGATAGCCGTTGAACACGTTTATGTCGACGGGGCCGGTGATGCCGTTGACGCGTCCTTCGGCAGAGAGCTGCCAATAGACCAGCTTCACGTCAGGCTTAAACTCCCCGTATCGGGCTATCCATACGTTGTATTTCTGCTTGATGTCGGCAGCGTACTTCATGTGTCGGTTGATGAAACTTTGGCTGATGTAGAGGATAGGGCGCTTGTGAGTGCGACGTTCCACGTACTCCAGGAAGGCACGGATGCGTCGCAATAGCTCCTCGTCGCCTCCAATCTTGCGTATCTGGGCATCGGTAGACTCTACGTCGAGTACAGGCGGGAAATCGTCGTCGTGTATCAGCGTGTGATTGACGAAGTAGGCAGCCTGCTCCAAGGCTGGCGACTTGAGTGAGAAGAAGTGGTAGGCACCTACGTGGATGCCCTGTGTGCGAGCGGCCACGTAATCTTTTAGGTAATATCGGTTGCGTATGGAGGTACCCTCGGTAGACTTGATGTAGACGAAGGAAACGGGGAACGAGCGTCCTTCGGTGTCGTGACGATGGCCCAGCGAGGTGATGCGCACGTTGCTCCAGTTGATGCCATAGCGGCGACGTCCCTTCTCATGCTGGTGGCGCGAGATATCGATGCCGTAGATGCGTTCGTTGGTATATCTTAGGCGCTCGCCCAGGAAACGACCTTGCTTCCACTCGCCGACGCGTACCTGATGGGTGGGTGAAGACTCGAAGCCAAACCCATGACGGAGGTCGTCCAGCCAGAAACCTTCGTAGTGCGAGCCGTCTAAGGCATCGTAGGTGCCTTGTCCTGACGCTTGCAGCAGGCTGTCCATCTGTCCGCGATAGGTTCCTGACGAGTCTGTGCGCATGGCTGTGACGATGGTGTCGGCATGCATTACGGCTCTCACGATGCGCCCTTGGCAGTCGCGCATGATGACAGGTCCTTTGTGGTAGCGGTCCAAGTGGAAGTGGCCTGACTTCCAGTAGCCTCCAGAGGTCTTGACAGCAGGTAGCAGGCGGTCTTTGGCCTTGATATGGCGGATAGTCGGTTTCCTGGCTGTTGAACCTCTTTCTTTGGCTATCCGGGCCCGTTGCGTTAGGAGGGCGTTGTATTGCGCAATGAGGTTGTAGCCCTCGTCGGTGACATTATGGGTGCGCAAATAGTACTCCATCTCTTTGAGCTGTACGGAGTCTGTCTTGACGGGTTGGTGCACCTCTATCTCCACCTTGTCGGGAATGTGAGGCGGGGGAGTCTTGTAGGAGATGGTTGGATTGAGCAGAGTGAGAAGTGCTAAGATGAAGAGGTCGGCCATGAGTTGACGGTTCTTGCGCCGGTATCCTCTTGCTATGGCCTTCATGCGGCTCTTACTCAAACGTCTCTTCTTCATTCGCTGTCCTCCTCCAGCCAGTGGTCAATGAGTTGGCGGGCAATGCTGAGTTTCTCGGGTATGTGGGGCAGATGATGGCGGTCGAACCACGAGCCTTTGCTTAGCTCAGAGTGCTGCAGGTGAATCTTTCCGAAGTCGTAGTCAGCGGTGAAGCCTACCATCAGTCCGCACGGATAGGGCCACGGTTGGCTGCCGAAATAGCGCAGGTTGGTGATGTGGAGTCCTGTCTCCTCCATGACTTCGCGATAGACGGCCTCTTCAAGGGTCTCGCCCGTCTCCACGAAGCCTGCCACGAGGCCATAATGGTTGTCGCGGAAGCTCTTTGCATTCACGAGCAGGACCTCGTTTCCTTTCTTGATGAGTACAATGATAGCGATGGCCAGCGAGGGCCATATCTCCTTGCCGCAGTGCTCACACTTCTTCGAGATGGTTGTGTCGAAGCGCATCTGCCCGCCGCAGACACCACAGAATTTGGTGTTCTGATCCCAGTAGAGCAGTTCCTGACACTTGCCAGCCTTCAGGTAGTCAGGCTCGCTCAGCTTGTAGTATGACTGGCGCAGGGGGCACATCTCGTAGCGATCGCTGTCGGTGAGTGGCGTGTCTATGCGGTAGGCCTTGGCTCCGTCGACGTCCATCACGGTGGTCCAAGGCTTGGTTTCCACAGGAGGCTTGGTGGGGATGGCGTAGCCCTCTTGTGTTCGCTCCAATACGAGGTCTGACTGGCAGAAGACGAAGTATTGCTTTGTTGTTGCTGGCATGGTTGGTGCTGTGAGGGGGCTATTTCTTAAAGATGAGTTTGCGGTCGCGCTCTATGGCTGGCAGTGCCCATTCCTCGGGCACGAAGCGCCAGTTGCCGTGAGCCTTGGGAGTGACTTGTCCCTCGCGCGTTATTTTCTCCGTCAGGTAGTAACGTTGGTCGCGCTCGCTCATGTACTCGATGCGTGACGGGATGCTGTCCTTGGGGATGCCAGCTCCGCGTATCAACAGCTCGCCTCCGCCATTGCCGCGATAGCTGTTCATGGCTACCCGATAGACGGAATCTTCAGAGAACGGTCTTCCGTCGCTGAACTGCAGGATTCGCACCTTCTGGCCGTCGGGCTTGGTGACGTCGACCTCGTAGTCAATGCCCGATGCGGAGTCGAAGTTGAAGGTCAGGTTCTTGAAGCCGTAACGATGTTGATCGCCTTGCATTCTTGTGTCGAGCAGCATGATGTGGTCGTCGGGCGTCTGCATGGTGTTGACCCATTGGTCGTACGAGAGTTCCAGGTGCTGGCGTATCTCGCGCCCCGTCATTCGCACTACGTAAATCTGGTTCTCAAAGCGGTAGAGCTTGAACATGTCGCTTATATAGATAGGACCTTCATTGATGACGGTGTTGAACACCAGTGGGGCGTTGAACGACAGGTCCGCCCCCGTATGCTCCAGCTGCAAGGCGTGGATATAGTCAGTAAACGGTGCCGAGCCGAAGAAGGACTCATAAGAGTACATCGGAGCCAAGAAGGTGCCAATCTGGCGGTCCACGAACGTGCGGATGCTGTCTATCTGGGGCTGAAAGTGGTTCATGAATTCTTGGTCGATTTCCTCACCGGTCATGTCGACTATTTCGCCTTTCTTGCTTATAACCTTGCCGTTGCGCACCTGAATAGTTGCCTGCACCACATTGAGGGCGTTGCATGAGGGGTTGAGGCAGAGCGTGCCGTTAGCTGTTGTGATGCGTCGCTCGTGGTGGTCGTGACCGAAGAAGATGACGTCGAACCCTTCTACCTGTTCTGCCACTTTCTGCGCGGCGTTCTCGTCGTAGTCAGGGGTGCTGATACCTCCTTCCCAGCCGCTGTGGAAAAGTCCTATTACCACGTCGGCCTGTTCCTTCTCGCGAAGGATCTTGACCCACTGGCGTGCACAGCTCACCATTTCTTCAAACTTCATGCCCGACCAGAGGCTCTGGTGCAGCCAGTTTGGGATGGCTGGCGTCAACAAGCCGAGGATGGCGATGCGAACTCCCTCGCGTTCCAGCATGAGGTAGGGTTCCACGTATGGCTTGCCGCTCTTCTGGTCGATGATGTTGGCTCCGAGGGTGGGGCAATGGAGTTCGCGAATCCATTTTTCGTACACTTTATGCCCTGTCTCAACATCATGATTCCCAAATGTTTGTGCATCGTACTTCAAGTAATTAATAACCTCTGCGGCAATATTGGGCTCATCGGTCTTGATGAAGTTGGTGTAATAGCACGTGGGCTGCCCTTGCAGGATGTCGCCGTTGTCCAGCAGGATGAGATTCTGGCCGTATTGCTGGCGCTGTCTTTTAATATAGGTACTCACGCGAGCCATCGTGCCGCGCATGGGCTTACGTTCGGTGAAATCGTAGGGGAAGAAGGCTCCATGAACGTCCGAGGTTTCTATCAGACGTATCGTAACGGTCTTTGCCGGCTTGGCCATGAGGGCGATAGTGCTCATGAGAAATGTTAGTATAGCTGTTGTCTTTTTCATACTGCAAAGGTAAGGAGTTTTTTTGTGATTACCAAATTTTTGGTATGCTTTTTGCTGTGTTTTCGTTAGTTACGTTTGATGTATAAAATAGGAGGACAAAGATATGGCATTTATTGACTATTACAAGATTTTAGGCGTCGACAAGACGATAGCTCAGAAGGACGTAAAACGAGCTTACCTGAAGCGGGCCAAGCAGTTTCATCCCGATCTGCATCCTGACGACCCGAAGGCGAAGGCCAAGTTCCAGGCGTTGCAGGAGGCATATGATGTGATTGGAGACCCTGAGAAGCGTGCCAAGTATGACAAGTATGGCGAGCGTTGGCAGAATGCCGAGCAGTTCGAAAACATGGGTTTTGGTGGCTTTGGCGGTGGTCAGAAGGGTGGCGGAGGCTTCGATGGCTTCGATTTCTCGCAGTTTACGGGCGGAGGAGGCTTCTCTTCGTTCTTTGAGAACCTGTTTGGAGGCATGGGTCAGTCGGCAGGTGAAGGCCCTTCAGTCGGCAGGGGAAGGTCCTTCAATCGTAATGCGAATACCGAGGCCCAGGTTACGATTGATTTGTATACGGCCCTGCTGGGTGGGGACATCATGGTCACGACAGGTACTGGAGAGCGTCTGCGCCTGAAGGTGAAGCCCGAAACGCAGCCCGGCACAAAGGTGCGTCTGCGTGGCAAGGGCAGGGGAGGAAATGATCTGATACTGACCTATCAGGTCAAGTTGCCTACAGGTCTGAATGGCCGTCAGCGAGAACTGTTGCAGCAGATGCGTAACGGCTGATGCTTGAGGAAATCCTCTGCACGTTGCAGGTCTTCGGGCGTGTCTATGCCCACGGTTTCCACGTCGGTCAAGCCTACGCGGATGCGGTAGCCGTTTTCCAACCAACGCAGCTGTTCCAGGCTCTCGGCCAGTTCCAAAGGCGACTGCGGTAGCTGGGTGACCTCACGTAGCACTTCGCGTTGATAGGCGTACAGGCCCAGGTGTTTGAGGTATGGGAAATGCGCTATCCATTCGTTTTGCTCGACACCCCGGACGAAGGGGATGACGGAACGGCTGAAGTAGAGTGCGAAGCCCTGTAGGTCGGTGACGATTTTTGGCGAATTAGGACTCTTTGCGACCTCCATACTTTCGAATTTCTTCCCGAGTGTACCTATTTGAGTATCAGCGTTGTCAAACAGTTGCATTAGAGTTCTTATTTGAGAAGGTTGAATGAACGGCTCGTCACCCTGGATGTTGATGATGACATCGGCGTCGGTGCCGATTTTCTCGGCAGCCTCCTCTATGCGGTCGGTACCGCTTTTGTGTTCGGAGCGGGTCATGACGACACGGCCTCCGAAAGCCTCAACGGCCTGGTAGATGCGCTCGTCGTCAGTAGCCACCCATGCCTCGTCGAGCACAGAGGTGGCTTGCTCGTATACTCGCTGGATGACGGTCTTGCCGCCCAATACGGCCAGAGGTTTGCCTGGGAAGCGCGTAGAAGCGTAGCGCGCTGGAATAATGCCAATGAATTTCATATAATGTCTTAAAATCCTTCAATCTGCCTGCAAAGTTACTAAATAAATTCTAAAAACCTTGGCGGTCTTAATTTTTTTTTGTACCTTTGTGGGAGTTTTCAAAAGAAGAATCAAGTAATGAAGTTAAGATATATACTATTCTCTATATTAGCAACAACGATGCTGAGCGCATCGGCACAGAAAATCACATTGGGTTCCACGACGTTGAAAGACGGTGGCGAGTACAATGGCGAGATGCAGGCAGGAAAGCCTCATGGAAAGGGTAAAACCATTTGGAAGGATGGTGACGTCTTCGAGGGCGAGTATGTGAAGGGGAAGCGGCAGGGTTTCGGTACCTATACCTTTGCCGATGGTGAGAAGTATGAAGGGCAGTGGATGCAGGACCACCAGCACGGACAGGGCACATATTACTACTCGAACAATAACATCTATTCGGGCCTGTGGTATCGTGACGACCGTGAGGGACACGGTGTGATGGACTACTACAACGGCGACCGCTACGACGGTCAGTGGAAGGCAGACCTCAGACACGGCAAAGGACGCTATACGTTCAAGAACGGTGCGTTCTATGACGGCGAGTGGAAGGAGGATAAGAAGAGCGGCCGCGGGCGCTTCGACTGGGGTGACGGTTCGTCGTACGACGGTCAGTGGCTGAACGACCACCAGAATGGTAAGGGCTCCTACCATTACGCCAACGGTGATACCTACGTTGGACAGTTCCAAAACGACCTGCAGCATGGCAGGGGCATCTATAAGTTCCAGAACGGCGACACCTACGAGGGCGACTACGTGAAAGGCCAGCGCACGGGTCAAGGCATGTTCCGCTATGCCAACGGTGATAAGTATACAGGATCGTTTCTCGACGGCGACAAGTCGGGTCAGGGAATGCTTGTTTGGAAGGGTGGTGATACCTATCTGGGCGAGTGGAAGCTGGACAAGCCGAACGGTCGCGGCAAGTTGACAAGCAAGAACGGCGACGTCTTCGAAGGGCAGTTCAAGGACGGCAAGATACACGGCGAGGGCATTGCCCACTATGCTGACGGCTCCAAGTTCAAGGGGCACTTCAGACAGGGCAAGCGCAACGGACCGGCCATTGAGGAGGACAAGCAAGGCAACCGCTTCGAGGGTACGTATGTGGACGACCGTCGCGACGGAGCCTTCCTCGAGAAAGACCGCAACGGTAACATCACCGCCCAGGGCAACTATGTCCGCGGGCAGCGAAGAGTGGACAGAAATTAATGTTTAACTACTAAAACATATAGAATTATGATTATCGACAAACTCGAGAACTTGAAAAACTACGCATCGGTGAACCCGCTGTTCCCGAAGGTAGTGGAATTCCTTCAGCAGAACGACCTCAATGCGCTGGAGGCAGGTAAGCATGAGATTGTAGGCAAAGACCTCTTTGTGAACATCCAGATGGCAAAGGGACGCACCCCTGCCGAGGCTACCATTGAGACCCACAACAACATGATTGACATCCAGATTCCGCTGTCAGCCCCTGAGACCTTCGGCTACACCCAGCGCGACCAGCTGCCTGCAGCAGAGTACAACGCAGAGAAGGACATCACGAAGATACCCGGCCTGGCTTGCGACAGCTATATCACCTGCCAGCCAGGCATGATGGCCATCTTCTTCCCGCAGGACGGACATGCTCCCTGCATTGCCGGCGTTCCTGAAATCAAAAAGGCAATATTCAAAGTAAAGGCATAAACAATATGGCAACGACAAAGAAGACTACGGAAAAGGCACCTGCCAAGAAAGCATCTGCCAAAAAGACAACAACGGCTAAGAAGGCCGCTCCCAAGAAAACGGTGAAGAAGGTGGAAGCACCCCATATAGGACTGGTGATGAACGACTCGTGGCTGGAGCCCTTCGAGCAAGCCATTCGCGGACGTCACGACCACGCGCTTTGGAAGATTGGTCAACTGACCAAGAACGGCAAGCAGACCCTGTCGCAGTTCGCATCAGGACACCTCTACTTCGGACTTCACAAGCTTGCCAAAGGGTGGGTGTTCCGCGAGTGGGCCCCCAATGCTACGGAGATTTACCTTATCGGCGACTTCAATAATTGGCAGGAGAACGAGAAGTATAAGTGCAAGCGCATAGAAGGTACGGGCAACTGGGAGCTGAAGCTCTCTGAGAAAGCCATCAAGCACGGTGACCTGTATAAGATGAAGGTGAAGTGGAACGGTGGCGAAGGTGAGCGTATTCCTGCCTGGTGCCGCCGTGTGGTACAGGACGACCAAACAAAGATATTCTCTGCCCAGGTGTGGAATCCCGAGAAACCCTACGTATTCAAGAAGAAGACCTTCAAGCCCGACAAGAGTCCGTTGCTCATCTATGAGTGCCATGTGGGTATGGGACAGGATGCTGAGAAGGTAGGCTCGTACAAGGAGTTCACCGAGAAAGTGCTGCCACGTGTCAAGAAAGACGGCTACAACGCCATTCAGGTGATGGCCATCCAGGAACACCCCTACTACGGCTCGTTCGGCTATCACGTCAGCTCGTTCTTTGCTCCCTCCAGCCGTTTCGGCACGCCTGAGGAACTGAAGGAGATGATTGATACGGCGCATAAGATGGGCATTGCTGTCATCATGGATATCGTCCACTCTCATGCCGTGAAGAACGAGGTGGAAGGCTTGGGCAACCTCTGTGGCGACCCCAACCAGTTCTTCTATCCTGGTGATCGTCACGAGCATCCGGCATGGGACTCGCTCTGTTTCGACTACGGCAAGGACGACGTGTTGCACTTCCTGCTTTCCAACTGCAAATACTGGCTCGAGGAGTATAAGTTCGACGGTTTCCGTTTCGACGGTGTCACCTCTATGCTCTACTACTCTCATGGCTTGGGTGAGGCGTTCGGTGGCTACGGTGACTATTTCAACGGTCACGAGGACGACAATGCCATCTGCTACCTGACGCTGGCCAACTGCCTGATTCATGAAGTGAACCCGCAGGCCATCACCATTGCCGAGGAGGTAAGCGGTATGCCCGGATTGGCAGCGAAGTTTGAGGATGGAGGCTATGGCTTCGACTATCGTATGGCCATGAACATCCCCGACTACTGGATCAAGACCATCAAGGAGGTGCGCGACGAGGATATCAACGTATGCTCCATCTTCTGGGAGGTTAAGAACCGCCGTCCTGATGAAAAGACCATCTCGTACTGCGAGAGTCACGACCAGGCACTGGTGGGCGACAAGACCATCATCTTCCGCCTCATCGACGCTGACATGTACTGGCACTTCAAGAAAGGAGACGAAAATGATATGGTACATCGAGGCATTGCCTTGCACAAGATGATTCGTCTGGTGACGGCAGGTGCCATCAATGGCGGCTACCTGAACTTCATGGGTAATGAGTTCGGACACCCAGAGTGGATTGACTTCCCACGTGAGGGTAACGGATGGTCGTACAAATATGCCCGTCGCCAGTGGAACCTTGTGGATAACAAGGAATTATGTTATCACTGGCTTGGCGATTTCGACCAGAAGATGCTTGAGGTCATCAAGAGCCAGAAGAATTTCCAGGCAACGCCCGTGACAGAAATCTGGCACGACGATGGCGACCAGGTGCTCTGCTACATGCGTGGCGACCTTGTCTTCGTCTTCAACTTCTCGCCCACACGCAGCTATACCGACTATGGATTCCTTGTTCCTACAGGTTCCTATGAGGTGGTACTCAACACCGATGCGAAAGAGTTTGGAGGCAATGGCTTTGCTGACGACAGCGTGACACACATCACCAACTATGACCCGCTCTATGTGCAAGACCATAAGGAGTGGCTCAAACTCTACATTCCTGCTCGTTCGGCTGTGGTGCTGAAAAAGCAGTAAAAAGAGGGATAAAAACAAGGAAGACGGGATGCATCAGCGTCCCGTCTTTCTTTTATATTCGTCAATTTGTATGTGCAAAAGCACATTTTTTTGCCAAAATGCTATCAGTTTCCAATAAAATTTAGTAATTTTGCACACAAGTAAGTAAGAATTCTTAATTTATTTTATGGTACGTAATATCTTCAAAGGGCTGGGCATCGCACTTGTAACACCCTTCAAAGAGGACGGATCGGTGGACTATAAGGCGCTGATTCGTCTGGTGGACTATCAGCTTGACAACGGCGCCGACTTCCTGTGCATCCTGGCTACAACAGGTGAAACTCCTACATTAACTGCCGAGGAAAAGCAGAAGATTAAGGAAACGATTGTAAGTCTCGTCAATGGCCGTGTGCCCATCCTGATGGGTTGTGGTGGCAACAATACGGCAGCCATCATAGAAGAACTGCAGACACGCGACTTTCAGGGTATCGACGGCATCCTGAGCGTATGCCCTTATTACAACAAGCCTTCTCAGGAGGGACTCTATCAGCACTTCAAGGCCATTGCCAATGCCACCAGTTTGCCGGTAGTGCTCTACAATGTTCCTGGTCGTACGGGCGTCAACATGACGGCAGCTACTACCGTCCGTCTGGCTCACGACTGCGAGAACATCATCGCTATCAAGGAAGCTTCGGGCAATCTGGAGCAGGTGGACGAGATTATCAAGAACAAGCCTCGCAAGTTTGACGTCATCTCGGGTGACGACGCGCTGACCTTCCCCATGATTTCCTGTGGTGCTGTTGGTGTCATCAGTGTCATCGGCAATGCGCTGCCCAAGGAGTTCTCAAAGATGATCAGGCTGCAGATGAAGGGCGAGTACGATCCTGCCCGCAAGATTCATCACCGCTTCATAGACCTGTTTTCGTTGCTCTTTGTCGACGGTAATCCGGCAGGCGTGAAGGCCATGTTGCACGAGATGGGATATATTGAGAATGTGCTCCGTCTGCCTCTGGTGCCTACCCGCATCTCGACGCTTCAGCGCATGAGCGAGATCATGAAGGAACTGAAAATCTAGTGCGGAGTTGAATTTTTTGAGTAGAGAGATGGAAGAGTCAAGAGTCATACACGAGATAACCCCCTTGATGGGTAAGGACGCCCTCTATATTGCCGACCGCAGGAAGAAGGAGTTTACCTATCCCATTCACAACCACGAGGTGTTTGAACTCAATTTCGTGGAACATGCTGCTGGAGTGCGTCGTATCGTGGGTGACTCCAACGAGGTGATAGGCGACTATGACCTGGTGCTCATCACGTCGCCCGATCTGGAGCATGTCTGGGAGCAGAACACCTGTACCAACGAGGATATCCGCGAGGTGACCATTCAGTTCTATCTGGATATGAGCGACGACGGTTTTCTGTCGCGCAACCCCTTCTACTCCATGCGCAAGATGCTGCTGGAGGCCCGTAAGGGTCTTGCCTTCCCCGTAGAGGACATCATGAGGGTCTATCACTACATCGACACGCTGAGCTCTGTCAAGGACAGCTTCTATGCCGTCATCCAGTTCCTGACTCTGCTGCACGAACTCTCCAAGAGTGCTAAAGCGCGTCCGCTGGCTACATCCAGCTATGCAAAGGTCGAGGTGGAGAGCGACTCGCGAAGGGTGCTGAAGGTGAAGAACTTCATAGCCAAGAACTATATGGATGAGATACGCCTGGCAACGCTGGCTGAAATAGCGGGCATGAGCCCGTCGGCCTTTAGCCGTTTCTTCAAGCTCCATACAGGGCGCAATCTCTCGGAATACATCATAGAACAACGTTTGGGCTACGCCAGTCGCATGCTGGTGGATACGACGAAGAGCGTTGCGGAAATAAGCTACCAGAGCGGATTCAACAATCTGAGCAACTTCAACCGCATCTTCAAGAAGCGAAAAGGGTGCTCGCCCTCAGAGTTCCGTGAGAACTACCACAAGACGCGCATCATAGTCTAAGACCACAGAACAGCAATAACTAAAATAATAAACGATGTCATTACGAGCCATATTCCTTGTCCTTAGCCTGCAGGTTTCCCTCATTGCAACGATGCGGGCCGACGATTTGGACCATGCGAGGAACGTCGTCCGTCAATATGAGGGGACGAGCAACATCGATACGTTGGCTATGGCTCTCGCTGCTCGCGACGCAGCGTTCTACAATTACGGCATGAGCGACTCCGTGCTCCACTATACCCACTTGGATATGGAGCGTCTGAAGGGGTTCAAGAAGTGGAAACAATACTTCGAGGTATGGATGTACCGCATTAATACCTATATTTATTATAATAACCAGAAGTCTTTGGCGCTGCGCGAAGTGCAGGCCATGAGGGAGGAAACCAAGGAACTCGATAATATATATGGAATGGGTATTGCCTACTATACGATGGGTAATGTCTACTATTGTATGGGCAGCCTCGACGAGAGTGCCGATGCCTACCAGAAAGGTTTGGACATCCTCTCGGAGATTAGCCCCCTGCCGCCTGTCATTCCGGAGCTTTACTCCAACTATGGCGATGTGCTCAATGAGCAGAAGAAATACCAGCAGCTGCGCGAACTGACCGTCAGATGGAAGAGCTTCTTGGAAATCTTTATCCCCGCCAACGAGCTGACGGATTCAGAGAAAGACATCTCGTGGTTCTATTACGACATTGCCTGCACACAGGCAGCCTTGGGACTGAACGATACGCAACAGGCTGAGAAAACTCTACAGGAGGCACATAAGCATATTCCTCTGAATATGGACTTTCTGGAGAAGTCGTGGTTGTCGCATATGGCTCAGCTGCGGATGAAACAGGGCAATTACCTGGAGGCCTTCCAGCTGAACAACCGCCGTTTGGATATGGTGGAGGCCGGGGAGGACAAGTATAGCTATATTGGCGACCTGGTGCAGCGTGCAGAAATATTGTCACACTTAGGACAACACCGGGAGTCGGCCTTGCTCTATCGCAACCTCTATCTCACCTTCGACTCCATCAACCGTGCCGGCACCAAGAGTCAGCTGGCGGAGATGAACACCATCTTCCAGGTGGACGACCTGAAGATGCAGCAGGAGCGCGAGCAGTTCCGCCTGATGATGGTCATCGTCGGCATCATTGTTCTGGCACTGGTCATCTTCACCGTTTTCCGCTTGATAGCTGCCCGTCGTCTGAAGAAGGCCCACGACCAGCTGCAGGAGACGCACGAGCAGCTGCTGACGGCCTACGACCAGTTGGAGGAGACCACAGCGGCTAAGGAACGTATTGAGAGCGACCTGCGTATTGCCCGAAATATCCAGATGGGTATGGTGCCCCGCAACTTCCCAGAGCGCAACGACCTCGACATCTATGGTTCGATGACGCCGGCTAAGGAGGTTGGTGGTGACCTGTACGGCTATCATCTCGTACCTGAGAACCCAGACGAGAAAAAGCCTGCCCGCCTGTACTTCTGCTTGGGTGACGTCAGTGGCAAGGGTGTTCCGGCCTCGCTCTTTATGGCTCAGGCCACCCGTCTGTTCCGTACGTTGGCAGCACAGGAGATGATGCCTGCGGAGATAGCGACACGCATCAACAACGCCCTCTCTGGCGAGGACAACGAGACGTGTATGTTCGTCACGATGTTCCTCGGACTTATAGACCTCTCAACAGGGCATCTCGACTTCTGCAATGCTGGTCACAATCCACCTGTATTGCTTCGCAACGGTAAGCCCGAGTTCATCGAGATGATTCCCAACGCCCCCATCGGCCTGATTCCAGGCTTGGAGTATGAGGGCGAGGAGATTGCCGACATCAGCAACAGTCCGTTGTTTGTTTATACAGACGGTCTCAACGAGGCCGAAAACCGCCAGCAGGAGCAGTTCACCGACGAGCGCCTGCTCGAAATCATGGAGCTGACTCCCTTCGAGAGTTGTCAGCAGACGGTGGAGTTGTTGCGCGACGAGGTAGAGCGTCATCGCGACGGTGCTGAGCCTAACGACGACCTCACCATGCTTTGTGTGAAAGTAACCAGACAAAATACTAAATAACTAAATCTATAAAAAGAGGTATGAAGAAAAAGCTAACATTAAAAAACCAGGTAGGTGAATTGGAGCGCGTCAACCAGTTCGTCGAGGAAATCGGTGAGGAACTGGGCCTGGACATGGAGCTTCAGATGAACCTTAACTTGGTGATGGAGGAGATGGTGTCTAACGTCATCTTCTATGCGTATCCCGAGGGTAAGACGGCCGATATTGAGTTGCAGGCCGAGTCCAACGGGAAGGAACTGACCTTCGTGCTCAGCGACCAAGGAAAGGAGTTCGACCCCACAGCCAAAGAGGATGCTGACCCTGATGTCAACCCCATAGACCGCGAGATAGGAGGCATGGGCATCTACATTGTCAAGAACATCATGAACCAGGTGACTTATCAGCGTCTGGAGGGTAAGAACCTGCTGACAATGACTAAAAAGATATAGGAAAACAAAACGTTAAACATAAAAATATTAAGCATTATGACACAGATTATTAAAGAAGGTGGTAAGACCATCATTAAGACCGGCGAGCGTATTGACACAATGAATGCCGCTCAGTTCGAACAAGACATCCAGCCTGCATTGGCTGACGGTGGTGTAGACCTCGAGATGGACTGCACAGCTCTTAACTACATGGCTTCTTCAGGCCTGCGCATCATCCAGAAGACTATGCGTACTGTCATGCAGCAGCGCGGTCAGTTCAAGATAACCAATGTGAGCCCGGAAATCTACAAGGTGTTGGCTATGACTGGTTTCACCAAGTTTATGAAGGTTGAGAAGAAGGCAGAATAAAATCATCGTAGCATTATGATATACGTGGTAATAGTATTGGTCATTCTGGTAGTAGCCTTGGGCTATGCCCTCTACACAAACAACCAGAAGGACAAGGTGGAGGCCGAGGAGCAGCAACGTCTGCTCGACGACTATCAGCGTCGTGTCAACGAACAGCAGAAGCTGCTCGAGGACTATCGTGCGCTGGAGAAGAATTTCGACAATGTCGGCGAGGGCTATGAGCAGGCACTGCTGGCCTTCGACAAGATGAACGAGGACCAGGAGAAGTCCAAGAAGGCCAACGAAACCCTGCAGAAGACTGTGGCTTCGCTGCAGGAGACCAATGCCCGTCTGCAGGAGAACGCTCAGAAGAAGGCTGAGGCAATGACGCGGATTATCAGCGACCTGCTGCAGCTGGCCAGCACCCAGAGCGACGGTAAGCTGTCTGCCCTTGTCGGAAAGATAACCGATCTGGAAGACTTGCCTGCCGACCAGGCTCCCTTCGAGCGTGGCGACAACCCTGTAGTACCCCAGATAGCAGAACAGGCCGTGCAGCTCTCAGGCATCGACAAGGCTCAGTACATCAAGTTCGAACAGGAGGTCGATCCTTCAGCAGCTGCCACCATGCTGCTCACCAATCAACCCAAGGCTGTACGTGCGCTGACTCATCTGCTCGACAACGCCCTCAAGTTCACCACCGATGGCAGCGTCAAACTCATCGTCAGTGTCGATATGGACAAGATGCTGGCCGTCTATGCTGTCGAGGATACAGGCTCAGGCATTGAGGCTGCTGATGCGGAGCGCATCTTCGAACCCTATGTCAAGCTGAACCAGTATTTCGACGGACAAGGCATCGGACTCACCGTAGCCCGCAACATTGCCCGCCGACTGGGTGGCGACATCGTGCTCGAAAATGCTAAGGAAGGCACAGGTTCACGCTTCGTGCTCACACTGCCAATTTGATTATGAACACGCCCTTTCGGGGGTGTACCCAAGCGAAGGCTGCTCACATACCGACTGAGCAGCCTTCGTATTACGATTGAAGTCCCTTCAGTCGGCATACGATTTTAAAACTAAAAATTGCAATCATCATGAAAAGACGTTTACTTAACCAGTTAGCATCCAGCAGCCGAGCCCTCTCCCTGCTCATGTTTCTTATGCTGAACTCCATCACAGCATGGGCGGCAGGGTCGTCAATGCTGAATTTCGTTGTAGAGAGAGCAGACGCGGGAGTTTATGTGTTCATCAACTGTTCGACAGCCGCCGCTCCCACTATCAAGTATTCCATTTCTTACGCCGATGGAACTTCAGTGACCAATCAGACCTATGACGAAGGCTTTCTTATCACAAGTCCTTGTACCATAACTGCGTATACGGAAATTGACGGTAAGAAAGGTAAAGAAGCTACAGCCAAGTATTTCGGCCTGGCTTCTGAAGAAGTTACTGGCGTAGTGGGAGAGAGCGTAGCGGCCCCTCAAATCGTGCCAGATACAGATGGCGCTTATGTTTACTATCAGCTGAATGATGCTCCTGAAGGTTTCGCCTCAGTGGATGAAAGTACAGGCGCTATCACACAAATGAACCAGATTGGCGTGGGGTATGTTGCTTGTCGAGTGTATGAAGGACAGGAACAACTTTCATTTACTATATTGAATTCTCCCGATGAATTTCTTTCTTTTTGCTTAACTGTCATACCTCCAGCTCCAACTATAGAGCCTGAGGGCGGTACTTTTGAGGAAAGCCAGACCATTACCTTGTCTTCGACCATGAGTGGCGATGACGTAAGCATCTATTATCAATGGGGCAATGATAACGCTCAGGAGTATTCTGATCCGATACCTGTTAAGACTGGAACGCTGACTGCATGGGTTGAGGCACATGATGAAGAGGGTGTGTCTTATAGTAGTGAGACTGTATCAGCCGACTTTGCGATACTGCAAGCCCCAAATCTTAAGTTTGTTGATCCTACCATCGTAACTAACATGGTGGAGATTACGGAGGCAACGGCTACCTACAACGAGGGCTTCACCTCTCCCAGCCAGCAGCCAGAACTGTATAATCCTGAACAAGTGAGCGTAACTTATAATAGTTCGGACGAGACTGTTGCCACCATAGACCAAGATGGTAGTGTGACGATCGACGGCGTAGGCAGTACCACCATTTCTGCTTACAGTGCTGCCAGCGACAGCTATATGGAAGGTTCTGCCTCTTATGAGTTGACGGTAAGCCCGAGAGACATAGAAAATGCTACAGTCACGATAGACAACGGTCAGTCCTATGCCTATACGGGCTCGGAAATAGAACCTACTGTCACAGTAACTGATGGCAATACAACTCTCACCAGTGGTACTGACTATACCGTTAGTTATTATAATAATGTGGATGTACCAGAAGCAGGCAGTAATAATCCGCCGACAATTACAGTGACGGGAACAGGTAATTATACAGGCACGACAATAGAAAACTTCACCATCACCAAGGCTGAGGCTGGGTTGGAGTTTAGTGAGGAGACCGCTTCGGTGGCGCTGAATGGTTCGACGGCATCGCTGCCTACGCTCAGCAATCCCGCTCAGTTGCAGGTGACTTTCAGCAGCTCGGATACTGGTGTGGCAACCGTCAATCAGCTGACGGGCGAGGTAAGGCAGGAGGGCACTGGCACAACGACGATAACAGCCACTACTGAAGGCAACGGCAACTACAAAGCCGGCACAGCCAGCTATACGCTGACGGTGACAGGTAATGAATATGGCATCATCGTCTACACCGGACAGCAGCCTAATGGTGTTTGCATCACGGAAGAGAACAAAGACGCTGTCTTAGGTGCGGGGAATACTAGCGTACGTTTTGACGGACATAATCGCCTGGTGCTCCAAGATGCCCAGCTGAGTCTCATCGCTGTCACCTCACCTAACACGCTGCCAGCCGAAGGCCTGAATATCTATCTCGAGGGCGAAAGTACCATTACAAACAACTCTGATTATGCCCTCCAGTCAGATGGTGTTACGACAGCGATGAAGCTGACCTTCAGCACGGGTAGCGACAAGCCAGGCTCGCTGACCTACACAGCAGGCTCTGCCATTGGCGACAATAATGTGTTCCAAGGCTACGACGTGACCTATAATAATAATCTGACGAGAAGTGTTGAGGGTTCCACCTTGACGGTGAAGATACCTCTGCATCTTATTGTCGGCGATGCGGCATCGACGGAACAAGAAGTGGCGAAAGACATTGATTATGCTGATCTGGCGGCTGCCGATGCTCCTGTCGCTACGCAACAACTTGTCAATGCCACCATCGGCAATGTGCTCTATACGCTGAACGATACACAGCAGCCAAATGTCGTTGACGATGGTTTCTACAATGGCCAGCTGGTCGTCAACAGCACCATGACTGATCTGAAGATTGACGAAATCCATCATGGAGTCCTAAGTGGCAATTTGGTTCCGGGTACATCTGAGTATGCCAATGAATTCAAGGGTCTGACGTTCATGGTTCCTAATGGACATGGAACAATTTCGCTGGATGTTCAGGCAACTCCCGGCTTTGAGTTCCATCTGAAGATAGGTTCTCAAGATCCTGTCAAGGTAGTCAGTAAGGCCGATAATGGTAATCAAGAATATGCGATTCCTTATGCCGTCGTCGAGGCAACGTATGTCTATCTGTATCTGGTGGTCAACCCGTCAGCTCAGAGCCCGCACCGTGCCGGTCCTAAGGCCACTATTTCTGGTGGTATTGGAGGCATCAAGATCCGTTCCAGCATCTCTGGAGCTCCCGATGCGGCACAGAACTATTGTCTGATGGGCGAGGGTGATTACTCTCGCACAGGCTCAGGCATTACTGTCAACAATGGCAACGTTACCGATCTGCCTGGCTCTCACATCTTTGGAGGTGCCCCTGCTCGTGCTGCCACTGCTGATAATATCTCGTTCATCGATTTGTCGAAGACCAAGATTACCGGTAAGAGCTATTCCCGCGACGAGGGCGCCTTCGCCGGTCTGCCCGAAACCACGTACATCTACCTGCCTGCTGGCAATACGGCAAAAGGTAAGAACTTTGTCATTGGCGGCATCTGCGACGCTATGCAGCTCGACGATGCCTCCGACAATACCTTCGAGGTTGCCCAAGACTTCTTTGTTGCCAAGGCTACCTTCAACCGCTCCTTCGAGGCTGGCGACGACAGGTGCTATACTGTCTATCTGCCCTTTGCCGTCAGAACCGCAGATGTGCAGGGCGACTTTTTCACCTACGACAGCTACGACAACGAGAAAGGTATCGTCAAGATGAGTAAGTATGCAGGTGCTATGCTTAGTGCAAACACGCCTTACATCTTCAGGCCTACCGCTACGACAACCTTCCAGTCACCGTCGTGTGCCCCGGTGAAGAGATTCGAAGGCATCGTTTCTGATCCAGAGGCTATCACGGAGTCAGCAGGTCTGCACGGACTCTACCAGTATTACAAGTGGACGTCCACATCTGCCAACATCTTTGGCTTCGCATCCGATATGACAGGTGGCGCTGGTGCAGGTAATGCCGTTCAAGCGGCAGCAGGTTCCGAAATGAAACCCTTCCGGGCCTATCTGCGCATCAAATCCACACAGGCACCTACGACCCTCCTCATCGACTGGGGCGACGGCACCAGCATCATTCCTCTGGACAAAGACCAGGCACGACAGGATGCTGACGGCTGGTATACCATTACAGGTTTCCGCCTGCCCGCCAAGCCTACTCAGAATGGTGTATATATATATAAAGGTAAGAAGGTCGCGATTAAGTGAGAAAAACTCAAAATCGCTGTGAAGCCGAATAAGCGCTAAAACAACCTAAAAGGGGCAGATTCAGTCGAGTTTGCCCCCTTTTTTATTAAAAGTTGGGAAAAAGTTGGGAAAAAGTTTGGTCGTTTCAAAAAAAGTCCTTACCTTTGCACCCGCAAATCAGAAAACGGAGGTTCCGTAGCTCAACTGAATAGAGCATCTGACTACGGATCAGAAGGTTGTGGGTTTGAATCCCGCCGGAATCACAAGAAAATAATCCGCAATAGACTGTAATTCAGTTGATTGCGGATTATTTATTTCTCAGTTACGCCACCATTCAGGCGGCCAAACGTCCTGGGCCTTCTTTAAATTACTCACGATGAATGACAATCAGGCTGTCAGTCTTTACTCTCGCCTCCAGCCAGTCATGCAGTTTCCGGGTGTCTTCTTCAGTAAGTCCCTTTTCGTCGGATTTTATGATGGCAGCCACATACGAATGCAGGTCGGTGGAGTCTCTGTTCACTTCTACCACTCTTTGGAGTGCAAGTTTCCTAATCTGTGGAAAGAGTGAGACTACCTCAGGACGAATCTCGGCTGCAAGTGTCTCGTAACGCTTATATTCGTTTAGTTGCTGGTTAAGATCTGCGTTTTTTGAAGTAAGTTGCAACAAATGCTTTTCCTCGGTCTTGTGGTTGCTCGTCAACAAAGTCACTTGATGACTCAGCGCAAGTACACTGTCGCTCTGCGTTCCTTGAATGACGCGAAGGGTATAGTTGCCCAGTCCGAATTCCTTCATCTTGCGCTGGGCCTCTTCCTGTGTAGCGCTGCTTATTTCACGCCCAACAGCAACCACACGCAGTTTCAGGCTGTCGTTGTCAACAGAGTTTGAGATAATCTGGGTGCCGCGCTGCGTCAGTTCTGTCTTGATGAATTTCCTTACGTTGTTCTCGAAGATGCTCTCTTGCACGATGTGAACGGTCATATAGGCCGCTGGCAATATGGTTACGATGACAATGGTCACCAGTATGCGACGCCCTTTGATGGCTTTCTCGGTAAGCTGATATTCATGCTTCTGAAAATGCATCAGGCGGACACCGCAATAGGTGGCAAGGGCGATAAACACGGTGTTGATGAAGAAGAGGTAGAAGGCTCCGAGGAAATAGAGCAGATGACCTGTGGCCAGTCCGAAACCTGCCGTACAGAGCGGGGGCATCAGGGCTGTGGCAATGGCAACACCGGGAATGACGTTGCCTTTGCCGCGTGTACAGAGGGCTATAATGCCAGCCGCACCACCACAGAAGGCGATGAGCACGTCATAGAGCGTGGGCGACGTGCGGGCCAGCAATTCCGACTGTGCCTCGCTGAGGGGCGAGGTCAGGAAATAAGCCGTGGCCGTCAGCACGCTGATGAGTGTTGCTATACCGAAGTTCTTCGCTGCCCGCTTTAGCAGTTCGAGGTCGTTGATACCCACAGCCAGGCCCATGCCGACTATTGGCCCCATGAGTGGGGAAATAAGCATCGCACCGATAATGACTGCCGTGGAATTAACGTTCAGTCCCAGCGAGGCTATAAAGATAGCAAAGATAAGCACCCAGAGGTTGGCTCCCTTGAAACTCACGCCCTCGGTTATTTGGGCTACAATCTTCTGCTCGTCTTCCTTGTCGGGCATCAGGTTGAAGTAGATTTGCGCTTGTTCGATAAAGTCTTTTATAATCATAATTTCATTTCCTATTTCAGATACTCTTCATCCCTCACCAATACTTTTTCTATCTTGCCGACATACATGGTATGGAAGTCGCGCTGGGGATAGCTTTCGTCAATGGTGTCCTGGTAAAGGAAACCACTCGCCTGAAGTTCCGACTGATAGAGTTTTTTACAGATGAGCACCAGCTTGGCTTCCTCGAAATACACGGTATTGTCAGCATAGACGGGGGTAAGTCCAGTCTTGCCAATCTTGTCCTCGTCACGTCCGGAGACACTGCCAAGATATGCCATCTGCTTCTTGAACGACTTGTCCATGACGCAGAGCGTGAAATACGGCTCTTCATCCACGAACTTCTTGGTGTATCTCGAAGGGCGCAGGTAGATAACTGCCGTAGGGTCGTTATGTCCCCACAGGCATCCGAGGTGTCCCCAGGAGGCCGTCATCGTATTACACCCTGACTGCTCGTTACCGGCTGTCACCAGCATCCATTCACCGCCAATCAGATTGAACGGATTGAACTTCATGTCCTTGTAGTTTATCTCTTGCATATCCTAATGATGTGTATAATTGGCTGCAAAAGTACAAAGATTCGGGCAAACTGCCAAAGGAATACAGAGAAAGTTTTGGTACGCCGTTAGCGCACTCGCAGTACGTAAGGAGCGTACTGGCAGTACGTCCCCTGCGTACTAAAACCGCCTCAGTAGGCAAGATTCCATTTCCTAAACCCTGAAATCCATAAAAGACGAATCTTTTTTCTCTTTTTCTTTCTTTATTCGAAGATTTGTTGGTCGGGCTTTTTTAAGAACTTAACAAGAGTAGAAGAACGCGATGGCGAAGAAGAGACAAAAACATTAGAGAGAGAACAGATTAACGATTTCTTCATATCTAATAACAACAAACTACACATAGTTCAGGAATCTATGACCTTCCACTTCATCATTGAGGAACTTACGTCAACAACGCTGAAGGTCAAGACCTACGACGGACAGAGCTATTCGTTTACCAAGGACAACTCCAGTTCTGCTGTTAGGTCTGTAACCCAGACCCGCTCTGCCGACGAATCCACCTATAATCTCAGCGGCCAGAAGGTGGAGAACGTCACGGCTGACGGCATCTATATCCAGAATGGGCAAAAGAAAGTCATAAAGAAATAAGGTCAAGAATCAAGGGAATGACTTTGATTGAATGTTGCAATTCACATCAAATCCATTCCATTGATTTTCTTTTTCTCCGCATCCATTGCGTAGATGTCGGCGTCTCTGTCGTCGAATTGTTCAATTTTTAATGTCATTCTAATGTGAGGGATGCCGTCGAGCATGAAAGTGTCGGAGGATTGTTTGAATCCTACACTTTCATAGAAGCCTTTGGCATACTCCTGTGCCTCAATATCTATTTGCTTTGTACCGAAGTGTTTCTTTGCAGCTTCGATGGCATGAAGCATCATCTGCCTGCCATAGCCTTTGCCACGCTCGGAAGTGATACGATGGACTACATGATAGGATTGAGCGTCATCCAGCCACTCGCCATCGTATATCTTTGAGTAGGTAGGCTCTGGAGAGGGCAGGAAAGCGAAATAACCCACGATGCGACCAACATCTTTCAAATTGATTCCAGCATCTTCTCAGCCAGCGGCACATACCATGTACGGACTTCATCTGCCGTCGGAGTATGACCGCCAGGGAAGTGGAACGATCGGTTGTAATGCTTCAAAAAGAGCGGTTCAAAGTGTGCAAGCGTATCCTTCTCTCCGAACAATCCCCAGATGCGGTCTTTGAAGTCGGGATTGCAGTTGTTGAATTGAATAGCCTCCATTTCTGCAAACTCTTCAATCAAGGTTTCATCAATGACAAAGTTCTGCTTGCCGTCATTTCGAGGTGACTTATACTGATGTTCACCGATACGCTGTTTCAGGAACTCCGTCATCTGGAGGTGAGGATTGCCAAGTAAAGCAGGAATTCCCATGACGGGAGCCACTATCTGAGCATAGAACGCCCCACAACTGTTGCCAATCAGAAGGTCTGGCTCTTCACGCTCAATCAATCCACGAATAAAACTGACAGCATCTTTCGGGTGCATTGGCAAGTCGGGCGTGACAACTTCTGCACGACCCTTGAAAGACTCGTGCAACGCCAAGGCTGGCACACACTGACCACTGGCATAGAAACCGTGTAGGAACAGAATCTTCTTCATCCTAATAGAAACCGCGAGGAATGGTGCAAAGATACGAAAAATATGCCATATCCGGTCAGAAGCGCCAGATTATTTGGGATTATTTAGCGAATAAGATGTGAGACATGCTTGGCAAGTCTTGTGAAATGTTATAGCCAACGGATATTTGGGGGAAAACTTGTTTTTCTCAGAAGAAATGTGTAACTTTGCCCCCGCAATCAATAACAGAGCCGATGAAGAGACTGCGTCATTCGACATTCCTATTGGTACTTCTGCTGTCAGTAGTAGCCGTAGTGGTGGGCTGCACGAGGGATAAGCATGCCGAGCCGGCGGTCATCTATGACTACTTGGAGTCTGGAGGTTTCGACCATGCCGACTCTATTGTCGATGCTATCAGCGAAACGCGTGACTATGAATGGACGCTCCGGACAATAGACAGTCTGAACGGGCTTGGTCAATTGTCGAAACCCAAGTACCTCTTCTACCGCACCGTCACGCTGAACATGCTGAACCGGCAGAGCACATCGCTCAGGCTGTACTACCAGTTGGACACACTGGACCTGAGGGAGCTTAAGACAGAGACCGACATAGAGTCGTATGTGTACACCTATAACAACTATATACGCATGCTGTGTGACATGCGTCGCTACGACCGGGCACTACGCGAGTCGCACAAGGCAGACCAGAGACTGAGGAGCATTGGCTATACCACCTTTACCGAGCATCACGACATCGCCCAGATAATGGGTGAGAGCCAGTTGTATCTGAACCAGGATGACTCGGCAGCCGTCAGTTTCCGGAAGTCGGTGAAAGGCATACACGCCCGTCTGGTCAATCATCGTGCGCCGTTGGACCTGCGTGAATGTCAGAAAACCATGAACGCCATAGCCAAAGCCTACATGCGAAAAGGGCTGTACGATATGGCAAAGCCGTGGATAGCGATACAAGACTCGCTATTCACCATTGCCGACAGGGCCGAAGATCGCGACACGGTGTTTCTGGACGAGATGAGTGCGGAAATCAACTACAGCAAAGCAATGCTTGCCCACGCCGAAGGCAAGGAGGAGGAAGCGAGGCGTGCCTATCGCCAGTATCAGCAGACGAGCACCGCCCAGCAACTGGCCAGCATCGTCAACAACAACGAATACTTGATGCAGACCGGACAGTATGCCCAGGCAGCGCGAAACTTTGAACGGCTGGATGAATTCATGCTGACGAACGCCTACAAGTGTGACCTGGAGAATATAGGACGTTACCTCCTGCCGAAATACAGGGCCAACCTGCAGGCCGGACACCTTGACTCGGCCATGCAAGTAGCCTCACTGGTTGCCGGCGCCTACAATCAGGCACTGGCAGACCAGAAAACCAGTGAAGCCGACCTGGTGGCTATGGTATACGACACCGAGGGCAAGGAGCGGCAGATAGCAGAACAAAAGGCTGAACTGTCGCGACAGCAACTGCTGACGGTCATTGTCGGTGGAACCGTCATGCTGTTGTTCTTACTTGTCTATTCCGTGATGCGCTACCGTGCCTATCGGAAGCTGGACGAGACCAACAGACAACTGGTGGTGGCCAACGAACGTGCAGAGGAGGCGAGCCGTATGAAAACCAGATTCATACAGCAGATATCGCACGAGGTACGGACACCGCTGAACATCGTGTCAGGCTTTTCGCAGGTGCTGGCCACACCCGATATGAAAATTGACAGCGAAGAGCTGCAATCCATCAGCCGGAAAATAGTAGACAACAGCGAGCGCATTACCAAGCTGATAGACAAAATGCTGGATTTGAGCCTTATCAACAGCAAGACCGACATTGTCTGTGACGACCATGTGGATGCCGTGGAGCTGGCAAGGCAGGCCATCCGGCAGTCGGGCATCGGCAAGGCCACTCATCTTGACTTCACGCTGCACATTGACGACTCGGCCAGGAATGCTGCCGTCACCGTCAATCAGAGACAGGCAGTAAAGGCGTTGACGCTGCTGCTTGACAATGCAAAGAAGTTTACCCTTCCACAGGCCTATAGAAACGGAGAGGCACCCAAGGATAAACCACGGGCGGTACTCAGTGTGGAGGCCGGCACGGCAGATGTAGTCTATACGGTAGAAGATACAGGAATAGGCATTCCGCCAGACCAGACAGAGAATATCTTCATGGAGTTCGTCCAGCTCGACGACTATACCCATGGCACAGGTTTAGGACTGCCCATAGCGCGTGCGCTGGCACAGCACATGGGAGGCAACGTCGTTCTGGATACCACATACACCGGTGGCGCCCGGTTCGTTATTTCTTTTCCTAGAAAAAATCATGAGAATAACGTCACCTCGTCACTAACTCTGTAGCATATTGAAATACAGTGGATTACAAGTGACGTTATGGGGTGACGTTAAAATCATAACGTCACTACTCGTTTGAGAGCATCAAGATAGGCTTCAAAAGCCCATTCTCATTACGAATGAGCACGATTCGTATTACGACTGAGCACAAAATTCTCTTGAGAATTTACTGGTTACATGCCGACAAAGCATGAGTTACTCGGCATGTAACTACCAGTTTCTCGGTAGGAAACTCTTGCTTTGTCGGTACCAAACTTCGGTTCAGGTTTGTCAGTCTGACGAGGTTCCCCCGAACGGAGCGGTGACAAAAAATCCCATGACGCTGGGAACCAGGGTCATGGGAATGTTCAGAGGTTATGGTGAACCCGAAAAGACAATATTATTGAATCAGGTCAACACTACGCTTGAGGAACTTGTCCAAAGCCTCTCCCTTCAGCATGCCGTTCTGCAGGAGGGCCAGGTCAATGAGCTGATGGACAATGTCGTTCTCAGCAGCAAAACTACTGAGCACGCTCTGCTTCTTGTCCTTCTGTTCCTGGACGGCCTTCTCGCACTCGGCCTTCATATCCTTGTCGTCTTGTGTCAGTTCGTCGTACTTCTTGCTGGATTGCTGTTGGTTGATGGCTGCCAGACGGGCCTCCTGGCCTTTGAGCTCGCTCTCAATGGGCTTCAGGACCTCTTCTGTATTGGCCTTGCAGTCGTCAAGTACGCGCTTTACCAACGGGTGGTCGCTATTGAGTACAAGGTTCAGCGAGTCGGGCATCTGGGCATAGAAGTTCATGCCTTGCTGGAAGCGGCTCATCTCCTTCATTCGGCGCATCCACTCGTTCTGCGTGATGACGACAGGACGCTGGCTCTCACCCAAAGACTGCACCTCGACCATGAACTCAGTTTTCTCCATCTTTGGCATCTGCGAGCGGAAGACCTGTGACAAATTGGCAGACTCGTCCTCCGTAAGGTTCGACTTTGGTGCGTCGTCCTTGACGATGAGGCGGTCGATGATGTCGGAGTCGACACGGGTGAAGCGGCTCTTCTCGAACTTCTGCTCCAGCATCTGGATGGCAGGCACGTCGAGCTGTCCGTCGAGCAGCAGTACGCTGTAGCCCTTGTCCTTGGCGGCCTGAATGTAGGAGTACTGCTCCTCCTTGTCGGTGGCATAGAGATAAATCAGATTGCCGTCCTTGTCCTTCTGGGCGCTCTCGATGAGTGTGCGGTACTCGTCGAAGGTAAAGTACTTTCCCTCGGTGTCTTTGAAGAGGGCGAACTCCTTGGCGCGGTCGTAGAACGACTCCTCGGAGAGCATGCCGTAGTTGATGAAGAGCTTCAGGTCGTCCCACTTCTCCTCGTACTGCTTACGGTCCTCTTTAAATATAGCCTGCAGGCGGTCGGCCACCTTCTTGGTGATGTAAGTGGAGATTTTCTTTACCTCGCGGTCGCTCTGCAGATAGCTGCGTGAGACGTTCAGCGGGATGTCGGGTGAGTCGATAACGCCGTGCAGCAGGGTGAGGAACTCCGGCACGATGCCTTCGACCTGGTCGGTGACGAAGACTTGGTTGCAGTAGAGCTGTATCTTGTTGCGCTGCAGGTCGATGTTCGACTTGATGCGGGGGAAGTAGAGGATACCCGTCAGGTTGAAGGGGTAGTCGACGTTAAGGTGTATCCAGAACATGGGCTCGTCCGACATGGGATACAGCTCGCGATAGAACTTCTGGTAGTCCTCGTCCTTGAGTGATGAGGGGGCCTTGGTCCACAGGGGCTCGACGTTGTTGATGATGTTGTCCTCCTGGGTGTCAACCATCTTCTTCTCGTCGCTGGACCACTCCTGCTTCTTGCCGAAGGCCACGGGTACCGCCATGAACTTGCAGTACTTCGTCAGCAGCTGCTGGATGCGCTCTTTCTCGAGGAACTCCTTGCAGTCGTCGTCGATGTAGAGAATGATGTCGGAGCCTCGGTCCTCACGCTCGGCCTCGTCAATCTCGTAAGCAGGACTGCCGTCGCATGACCATTTGACAGCCTTGGCACCGTCTTTGTAGGAACGGGTGACAATCTCGACCTTCTTGGACACCATGAAGCTGGAGTAGAAGCCCAGTCCGAAGTGGCCGATGATGTTGTTGGCATTGTCCTTGTACTTCTCTAAGAAGTCGTTGACGCCCGAGAAGGCTATCTGGTTGATGTACTTGTCGATTTCCTCCTCGGTCATGCCGATACCGTGGTCGGAGATGGTGATGGTGCCCTTGTCCTTGTCTAAACTGACATGGACGGTCAGGTCGCCCAGGTCGCCCGTAAACTCGCCCTGCTGTGCCAGCGTCTTCAGCTTCTGGGTGGCATCGACGGCGTTCGACACCATCTCGCGCAGGAAAATCTCATGGTCGGAGTAGAGAAACTTTTTGATGACGGGGAAGATGTTCTCAGTAGTAACCCCAATATTACCTTTTTGCATATACCTTTTTTATATATAGTGAAACTTTCTGCCCTTGTTTTGCAAATATCATGCCAAATGGATAATAATTCTTAATTCTTTTCGATGCAGAAAAGTATGGCTTTGCAAGCTTAATACTCAGTTTGTTCGTAACTTTCACCCTTGGTGAAGTCAGGCTGCACCTCAGAAAAGCTCAAATAAATTTGGCTTTTCGTTCGCTTTGCACTAACTTTTCGCTTTGCGAGAAGGTACTTTCGCTCGAAAAAGTAAAGAAAAACAAGTTTTCCTTCTCCTTTTTCCTCACTTATTCGTACCTTTGCAGTCAAATTCGTAATATATGGTAAAGAGAAGATGGCGCTGCAAGCCGGGCTGTCAGCCTACGGACTTTGACAAGCGCATCATGTATTTGGAAAATAAAGGGGTCTTGGTGCCTACACCCGACTTGATTAAGACCCCGGAGCAGATAGAGGGCATCCGCCGGGCGGGTGTCGTCAATACAGGCGTGCTGGACGCTGTGGAGAAAGAAATCTGTGCGGGTATGTCGACGTTGGAGATAGACCAGATATGCCGCGACTACTGTGAGCTGCACGGAGCCATTCCTGCCTGTCTGAACTACGGTGGCGACGAGGAGACGCCGCCGTTCCCCATGTCGGTGTGTACGAGCATCAACGAGGTGGTGTGTCACGGCATTCCCAAGGCCGACGACATTCTGGAGGAGGGCGACATCATCAACGTCGACTTCACCACCATCCTCGACGGCTACTACGCCGACGCCTCGCGTATGTATATAATAGGTAAGACATCGCCTGAGAAGGAACAGCTGGTGCGCGTCACGAAGGAATGCCTGGAAATAGGTATGGAAGCCGCCAAGCCTTGGGGCTATGTCAACGATATCGGCAAGGCCATAGAGAAGCATGCCAAGAAGTATCACTACGGTGTGGTACGCGACCTGTGCGGTCATGGGGTAGGGAATGCCTTCCACGAAGACCCTGAGGTGGCCCACTTCCAACAGCGTGGTAACGGCATGCTGCTGGTGCCGGGCATGGTGTTCACCATCGAGCCGATGATTAATATGGGTACGTGGAAGGTCTTCATTGATGCCGACGACCCCTACGGGTGGGAGGTCATCTCTGAGGATGAGCAGCCTTCGGCCCAATGGGAGCATACGTTGCTGATGACGGAGCACGGAGTGGAAGTGCTGTCGCATTAGTCCGTAATAACGTTATAACGACATAACGATATAACGAGCGGTCGGGAACACGAAATGAAGAAGGATATATATATATTAGGTATAGAGAGCTCGTGCGACGATACGTCGGCAGCGGTACTGCGGAATGGCGTGCTGTTGTCGAACGTGACGGCTTCGCAAGCCGTGCATGAGGCCTATGGTGGCGTGGTGCCAGAGCTGGCGTCAAGAGCCCACCAGCAGAATGTGGTGCCTGTGGTGCACGAGGCCATCAAGCGTGCTGGCATCCAGAAGGAGCAACTGTCGGCGGTGGCTTTCACACGTGGACCGGGTCTGATGGGCTCGCTGCTGGTTGGTGTCAACTTTGCCAAAGGCTTTGCCCGCTCTTTAGGTATTCCCCTGATTGACGTCAATCACCTGCAGGGACACGTGATGGCACACTTTATAGCCTCCCCAAACCCCCTCCAAGAGGAAGGGGCTTCAGGAAACTCAGGTGCTCCCCTCCCTTTGGAGGGGCAGGCTTTCCCTCCTTATCCCTTTCTCTGCCTGTTGGTTAGCGGAGGTAATTCCCAGATTGTGCTGGTACGAAGGTACAACGACATGGAGGTGCTGGGGCAGACTATCGACGACGCGGCAGGCGAGGCCATCGACAAATGTTCGAAAGTGATGGGGCTGGGCTATCCCGGAGGTCCCATCATCGACAAGCTGGCCCGCCAGGGTAATCCGCAGGCTTATCAGTTTGCCGAGCCGCACATCCCAGGTCTGGACTATAGCTTCTCGGGGCTGAAGACATCGTTTCTCTACTCGTTGCAGAAGTGGGTCAAGGAAGACCCGGACTTCATAGAGCACCATAAGGAGGACATTGCAGCCTCGTTGGAGTGGACCATCGTGGACATCCTGATGAAGAAGCTGAAGCAGGCCGTCAAGCAGACGGGCATCAAGCATGTTGCTGTGGCAGGAGGTGTAAGTGCCAACAACGGACTTCGCAATGCCTTCCATGACTATGCCAAGCGCTATGGCTGGACAATCTACATTCCCAAGTTCAGCTATACCACGGACAATGCCGCAATGATAGGTATTGTAGGCTATTACAAGTATCTGGATGGAGTGTTCTGTTCCATAGATGCACCTGCTTTTTCGAAAGTTACGTTTCAGTAAGGGTATAAATGTAAAAGAGTAAAACAGTTAGTATATGGATTTTGAAAGTAAGATTTTCAGCAGGGAGATAAGTCAGCTGCTGTGGGAAATGGATAAAACCGTCTCGACGGCAGAGAGCTGTACTGGCGGACGTATTGCCGAGGCTATCATTGCTGTGCCTGGCGCATCGAAATACTATAAAGGCGGCATCATCTCGTATGTCGATGAGGTAAAACAGCAGATGCTTGGCGTCAGTGGCGAGCTGTTGGCCGAGAAGACTGCCGTATGCGAGGAAGTGGCCATGCAGATGGTTGTTGGAGCCTGTAAGGCTCTCCATACGGACTATGCTATCTCGGCTACTGGTATTGCAGGTCCTGGCGGGGGAACCAAAGAGAATCCTGTAGGTACCATTTGGCTGGCTTGCGGCACACAGGAGAGACAGGTGACGATGAAGGTGGAAGAAGACCATGGAAGAGACATCAATCTGGCCATTGCTACCAACCAAGCCATGCAGATGTTTCTCGGATTTTTGAAGTCAGAACCCCAACCAGCCGAGTTGGAAGGTTAAAAAATGCTAATAGTGGTCTAAATCTCATTTCCTGATTTCCACATTTCAATTAAAAGTTGTACCTTTGCACCCTGTTTGGAGTAAGTTATATTTAAGGAACAAGAAAAAAGTAGATAGAAATGTCGAAAATTTGTCAGATTACGGGAAAGAAGGCACAGATTGGTAATAATGTGTCTCACTCAAAGCACCGCACCAAGCGTAGCTTTGACGTAAACCTGTTCAGCAAGAAGTTCTACTATGTAGAGGAGGCTTGCTGGATTCAGTTGAAGATCAGCGCTGCTGGTCTGCGTATGATTAATAAGGTAGGTCTGGACGCTGCCCTGAAGCAGGCTGTTGCCAAGGGTTTTGTTGACTGGAAAGACATTAAAGTAATAGGAGACTAACAACTATGGCAGGTAAGAAAGCTAAGGGTAACCGCGTTCAGGTAATCCTGGAGTGCACCGAGATGAAAGAGAGTGGACTTCCCGGAACAAGCCGTTATATCACGACGAAGAACCGTAAGAACACTCCAGAGAGAATGGAACTCAAGAAGTATAACCCCATCCTGAAGCGCATGACTGTGCACAAGGAGATTAAATAATCTATTTAAAGCATGGCAAAGAAAACCGTCGCTACCCTCCACGAAGGCTCAAAGGATGGTCGCGCTTACACAAAGGTTATCAAGATGGTAAAGAGCCCCAAGACTGGTGCTTACATCTTCGACGAGCAGATGGTTCCTAACGAGGCCGTTAAGGACTTCTTTAAGAATTAAGATTATTACAATCATAAAAAGAGAGGCTGCAAAAGAATTTGCGGCTTCTTTTTTTGTTTTTTTGCTTACTTATTCGTAACTTTGCACTCGTTATGGGTATTTTTGGTTTCTTTAATAAGGATAAAAAGCAAACGCTGGACAAGGGTCTTGAAAAGACAAAGACCAGCGTGTTCGACAAGCTGGCACGTGCCGTAGCCGGTAAGTCGAAGGTAGATGACGATGTTCTCGACAACCTGGAGGAGGTGCTGATAACTTCTGATGTAGGAGTGGAGACAACGCTGAAGATTATTGAGCGTATTGAAGAGCGTGTGGCTCGAGACAAGTATGTGTCAACCAGTGAGCTGGATGCCATTCTGCGCGATGAGATTGCCTCGCTGTTGGCAGAAAACAATAGCGAGGATAATGAAAACTGGGATTTGCCCAGTGACCATAAGCCTTACGTCATACTCGTAGTGGGTGTGAATGGGGTAGGTAAGACCACCACCATAGGCAAGCTGGCTTGGCAGTTCAAGCAGGCAGGCAAGAAGGTCTATCTGGGGGCTGCCGACACCTTCCGTGCTGCTGCTGTGGAGCAGCTGTGCATCTGGGGTGAGCGGGTAGGCGTTCCTGTTGTCAAGCAGCAGATGGGCTCAGACCCTGCCTCGGTGGCTTTCGACACTTTGCAGAGTGCCAAGGCCAATGGTGCCGACGTAGTGCTGATTGATACGGCAGGCCGTTTGCATAATAAGGTGGGTCTGATGAACGAGTTGAAGAAAATCAAGGAGGTCATGAAGAAAGTGCTGCCCGAGGCTCCCGACGAAGTGATGCTTGTACTGGACGGCTCTACGGGACAGAACGCTTTTGAACAGGCCAAGCAGTTCTCTGCTGTTACGCAGATTACCTCGTTGGCTATTACAAAGCTTGACGGAACCGCCAAGGGCGGTGTAGTCATCGGCATCTCTGATCAGCTGAAGGTGCCAGTCAAGTATATCGGGCTGGGTGAAGGCATGAAAGACTTGCAGCTCTTCAATAAGACACAGTTCGTGGACTCTTTGTTCAAGAAAGACGAATGAATAAGCCCACCATAGATATTATTACCTTAGGATGCTCGAAGAACCTTGTCGACAGCGAGATGTTGATGGGACTCTTTGAAACTCACGGCTATCGTGTTACCCACGATTCGGAGAATCCGCAGGGGGGGATAGCGGTGGTAAATACCTGTGGCTTTATTGAGGATGCCAAACAAGAGAGCATCAATACTATTCTGGAGTTTGCACAGGCCAAGGAGGAGGGACGACTAAAGAAACTCTTTGTAATGGGCTGTCTGTCGGAACGCTATTTGGCCGATTTGGAGAAAGAAATTCCGGAAGTTGACGGGTGGTATGGAAAATTTAACTATAAAAGGCTCTTAGAGGATTTGGATGACCAGTTGTCTCCCCAAGAGGCCTGGCGTCATATCACCACTCCTCGCCATTATGCTTATCTGAAGATTAGTGAGGGCTGTGACCGTCATTGCGCCTACTGTGCCATACCGCTTATTACGGGTCGTCACCAAAGCCGTCCTATGCAGGAGATTCTGGATGAGGTACGTTGGCTGGTCAGCCAGGGTACGAAAGAGTTCCAGGTCATTGCCCAGGAGTTGACCTACTATGGTGTGGATATTGATGGCAGGCAGCATATAGCAGAACTCATAGAGCAGATGGCAGATATAGAGGGTGTTGAGTGGATTCGTCTGCACTACGCCTATCCTGCCCACTTCCCTTGGGAACTGCTAAGGGTGATGCGTGAGAAGAAGAATGTGTGCAACTATCTGGACATTGCCCTGCAGCACATCTCCGACCATATGCTGGGTCGTATGCAACGCCATGTGACCAAGGATGAGACCTATGAACTGATTCAGAAGATGCGTCGAGAGGTACCGGGCATCCACCTGCGTACTACGCTGATGGTGGGTTTCCCTGGTGAGACTGAAGAGGACTTTAAAGAGTTGATAGAGTTTACTAAGTGGGCACGCTTTGAGCGTATGGGAGCCTTTGCCTATAGTGAGGAAGACGGTACCTATAGTGCCCAGCACTATGAAGACGATGTTCCTCAGGAGGTGAAGCAACAGCGCTTGGACAAGCTGATGCGGGTGCAACAGAATATTTCCGCTGAGATAGAGGCAGCCAAGATAGGGCAGACGCTTCGCGTCGTCATAGACCGTATGGAGGGCGACTGGTATGTAGGACGTACGGAGTTCTGCTCGCCAGAGGTAGACCCGGAGGTGTTGCTGCCTGCCAGTGAGGCGCTGAAAATCGGTGAGTTCTATGAGGCTCGCATAACGGATGCAGAAGAATTTGATTTATACGCCACAACGAAATATGAATAACAAGGAATTTATTGCCGAACTGGCTGAGCGCACAGGGTATAGTATGAAGGATACCCAGAAGTTGGTGAACAATGTCATCAACGCTATGGGCGATGCTTTTCAGGAAGACAATAGTGTGCTTGTGCCTAACTTCGGAACCTTCGAGGCGAAGAAGAAAATGGAGCGTGTCATCATTAATCCTTCTACGGGCCAGCGTATGCTGGTGCCACCGAAACTGGTGCTTAACTTCAAACCCAATCAGACCTGGAAGGATAAATTGAAAGGAGGCCAATAACGATGGGGAAGTTGACGATACAAGATATAGCTGCCATTCTCGTCGAAAAGAATGGCTTTGACAAGCGTGATGCCAATAAGTTTGCCTATGCCATGTTTGCTTTGATACAGGAACGGCTGGAGACAGACCAATTGGTGAAAGTTAAGGGGTTGGGTACCTTTAAGATTGTTGATGTGGAGGCTCGTGAGAGTGTCAGCGTCCGTACAGGTGAGCGTGTCACTATCAGTGGTCATGCCAAGGTGTCTTTCACTCCCGATGCTACGATGAAGGAATTGGTAAACAGGCCTTTCTCGCAGTTTGAGACTGTAGTGTTGAATGAGGGCGTCGAGTTTGAGGATATGAAGGATGAAGAGGAGCCAGAGTCAGAACTTGCCCCGAATGAAGAGCCAAAGCAACCTGAGGAACTTGTTGCGACAGAGGAGTATATAGGAGAGGAGAAGCCAGTAATAACGGAAGACCTAGTATTAGTTGAAGAGAAACCTGTATTAGTAGAAGAGCCTGTTGTGGCAGATGAGCCAGCCATTGAAATAGAAGATGACGAGGAAGAAACGCGTCCTTGGGGACGTTGGATTCTGACAGCCCTCGGGGTGCTGGTCTTGATGGCGCTTTCGGCTTGGGGAGGCTATTATTATGGTAGCCGGCAAGTTGCATCTTCCCTCGCTACTGTTCCCGATACGGTGGTAGTACATGATACGATAAAGGCAGTTCCTGCTGATACAATGCCTTCTCTGAAGGATGAGCCAGACGCCGAGCCTACAAGGCTGGAGCCTGCTACGGAGGCAGCAAAGGTTGAACCTATAGCAAGCCCGTCTAAGTCAGATGCCAAGCCTGCTAAGGCAGAGCCGAAGGAGGAGGCTAAGCTTGAGTCTGTTGACAAATATGCTCAGAAGGATGCCCGTGTCCGCTTGGGCGCCTATCGTATTGTGGGGCTTGACCATGAGGTGAAGGTACAGCCAGGCCAGACTTTCTATAGTATCTGTCGAGGTAATCTGGGACCGGATATGGAATGTTACGTCGAAGTATTCAATGATTTGCCGCAGAATCCGAAAATTAAGGAGGGGCAGATTATTAAGATTCCTAAGCTTCAATTGAAGAAAAGGAAGAAGTAAATACCAACAATAAAATGAAAGTTTCCTAAAATATAAGTTTTGGGAAACTTTTTTAATATTATTTAGGTAAGAAAACGTGCGTAATAAGCGAGGAAATGACTACTTTTGCACCTTGAAAAAGAGTATTCATAAAATAAGAAAATATTATGGCAGAAGCTATTGACATCCGTGAGTTGAATATCCGGATAGAACAACAAAGTGGATTCGTGACCAATCTTGTGACGGGTATGGATCAGGTAATTGTAGGACAGAAACACTTAGTAGACTCGTTGCTGATAGGTCTTTTGAGTGACGGAAACATCCTGCTGGAAGGCGTTCCTGGATTGGCTAAGACATTGGCAATCAAGACACTGTCTCAGTTGATAGATGCAACCTACAGTCGTATTCAGTTTACTCCAGATCTGTTGCCTGCTGACGTGACAGGTACGATGATTTATTCGCAGAAAGAGGAGAAATTCCAAGTTAAGAAAGGTCCTGTTTTTGCCAACTTCGTGCTGGCTGATGAAATCAACCGTGCCCCAGCCAAGGTGCAGAGTGCCTTGCTTGAGGCCATGCAGGAGAAGCAGGTGACTATTGGTTCTGATACCTTCGACCTGCCTAATCCCTTCCTTGTGATGGCTACGCAGAACCCCATCGAGCAGGAGGGTACTTATCCGCTGCCAGAGGCACAGATGGACCGTTTCATGTTGAAGGTGGTCATTGGTTATCCTACCATTGATGAGGAGAAGAAGATTATTCGTGAGAATATTGGTGGCGGACTGCCCAAGGTAAGTCCTGTCACAACAGCAGCCGAGATTGTCAAGGCTCGTGAGGTGGTCCGTGAGGTGTATTTGGACGAGAAGATAGAGCAGTACATTGCCGATATCGTCTTCGCCACCCGCTATCCTGACAAGTATGGTCTGAAGGATATGAAGGAGATGATTTCGTTTGGTGGCTCGCCCCGTGCTTCCATCAATTTGGCTAAGGCAGCCCGTGCCTATGCATTTATCAAGCGTCGCGGCTATGTGGTGCCAGAGGATGTGCGTGCTGTGGCTCACGACGTGCTACGTCACCGTATTGGTCTGACCTATGAGGCTGAGGCTTCTAACGTCACCAGTGAGGAAATCGTCTCGAAGATTATCAACAAGGTGGAAGTGCCTTGATACATTGAACTTTGAAGATGGAAACATCTGAAATACTCAAGAAAGTACGGAAGATAGAGATTAAGGCTCGTGGCCTGAGCTCAAATGTCTTCGCGGGGCAATACCATTCAGCCTTTAAGGGCAGGGGTATGGCCTTCAGCGAGGTGCGTGAGTATCAGTATGGCGACGATGTGCGAGATATAGACTGGAATGTTACAGCCCGCTTCCATCGTCCCTATGTCAAGGTCTTTGAGGAGGAGCGTGAGCTGACTGTCATGCTGCTGATAGATGTCAGCGGCTCGTTAGACTTCGGCACACAACGCCAGATGAAGCGCGACATGGTGACAGAGATTGCTGCTACGCTGGCTTTCTCGGCTATCCAGAACAATGATAAGATAGGTGTGGTGTTTTTCTCAGACCGTATAGAGAAGTATATCCCTCCCAAGAAAGGCCGCAAGCACATCCTCTATATCATCCGTGAGATGCTTGACTTCAAGCCAGAGTCGAAGCGTACTGATGTTAAGCAGGCGCTGGAGTTTCTGACCAGTGTGTCGAAACGTCGTTGTACGGCTTTTGTGCTCAGCGACTTCTACGACCGACAGAACTTTCTGCAACCTCTGCAGATAGCTAACCGCAAGCATGATGTGGTGGCATTGCAGGTCTATGACATCCGTGCCCGTGAGTTACCTGATGTCGGCTTGGTACGAGTGGTTGATGCTGAGACAGGCTATGAGCAGTACATCGATACCTCGAGTAAACGACTACGCCAGGCCCATGAGAAGTATTGGCGCCAGTGTCAGGAACAACTGCGCGAGACGATGAATAAGAGTAATGTCGATTTGGTAAGTATTGCTACAAATGAAGACTATGTGAAGGCGCTGCTGATACTGTTTAAACAGAGAAGTTGATGAAAAGAACTGCAATATTTATAATTCTGATAGCCAGTGTCTTGTCGATATTTGCGCAAGCCAGTGTTCAGGCAAAGATTGACCCGATAGAGATGATGATTGGCGAGCATGCCACCGTCACGCTTACCGTGCAGGCACCAGACGATGCAAAGGTTGAATGGCCTGTACTGCAGGCACGCCAGATACTCATGCCCGGAGTGGAGGTGATTAACTCCCACCATCCTGACAGTCGTACGATGACCATCGTACTGACTTCCTTTGATGGCAATCTTTATCCGCTGCCAGCCTTCAAGGTGAAGGTTAATGGCAAGGAACTGAAAACGACAGAGTTGGCGTTGAAGGTGATAGAGATGGAGGTGGACACGACGCAGACGAATAAGTTCTTCGGTCCCAAGGATGTGCAGGACAATCCGTTCCAGTGGAGTGACTGGGCGCTGTCGTTCTGGCTTAGCATCCTGATGTTGGTGCTGATAGCCCTGTGCTATTACCTTTATCTGCGGCTGCGTGACAACAAGCCCATCATCACTACCATTAAGATAGTGAAGCGCTTGCTGCCTCATCAGAAGGCCATGCAGGAGATAGAACAGATCAAGGCCGACAAGATGGTGACTGCTGAGAATCCGAAGGAATACTACACCAAGCTGACTGATACATTGCGCAAGTATATTGAGGAGCGCTATGGTTTCTCGGCTATGGAGATGACCAGTACCGAGATTATTGAGCGCCTGATGTCTACAGGAGACCAGCAGTCTTTGGATGAGCTGCGCCAACTGTTTACTACTGCCGACCTCGTGAAGTTCGCAAAGTATTCGACGATGATTAATGAGAACGATGCCAACTTGGTGAATGCCATCGACTTCATCAATCAGACGAAACAGGAGAACCAGCCTGTTGAGGAGGTGCAGAAACCTGTGCTTTCAGAGGCTGACCAGCGTTCGCAAAAAGAACGTCGTGTCCTAAAGCTGATTATCTGGGGCATTTCTGCAGTTACGGTAGTACTGTTCTGCTATATTGTCTATAGTGTTTATGTGCTAATAGTTTAGAAAGAGAATGGAATTTGCCAATAAAGAATATCTGTTGCTGCTCCTGTTGCTGATACCTTATATAATATGGTATCTGATGTACAGGAAGAAGAGCGAGCCCTCGATGCGAATGAGCGATACCAATGTCTATCGCTTTGCGCCTCGTTCGTGGAAGGTGGCACTCATGCCCCTACAGCCCTTGCTGCGTATGGCAGTCTTTGTGCTGGTAGTGCTGGTGCTGGCTCGTCCTCAGACACAGAACTCATGGAAGAACCAGACTGTTGAGGGTATCGATATCATGCTGGCTATGGACGTGTCTACCTCTATGCTGGCAGAAGACCTGAAGCCTAATCGTATTGAGGCTGCGAAGCAGGTAGCTGCAGAGTTTATCACAGGACGCCCCAATGATAATATAGGCTTGAGTATCTTTGCCGGTGAGGCCTTTACCCAGTGTCCTATGACCACAGACCATGCTTCACTGCTGAACTTGCTGCAAGGAGTGCGTACCGATATTGCTGCCCGTGGCTTGATAGAAGATGGTACGGCTATCGGTATGGGACTGGCCAATGCGGTTAGTCGTCTGAAGGACTCGAAGGCCAAGAGTCGTGTGGTCATCCTGCTGACGGATGGTTCTAACAACCGTGGTGACTTGTCACCTATGACAGCTGCCGAGATAGCCAAGAGTCTGGGCATTCGCGTCTATACCATTGGCGTGGGCACCAACAAGGTGGCTCCATATCCCATGCAGGTGGGTGGGGGAGTGCAGTATGTCAATATCCCTGTCGAGATTGACACCAAGACACTTAATGAGATAGCTTTGGCTACCGATGGCGACTTCTATCGTGCCACCAACAACCGTGAGCTGCAGAATATCTATAAGGAGATTGACAAGCTGGAGAAGTCGAAGTTGAATGTCAAGAAGTTCAGCAAGAAGTACGAGGCCTATCAGCCTTTCGCCCTTGCTGCTGCCTTGCTGTTGCTGCTGGAAATCCTGCTCAGAATAACCATATTCAGAAAACTACCGTAACATCATGTTTAGATTTGAAGACCCTATATACCTCTATCTGTTAGCAGCCATCCCGTTGCTATTCGTCATCCGTTGGTTGATGGTACGCCAGCAGAAGAAACGTCTGCGTCGGTTTGGCGACCCTGAGTTGGTGCGCCAACTGATGCCTGATGTGTCTCGCTTCCGTCCTGCTGTCAAGTTCTGGCTGCTGCTGGGGGCACTGGCTTTGCTCATCGTCATGTTGGCTCGTCCGCAGATGGGTACCAAGATTAGTCATGAGAAGCGAACAGGTATTGAGACCATCATCTGTATGGACATCAGTAATTCGATGCTGGCTGAGGATGTGACACCCAGTCGTTTGGATCGTGCCAAGATGATGGTTGAGAACTTGGTTGACCACTTCAACAACGATAAAATAGGTCTGATAGTCTTTGCAGGCGATGCCTTTGTGCAATTGCCCATTACCAGCGACTATGTCAGTGCCAAGATGTTCCTGTCGAGTATCGACCCGTCGATGATTGCCACCCAGGGAACAGACATTGCCGCTGCCATCACGATGGCCTCGCATAGCTTTACCCAGCAGGAAGGTGTAGGCAAGGCTATCATCGTCATTACCGATGGTGAGGATCATGAGGGTGGTGCCATGGAGGCTGCAAAGGAAGCTAATGAGAAAGGCATGCGAACCTATGTCTTAGGTGTTGGCTCACCTAACGGAGCTCCCATCCCGACAGGCAATGGCGACTATCTGAAGGATAATAGTGGTCAGACCGTTATGACAGGCCTGAATGAGGAGATGTGTCGTCAGCTGGCTGATGCCGGTAGTGGTGCCTATATTCATGTCGAGAACAATAGCAATGCTCAGGACCAGCTGGACAATGAACTTGACAAGCTGGCCAAGAAGGAGATATCGTCTACCATCTATAGCGACTACGACGAACAGTTTCAGGCAGTAGGCATCATCGTCGTGCTGTTGCTTATCCTTGAAGTATGCATCCTTGAAATCAAGAACCCGATGCTGAAAAACATCTCTCTGTTCCGTCGTACTCCTAAGGCTGCTGCTACCATGCTGTTGCTGCTGTTAGCCATAGGTGCCCAGGCCCAGACCGACCGTCTGCTGGTGCGTCAGGGCAACAAACAGTTCCGAAAGGGCAATGCTGCCGATGCAGAGGTGTCGTATCGCAAGGCTGTGGAGAAGAACCAGCGTAATCCGCAGGCTAACTACAACTTGGGCAATGCCCTGATGCAGCAGCGCAAGGACTCGCTGGCTACCGTCCAGTTCCAGAATGCTGCCAAGATGGAAACCAATCCGTTGCGTCGTGCTCAGGCTTATCACAACATTGGTGTCATCTGTCAGCAGCATCAGATGTTTAGTGAGGCTATTGAGGCTTATAAGGAGGCTCTGCGCAACAATCCTACTGACGACGAGACACGCTATAACCTGGAGCTTTGTAAGCGCCAGCAACAACAGCAGAACCAGGATCAACAGAATCAGGATCAGAAGAATAAGGACAAGGACAAGCAAGATCAGCAGAAGCAAGACCAGGATAAGAAGGACAAGCAGAAGCAGAATCAGGAAAAGCAGCCAGACAAGCAGCAGATGAGCAAGGAGAATGCCGAGCAGTTGCTGAATGCTGCCATGCAGGAAGAAAAAAACACTCAGGAGCGTATGAAGAAGGCCCAGCAACAGCCTCAGCGTCGTCGTCTGGAGAAGAATTGGTAAAATGGCAGGCTTAAGCCTAATTATAAATAAGAAATACAGAATGATGATGAGATTGCGATATATATTATTTATTGTTTTTTCTTTATTCATTAGCCATGTTATGGCACAGACGCTTACTGGTCGTGCCCCAGGGCAGGTTGCCGTGGGGGAGCAGTTCCGTCTGAGCTATACCGTCAATACTGACGATGCTAAGGGTTTTCGTACAGGCAACATCCCTGATGCCTTCGACGTGTTGATGGGGCCTTCGACGTCTACGCAGTCGAGTTTCCAGATGGTAAATGGCCATATGTCGAGCTCGGCCAGCATTACCTATACCTACATTCTCTCAGCAACCAAGCAGGGCTCATTTACTATTCCCGCAGCCCATGTGACGGTTGACGGCAAGAATGTGTCGTCTAACGAGGTACATATCAAGGTGGCTGGTGAAGTGAAGAATGGCCAGCAGGGCCATCAGCAGCAGAGCAGTACGGGTGAGGTTCGTGCTGCAGGCTCTGCCATTTCAGGCAGCGACCTCTTCATCAAGGTGACGGCCTCTAAGCAACATGTTCGTGAACAGGAGCCTATCCTCTTGACTTACAAGGTATATACCTTAGTGGGACTGACCCAACTCAATGGTAAGATGGCCGACCTGAAGAGTTTCTATACTCGAGAAGTGCCCTTGCCTCAGGAGAAGCAGTTTAAAGTGGAGATGTTGAACGGGAAGCCTTATCGTACTGTCACATGGCAACAGTACGTCATGTTCCCCCAGGCTACTGGTAAGCTCGAGGTGCCCAGCCTGACCTATGAGGGCATCGTTGTGCAGCAGAACCGCAATGTAGACCCCTTCGAGGCTTTCTTTAACGGAGGGTCAGGCTATGTGGAGGTCAAGAAGCAGATCAAGGCTCCTGGCATTACCATCCAGGTAGACCCGTTGCCTCAGCGTCCTGCCAATTTCTCTGGTGGAGTGGGTAAATACAGTATTTCTGCTACCATCGACCAAAAGGAAGTTAAGGCCAACGACCCCATCAAGTTGCGTGTCGTGGTGAGTGGCTCAGGTAACATGAAGCTGTTGAAGCAGCCAGAGGTGAAATTCCCCAAGGATTTCGACCACTATGACGCCAAGGTTACTGACAAGACCCAGCTGACTACCAATGGCTTGGAGGGCAGCATCATCTACGACTTTCTGGCTGTGCCTCGCCATCAGGGAACCTATGAGATTCCTGCCATTGAGTATACTTATTTCGATACGCAGTCCAATCAGTATAAGACTGTCAAGTCAGAATCCTTCACACTCCAAGTAGCCAAGGGTAGTGGCTCGTCGAGTGCCGCCTATACTGGTCAGGAAGACATCAAACAACTGAACAGCGACATTCACTATATTAAGACAGGCAGCACCCGTCAACATGCTGTCGGCGACTTTTTCTTCGGCTCTACGGAGTATTGGGTGACTCTGGCTGTGCTGTTTCTGGGTTTTGTCTCCCTGTTTGTAATCTTCCGTCAGCGTGCCATAGAACGTGCCGATGTGGTGAAACAGCGTGCCGGCAAGGCCAACAAGGTGGCTGCCAAACGTCTCAAGAAGGCAGCAAAGCTGATGAAAGCTGGCCGGCAGGGCGAGTTCTACGACGAGGTGCTTCGTGCCTTGTGGGGCTATTTGGGTGATAAGCTTAACCTGCCTGTAGAGCAGCTTTCCCGTGAGAATATCAGTCAGCAGCTGGCCGGGCGTAACGTCTCTGAGGAGACCATTCAACAGTTCCTGTGTGCATTGGACGAGTGCGAATATGCCCGCTATGCTCCTGGTGATGCTAAAGGAAACATGAATAAAGTTTATGATATGGCAATGACTGCCATCACACAGATTGCCACGACGATGAAGAAAAACCGTCCTGCCAAGCAGCGTGCAGTCTTGCTGTTACTACTGTTCTTGCCTTTGAGTGCCGGTGCAGTCACCAAGGCTGAGGCTGACAGTTCTTATGTACATGAGAACTATCAGCAGGCTGCCAAGCAGTACGAGACTTTGCTGAAGCAGGGGGTCTCGGCAGACATCTACTACAACCTGGGAAACTGCTATTATCGCATGGACAACATGACGCTGGCAGTGCTGAACTACGAGCGTGCCCTGCTATTGTCGCCCGGCGACAAGGACATCCGCTTCAACCTGCAGATGGCTCGTTCGAAAACCATTGACAAGATTACCCCTGAGTCGGAGATGTTCTTTGTCACGTGGTATCGTTCACTGGTCAATCTGCAGAGTGTCGATGCCTGGGCTCGTCTGGCTCTTGTCGCCTTGGCAGTAGCCATCGTGCTGGCTTTGGCCTACCTCTTTGCAGACCGTATTTGGTTGCGTAAAGTAGGCTTCTTCGGAGCTGCTGGCCTGTTGCTTGTATTTCTAGTAAGCAATCTCTTTGCCTGGCAGCAGAAGCGTGGATTGGACCATCGTACGGGAGCGGTCGTCATCCGTTCAGCCGTCAATGTCAAGAGCACGCCGTCGAAGAACGGCACGGACCTCTTTATCCTGCATGAAGGCACTCGTGTCACCATTACTGACAACACGATGAAGGGTTGGAAGGAGATTCGCGTGGCCGATGGCAAGCAGGGCTGGCTGGAAACCAAGGAGATAGAAGTGATTTAGTAAAAATAGTGTGGAGAGAATAAAGTATGGAAGAAATCATTCATTTGGACAAACAATTGTTACTGATGCTCAATGGCAGTGACTCGCTGTTCCTTGACAATCTCATTATGATATTGACCAATGCCAAGACGTGGATACCCCTCTACGTAGGCTTATTCTATGTGGTTTGGCAGGCTAATAAGCCCAATGTTCGTCAGATACTGCTCATCGTTGCCGCTGCCGCCATGTGTGTCGTGGCCGCCGGAGCCTTTGACGACGGGATTGTAAAACCCCTCGTAGCACGCTGGCGTCCTACACACGATCCCGAGATAGGCTCTTTGGTCGATACTGTCAACGGCTATCGTGGAGGTAACTATGGCTTCTTCTCGGCCCATGCTGCCAACACCTTCTCCATCGCCATCTTCTTCTCGCTGCTTTTGCGGCAGCGACTGGCCACCATCTTCCTTGTCAGCTGGTCGCTAACAAACTGCTATACACGTCTTTATTTGGGCGTACACTATCCTGGCGACATCACCGTTGGACTCCTTTGGGGTGGCTTCGTAGGCTGGGCCGTCTATCGCATCTATACGCGATTAACTGTACCCGCCAACTATCCGATGAAGCTCTGCTATGTCCCCATCGTCATCCTTCTGTTGACGCTGTTTGTAGCCATCATCATGGCTTATTTCTTCTCCGATTATTTTTGGAGTTGACAAACCCATAGTTTCCTACCGACAAACCATGAGTTTCTCGGTAGGAAACTGGTGCTTTCTCGGCATGTAACTATTGTACCCTCTACACCCATGATGATATAGGGCTTGTACAGTTTGGTTAATTGTAGAGGTCATCGTCAAGGGTGTCGTCATTGTCGGGCTTTTCTGCTTCTTCAAGACGCTCACGGAGCATTTCCTTGTCGAAGGTGAAGACATGGCCTAACAGGCCAACTGACATGAGCTGGTCTTTGCCGTCAATGTGCATGGAGGTCGTGTTGAACAGATAGTAGTTGTGCAGCTTGAGCTTGACACCAAGCACGGCCTTGATGGAGTTGTTGGCAAAAACCTTGCTGAGGTCGGCCAGAATGTTGTCGCCAAGACGGTTCTTGGCTTCCTCGTCGACGTAGTCTTTGACGGCTTCCATCATAGCTGCCTTGTGGGCTTTCTTGTCGGGCAGGGTCTGGGTCATCAGCACAGCTGCCAACAGAACGATAATGATGATTAACAGCTTCTTCATACGAGCTCTACTTTGTTGATGTCCTGTTCCTTCTCGCAATAGTGGCAGGTCAGGATGCCGTCTAACACATGGAAATGGGTCTGCATGGGCTCGTTGTTGGTGATGCAGACAGGATTGTTGCACTTCACGATGCCTCGTATCTCCTCGGGGGTGGTGACAGTCTTTTTCTCGACTACCTCATAGTCGCGGATGATGTTTAGAACGATGTTGGGTGCCACTACGCTGAGGCGCGATATCTCCTCGTCGGTGAAGAACTTGTCCTCGATTTTAATGATGCCCTTTCGGCCTAACTTCTTAGAGCGGAAGTTGTAGCCAATGGTGACAGGTGTCTCCAATTCGGCAAGCTTCAGCAGCTGGGCTACCTGATAGGCTTTCTCGGAGGGTATGTGGTCTATTACGGTGCCGTTTTTGATGGCGGCAACAAGCATTTCGTTTTTGTTCATGGGATAATGGTTTTGTCGTTACGTACTTCTTCTAAGCTGATGCCTAATACGTCGCAGAAAATGGCCTCACGGGCAAAGAGTCCGTTGCCTGCCTGCTGGATGTAGTAGGCGTGGGGGTTTTCGTCAACGTCGTAGGCTATCTCGTTGACCCGGGGTAGGGGGTGGAGGATGCGCATGTTGGGTTTAGCCAAACGGAGCATCTCATTATTTAATATATAGACGTTCTTGACGCGCTCATACTCCATGAGGTCGCTGAAACGTTCTTTCTGAACACGAGTCATGTAGAGAATGTCCGCATCGGCAATGATTTTCTCGTTGAAGGCTGTGTGTTCCTGGAACTCAATGCCGTGCTCCTTACAGTAAAGCTTGTACTCGTTGGGCATGGCGAGCTCTTTGGGGGCAACGAAATGGAAGGTAGGCTTGAAATGGCGCATGGCCATGATGAGCGAGTGGACAGTGCGTCCGTATTTGAGGTCGCCTACCAGGTAGATGTTCAGATTCTCAAGCGTGCCCTGCGTCTTGTAGATGGAATACAGGTCGAGCATGCATTGAGAGGGATGCTGGTGGGCTCCGTCGCCTGCATTGACGATGGGTACGTTAGTTACCTCTGACGCATACTGGGCTGCTCCTTCAATATAGTGGCGCATTACAATGACGTCGGCATAGTTGGCTACCATCGAGATAGTGTCCTTCAGCGTCTCGCCCTTGGTGCCACTGGTTACCTTGGGGTCTGCAAATCCGATGACACGCGCTCCCAAACGGTTGGCTGCTGTCTCAAACGATAGACGGGTACGGGTGGAGGGCTCGAAGAAAAGTGTGGCCACAACCTTCCCTTTCAGCAGTTCGCGGTTAGGGTGGTGCTCGAACTCCTGTGCCATCTCAATCATGTAGAGTATTTTCTCACGAGTGAGGTCGGCAATTGTTACAAAATCATGCTTTTCCATTCGCTTTTGTTTTATTGATGGCACAAAATTACATATTATTTCTGAAAATCCGCACGTTTATTAGAAAGAATTTTGTAATTTTGCACTCAAAACTAAGAAGAACGGTCAGTCATGAGAAAATTCATAGTACGCTGTTTATGGTCACTCCTGATAGCTGCAGTACTTACTGCAGGGTTAGCTTTCTATGCCATCAACGAGGGCTGGATAGGCTATATGCCGCCTATTGAGGACCTTCAGAATCCTATTAACCGTTTTGCCACTCAGGTTGTTTCGGCCGATGGTAAGATTATGGGAACGTGGAACTACAATCGTGAGAATCGCATCCTGGTAGACTATACACAATTGTCACCTTCGCTGGTGCAGGCGTTGGTCGCTACTGAGGATGTCCGTTTTTATGACCACTCAGGCATAGACTTCTTCGCTTTGGGTCGAGCTGTCGTCAAGAGAGGTTTGCTGGGGCAGAAATCAGCGGGTGGTGGTTCGACCATTACACAGCAGCTGGCCAAGCAGCTTTATTCGGAAACGGCACATAGCGTGATGGAACGTGTTCTTCAGAAGCCTATAGAATGGGTAATTGCTGTCCGACTGGAGCGTAACTATACTAAGGATGAGATCATCTCGATGTACTTGAACTACTTCGATTTTCTGCATAATGCCGTAGGTATTAAGACAGCGTCAAATACCTATTTCAGTAAGGAGCCTAAAGACCTCTCGGTGACCGAGTCAGCTGTGCTGATAGGCTTGTGCAAGAATCCGTCTTATTATAATCCCGTGCGCTATCCTGATCGTTCTTTGGAGCGTCGTAACGTGGTGCTCCATCAGATGGTTAAGGCTGGCTATTTGTCGGAGGATGACTACCGGAAATATTCAGCAGAGCCTTTGAATCTGAAATTCCACGTGGCTGACCATAAGGATGGCATTGCTGTCTATTTCCGCGATTTCCTGCGTCGTTATATTATGGCTAAGCAGCCTGACCGCAAGGATTATCCATCATGGAATATGGTGAAGTTCCATATAGACTCCATTAATTGGGAAACAGACCCCCTCTATGGATGGTGTAATAAGAATTTCAAGAAGAATGGCGACCCCTATAGTGTCTATACGGATGGTCTGAAGGTATACACCACGATAGACTCTCGTATGCAAGAATATGCCGAGCAGGCCGTGCGGGAGCATGTGGTGAAATATCTGCAGCCCGCATTTACAAAAGAGAAGCAGGGACGACAGACAGCTCCGTTCTCAGGTAGTTTGACAGTAGATCAAGTTAATAAAATACTGATGCGCTCCATTCGTCAGTGTGAGCGTTATCGGGTGATGAAGAATGCAGGCATCTCGGAAGACGAGATAATGAAGGCTTTCCGTACCAAGACGGAAATGAGCATCTTTACCTATCATGGTGAGAAAGATACCATTATGACACCTCTTGACTCCATTCGCTATTACAAGACGTTCTTACGTTGCGGCTTTATGAGCATCTGTCCGCAGAATGGACAGGTGAAAGCCTATGTCGGAGGAACTGACTTTATGCACTTTGCCTACGACATGGCGATGGATGGACGGCGTCAGGTGGGCTCAACTATCAAGCCCTTCCTATATTCATTGGCTATGGAGAACGGTTTCTCTCCCTGCGATGTCGCTCCCAATGTTCAGCAGACTTATATGGTGGCTGGTCGTCCTTGGACACCACGTAACTCCAGTCGTGCCCGTTATGGTGACATGGTAACCCTAAAATGGGGACTACAGCAGTCTAACAACTGGATTTCAGCATATCTGATGAGTAAGCTGAATCCACAGGCTTTTGTTACTTTGCTGCATGAGTATGGCATTCGGAATCCAGAGATACATCCTTCTATGGCTCTATGTCTTGGTCCTTGTGAGATCACGGTAGGTGAGATGGTAAGTGCTTATACAGCATTCGTCAATCATGGTATTCGTGCAGCACATATGTTTGTAACAAAGATAGAAGACAACGAGGGCAATGTGCTGGCCCAGTTCCAACCTCGTATGAATGAAGTAATCAGCGACGAAAGCGCCAATAAAATGCTATACATGCTTAAAGCTGTTGTTGATGGTGGTACTGCCGGACGTCTGCGCTTCAAATATGGTTTTACAGGTGAATTGGCTGGTAAGACAGGTACCACTAATAATAATAGCGATGCATGGTTCATGGGATTGACTCCTACATTGGTTAGCGGCGTGTGGGTTGGTGGCGATGATCGTGATATCCATTTTGACTCGATGGCTATGGGACAAGGTGCTACGATGGCTCTTCCTGTCTTCGCCCTTTATATGCAACGTGTCTATAAGGACAAGCGACTTGGATATAACGAAAAAGCCGTGTTCGATATGCCCCCGGGTTACAATCCGTGTCAGATGGATGAATCGGGTATTAGCGATATAGAAGGAGAAGATATCGAAGACGTATTCGAGTAATTCTCTTATATATATAATAAGGTGTATGGTTTTCGCATTGTCAATTAATGCGAAAACTTTTTGTTTTTATGCAAAAAAGTGCTTTAAAAATTTGGAGGGTCGGAAAAAAGTGCTTACCTTTGCATCCGCTTTCGC
>JAFPWS010000070.1 GCA_017412705.1 Prevotella sp.
ATTGAAGATTTTGAAGTACCTTTGCACATAAGAAGCGTTTATAAGTCCTTGTTTTTTAGCACTTAAAGGTACTAATTTTTGTCGAAATGACAAAGAAAAACGCTTCTTTTTTTTGTGCCTCTATGAATTTTTCAGGTTAATGCTCAATCGTAATACGAAGCGCCTTCAGTCGTAATACGAAGCGCCTTCAATCGTAATACGATTTCCATCATCGCCCAGTAACGGATGACACAAAAACGAATCCTATGCAACACTCTGGCCCTTGCTCTGAAAATAAATTTGAATTTTCTTTTGGCTTTTTGCGCTTAAATGCTTACTTTTGCAAACTGAAAGCACTGCCTCGGCCTGTCGCTGGTGCCCAGGAGGGCACGAGAGGAAAGTCCGGGCAGCACAGGACACTCCACTGGTGAAAATGCCAGCAGTCGGTGACGGCTGGAGCCGGAAGAAGAGAATGACCGCCTTTGTGCGCGTGGACAACTATTTGTGCGTGTGTGCAGGGTAAGGGTGAGAAGGTGGGGTAAGAGCCCATCAGCCGCCGGGCGATCGGCGGGCTGTTCCGTCTGGAGGCTGCAAGTTCGTGTATACCGTTGTCTGAGGGTTGTCCGCCCGAAGCCCTTGTGGCTGCGACGGAGGGTGGAATGCTGGAGCCGTTGGGTAACCTACGGAGTAGATAAATGACAGGCGCCTTGCAAAAGGTACAGAACCCGGCTTATAGGGGCAGTGCTTTTTTTGAATTAAGTGGTTGAGAACATGAATGTAAAACAGCTGATAAGATTCTTTACGACGGAGATATGGCGTATAACGCGGGGCGATGTGTCGCCGTTGCGTTATGTGGCATTGGGTGTGGTAAAGAAGGTGTTGTTGGCCGTGCGCTTCTTTACGAAGAAGCGTGTGTTGACGAAGGCTGCCGCGCTGACGTACTCGACGTTGCTGGCTACGGTGCCCATCATGGCGGTGGTGTTTGCCATAGGGCGCGGCTTCGGCTATAATAAATATATAGAAGTGTGGTTTCGCGACGCGCTGTCGACACAGCCTCAAGCAGCAGAAATCATCATTGGCTTCGTGAACAGCTACCTGGTGCACACGCAGAGCGGCATATTCCTTGGTGTGGGACTGTTGTTCATGCTCTATACGGTGCTGATGCTGGTAAGCAACATTGAAGAGGCCTTCAACGAGATATGGCAGGTGAAGACGTCGCGCTCGGTGTTCCGCACGTTTACTGACTATCTGGCCATGTTCTTCGTGTTCCCCATACTGATAGTGCTGTCGTCGGGTATCAGCATCTTCCTGGCCACGGTGGCCAAGCAGACGCCAGACTTCCTGATGCTGGGTGCGGCGGTAAGGCTGCTGATAGACCTGACGCCATATGTGCTGATGTCGCTGATGTTCATAGCGCTCTACGTCTTCATGCCGAACACGAAGGTGGAGGTGAGGCACGTCATAGCGCCAGGCATCCTGGCGGGTATAGCCATGCAAGGACTGCAGTTTGTGTATATCAACTCGCAGATATTCCTGTCGAGCTACAACGCCATCTACGGCTCGTTTGCGGCCCTGCCGCTCTTCATGCTGTGGATGCAGATATCGTGGTCTATATGTCTGTTCGGCGCCGAGCTGTGCTACACGAACCAGAATCTGGACTACTACGACTACGATGCCCATGCAGGCGAGATAAGCCATCGCTACAAGTTGCTGTTGTGTGCGCTGATTATGAGCCGCATCTGCCGACGCTTTGCCGATGGCAAGAGCCCGTACTCGCTGATGGAGCTCAGGGAGGAGACTACCATTCCCATCCGCTTCGTGAACGACCTGGTGTACGAGCTGATAGATGCCGGCATGCTGATGGAGGTGACGAACGACGAGAAAGGCGAGCAGAGCCACTATGTACCGGCAGAGGACATCAGTCACATGACATTGGGCATGCTGATAGACCGCCTGGAGGCGAAGGGCACGTGGAAGATAGAACTGAATCTACGCGAGCTGTTGAGCCAGGATTGTAGGAAGGCCATTGAGCTGCGGTCTGATTATTTGAAGAAAGGACGCACGATAAAGCTGCAAAATCTGTAAGGAATGACAAAGATGTTCATGTGGGCGTTCTTTAAACAGGTATTATCTTTCATCTTTACAAATAATTAAGACGTGGTTAAGGTTTTTTATGAAATAAAATTGTAATAATCGTGGATTTTTTTGTATCTTTGCCTCGTTAAATGTACAAAAATCTTAATCATAGGGTTTATGGCAAAGTATAATATTACCGAAAAGAAGGAAAAAGAGGCTGCATACCGTAGTCTCGTGAGCCCTAAGTTGATGGACGAGATGAAGGAGAAGATTCTGAACATCATCGTTATGCAGAAGAAGTACAAGGATAAGGATTATTCAGCCAAGAAGCTTGCCGAGGACCTAGGAACGAATACCCGTTACATCTCAGCGGTGGTGAATGTCCGCTTCCACATGAACTACACTTCTTTTGTCAACAAGTTCCGCATTGAGGAAGCTATGGCTATCCTCATCGATCGCAGGTATCAAGACTTGCGCATGGAAGAGGTCAGTGACATGGTGGGTTTTGCTAACAGGCAGTCGTTCTACGCTTCGTTCTACAAGCTGTTGCGTATGACTCCACGTGAGTACCGCCGACAGCAGCTGGAACAGCATCCTGCTGAGAAGGTGAAGAAACTTAAGAAAAAGAAGTAATGAATTACTCTAAGGATTGTGTGCAACCCTTCAACTATGTTGAGGAACGATTCGCAGACTTACAATTGCTCAGATACCGCTTAAACGGGTTTGAGCAATTATCTTTGAAGGAGAAGACGTTGGTGTACTACCTGTCGAAGGCTACGCTCTACGGACGCGACATCACCTTCGACCAGTTCGGACGTTACAACCTGCGCATCCGCAAGATGCTGGAGGCGGTGTATACGGACTTGACGGTAGAACATAATACGAAAGACTTCCAGGCGCTGGAGGTCTATCTGAAGCGTGTGTGGTTCTCAAGCGGCATCTACCATCACTACGGGTCTGACAAGTTTGTGCCCGACTTCAGCGAGAACTACCTGAGGCAGGTGGTCGGACAGGTAGAGCCCACCAGGCTGCCCTTGCGGTCGGGAGAGACGGTAGAGGCGTTGTTGGACGAGCTATGTCCGGTGATGTTCGACCCTGCTGTGCTGCCCAAACGTGTAAACAAGGCTGATGGCGAGGACTTGCTGCTGACATCGGCCTGCAACTTCTACGACGATGTGACGCAACAGGAGGCAGAGGACTTCTACCAGCAGCAGAAAGACTGTGCTCAGGACGACGAGGCTCCTGTGTCGTATGGTTTGAATACTACACTCGTGAAGCGCAATGGTGTGGTGAGCGAGGAAGTATGGAAGGCAGACGGATGCTACGGTAATGCCATCCGTCACATCATATACTGGCTGGAGAAAGCCCAGCAAGTGGCAGAGAACGACCAACAGCGAGAGGTGATAGCGCTGCTGGTGAAATACTATAGGACGGGCGACCTGCGGGTGTTCAACGACTACTGCATCAAGTGGGTTGGCGAGCACGAGGGCAGGATAGACTTTGTGAACGGCTTTATAGAGGTCTATGGAGACCCACTGGGGCTGAAGGGTTCGTGGGAAGGTCTTGTGGAATACAAGGACCTGGAGGCTACGAAGCGCACGCAGGCCATCAGCCAGAATGCCCAGTGGTTTGAGGACCACTCGCCTGTAGACCCACGTTTCCGCAAGAAGACGGTGAAGGGCGTTACGGCCAATGCCATTTGTGCGGCTATGCTGGGTGGCGACGAGTATCCCTCGACCGCTATCGGCATCAATCTGCCTAATGCTGACTGGATACGTTCGCAGCATGGTTCGAAGAGCATCACCATCTCGAACATTACCGACGCCTACAACAAAGCGGCACACGGAAACGGGTTCAAGGAAGAGTTCGTGGTAGACGACGAAACACTCTCATTGATAGAAAAATACGGTGACATTTGCGACGATTTGCACACCGATTTGCACGAGTGTCTGGGACACGGTAGCGGACAGCTGTTACCGGGTACAGACCCTGATGCGCTGAAGGCTTACGGCAACACGATAGAAGAGGCTCGTGCCGACCTGTTCGGCCTCTACTACATTGCCGACCAGAAGCTTATAGACCTGGGGCTGGTGCCTGACCAGGAGGCGTACAAGTCACAATACTATACTTACATCATGAACGGTTTGATGACGCAGCTCATCCGTATAGAACCTGGCCGGCAGATAGAGGAGGCCCACATGCGCAACCGCGCTCTGATAGCTCACTGGTGTTACGAGCAGGGCGACGTCATTCGTCTGGAGCAGCACGAGAGCAAGACCTTTGTGCGCATCACCGACTACGATGCCCTGCGCCATCTCTTTGCCCGTTTGCTGGCTGAGGTGCAGCGCATCAAGAGTGAGGGCGACTACGAGGCTGCCCGCCAGTTGGTGGAGCAGTATGGTGTAAAAGTGGATGCCCAGCTACACGAAGAGGTGCTGGCACGCTACAAGCGTCTGAACCTGGCACCGTACAAGGGCTTCATCAATCCTATGATGACGCCGGTCTTGGATGGCGACGGACAGATTTGCGACATTCATTTGAACTATTCGGAGAGCTATGCACACCAGATGTTGCGCTACAGCTCGGAATACGGAACATTATAGATATTTATTCATGACAAATTCGGAGGTTGCTGAGCTGGTAAAGGAGATTAAGCAGTCGTTCCGTCTGATGATGGACGGAGCGGTTGCTAAGTCGATGCGCGACAAGGGGGTAGACTACAAGCTGAACTGGGGTGCCACCTTGCCTCGTCTGCGCGAGATGGCCAAGGAGATAGCCAACAAGCTAAGAGCCAACAGCCCATACCCACTGGCCATAGCCTTGTGGAAGGAGAATGTGCGCGAGTGCAAGATTCTGGCCACGATGCTGATGCCTGCCGACGAGATGCTGCCCGAGGTGTGCGACATCTGGATGGAGCAGATACCCTCTCAGGAGATGGCCGAGCAGGTGTCATTCAACCTGTGGCAGCACCTGCCTTATGCACCTGAGAAAGCATATCAATGGATAGGGAGCGACAAGGAGTACTACCAGCTGTGCGGATTCCACGTGCTGACTCGTCTGTTTATGAACAAGCAGAACCCCAACGAACGAGGCATCAATGAATTTCTGGATCAGGCGCAGGCGGCGTTGCAAGGTCCGTATGTGTCGGTGCAGAAAGCAGCCCTGCAAAGTGTACTGCGGTTTGCAGAATTGGGGTTAATGTACGAAAGGATGGCAAAAAGTGCCATGAAAAACATCAATTTAGAACTTTTTTAAATTATTCTTGCCGTTATCTGAAGAAAAAGTAGTAATTTTGTGCGGTTTTAAACCATTTAACCACATAAAATGAACGAAGAAGTAAAGAAAATCGTCAGGAATATCCTGGCTAATTACTTGGAGCAAAATAGTTTGCGCAAGACTCCAGAGCGTTTTGCCATCCTGGATCAGGTCTACGACATGATGGGGCATTTCACGCTGGACGAGTTAGGCGAAAAGCTGTATGAAGAAAAGCGGTTTCTGGTCAGCAGGGCTACGTTGTATAACACCCTGAAGCTCTTTATGGAGCTGCGACTGGTCATCCGGCATCGCTTCCAAGGTTCGACGAAGTATGAGGCCTGTTACGACAACAACAGTCATTGCCACCAGATATGCACGGTGTGCGGCAAGGTAACGGAGTTTAAGTCGCAGAAGATTACGAATGCCTTTGACTCACTGCACCTGAGACGTTTCCGCAAGGACGGCTTCTCGCTCTACATCTACGGCATCTGCAGTTCCTGTCAGGCACAACTGACGAAGCAGGCCAACAAGCGAAAAATGGCGAAAACAAATAACAATAGCATAGAATAGTAATAATGAACCAAGGTAAAGTTGATGTCCTGCTGGGTCTTCAGTGGGGCGACGAAGGAAAAGGAAAGGTGGTCGATGTGCTGACCCCGCAGTACGATGTGGTAGCCCGCTTTCAAGGCGGTCCTAACGCAGGTCATACGTTGGAGTTCGAGGGAGAGAAGTACGTGTTGCGTTCTATTCCCTCAGGCATCTTTCAGGGTGGCAAGGTAAATATCATTGGTAACGGCGTTGTGCTGGCTCCCGACTTGTTTATGGAAGAGGCTCTGGCGCTGGAGGCCAGCGGTCACGAGCTAAAGGAGCGTCTGCACATTTCGAAGAAGGCTCATCTCATCATGCCCACACACCGTGTATTGGATGCTGCCTATGAGGCGCAGAAGGGTAAGAACAAGGTTGGCACTACCGGTAAGGGCATCGGTCCGACCTATACGGATAAGATAAGTCGTAACGGTCTGCGTGTAGGCGACATCCTGGAAGGTTTCGAAGAGAAGTATGCTGCACACAAGGCCCGTCATGAGGCCATCCTGAAGTCGCTGAACTTTGAATATAACATCGACGAGGTGGAGCAGAAGTGGCTGAAGGGCATCGAATATCTGCGCCAGTTCCATCTGGTAGACTCTGAGCACGAGATCAATAAGACGCTGCGTGCTGGCAAGAGCATTCTGTGTGAGGGTGCCCAAGGTACGATGCTCGATGTGGATTTCGGCAGCTATCCCTTTGTGACCTCTTCGAACACTATATGCGCTGGTGCCTGCACCGGTCTGGGTATTGGTCCTAACAAGATTTGCGAGGTATTCGGCATCATGAAAGCTTACTGCACACGTGTTGGTGCCGGTCCGTTCCCCACAGAATTGTTCGACGAGACGGGCAAGAAGATTCGCGACTTGGGTCATGAGTATGGTGCTGTGACCGGTCGTGAGCGCCGTTGTGGATGGATAGACCTCGTGGCCCTGCGCTACAGCATTATGGTGAATGGCGTTACTCAGCTCATCATGATGAAGAGCGACGTTTTGGACGGCTTCGACACCATCAAGGCCTGCACAGCATATAAGGTAAACGGTGTTGAGACACGCGACTTCCCCTACGACATAGAGAAGGGTATAGAGCCCATCTACCAAGAGCTGCCGGGCTGGAAGACGGATATGACGAAGTTCACGTCGGAAGACCAGTTCCCTAAGGAGTTCAGCGACTACATCCAGTTCCTGGAGAAGGAACTTGAGACACCCATCAAGATTATCAGCATCGGTCCTGACCGTGCTCAAACTATTGTACGTAAGTAAATGGCACAAAAACCCAGTATACCCAAAGGAACGCGTGATTTCGGCCCCATCGAGATGGCCAAGCGCAACTATATTTTCAACACCATCCGTGAGGTGTATGCCCTCTATGGCTTCCAGCAGATAGAGACACCCGCAATGGAGACGCTGCAGACGCTGATGGGAAAGTATGGCGAGGAGGGCGACAAGCTACTCTTCAAAGTATTGAACTCGGGCGACTGTCTGGCAAAGGTCAGCGACGAGGAACTGCAGGAACGCAACACGCTGCATCTGGCATCGAAAATGTGTGAGAAAGGCTTGCGCTACGACCTGACGGTGCCCTTTGCCCGTTATGTGGTGATGCATCGCGAGGAGTTACAGCTGCCCTTCAAACGCTATCAGATTCAGCCCGTATGGCGTGCTGACCGACCACAGAAGGGTCGTTACCGTGAGTTCTATCAGTGCGACGCCGATGTAGTGGGCTCTGACTCGCTACTCAACGAGGTGGAGCTGATGCAGATAGTAGACACCGTATTCTCGCGTTTTGGCATCCGCGTACAGATTAAGATAAACAACCGTAAGATACTCTCCGGCATTGCGGAGGTCATTGGTGCTGCCGACAAGATTGTAGACATCACGGTCGCCATCGACAAACTGGACAAGATAGGCATCGACAACGTGAATGCCGAGTTGCGTGAGAATGGTTTGACGGAAGAGCAGATTGAGAAGCTGCAGCCCATCATCATGCTTAACGGCACGAACGACGAGAAGCTGCAGACCATTGCCCAGGTGCTGGCCTCCAGTGAAACAGGACTGAAGGGTGTAGAGGAGTTGCGCTTCATCCTGGGTGTACTGAGCACTCCGGGCACGCTGAAAAACGAGATACAGCTCGACCTCACGTTGGCGCGCGGACTGAACTACTATACGGGAGCCATCTTCGAGGTGAAGGCCCTCGATGTGCAGATAGGCTCTATTACTGGTGGTGGCCGCTACGACAACCTGACGGGCATCTTCGGTATGCCGGGACTCTCGGGTGTAGGCATCTCGTTCGGTGCTGACCGCATCTACGATGTGCTGAACCAGCTGGACCTCTATCCGCAGGATTCTGTCACTACGACGCAGCTGCTCTTTATCAATTTCGGTGAGAAGGAGACAGCCTACTGTATGCCTATCATCAGACAGGTGCGTGATAACGGCATCCGTGCAGAGATATACCCCGATGCTGCCAAGATGAAGAAGCAGATGTCGTATGCCAATGCCAAGCAGATTCCCTTTGTGGCTCTTGCTGGCGAGAACGAGATACAGGCAGGCCAGATAACACTGAAGAATATGGAGACTGGCGAACAACAGATGATCACTACTAATGAACTAATACAAACTATCAAATCATGAAGAAAGTAACATTTTACTCCCTATTGTTAGTGCTAGCTGTCGTATTGATGTCGGGCACTAAGGACAAAACGACGACGATATTCGTCATCGGTGACTCTACAGCAGCCAATAAGGACACAACTGGAGGAAAGGTTGAACGCGGATGGGCGATGATGCTGCAACCCTGTTTCGACTCTGCGTACATCCGTGTAGATAATCATGCGCTCAACGGACGCTCCTCGAAGAGCTTCATCGATGAGGGCCATTGGGACAAGGTGGTCTCGCTGATAAAGCCTGGCGACTATGTCATCATCCAGTTTGGTCATAATGACGAGAAGAAGCAGCCAGAGCGTCATACAGATCCTGGGTCGACGTTCGACTACAACCTGGCGAAGTTTGTTCGTGAGACACGTGAGAAGGGCGGCATCCCAGTGCTGATGAGCTGTGTGGTACGTCGTAACTACTATGTGAAGGCTCCTGAGATTGCCGACGACGAGTTGCTGCGTACCTCTACCTTTAAGAACGGTGTGAAGATGATTGAGGGTGACACGCTTATTGACACCCACGGACTCTACAAGGTAGCTCCCCGTGATGTGGCCCAACGCATGAACTGCTTCTATGTCGATGCCAACAAGATTACTCACGATCTGGAGCAGGGCTTGGGCACTGAGGCTTCCAAGAAGTTGCACATGTGGTTCCGGCCGGGCGAGGAGCCCAGCGAGCCTAAAGGCAAGCAGGACAACACCCACTACAACATCTATGGTGCTACAAAGGTTGCCAACCTGCTGGCCGATGCGCTGTGTGAGGAGATCCCCTTGCTGAAGAAGTATCGCACCTGCTGCAATCAAGGCTGTAAGAAGGACAATAAAGGTACGAATGAATCAAAAGGTAAGAAGAAAAATAGTAAAATGGACAAAAAATAAATAGTCCTGATGACGACAACAAATCCCGCAAAACATTTGCGGGATTTGTTTTTTCTCCGTATCTTTGCAAAAAGCATTTCATTTACTAACTAAACAAACATTTTAAAATTATGAAGAAGAAGTTCATTTGCGCTGTTTGTGGATATATCTACGAAGGCGATGCTGCTCCCGAGAAGTGCCCCATCTGTAAGGCTCCTGCCTCGAAGTTCTCGGAAATGAAGGACGAGGGTGAGACCACCTATGCTACCGTTCACCGTCTGGGCGATGGTAAGATTGAGGGTGTTCCCGAAGACATGATTGAAGAGATGCGTATGATGTTCAATGGAGAATGTGGAGAAGTGGGCATGTATCTGGCTATGTCGCGTCAGGCCGATCGCGAGGGCTATCCTGAGATTGCCGAGGCCTTCAAGCGCTATGCCTTTGAAGAGGCTGAACATGCCTGCCATTTTGCTGAACTGTTGGGCGAGTGCGTATGGGATACGAAAACCAATCTGGAGAAGCGCGCCGCCGCTGAAGAGGGAGCTTGCGCACAGCGTTTTGAACTGGCCAAGCGGGCTAAGGCTATGGGCTTTGATGCCATCCATGACACCGTTCACGAGGCTGCCAAGGACGAGGCTCGTCATGGTGCCGGCTTCGCAGGCTTGCTGAAACGTTATTTCGGCAAGTAAAGGTACAATAAATAAAGGAAAAAGTCGTTTTATCAATGATATGATAAGACGACTTTTCTTTTTCATGCTTACGATAGCAGCCCTGCTGACAGCTTGTACGGACAACGACTCGTTCTCTACTTCCGCAGGTAATAGGCTCACTTTTTCGGAAGATACCATCAGCTTTGACACGTTGTTCAGCACGGTGCCTTCCGCTACGCAAGTATTCTGGGTATACAACCGGTCTAATGACGGCATCCGCATTCAGACAGCGCGTTTGGAGCGAGGCAGTCAGTCGGGCTATCGTGTCAACGTGGACGGCACTTATCTGAATCCTGTGAGCTCAGACTTTGAGGTACGCAAGGGCGACAGCCTGTTGGTATTTGTCGAGGTGACTACCCGTGAGAATCATGCCGAAAGTCCACAGCTGGTGGAAGACAACCTGATACTGACGCTGGAGAGTGGGGCGGTACAGCGTGTCAATCTGCGTACCTATAGCTGGGATGCGAAGAAGATAGCCGATTTGGTTATCAGCCGCGATACTGTCATAGAGTCGTCAGTTCCTCTTCTGATTAGCGGCTATGGCATCACGGTCAATGAGGGCGCTACGCTGACATTGCGTAATACTGATTTGTATTTTCATGATGGTGCAGGCATCGAGGCTAACGGACAGCTGATGGCTGATAATTGTTTGTTCCGAGGCGACCGTCTGGACCGTATGTTCGACTATCTGCCCTATGACCGCATTCCAGGTCAGTGGCTCGGCATCTATCTGGCTTCGCACGAGAAGACGAATGAGCTGACCAACTGCGAGATACGTAATGCGGTAGATGCCATTGTCTGCGACAGCACGAAGTTGGTGCTTGTCAATACCATTATTCATAACAGTAGCGGTGGGGGCCTGGTGGCAAGGAACTCGCTGCTTTCGCTGGACTATTGTCAGCTGACCAATACTTTCGACGACTGTCTGTCGTTAGAGGGTTGCCAGGCAGAGATACAACATTGTACTCTGGGACAGTTCTATCCGTTTTCGGCGAATCGTGGTTCAGCGCTTAGCTTTGCCACTTCAACGCTTCCTATGATGCTGTCGTGCAGTCATACGCTCATTACGGGTTACGATGAAGATGTGCTGACGGGACAGGTGCATACGACGGAGCCAGTAGCGTGCGAGTACTATTTTACCGACTGCATAGTCCGTACTGACAGCGTCAATGACCCAGAGCGTTTCGAGCGCATGATATGGGAAACGCCTAAAGACTCCGTTCAGGGTAAGCAGCATTTCAAGACGATTGACGAGGAAAACCTCTATTACGACTTTACCATAGACAGCATCTCTCCTGCTTTCAGTAGGAAGATAGGCAGAATATTTGACTGATGCTTATTCGCGCCAGAGCCATGTTGCCAGCTTGTTGGCCCAGCGGATGCTGATGCGGAACCAACGATAGGTGCTGACCTCCTTGCCTCCGAAGCGAAGAATGAAATCACGATAGGGATTCTTACGGAAAGGCAGACCGACATCCATGAAGCGGATGTGGGCATAGCCTCGTTCGTGGGCGTCCTTGATGGTATGCCAGAAGGTAACGGCATTGGGGTGGAAGGGTGCATAGCTCTTGCGTCGTGAGGCAGAATACCACAAATAGGCATCGTCGTTGGAATAGACACATACCGAGCAACCTACCACTCGTTCATGAACCTTCGTAATGAAAATTTTACAATGCCCATCGTCCTTCATCCCTCGGAAGAACTCGTCGACGGGCAGAAAACGGCGAGGCTTGAACCAGTTGTGACTATGAAGCAGTTTGGAGAAAGCACGAAATTCCTCATCCGTCTCTACCTCTTTGGTGACCGCTCCTCGGCGCTGGGCATTCTCAATGCGCTTGAGCTGTCGTTCGGTGATGCGCTCTTCCGGAGTCCTTGAATGCAACGAGTTGTGGACACTCATCCAGCGGACGGGGAAATATTTCAGCTTGCGAAGCTCACGATAGCCGAACATCTTCTCGCTGAGATGACTGAACTCCATATAGAGGGTGCGGTTCTGCAGGCGGGTAGTAATAGCCTCTGCCATCAGTCCAAAGGTATGCTGGCGGTTCAGACGCTCATCATGATACACGCCTTCTCCCATCACTCGCACATTCATATATAAATAAGGTGGAATAAAGGAGCTGCGGTAGCGCACTATAGCCAGCATGTGGGCTGCTACCGAGTTGTCGTCTTGCTGCACAACAACCATATAGGGCTTATGGCGAGGTGTACGCTCGCAGAGCTCCATCAGCTCAGGGCTATGGAAATAGTTGCCCTCAGGAATGGACGGTAGCTGGGCTGCATGTTCGAAGACGGAGACTTTCATGCTGCAAAAATACAAAATAATTGTGAATTATGATTTATGTATTATGAATTATTTTGTATCTTTGCATCCATAAATAATCATCATGCTTATGGAATTTAAAGATTTAGTACAATTACGTCGCTCACATCGTAAGTTTACGGATGAGGAGATTGACGGCGACGATGTGAAGCTGATACTGCGTGCCGGCCTGATGGCACCCACCTCGAAGAGCCTGCGTGCCTGGCATTTTGTAGTAGTTGACGACAAGATGGATTTGGAAAAGCTGTCAGATGCCAAAGATATGGGTGGACAGTTCCTAAAGGGTGCTCCGTTGGCTATTGCCGTCCTGGGTGATCCCATGCAGAACGATTGCTGGGTGGAGGATGGCTCCATTGCCGCCATTTCCATGCAGTATCAGGCTGAGGCCTTGGGCTTAGGCTCCTGCTGGATTCAGATGCGAGGCAGAGGACTGTCGGACGGTACGACTGCCGATACCGTTATACAGGGAGTGTTAGATATTCCTGAAAACATGTCTTGTCTCTGCATCTTGGCCATTGGGCATAAGGCTGACGAGCGCAAGCCCCAGAACGAGGACAAGCTGAAGTGGGAGAACGTGCATCTGAACAAGTGGTAGGAGACGGCGTCAGGAAACGAAGCACATGAGAGTAGTACTGATAGGCAGGGGCCGGTTGGCCACCAATCTGGAGCCGGCATTGAAAGCTGCAGGTCATGAGGTGGTAAGCGTCAATAGCCGAACCTTGGAGCAACTGCCGATGACGGCTGGCATTTTTGTCATCAGCGTGAAGGATGACGCCCTGGAAGAGGTCATCAGCAAAGCGACAAAGGGTAGGGAGGAACAATGTTTCGTCCATACCGCAGGCTCTATGCCGATGTCGCTGTTCGAGGGCAAATCGCGCCACTATGGTGTGTTCTACCCGATGCAGTCTTTCTCGAAGGAGCGCAAGGTCAGCTTTGAGGATATTCCTGTATTCCTTGAGGCTAATGACGATGCGACGTTGCAGCTGTTGCAGTCGTTGGCAGGGAGCATCAGCCATCGGGTCTATGAGCTGAGTAGCGACGAACGGAAGTATCTGCATCTGGCTGCTGTCTTTGCCTGCAACTTCGCCAACCATTGCTATGCGTTGTCGGCTGATATTCTGGAACAACACGGTATTCCGTTCGACGTGATGCTTCCCTTGATTGACGAGACAGCCGACAAGGTGCACCAGCTGCATCCCAAAGACGCTCAGACGGGTCCTGCAGTACGCTACGACGAGAACGTCATCAGCATGCAGTGCCAAATGCTTGCCCAGCATCCTGAGATGCAGGCGGTATACGAACTGATGTCAAAAAGCATTCATCATAAAGCAACAAACCAATGATTAGTTACGATTTACAAAAGATACGCACCATCATCTTCGACATAGATGGTGTGCTCTCAGCACAAACCATCTCGTTAGGAGATGACGGACAACCTCGCCGTACGGTTAACATCAAGGATGGATACGCTATCCAGCTGGCCATGAAGATGGGCTTGCGCATTGCCATCATTACAGGCTGTAAGATAGAGTCTGTCGGTGTCCGCTATCGTGGTCTGGGTGTGGAGGATATCTATCTCGGATGTGCCATGAAGATCAAGACCTACGACGACTATCTGGCTACCTATGGCTATAGCGACGAGGAGGTGATGTATATGGGTGACGATATTCCCGACCTGGAGATTATGCGTCGGGTAGGCTGTCCTGTCTGCCCGAAGGACGCGTGCCCAGAAGTGAAGGAAGTCAGTATCTACGTCAGCGACCTGAACGGAGGCTATGGCTGTGGCCGCGATGTGATAGAGCAGACGCTGAGGGCACAAGGTCACTGGCTGAAGGATGAAAGGGCTTTCGGATGGTAAGCGACTATCATGTGATACTGGCCAGCAACTCACCTCGGCGCAAGGAACTGCTGGCAGGCATCGACATTCCTTTCGACGTTCGTGTGATTGACGGCATAGACGAGAGCTATCCTGCCGACTTGCCAACAAAGAAGATTGCTGAATATATCTCTCACAAGAAGGCTATGGCTTATCTTGAGACGATGGCTGACGATGAGTTGGTGATTACGGCAGACACCATTGTGATATTAGGAGACGAGGTGATGGGCAAGCCAAAGAGTGAAGCTGATGCCAAGCGTATGCTGCACGAGCTGAGCGGACAGACGCATCAGGTTATTACTGGCGTCACGCTGACTACTCGTAGTCGTCAGTCCAGCTTCTCTGTGGAGACCGATGTCACCTTCAAGCAATTGTCGGATGAAGAAGTGAACTATTACGTCAGCAAGTATCAGCCGATGGACAAGGCCGGTGCTTACGGCATACAAGAGTGGATAGGACACATCGGAGTGACCGGTATGCGAGGTAGCTACTTTAACGTGATGGGGCTTCCCGTCCAGCGAATCTATGAAGCACTCAAGGCGTATTGAGTTGTTCTTTTCGACGCATATTTTCTATCAAAAGTGCCATTTTAGGGATTATAGTTGAAAAAGAAGGCGAAAAAATTTGCAGATTAGGATTTAATTCCTTACCTTTGCATTGCACACAAATAGTAATTTTAATCTATATTTATCATTTTCCTCGGAGGGAAGCAGTCTGCGAAGATAGCTTCCCTATTTTTGTTTTTAGGTAATCAAAACGACAATGCATACCTATAAACTACAAGTTACATGCCGACAAACTGGTAGTTTCCTACCGACAAACTGGTAGTTTCCTACCGAGAAACTCCTAGTTACTCGGCATGTAACTATTGTGCATCATACACTAAACTGGAAGTCCCCATCACAGGAGCTTCCAGTTTATGCCTTAAACACTATATATCAGTTAGTCGTCGAGGCTTATTTGATGCTGACGGTTACAGGGTTCTCCACCTCGCGCTTCCATGCTGTCAGGTAGCTGAACCACTCCTTTGACGAGTGGTAGCCAAAGGTCTCATTAGCAGATGTATAGCAAACCTTGTAGGCCATGTGGTTGCCGTCTACCTTTAGGACGTAGGCATAGTTGTCCTTGTTGGCAGGCTCCTCGCTGACAATGTTCTGCTGGGGAACCAGCACAGCCAGTCCTACGGTCTCACGTTTCCACATGGTGGTATCGGCAGCAGGATAGTCAGTACCCCAGCAGGCACGCAGGCCTTTCTTGTCGGAGAACTCCTCAGAGTCTTTCACGTTGATGATGCCTGTTGAGAAACGATAGTCGTTGACATCCTTATTGAAGTTGACATCGACATCTGTGTCACGATGGCCGGCATACTGGGTGTAGCGCAGGGTCATGTTGACGGGAGCTTTGGAGACATCTGCCTTCCAGCCTTTGTCCACCACCTCAACGATGGTACGCAGCGGACCATAGCTGATGATGCGCTGAGTGCGCGTCTTGACAGGCTCCACATGGGTTGGCTTCTGGCCATCCCAACCGCGGAAGGCACCAAGTCCGAAGGTCTGCCCCACCCACAGCACATCGTCGCCATAGCCTTGGGCTTTCTGCTCTGCCGTCGTATAGAACTGGGTGTCTTTCAGCTCCAGCTGTTTCTTGTATTTGCCATAGAGGTCCAGCGTCTGGCGGGCATCAAAGTAGATGCGGATGCCATTCAGCTCGCTCTCGAAGTCAACGCCATGATGGTGCTGCAGGTTGTAGGTGTAAGCGGCGTCACCACGGGCTGTGATAGCCTCAATGAAGTTGTTCTGCTGGTGCTTCTTCAGCTTCTTGTCCTTGGTGTTGGCCATCACCATCTCGGCATAGACTCGGGCAGGGTAGGTGCGAGGCTCACCTGTCTCAAAGAAGGTGACGCTGTATTCCTTCACCTCCTTCTTGTTAAGGTCAGCCAGGAAGCAGAGCTCGTCGAAGGTCTCATCCTGGTTCAGGTCGTCCAGCTGGCAGGGAATTTCCTGACCGTTTTGGGTGACAACAGCCGAACGAACCTCGCCATAGGGGAAGAGGGCTATGACGACAGGAACGTCAGAACGGGAAATATCCATCGGGTTACTGACGGTAACCTTAATGGTTTGGCTGGCGGAAACTGACATGCAGCAGACAGCCATCAGTACGGAAATAATGGTTTTCTTCATATTGCTTGTGTAGTTTTAAGTATTGCAAATTTCACACAAATAAACGAAAACGCGGGTAATAAGGCACTTTTTTTTATCTTTTTTAGGTTAAAATTTGGTTTTTAAAATATTTTTTAGTAATTTTGCATCGGTTTTTAACATTTAGTACGCTCCAAGGTGAGAAAAGTCTACGGCATATTATTCTTCATCATGATGGTTTGCGTCAGTTGCGAATGGCAGCTGAAGCCTAACAATAATGATGCAGCAGACACCCAGTTGAAGATAGAGCGCTACGACCGTATAGAGAGTCTTTATCTGTCTACAGGCGACTATTCTGCCCTTCAGCAGATGAACACCAGCTACCCCATGCAGACCCGCATGTTGATTGAGGACATTCTGCGCATCGGCAAGGTGGACGACCCTGACATCAATGTCAAGTTCCTGCGCTTCTTCCAGGACTCTACGCTGCAGACTTTGCTCAAGGATGTCCAAAAGCAGTATTCCGACATGGAGGACCTGAGCTCGGAACTCTCGTCGGCTTTCATCCAGCTGAAGGAAGAGTTGCCCAATATGGAGCTCCCCCTGATATACACCCAGATAGGCTCTTTCGACCAGAGCATCGTGGTGGGCAACAATACATTGGGCATCAGTCTGGACAAGTATCTTGGTGCTGACTATCCCTTCTACCTTGAGAACTATAGCGACGACCAGCGCCGCATGATGGTACGCTCCATGATTGTGCCCGACTGTCTGGCATTCTATATCCTGAGCCTTTATCCCATATCGCACGACCGTGAGACAACCAGGGAGGAGCGCGACCGGCACATGGCCAGGATACAATGGGTGGTCAACAGGGTCCTCAATCGCAAGGTGTTCGACAACGACAACATCTCTGAAGTAGAGAAAATGATGAACAAGAACAAGAAGTTGACCGTTGCTGACCTTCTTTCAATGAAAAAACTCTAAGTTACGTTTGGTCTTTCTAAGTTTTCTTTGTAATTTTGTAGGCCGAAAACTGAAAGACTATGCCAGAACAGAATAATCAATCCAACAATAGCGGTGCAGGACAACGCCGCAACAGGAGGCAACAGCCTATCGACAACAGCTATGCTCATGTGCAGCCTCAGGCCACAGAGATAGAGCGTGCCGTGTTAGGAGCCTTGATGATAGACAAGGATGCCTACGCCATTGTCTGCGAGCTGCTTTATCCTGAGAGTTTCTATGAGCCTCGTAATCAGAAGGTCTTTAGCGCCATTCGTGAGCTGTCGATGCATGAGTCGCCAGTTGATGTATGGACGGTGACGGAGCAGTTGGCCAAGCAGGGCGACCTGGAGGATGTCGGTGGCCCGGGCTATGTGACGGAGCTGTCATCACGTGTGGCCTCATCAGCCAACATAGAGTATCATGCCCGCATCATAGCCCAGAAGTCACTGGCCCGTCAGCTCATCTCTTATACCAGCCGTATCCAGGGCATGGCCTTTGACGAGACGGTGGATGTAGACGACCTGATGCAAGAGGCTGAGGGTGCGTTGTTTGAGTTGGGACAGCGCAACATGAAGAAGGACTACACGCAGATAGACCCTGTCATCAAGAACGCTGTCGAGGTCATCCAGAAGGCCTCAGCCAACAAGGATGGTCTGACGGGGGTTCCCACAGGTTATCATAAGCTCGACGACATCACCTCCGGCTGGCAACCCAGCGACTTGGTCATCATTGCAGGACGCCCTGCCATGGGTAAGACCTCGTTTGCTTTGTCCATGGCCAAGAATATTGCTGCCGACTATAAGGTGCCCATGGCTTTCTTCTCGCTTGAAATGTCGAACGTGCAGCTGGTGAACCGACTTATCTCCAACTGCTGTGAGATACAGGGCTCTAAGATACTGAACGGTCAGCTTCACCGTGATGAGTGGGATCGTCTGGACAAGCGCCTGAACACCCTTCTCGGTGCTCCCCTCTATATAGACGACACTCCAGGCCTTTCTGTCTTTGAGCTTCGCACCAAGGCCCGCCGTCTGGTACGTGAGCATGGAGTGAAGATTATCATGATAGACTACCTGCAGCTGATGAATGCCAACGGCATGCGCTTCTCCTCTCGTCAGGAAGAGGTCTCCACCATCTCCCGTTCGCTGAAGGGCCTGGCCAAGGAGTTGGATATTCCCATCCTGGCCCTGTCGCAGCTAAACCGTGGCGTGGAGAGCCGCGAGGGCTTGGAAGGCAAACGCCCCCAACTCTCTGACCTGCGTGAGTCAGGAGCCATTGAACAGGATGCCGATATGGTGCTCTTCGTGCATCGTCCAGAGTACTACCATATCTATCAAGATGACAATGGGCGTGACCTGCGTGGTATGGCACAGATTATCATTGCAAAGCACCGTAAGGGTGCTACAGGCGATGTGCTGTTGACCTTCCGTGGTGAGTTTACCCGCTTTGAGAATCCAGAGGACCGCCGCCTGGGGCCTAAGCCTAAGAATGACGGTGGTGGCGAGATACTGGGTAGCAAGATAAATGGCGACCAACAGCCTAATGAGGGTGAGTCGCCATTTGGGGAGTATAGCCAGCAGGACGGTCCTCTGCCGTTCTAATTGGAATACTTGTCAATAAATGTCTGGGCTTGGCTGTTGCCAAGCTCTTTTGCTTTCTGCAGGTTCTGCATGCCTTCCTGCTTATTGCCCTTGGCACACTGGGCAATGCCGGACATCAGGTAGCCGTCGCTGCCTTCCGGGTCCAGACGCAGACACTCCTGGGCACTCTCTATCGCCTGGTCGAACAGGTTCACACGCAGCTCGTAGCTGGCCTTCTCAGCCCACAGCATAGCATCATTGGGCTCTATGGCCACCAGGTCTTGCATGTCATTGATGGCCTGCTGGAAACGACGGATCTCCATTGACAGCTGGGCACGCACTCTCAGATAGGGGGCAGCAGTCTTGACATAGGGACGGCTGAACATGCTGACAGCACTGTCGAGCTGGGCCATGGCAGCTTTCTTGTCGTCCTTTTGCAGCTTGCACTGGGCAGCGGCAAAGAAGTTGTCGGCACTGCGCAATTCTGTCTTTGCCAGTTCCTCATAGATGGCATAGGCCTCGTCGTACTTCTGCTGGGCATAGAGAATCTGGGCCTGCTGCTGGCGGTAGATGGGCTGCGGGTTGATGCTGTAGGCCTCCTTCGACTCCTCCAAGGCACGGTCCAGGTTCCAACCCTCATACGGCTGGTCGCTCTGGTAGATTTCCTTCTGGTAGATGGTCTGTGCATACTGGAAGTGGGCGTCGTCTTTCTGCTCTGCCACCTTGACGGCCTGCTTCATGTCCTCGTCAGCATGGGCATAGTCGCCTGTTGCCGCAGACTGGCGTGCCCTGTAGATGTAGCCGTCAGCCTTGTTGGGGAACTTCTCTATGAAGCGGTTGATGTAGGTGGTATAGGCTCCCGTCTCCATGACAGAAGCGCCCATATAGAGCGACAGCACGGCGTCATCATACTTCTCGGGAATGACCTTGTCAATATGAGTCATGCGCAGGGTGGGGTCGTTCAGTCCAAGGGCAGTCATCGTCATGTCAGCCACATAGCGGGCACTGACGGCATAGCTGTTGGCAGCCTGCCTGTCTGCTGACGGCTGCAAGAGTCCGATGACCTCACCTGCATCGTTCATGACAGGACTGCCGAGCTGTTGTTCGCCGGTAGTCATCGACATGGTGTAGTAGGCATAGCTGTTTTGGAATTGCTCGGCATTGCTGATGGTGCCTCGTGTGCAGGCAGGCTCTTTCTTGGTCGAGTAGGGCAACAGCCAGACCGTCGCACCGCTCGTGGCAGGTGCCTGGGCCACAGAGAGGGCAGTAGGCTTCCTGACCTCCACCTGAAACTTTGCCACGTCGTACATGTCGTTGGCAGCAATGATGGCCTCTACTGGCCATTCCTTACCCTGTGCGTCAATGATGACAGCACGGTCCGCGTCCTTGAATGGGGTGAAGCTGCTGACAGCCTCGCCAGTCTCACTGATGAAGAATCCGTTGCTGCTGCCCAGCAAGGTACCGTCGGACTTGAAGGTCTTGAGTGTAAAAACGGCGTTCGCAGCCTTCTTGGCCCATGAGGGGTTTTGTGCCACAGCGTGGCTGAATAAGGATAAGATGAAAAATATAAAAGATATTCGTTTCATAGCTTTAATAATTCTTTTGCGTTTTGTATGGCTGCCTGGGTGATGTCGCTACCGCTCAGCATCTGGGCTATCTCGCTGATGCGCTCTTCCTGGATCAGCTCCTCCATGCGGCTGGTAGTACCCTGGCTGGTCTCCTCCTTCGACACCCTGTAGTGGTGGCTGCCCAGGGCGGCAATCTGAGGCAGGTGGGTGATGCTGATGACCTGACGGTCCAGGTGTCCCATCTCCTGCATCATCTCTGCCATCTTCTCGGCTATTTTGCCACTGACACCCGTGTCAATCTCATCGAAGATGATGGTAGGCAGCTTGACGGCACCGCTGATCATGGCCTTCAGCGACAGCATGACACGGGCTATCTCACCGCCTGATGCCACCTGAGCCACAGGCTGGAGTGGGGTGGAGGTGTTGGCAGAGAAGAGGAAGCTGACATTGTCCTGGCCATTGCGTCCCAGCTCACCTGCAGTGATGCTGACCTGGAACCGCACATTGGGCATTCCTAAGGGTACAAGACGCTTGTTCAGCTGTTGTTCTATCTCCTTGGCAGCCTTCTGGCGCAACTTGGTCAGCAGGTCTGCCTGTTGCCGGGTCTTGGCTGTCAGCTGCCGGCATTGGGCTTCCAGCTCGGCCAGGGCCTCGTCGCTGTTCTCTATATTGCTGAGCTTCTGCTTCAGCTGGTCACGCTGTTCGATAAGCTCTGTCACCGTCTCGGCATGATACTTCTTCTGCAACTCATAGAGGCGGTCCAGACGGTTGTTGATATGGTCCAGTTCTGCAGGGTCAAAGTCTGTATCCTCCAACAAGGAGCTTACCTCGTCGGCAATATCCTTAAGCTCTATGTGACAGCTGTTCAGGCGCTCCACCAGCTCATCGGTCTTGGGCAGCACCTTGCTGATGCCGCTCAGGGCATGGAGGGCGGCCTTTACCTGACTGACACCACCTATGTTCTCGTCATACAGGGCCTGGTCGGCCTCATAGAGGGCTGTCTTGATATCCTCAGCGTGCGACATGGTCTCGCTCTGCTGTTCCAGCTCCTCCTGCTCACCTTCCATGAGCTTGGCAGCTGCCAGCTCCTCATACTGGAACTGCAGGAAGTCCAGGTTCTGACGGTTACGCTCAATGTCGTCCCTGAGCTGATGCAGTTGGCTGTTGGCGGTCTGCAGCTGGCTGTAGGTCTGCTGATAGTCGGCCAGCTCCCTCTGGTCCTTGGCGATGATGTCTACCACGCTCAGCTGGAAGTCCTGCTTGTTGAGCAGCAGGTTCTGGTGCTGCGAGTGCACGTCCACCAGCCTCTCGCCCAGCTCTTTCAGCATGGACAGGGCCACAGGGGTATCGTTGATGAAGGCGCGGCTCTTGCCTGCTGCCGTCAGTTCACGGCGCACAATGGTGTCTGTGGCGTCATATTCTATCTCATTCTCGTCGAACAGCTCCTGAAGATTGTATCTCGACAGGTCGAAGTGGGCCTCAATGACGCACTTGTCGGCACCTTGCTTGATGGTCTTTGAGTCTGCCCGCTGACCCAGCAGCAGTCCTATCGCACCCAGGATGATGCTCTTGCCTGCTCCCGTCTCACCGGTAATCACGGAGAAACCAGGATACAGCTCTATATCCAGCTCGTCAATGAGCGTGAAGTTCTTGATATATAGTTGCTTTAACATCGCTATGCGTTTGTAAATGGTTCATTCCTTAATCTTGTTCCAGGCGTCGCTTTGTGAGGCGTTGATGTTGAACAGGATGTCATAAACGGCCTGTTTCTCCTTCTGCGTACCCTTGCCCTTGTAGATGTTGGCCAGCTCGTCGCGCTTGTAGTCGGTCCATATCTGGGGCAGCAGACTCAGGGGCTTCTCCTCATGGGCCTTCTTCAGGTTCTCCAGGGCTGTGGTGATGTTGGTACGTCCACGCTCAGCATTGGTGGCCATCTCGTCCAGACCGGTACGGTAGTAGTAGTACTGCAACTGCCGGAAGGGCTTCATGGCCTCCTCCAGGTAGTCGTTGATGATGGCAAAGCGGTTGCGGCTGTTTTCAAAGGCTTTCCACCCGGCGAATCCCAGGTCCTGTGCATTGTTGGTCAGCTGCATGCAACGTTGCAGAATCTCCGTGCCCCCCAACGGTGAGAAGGAGTCCAGGTCCAGCCCTATTATCAGGTAGGCATAGTAGGCCATCAGCGCTGTCAGCTGGTTGTCTATCATCTCGTCGTTGTAGTTCAGCTGCTCAAACTGCGTGAAGTCAAAGTTGAATTCACCGTCCTTGTTATTATATAAGGTGGTGGTGTAGGCCGAATTCCACACTGGGCGGTTGGCCTGAATCATGGCTGTGCAGGTAAAGCGGTTGTTGGCCTTGTCCCACTTGGTCACCGTCAGGTTGAAGTTCACGGTGATGCGCTCATTCTTCTGGAACTGCAGTTCTGTCCACTGGCGGTCGTTCATCCACTGCTCCAGCGTCTGTTGCAAGTTCTCGAAGACGCTTTTGTCAGAGCCCTCCACCTGCTGGCTGTTGATGGTGATTTTCACCTGCAGCTCCTGGGCGCCGGCGGTCAGCACCCCGCACAAGAAACCTATTATAAACAGTATTCTTCTCATTTCAGCTGGCAAAGTTACGAATAAGTGAGAGAAAAACCAAAAGAAAACGATTTTTCTTCATTTTTTGTTGCCATACCCGCCTTATCTAAGAAAAAAGTTGTATTTTTGCAGGCCAAGAATGGCAAAACAACGAAAATGCATACGCTACACATATTCAATCCGGAACACGACATAGCACTTGCTGCCAACCTGTCTAACTTCACGGCTCCCCATGCCGGACGCCAGCTGAGAAACGACCTGGGCTTCCTGCCTGCCTTGTGGGCAGAGGAGGACGATGTGGTGCTGGTAGAGAGTGTAGAGGGTGCGGAGCGAGCCTACAAACGTCTGCGCAGCAAGCTGGGCAGGGCACGGTGCCTGTTTGTTGAAAAGAGTATGCTGCCACAACTTGACCTGCAACATGTCAGTCCCTGGGGCTGGGACCTTGCCCTGCATGCCCAGCTCAGGCGCTGGGGTGTCAGCGGGCCGTTGCTGCCCGCCATAGAGCAGATAGAGACGGTACGCCAGCTGTCACACCGTCGCACCTCAGCCCGGCTGTTGCCCCTGTTGCGTGTAGATGGAACTGTAGGCGAGGCCTATGAGTGCACCAAGACAGAGCAGGTGGCAGCCTTAAGGGAACAGTACGGGCAGATAGTGGCAAAAGCCCCCTGGTCGTCCAGCGGACGAGGGGTGCGCTTTGACGAGAATGCCGCATGGGTGGCACACGTCATAGCACACCAGGGCAGCATCATGGTAGAGCCCTATTATAATAAGGTGAAGGATTTTGGTATGGAGTTCACAGCCACAGGCAAGGGGCTTCGCTATGAGGGCCTGTCGTTGTTCCAGACCAAGAACGGAGCCTACACCGGCAATGTGCTGGCCACTGAGCAGGCGAAGCGTGAGTCCGTCAGCCGCTACGTCAGCCTGGACTTGCTGGACACTGTGCGCGACAGGATTCTCTCCACACTTGACCTGGGCAGCTACCAAGGTCCCTTTGGCATAGACATGATGCTGGTCAGCAACACTCCAGGAGCCATGCCCGGCACGCGCTGCTCCCTGCATCCTTGTGTGGAAATCAATCTGCGTCGTACCATGGGCCATGTGGCTCTCGACCTTGAGAGACGGTACAATCCCACCCGGGATGATGACATCCGGGGGGTGATGCGCGTCATATTCAATGGAAACAACTACCAATTAAAAATAGACAAACAAACATGAGAAAGCTGATTCTTACTACGCTGGCTGTGTTGCCCCTGATGGCCTCGGCACAGTACAAGTCTGAGGTGTGGTCGCCGGACAATGGCGATGGCACCTACACCAACCCCGTCATCAATGCCGACTACTCAGACCCTGATGTCTGCGTGGGGCCTTCCGGCGAGGACTACTACCTGACAGCCTCCTCCTTCCAGTGCACCCCGGGACTGCCCGTCCTGCACTCACGCGACCTGGTGAACTGGCAGATTGTGGGCTATGCCCTCAAGGAACTTTATACTGGCAACAAGGAGCTGACGGAGCACTTCGCCACACCGCAGCATGGTGCCGGCGTGTGGGCTCCCAGCATTCGCTACCACAATGGCGAGTACTACATCTACTGGGGCGACCCTGACTATGGGGTGTTCATGGTGAAGACCAAGGACCCTGCCGGACAGTGGGAGAATCCCGTCTGTGTCATCGAGGGCAAGGGCATGATTGACACCACCCCCCTGTGGGACGACGACGGACGCTGCTATCTGGTCAACGGATGGGCTAACTCGCGTGGCAAGTTTGCCTCTGTGCTTTGTGTGCGTGAGCTGAACAAGGAGGGTACCAAGGCCATCGGCGACCCAGTCATTGTCTTTGATGGCAATGGTACTGAGAACCGAACCTGCGAGGGCCCCAAGTTCTACAAGCGTGACGGCTGGTACTGGATTATGTGTCCTGCCGGCGGTGTGCCTACGGGCTTCCAACTGGCCATGCGCTCCAAGTCGCCCTACGGCCCCTACGAGGCCAAGAAGGTGCTGGAGCAGGGCAAGACCAACATCAACGGCCCTCATCAGGGAGGCTGGATACACACCAAGTATGGCGAGGACTGGTTCCTGCACTTCCAGGACAAGGAGGCTTATGGCCGTGTGGTACACCTGAACCCCGTAGACTGGTCTACCGGCTGGCCCGTCATGGGTAAGAAGGGCGAGCCTGTCACCACCTACAAGAAGCCCAAGAGCAGTTCTTCGCTCATTGTCAACCCTGTTGAGAGCGACGAGTTCAACAGCCCTGTGCTGGGCAAGCAGTGGCAGTGGCACGCCAACTACCATCAGTTCTTCGGCATGCCTACCGCCTTTGGCACCATGCGCATCTATACCCATAAGGTCTCCGACCACTTCAAGAACCTCTGGGAGGTGCCCAACATGCTGTTGCAGAAGACACCTGCCGACGAGTTCACCGTCACCACCAAGCTGCGCTTCACCTCAAAGGCCGACGGGCAGGTTGGCGGACTCATCATGATGGGCCACAACTACCAGGCACTGGTGCTGAAGCGCATAGGACGTGAATTCCAGCTGCTGATGGTCACCTGTCAGGACGCCGACCGCGGCAAGCCCCAGCAGGAAGAGCTGGTGGCTACGCTGAAGCCTACTGCCGAGGACAAGATAGACTACAAGCCCGGCATCCACGAGGACATCTGCCTGCGCCTGATGGTGAAGGACTCGAAGGTCAGGTTCTCCTACAGCCTCAGTGGCAAGAATTTCACCGACTGCGGCCAGGAGTACCAGATGAAGGAAGGCAAGTGGATAGGTGCCAAGTTCGGCTATGTGGCCTACGACACCAATCCCAAGACCGACAAGGGCTGGGTAGAGGCAGACTGGATTCGCGTAAGCCGTTAGCCATTGGCCGTTGGCTGTTGGCATGGCAGTGCCGCACGCCCAAAAGGAGAGAACGTTTACGTTAATTTTTCTTCAAAAATAGCGAGTTGTTTCTTGTTTATGGAAATAATTCGCTATCTTTGCATCCACTTGTAAACTTATTAACTAAAACAAACCAATATTATGAAGCAATTCAACGACAAGAACTTCGTGCTGGAGACAGAGATTGCCCAGGACCTGTATCACAACCATGCGGCAAAGATGCCCATCATCGACTATCACTGTCACCTGATTCCCGAGATGGTGGCCAACGACCATCGTTTCAAGAGCATCACCGAGCTGTGGCTGGGTGGCGACCACTACAAGTGGCGTGCCATGCGTACCAATGGCATTGACGAGAAGTACTGCACAGGCAAGGACACCTCCGACTGGGAGAAGTTCGAGAAGTGGGCCGAGACAGTGCCCTACACCCTGCGCAACCCCCTGTACCACTGGACACATCTGGAGCTGAAGACCGCCTTTGGCATCGAGAAGCTGCTGTCGCCCAAGACCGCACGCGAGATTTTCGATGAGTGCAACGAGAAGCTGAAGCAGCCTGAGTACTCGGCACGCGGCCTCATGAAGCACTATAACGTAGAGTGTGTCTGCACCACCGACGACCCCGTTGACGACCTGCACAACCACATTGAGTATGCCAAGCACAAGGCTGCCGACGACCCCATCATGATTCCCGCATGGCGTCCTGACAAGGCCATGAACATCGAGAAGCCTGAGTTCTCAAAGTATGTCGAGCAGCTGTCTGACGTCAGCGGCGTCAGCATCACCAAGTTTGCCGACATGGTAGATGCCCTCAAGAAGCGTCATGAGTTCTTCGAGGCACAAGGCTCCAAGCTCTCTGACCACGGCATTGAGGAGTTCTACGACGAAGAGTACACCGACTCACAGATTGAGACCATCTTCGAGAAGGCTATGCGTGGCCAGCAGCTCTCCGAGCTGGAGATACGCCAGTACAAGAACGCCTTCCTCACCATCATGGCCGAGATGGATGCCGACGCAGGCTGGACACAGCAGTTCCACTACGGTGCCATCCGCGACAACAACACCGCCATGTACAACAAGCTGGGTCCTGACACAGGCTTCGACTCCATCGGTGAGTTCAACACCGCCAAGGCCATGTCCAAGTTCCTCAACAAGCTCAACATGGAAGGCAAGCTGACACGTACCATCCTCTACACTCTGAACCCCTGTGCCAACGAGGTCATCGCCACCATGCTGGGTAACTTCCAGGGTGGCGAGCCAGGCAAGATTCAGTTCGGCTCCGGCTGGTGGTTCAACGACCAGATGGACGGCATGATACGCCAGATGAACGCCCTGTCAGTGCTGGGTCTGCTCTCACGCTTTGTGGGCATGCTCACCGACAGCCGCTCATTCCTCTCATATCCACGTCACGAGTACTTCCGCCGCATCCTCTGCAACCTGCTGGGCAACGATGTGGAGAAGGGCCTCCTGCCCGACGACCGTGAGCTGCTGGGCAAGATGGTAGAAGACATCTCCTACAACAACGCCAAGAACTATTTTAAGTTCTATTAAGCAATAAAAAAACGACTCATGCTGTTGCCGCTGATGCTCATGGCTGTCATGAGCATCTCGGCGCAAAGCATCATAGGAACGTGGAAGTCAGCTAAAACCACAGACAGCGATGGTGACGACGATGTGCAATTCACCCGCGTGAAAAAACGGAAAAGAAAGTCAGGAACCTATCCTCCACTTTCACCACTCCACTAAAAAGTCTGGCAGAGAGCCCCCCGCTCCCCAGACTTTTTTTAGACACTTACACTTATCAGAAGGGCCCATGACCCAGGCAGCTGGTTGTTCCCAGCGCCGTGATAGCAGCCGTCAGAATACTGACAATAAACTGCAGAATCGTTTTCCAAGTCTCTTTTCTCATAGTACTTAATGGTTAATGGTTTAAGGATAATGGTATAAGGTTAATGGCTTAAGGTTAACCTGTCATCCCGAGCAACGTCGAGGGATCTCTCCACAACGTCGAGATGACAGCCCCCTGCTCAGTCGTAATGCGAAGCCCCTTCAGTCGTAATGCGAATGCCCTTCAGTCGTAATACGAACACAGAGGCAGTAGTCCGGCATCTGCGTTTGCAAGGCAGAATCCATGCCATTTGGTACGACTAAGCCGGAAAGTAGGAAAGTAGGAAAGTAGGAAAGTGGACATTAAGCCTTTTCAGAGTGCGGAAAAGAGACATTATAAGTAGAAGTTTTATTATTTATAATTCTATTATTATTCTATTATTATTAAATTACTATCCTATAATATCCCACTCAAAACACCTTCTTGTCCACTTTCCTACTTTCCTACTTTCTCTGTGTGAATCAATTCTTTCTTTGACATATATTCTATAACGTTTTTATAATGTCAATTTCTCTGATTAATCAGATTCACCACCACTTTCACCATCACATCCTTCTCCTCTGTCTTGCTCTCTGCAATCATCAGGGTCAGTGCAACAAGCGTGTTGTCAGCCAAACGCTTTGTGCCGTCAGGACGATACAAGATGCCGTTGTTATTCAGGAACCACAGAAACTATGTGGCTGCAATACGTTTGTTGCCATCACTGAAG
>JAFPWS010000071.1 GCA_017412705.1 Prevotella sp.
AAGGACACAGGCCGCTTCTTGTACTACTTCTTTCTCTGTCTATGTAAATCTTTCAAAGAACTCTTTCTCATCTGCTCCGTCAGGGGGAATCCCTGAAAGCGGGTGCAAAGGTACAACTATTTTTCTAACCAGCAAAACTTTTCCGAGAAAAATTTCAGTTTTTCATCGAAAAAAGTTTGGGGCTTGACCTTCATCAAGCCCCAAATGCTATACACCTTATTATATATAATAGGGATTAGTCTTCTGCGGGAGCTTTTCCTATGAGATCCATAAACTCATCCAGCTTCGGAGTGATGATAATCTGCGTACGACGATTGCGCTGTTTGCCCAACTCTGTCGTGTTAGGCTGGAGAGGATTGTACTCGCCACGCCCACCTGCAGTAAGACGCTTGGGGTCTACGCCATAGTCATTCTGCAGTGCCTGTACGACAGAAGAGGCACGCAGACAAGAGAGGTCCCAGTTGTTGCGGATGTTCTCGCGCTTGATGGGCACATCATCAGTATTACCCTCAATAAGTACATCGTAATCCTTATAGTCCTTAATAATCTTGGCAATCTTTGACAATGTCTCAGCTGCACGCTCATTAATCTCGTAAGAGCCACTCTTATAGAGCATGTTATCAGCCAACGAGATGTATACTACACCTTTGAGCACCTGAACATCAACCTCCTTGAGTTCCTCCTTCGAGAGCGAGCGGGTCAGGTTGTTGGTGAGCACCATGTTCAGAGAGTCACTCTTTGACTTCACCTCCACCAGATGACGAATGTACTGGTTAGACTCATTAATCTGGTCAACCAACTTCTCTATCGATACATTGTTCTGGCTGGCATTAGAGAGGCTCTTCTCCAGTGAGTTTTGTAATGTTGCATTTGTCTTACGCAACTCAGCTACCTGCTCTTCGAGGCTGGCGACACGCGTATTAGATGCAGCCAACTGCTCTTTGGTATCCTGATAGTTCGTCTGCAAAGCCTTGTTCTCTTCCTGACAAGCCACGAGTTCTTTCTTGGAAGCACAGCCAGTCATCAGCACCACTGATACTAGCGAAATCATGAAAACACTTTTCTTCATATTCATCTGAATTAATTAATCGATTCGGTTGCAAAGTTAGTCATTAGACGCATTAATTCGCGTAAAGTTGCCTCGATTTAGAGATTTTTAAGTAACTTTGACATGAAATCAATGGTGTTTGACGTTCGGAAAAGTCCAAATATATTTGGCTTTTCGCTCACTTATTCGTACCTTTGTCGCCAAATTCATCATATAACAAAGTTAAAAGACATGATTTTCTTTTTCAAGACTCCACAAAAGAGTGTGATTGCCACCGAGGCGAATCACCCATTAAACGAACAAGAAGTTAAGGAACTATGCTGGCTTTACGGCGAGGCCACACTACAGAGCGACGAGACACTGGAGGGTTATTATATTGGCCCCCGCCGCGAGATGGTGACCCCCTGGTCGACCAATGCTGTCGAGATTACGCAGAACATGGGTGTCAAAGGTATCCTCCGTATAGAGGAATATTTCCCTGTAGCCTCTGACGATGCAGAACACGACCCCATGCTGCAGCGTATGTACAATGGTCTGAATCAGGACATCTTTACAATTAACATCCAGCCCGAGCCCATCAAGTATGTGGACAATCTGGAGGAATACAACGAGCAGGAAGGTCTGGCATTGTCGCCTGAGGAGATAGAATACCTGCACAAGATTGAGAAAGAGAATGGTCGTCCACTGACAGACTCTGAGATTTTCGGTTTTGCCCAGATTAATTCTGAGCACTGTCGTCACAAAATTTTCGGAGGAACCTTTATCATCGACGGACAGGAGATGGAGTCAAGCCTCTTCGCCATGATTAAAAAGACTACGCAGGAGAATCCCAACAAGATTCTATCTGCTTATAAGGACAACGTAGCCTTTGCGCAAGGTCCTGTTGTTGAACAGTTTGCGCCTGCTGACCAGTCGACATCAGATTATTTTCGTGTGAAGGACATCGAGAGCGTCATCTCCCTGAAAGCCGAGACCCACAACTTCCCCACCACAGTAGAGCCCTTCAATGGTGCCGCTACAGGAACAGGCGGCGAGATTCGCGACCGTATGGGTGGCGGCGTCGGCTCATGGCCCATTGCCGGTACTGCTGTGTATATGACTGCCTACCCGAGAATCCAGGACGACAGCCGCGACTGGGAAGAGCTGATGCCAGCCCGTAAGTGGCTCTACCAGACCCCTGAACAGATACTCATCAAGGCCTCAAACGGTGCCTCCGACTTTGGTAACAAGTTTGGCCAACCCCTGATTTGTGGCAGTGTGCTGACCTTTGAGCACCAAGAATCCGCTACTCCTACCAAGTATGCCTACGACAAAGTCATCATGTTGGCAGGCGGTGTGGGCTATGGCACCAAGCGCGATTGTCTGAAGAAAGAGCCCCAGAAAGGCAATAAGGTCGTTGTGGTTGGTGGTGACAACTATCGCATCGGACTCGGTGGTGGCAGTGTGTCTTCAGTAGATACCGGACGCTACTCGAACGGCATTGAGCTGAATGCCATCCAGCGTGCGAACCCAGAGATGCAGAAGCGTGCTTACAATCTGGTACGCGCCCTCTGCGAAGAAGACAACAATCCCGTGGTTTCCATTCATGACCACGGTAGTGCAGGCCATCTGAACTGCCTCTCCGAGCTCGTTGAGGAGTGCGGTGGCGAGATTGACATGACCAAGCTGCCTATTGGCGACCAGACGCTTTCTGCCAAGGAGATTATCGCCAACGAGAGTCAGGAGCGCATGGGCTTGCTCATCGACGAGAAGCACATCGAACACGTGCAGAAGATTGCCGAGCGCGAGCGTGCCCCTATGTATGTTGTTGGCGAAACCACTGGTGACGCCCACTTCTCGTTCAAGCAGGGCGATGGTGTGAAGCCCTTCGACTTGGATGTTGCCCAGATGTTTGGTCACTCGCCCAAAACCATCATGCGCGACAATACGGTAGAACATACCTACGAGAACGTAACCTATAACGAAGACAGGATTGAAGAATATGTACAGCGTGTGCTCCAACTGGAGGCAGTAGCGTGCAAGGATTGGCTTACCAATAAGGTAGACCGTTCGGTTACGGGTAAGATAGCGCGCCAGCAGTGTCAGGGTCAGATACAGTTGCCCTTGAGCGACTGTGGCGTGGTAGCCCTCGACTATCGTGGTCGCAAGGGTATTGCCACAGCACTGGGACATGCTCCTCAGGCAGGACTGGCCGACCCCGCAGCAGGAAGTGTACTTTCTGTAGCCGAGGCGCTGACAAATATTGTTTGGGCACCTTTGGCCGAAGGCATGGAATCGCTGTCGCTGAGTGCCAACTGGATGTGGCCCTGTCGCTCACAGGAAGGTGAAGACGCCCGTCTGTATGCTGGTGTGAAGGCTTTGAGCGACTTCTGCTGCGAGCTGCACATCAACGTACCTACAGGTAAGGACTCCCTCTCTCTGACCCAGCAGTACCCCAATGGTGAGAAGATCATCTCTCCAGGCACTGTCATCGTCAGCGCTGGTGGTGAGGTCAGCGACATCCGCAAGGTGGTAAGCCCTGTAGTGGTGAACGACAAGCACGCCTCACTCTACCATATCGACTTCTCATTCGACGAGCAGCGCCTGGGTGGCTCCGCTTTTGCCCAGAGCCTTGGCAAGATAGGCAGCGATGTGCCTACCGTTAAGAACGCCGAGTACTTCGCCGATGCCTTCATGGCTGTCCAGCAGCTGATAGAGAAGGGCTGGGTGATGGCTGGTCACGACATCTCTGCCGGTGGTCTTATTACGACCCTGCTGGAAATGTGCTTTGCCAACACCAAGGGTGGTATGCACATCAACCTGCACGACCTCTGCCAAGATGGCGACGTGGTGAAGACCCTCTTCGCTGAGAACCCTGGTGTCGTCATCGAGGTAAGCGACGACCACAGGCTGGACTTCAAGGACTTTATGGAAGACCTGGGCATAGGTTTCGCCAAGATTGGCTATACGGTGGAAGACAGTCGTGACATCGTCGTGAAAGCTGGCGAGAAGGAGTATTCCTTCGATATCGACGCCCTGCGCGACGTATGGTACAAGACCTCTTACCTGCTCGACCGCAAGCAGAGCTTCAACGGCAAGGCCAAGGAGCGTTACGAGAACTACAAGCAGCAACCTCTGGAGATGAAGTTCAACCGCGACTTCACAGGTATGCTGAAGCAATACGGCATCTCTGCCGACCGTCGTGAGAAGACAGGCGTCAGGGCTGCCATCATCCGCGAGAAGGGTACCAATGGCGAGCGCGAGATGGCCTACTGCCTCTATCTGGCAGGCTTTGACGTGAAGGACGTCATGATGACCGACCTCATCAGTGGTCGCGAGACGCTGGAAGACATCAATATGATAGTCTTCTGCGGTGGTTTCTCTAACTCTGACGTGTTGGGTTCAGCCAAGGGCTGGGCAGGCGCCTTCCTCTTCAACCCCAAAGCCAAAGAGGCACTCGATAAGTTCTATGCCCGCAAGGACACCCTCTCGCTGGGAATCTGTAACGGTTGCCAGCTGATGGTTGAGCTTGGCCTTACTGGTGCCAAGGGTGCCAAGATGTTGCACAACGACAGCCATAAGTTCGAGAGCGAGTTCATCGCCCTCGATATTCCCAAGAACAACAGCGTCATGTTCGGCTCACTCAGTGGCAACAAGCTGGGCCTGTGGGTGGCACATGGTGAGGGTAAGTTCTCGCTGCCCGAGGCAGAGAGCCGGTATAACGTCATTGCCAAGTACAACTATCATGGCTATCCCGCCAACCCCAACGGCTCTGACTACGACGTGGCAGGCATCTGCTCTGAGGATGGTCGCCACCTGTGCATGATGCCCCACCTGGAGCGTGCCATCTTCCCCTGGCAGTGTGCCTGGTATCCTGAGCGTCGTCGCATGGACGAGGTGACCCCATGGATTGAAGCCTTTGTCAATGCCCGCAAGTGGATTGAGCAGCAATGAACATCTACTGGGAATCGTTCCGCACCTTCTTTAAGATTGGCATGTTCACCCTCGGGGGTGGATATGCCATGATTCCCATCATTGAGGAGGAAGTGGTTAACCGTCATCGTTGGGTGGAGAAGGAAGAGATGCTCGACCTGATAGCCATCGCGCAGAGCTGTCCCGGTGTCTTTGCCATCAATATCAGCATCTTCATAGGCTATAAGCTGAACAAGGTACGTGGTGCCATCGCCACCGCTTTGGGCACTGCCCTACCCTCGTTTCTGATTATTCTGGCCATCGCCATGTTCTTCCATCAGTTTGAGGACAATCGCATCATAGCCGCCATGTTTCGCGGCATCCGTCCTGCCGTGGTGGCCCTGATAGCCGTTCCTACGTTCAATTTGGGCAAGAGCGCCCAGCTGAACTGGTTTACCATCTGGATTCCCATTGTGTCGGCCCTGCTGATATGGCTCATGGGTGTGTCGCCCATCTGGATTATCATAGTGGCAGGCATTGGAGGATTCCTTTATGGGAAGTTAAGAGTTAAGAATTAAAAGTTGTCGCTTCGCGAGTAGAAATTAAGAGTTTAGCCGTGATATTCCTCTATTTGTTCCTGACATTCTTCGAGATAGGCCTCTTTGGTTTTGGCGGAGGCTATGGCATGCTGTCGCTCATCCAGCACGAGACGGTAGAGCACTGGCATTGGCTGTCGCCGTCAGAGTTTACGGACATTGTGGCCATCTCGCAGATGACACCAGGTCCCATAGGCATCAACTCAGCCACCTATTGCGGCTATACTGCTATCAAGAATGCGGGCTACTCCATGCCAATGGCTGTGCTGGGTAGTGCTACCTCCACTTTCGCGCTGGTATTGCCGTCGCTCATCCTGATGGTGCTCATCAGTATGATGTTCATGAAGTATATGAAGACCACCACCGTGCAGTCCATTTTCCTGGGCCTGCGCCCTGCCGTGGTGGGTCTGCTGGCTGCTGCCACCCTGTTGCTCATGACACCCGACAACTTCTCCACTCCTCAGGAAGATGCCTGGCAGTTCGGCATCAGCTGTTTCCTGTTCTGTGCTGCCTTCTATGGAGTCATGTTCATCAAGATCAACCCCATCCGCATGATACTCTACTGCGCCATTGCAGGACTGGTGTTGCTGTATGAATAACAAGAGGGAAGCCCCTCCCCTTGGAGAGCGCCTCCCTTTTGGTATTATTCCTTTACTATACTACCTTATTTGTTCTTCTTGTAGTACGCTACGGCCCTGCGGATGTTCTCCTGCATGGCTTTTGAGGTGAAGGTAGCTCCCGTAACGGCATCCACCTCCTCGACAGTACCTTTCTTGACGTTCATGCCCTCGTACTTAGTCAGCATGCCGTTCTTGACCTTGGCGACGTACTTCGGGCCGTCCTGCGTCTTGAGTGCGACGACCTTGACTATCTTGTTCTTTTTGATATACACCTCTACAGGCGTCGGACCCTGATAGCCTTCTACGTCCTGTGCCAGCGTGGTGGTATTGACGACATAGGTGCCGTCCTTCTCTTTTCGCATCACGTCCTGAGCACTGGCAGTGACAAAAGCCACTGCCAACAGGACGATTACCATTGTTTTTCTCATTGTTCTCTTTCTTTTTTATCGTTATCACGTCTTTTGACGATTAAACGGCAAAAAGGTTTAAACACTTATTTTTATTATTTATACAGAGGCCCGAAGTTCTGACATGCTCGATAGTCGGCACCCTCCTTGTCCATACCGAAGGCATTCCAGCACGAGGGACGGAAGATGTCCTTATCCTCCACGTTGTGCATGCATACGGGGATGCGCAGCATAGCGCAGAGCGTGATGAGGTCGGCACCTACGTGACCGAAGCAAATGGCTCCGTGGTTGGCTCCCCAGTTGTTCATGACAGAGTAGACGTCCTTGAAGGCATCCTTCGCGGGGTCCAAACGTGGTGCAAACCATGTGGTGGGCCATGTGGGGTCGGTACGTTTGTCCAGGATGTCGTTCACGTTCTGAGGCAGGTCTACTGTCCAACCTTCAGCCAGCTGCAACACGGGGCCGAGCCCTGCTACGAGGTTCAGGCGCAGCATGGTCATCGGCATGCCGCCACGAGTGAGGAAGTGCGAGCTGTAGCCACCTCCGCGGAAGTAGTCGCGGTCGGCAGGCATCCACGAGGTAGCCTTCAGACAGGCCTCCCAGTCTTCCTGCTTCATGTCCCAGAACTCCTTGATGGTAGGTTTGCCCTCGGCGTCGTTCATGGCACCGGTAGCATCCAGCGTCGTAGCACCACTATTAATAAGGTGTATGAATCCACCGGCGGCACCGCCCTCAGCCTTCCAGCCACTGACGCGCTCAACAGCCTCAGGACTCCAGTAGGTACGTATGTCGGAGAACATGACGCCACGATTGGTCAGCAGGTGTCCGAAGAGCATCGACATTCCGTTCAGGAAGTCGTTCTCCGTAGCCAGCGTATAAGCCTCGCGCGGACCGTTCCAGTCGAACGAGGTACACATCATCGACTCAGGGAAGTCGAAGTTTGGCTTGTAGTCGGTCCACTGACGCTGACCCTGTACACCGGCAGCAATGGCGTTATGTCCGATGGCCTCTTCCTTGTAACCCATCTCCAACAGTTTTTCTGAACCCTGCATCAAGTCGCGGATAATCATCATGGTCTTCACAGTGAACTCCCAGTCCTCGTCCTTCTCCTGACGGTTCTTACCCTTACCCTTGCCGTTGAAGGTAGTCATAGGCACGCCAGGGAACAAGGGACGATCCTCGTTATAGTCGTGACCCTCCTGGGGCTTGCAGTACTTTTCAACCCACGCCATAGCCTTCTGGAACTCGTCCTTGTCGTAGATGCCGAAGTCCACACGGCGCAGAATCTCTACCAGCGAGACATACTCCGTACGCATGCCCAAGTAGTTCTGCAGGAAGTCGGCATTCACGATAGAGCCGGCAATACCCATACAGGTGTTGCCTAACGACAGATAGCTCTTGCCGCGCATGGTAGCCACCGCCTGGGCAGCACGGGCAAAGCGCAGAATCTTCTCGGCTACATCGGCGGGAATGGTGTTGTCGTTCAAGTCCTGCACGTCATGACCGTAGATACCATAGGCAGGCAGGCCCTTCTGGGCATGAGCAGCCAGCACGGCAGCCAGATAGACGGCACCTGGGCGCTCCGTACCGTTGAAGCCCCAGACGGCCTTGGGGTACGTCGGGTTCATGTCCATCGTCTCCGATCCGTAGCACCAGCAAGAGGTGACGGTGATAGTGGCTCCCACGCCCTCGCGCTCGAACTTCTCGGCACACGCAGCACTCTCGCCTACGCGTCCGATGGTAGTGTCTGAGATGACACACTCCACAGGCGAGCCGTCGCCGTTCTTCAGTGAGCTCTCTATCAGGTTCTTCACAGCGTTGGCCAGCGCCATCGTCTTCTCTTCCAGTCCCTCGCGGATACCACCCTGACGACCGTCAATCGTAGGACGTATGCCAATCTTCGGATAATTCTTCTTCATCATTTGTTTAAATATTGCTTTGATCATTTATAAGTTTCCAACTTATAAGACGAACAAACCACCCCGCTGTCATCACTGTCAGCGTCATCGCTGTCATCACTTAAGAGGAAAATCTCGGAAGACATTCGGAACATTCTTGGAAAAAACACAAAAAAAAGAACCGCCCTTGTATGTGTATTCCAAAAATAAAACGTATCTTTGCAGGCGAATGTAATGAGTCCAATAACAAAAAGGTGATATGAAAAGAATTGCTCTGCTACTGACCGCAGTATTTGCACTGCTTTCTACAGCCAGCGCCACAGGCGCCGACGCTGCGCAAGCCCAGGACGACATGGTGCTTGGCAAACTCTATTTCGTGAATCTCAAAGAGGGTGAGAAGCCCGTCATGACGGGACTGAGCCTATCTGGCAACCGTTGCGGCGACGAAGCCTTCAACAGCAAGCCATTCGCCGCCGAGGGCATCCGCTCGGTTTTCGAACTTGACGAGTGGATAGAGTTCCACCCCAAAACAAGCGTAGGAGGCGGCATCAAAGTGATGGTATTCAAGCACAAGGCCGACCAGAGTCTTTACCTGAAAAAACCATTGAACGACAAGACTCCCGGTTATATTCAAGAGCACGACCTGAATAAAAATCCAGATGCTGAGGAAAACTATCATTGGGGCTCGTTCTACCTGCATCCTGAAGAGGTCAATCCTGGCTACTACGATTTTGTCTTCCTCTATAACAACAAGGTCTTTGCAATTATGCCAACCAAATTCTACAAGTACGAAGAAATAGAAGAGAAATCCGTTTCGGAGTTGGAGGAACTCATGAAGCAGCCGATCGGCCAATAGTCCACGCGTATTACGCCAGAAAACGCGTTACAACGTGATATACGTTGGAGGAAAGGTAGGGTTTCGGAAATGTACAAAGGCCCGTCCCAAAAGGTTGTGAGGCACGGGGTAAAGAGTGTTGAAGTGCCGTACAAACTTAAATCCACGCCGATGATTGTTAAATCCACGTCGATGATTGTTAAATCCACGTCGTAGATTGATAAAACCACGCCAATGATTTGTCTTTTTTTCCGAAAGTTCCTACTCAGTTGTAATACGAGCAGGGGGGAACCAAAAAAGAGACCCTTTCCGGGGGTCTCCTCTTTATTCATACTCTCTGCGTTGCGATTAGAGGTCGAACTTGTAACCAACAGTAAACTGGAACACGCTGTTGCGCTGGCTGCCGTTACTCTTGTTGATTTTGCTAACACCCAGGTTGTAACGAGCGTCGAAAACGAAATCCTTGTACTCGTAAGAGGCTCCAAAGGGAATACTGAGCTCTATGGTCTGGCAAGAGCTGGTCACTGTGGTGGTCACATTTCCTGACTTACTCTTTGCCGAAGCGATGATACCGGGCTGGAGACCTACCTTCAACGCAAAATTCTTAGTCACATAGAAATTAGCCAACAGAGGGATGTTGATTTCAAACAGCGAAAACGAATTGTCACCTTCGCCCTCGGCACCCTGCATGGAGAACAAAGCACCACCAGAGAGTCCCACGAGGTCGCTCAGCTGATACATTACATCAGCACCGCCAACAAAACCAAATTTGATGCTGTTACCATTCACGTCACCAGCAAGGTTAGCCAGGTTGAAACCAGCCTTCGGGATAAGCGAGATGGAACCCACACTGTGCTGAGCACTTACTGAAACAGCCATACACATGGCTACTGCCAACATAAGAATCTTTTTCATATATGCAAAAATTTAATTAATAAATAATGTGAACTAAAATTCTATTTGGTTATTACCTGCAAAAATAAGACTTTATTCTGGAATATCCAAACTTTTTCGTGAAAAAGTACTAATTGGCATTAAAAAAGGATACCCGTAGTGGATATCCTTCCTGATATTGCGTAGTCTCTGTATTGAGATTAGAGCGCGAACTTGTAACCCAGTGTGATCTGGAATACAGAGTGACGGGGGTCAGAATCCTTCAGAGCCTTGGTCACGCCGATGTTGTAGCGAGCGTCCAGCACGAAGCTCTCATACTCGTAAGACAGACCAACGGGGATAGCGAACTGGAAGCCGTTGACACCATCAGTAATCTTGTCGTCAGAACTAATTTTCTCAGAACCACCAGCAGTTGAAACAGTTCCTTCAGTCTTCAGTTTCTTTGAAACGCAGAAACCAGGCTGGATACCAGCCTTAACGGCCAGACCCTTCACGATGTAGTACTGAGCCAGGATGGGGATGTTGATGTAGTCGAGCTTCATGGTTTGTGTGCCCTTTACTTCACCGTTAATACCAAGAATATTGAAAGGAATCACACCCTCCTTGCTCTTTACACCCTGCATAGAGTAGAACAGACCAGCGGTAACGCCGAAGTTCTCTGCTACGCCATACTCAGCCTCAACACCAGCGGTAAGACCGACGCGCATCTTAGAATTATCGACCTTCGTCATTGTAGCGAGGTTCATACCAACGGTGGGCTTCAGAGTTACCTGACCTACCTCGTTCTGTGCGTTTGCACTCAGCACGGCTACCATCATGGCAGCAATCATCATTAACTTTTTCATACGATTTACTTCTTTAAATGGATTAATACTTTTTCTAATTCATACGTTTTGTTTCCGAAGACCGTCGAATTAATCAACGGAGGTTTCGAATTCGGGTGCAAAGGTAAGAACATTTTTTGTTGTTATCGCACACATACGTTGCTTTTTCCGCAAAAAAGTGTTGTATTCTTGATTTATATCAGTCGATGACGATGACAGCGACGACGGTGAGAGGTATTATTATTTACGTACGACGACAGCGCCCGGATATTTGGAAATGTCTAATTTGAAGACGTCGTCAGAGACACCTACCTTCACGCGGTTGATGGTTACGGTCATCTTGACACCGCCTTTCCGAGCAGACATCTCGCGGACGTAGAAGTTGTCCTTGTCTATCCTGACTGTCATCTTCTTGGGGTCTTCCTTGTCGACAGGGTCGCTGAAGGTGATGACGTAGTACTTGTCCTTCAGCTTCATCGTAGCCTTGCGATAGTCCTTGTCAAAGTCGAAGGTGATGGTGTTGTCAGTCTTCTGCTTCGCACTGGTCTTGGTAATCTTCAGCGAGTCCTTCAGCTCCAGCTTCTTGCCCTTCTTCCGGGCTTTCTCCTTGACATCCTCCGATAATTCAAAGCTTTCGTACACCCACTGCTGGGTGCCGTCGAAGCCCTCTTCCATCTTCGTCACCTGCCCGAGCATCTTCATCTTGCCCTTCATCAGCGACTTTTCGCCCTTGCTCCACAGCTTCGTCTCCATGTTGCCCTTGAAAATCAGCATGCCGAGGTGGATGTTCATGTCTATCTCCAGTCCTGCGGTATTGGTCATCTTGGCATTGGTCTTCCTGATGACCTCAGCCACGTCGGCAGGAATCTGCGCCTGCACGCTCACCAGGCCGCAGAAGAGAAGGATGGCGACCAGCATCCGTTGGATAGCCTTATTCATATTGTATGAGTGTTTTATCTTATTGTTTGGTGCCCTTGACGAGGAACGTCAGCAGGAAGCCCACGAGGAATATCGTGGTGGTACCCAGCACGATAGCCAGGTAGGGATGCAGGTGCGGACCTGGCAGCGACCACATGTCGGCCAGCGATATCCAGCCAATGACCACGATGCCGCCTATGCAGCCAGACAATGCCGCCCAGCGATTGATGCGCGCAGGGATACAACCCAGCAGGAAGAGTCCAAGCATGCCTCCTGAGAAGATGCTCGACAGCGTCCACCAGGCGTCGATGATGCTTTCCACACTCAGCATGGCAATGGCCACGCAGGCGCCCAGCAGACCTACACCAAAGCTCGAGAGACGCACGATGGCGAGTTCCAGCTTTTGGTGCTTATGATGGTCTTGCGGGTCGTGATGGCGCAACTTGTCTGTCACATTACGAGCCTTTAGGAAGAACGGACGCACGTAGTCGGTCAGGATGATAGTAGCCGCTGACGTAACGGAGGTAGACACGGTCGACATACCTGCCGCAAAGATAGAGGCAATGAGCAGTCCTCTGAGGCCTACTGGCAAACCGTTGACTATGAAGTAAGGGAACACGTAGTCGGGTTTGGCCTGAATATCGGCAGGCAACGGGGCTACACCCGCCTGATAGTACGAGTACAAAGCTGAACCGATGAGGAAGAACAGGGCCGAGACAGGAATGAACAGGTAGCCTCCGAAGAGTGCCGAGAACTTAGCGTCCCTGTCGGTCTTGGCAGCATGGTAGCGTTGTACGTAGTTCTGGTCGATGCCGTAGTTCTGCAGGTTGATGAAGACGCCATAGATAAGGCATACCCAGAACGTCGAAGTCGTGAGGTCGCTGGTAAACGCACCCAACGAGAATTTGTTGCCCATGGGCGAGTTGGCCGCCAGCTCGAAGGTCTGCATGGGGCCTTCAGGCATTGAGAACATCAAGATGCCCAAGCACAGCAGCGCTCCACCTATTAATATAATACCCTGTATGGCATCGGCCCAGATGACTGCCTTCAGGCCACCCATCATAGAATAGACGATGATGCCTATCGAGGTCAGGATGATGACGGTATGCATGTCCCAACCCATCAGAATATACATCGGAACGGCCAGCAGATAGAGGATGGAGCCCATGCGAGCTATCTGCGTCAGCAGGTAGCAGGCAGAGGCATAGAGACGTGCCCAGGCACCAAACTTCTCCTCAAGGAAGGTGTAGGCCGACACGCTTCCGCTATGCCTGTAGAAGGGCACGAAATACTTGGCAGCGAAGTAGCTGGCAATGGGGATGGAGAGCGAGAAGACAAAGGCGTTCCAGTCGGCAGCAAAGGCCTTTCCCGGGTAGCCAATATAAGAGATGCTCGACACGTAGGTGGCAAAGATGCTCATGCCCACCACCCAGCCAGGGATGGAGTGTCCTGCTGAGGTGAATTCGTCAGCGCTGCTGCCCTTCTTGAAGAACGAGCATCCGAAGACGACGACGCCCAACGTGAAGACAATGAAGATGATGAAATCAATCAGATGCATAGCTTACCGTCTTTGATGGGCAGTGCCTCGAGCGCCTGCTGAATCTTAGCGCGCTCAGGAGCCTCGAACTTATAGAACGGAGAGGCCACGAAGTCGTCGTTGATGATGCCCAGCAGCGAGAGGGCACACTTCAGCCCCTTCAGGTAGCTGGAGCCATGCTTGCCGACGGTATAGATAGTAGTGGATATCTGCATGATGAGCTGTTGCAGGTCGAGCACAAGATTGATGTCGCGCGCTGAGGCAGCGTCGTACATGGCCACATAGAGCTCCGGGAACATGTTGGCTCCACCGTTGATGCCACCCTGCGCACCCAGCAGCACACACTCGCCCGTAATCTCCTCAGGACCTACTAGCATGGCGAAATCCTTGCGGTGCTGCATCTTATACATGACCGACTGGAAGTAGACGGCATTGGCCGAAGAGTCCTTGAAACCCACCACCTGCTCGTTCTGCGCTATGCGGGCCACCGTATCAGGGGCGAAGCTCACCTTCACATGCGAGGGCATATTATAAAGGAATACGGGCAAGGGCAGCTGGGGCACCAGCTCCTCGTAGAACTGTGCCAGCTCAGGCTGACCTGTAGCGAAATAGTAAGGGGGAGCGCTGACCACACCATCGGCACCACAGTCGGCAGCCACCTGCGCCAGCTTGATGCTCTCGACAATGCTCGTATCGGTGATGCAGGCCAACAGAGGCAGGCGACCTCTGTTGATGCGACACGACTCACGAATCATCTGCTTGCGCACGTCGTAGGAGAGGCTTTGCTCCTCGCCCGTCGTGCCCAGCACGAAGAGTCCATGTACACCACCTTGGATGAGGTGCTCTATGAGTCGTTCCAGACTCTCTACATCCAGCGTCTCGTTATTTACTAAAGGAGTTACCAGCGGCGGGATGATGCCGCTCAGAGGGGTTTTGAAATTGGGTTTCATTGCAATGTTGTTTTTACTTTTTAGACGATTTCATCGGGTGGTTGTCATCACTCTTTCCTGCCTTGTGTGATGGCCTGCCGACAACACTTGACTGTCTGCCGAATAGGGCATGCGTAGGGTGGCCGCCTGTCCTTCAGGGATATCGATGTCGAGCATAAACAGGTCGTCCTTTATGCGCCAAGAGACCTTGACACCATGCGACTCGCCTCGGCACCACGTCAGGTCGCCCACAGGATGCGGAGCCAACACCACCCTTCCCTGCTCACGCCAGATGCCAAGGATGTAAGGTACCAGCAGGTTGTTAATATGACCCATCATAAAGTGATTCATCGAGGCACCGTGCTCAGGATTCCACTGTTCCGTCAGCGTGGTATGTCCCAACTTTATCTGGTAGCCATAGCCTGGAACATCGTAGTGGTTGAGCATCTTGTAAAGCAAATCCTGTTGTCCATGATGGATCAGGGCATTAAAGAGGTAGCGGTTACCCACATCGCCTGTAGTCAGTCTGTCGCCATGTTGGTGGATATCGGCTACCAGTTGCTGGAGCACAGCCTCACGATCGCCCTCAGGCACCAGTCCCATCTCGAGCGCAATGGCCTGCGCACACTGGCTGCCAGTGGCATACCGGTGGGTAGCGGGGTCATAGAACTCGCGGATAAAAGCCTCACGGATGCTGTCGGCACGCGCTTCGCCCATCAGCTTGTTCCACCAATAGTAGTGAGCTGTTGAGACGAGCGGCATGGGGGTGTTCTGTGCAAAACCTGCACGACCAGGTCCGAAGTCGTACCAGTCGCCCAAACCTTGCTTCAGGATATAGCATGAGTCTTGCGTGGCCAGATAGTCCACATAACGTTTCATCTGTGGACGATAGCGGGCGATGATGCTGTCATCGCCATAATACTCCTTGTAGAGGAAGGGCAAGGCAATAAAGGCCCCACCCCACTCGGGCGACTCAAGGAACGGCGGTGCCCACGAACCTTCGAAGACGCACAGGTTAGGTGCTATCTCAGGCAGGGCGCCATTCTCAAACTGCGCATCGGCAATATCCTGCATGGTCTGTTCGAGCATAGAGCGACAGTCGTAGTTAGCTAACAACCCCTCGCCATTGAGCCAGTCTTGCTCCAGCCATCCCAGCTTCTCACGATGGGGGCAGTCGGTCCATACGGCTTGCCAGTTGGAGCGTATGGCGCGGTCAATCAATCGGTAGGCATTGTTGAAAAGGGGATTGGAGCACTCGAAATTGCCCGTTTTATCAGCAGCGTTGTACACAAAGCACGACTCTATCTTTTTGAGAACCTCTATATCGCCCTCCACCTGCAGGTATCGGTATCCGTAATAGGAGAACCGCGGATGCCAGATTTCCTGATCTACACAAAGAGATTGCAATGGCACACTCTCGCAGAGAGAACCATCCCTTTTGTGTAAATTCTGCCCCTTCAGCGTATAGGTATAGTAATGGGGGCGGCCTGTCTGCTTCTGATTGACAAGTTCCTCCTTGGTCAGCGTCTCGCCAGGAGTGAGCTTCAGGCATTGGCCAGCCTTGCCCTGAACGGTAATCTCAGGAAAACCTGCCAGGTTCTGACCCATATCGAGCACCAACACGCTGTCGTACCTGATGGTGTCCTTCACGCCATAGCGCTCCATTATCTTCACCGGATGGGCTATCTGTTTGCGCAGCTGACCTTTGGGAGCTTCCTGAATGACTACTGGTTTCCAGCACTTGTCGCTCGCCAAGTGTTCTTCCATACGGGCATCATAGTCCTCGCCACCATAGATGCTGTTGAAGGTGATGGGTGAGAGAGCCCATTGCCACGAGGCATCGCTCACCACATTCTCCTGCTGTCCGTTCTCGTACTCCAGACGCATGCGGAACAACAAGGTAGGAGGGCCAAAGGCTATCTTCATCTTCGCATAGCGCCTGCCCTGCTCATTATAAAAGCCATTGCCCAGTAACACCTGAATGCTGAGCGATGACAGCGATGACGAAGACGCCAATGACAGTGGGGCATTTATTGTGTAGGTATTATAATAGATGCTCTTGTCGTAGTCGCTCCACAGGGGGGCAAACTCAGCATCGCCTACCTTCCTGCCATTCAGCGTGAGTTCGTAGAATCCCAAGCCTACGATGTGGATGGTGGCCTTGCGCACCTTACCTTTCAAGGGAACATCCTTTCTGAGGCAGATGCTCCTGTCTGACAGCGTGTCGACTGCTGCCCAAGCCTGCTTAACCTGGGGCTCCTTCAGCTTGGCTCCTGTAAAGTTACGCCCCTGAGGCAGGTTGGCCTGTTGGCGTGTAATGGCACCAATCCACCGCGCATTCTTGAAGTCGCCTTGCGCAGCAGCTGCCAAAAGGCAAAAGGCAAAAGCCAAAAGCATCAGAGTCCGTCTCATAGCGCGTTCTTTATAATCAGTTTGCCAATCGTGTCACTATGGCCTTTCAACTGACCATCCACATAGACGTGCAGTCCTCGACCCACATGGTAGCGTGTACCGTCCTGGTCCCACACAATGCTGAGCGTATGGCCATGATAGCGCACGTTGTCCAGACAGAAGTAAGACCACTTTCCTGCAGGTAGCAGGGGATTGACCTCCAAGGTGTTGTCCTGACGCGGACGCAGCCCACACAGGCCTGTAATGACAAGGTCGTTCCATGTCGAGTGGTTATAGTAGCGCGAGCGCTCCTGGTCGCCCTTGAGCCAATAGCCTGTGGTCTCGTCGAGGTATTCGCCTATATAGGGCTTGCCGCGCATGTGCTGGCTCTGCATGTATTTCTCCATTTCAGCGAAGTAAAGGGAGTCGAGAGGCAGTATGGTTTCCCCGATGGAAGCAGTATAGTCGTTGGCGAAGTTGGCCAATGCTGTCAGCGTCTGGCTGGTGGCAAAGGGCCATACGGCACCGTCCCACTCACATTTGCCTACACCGTGGGTGCGGAACTGGGGATGGCGACGCTCAGCAGTAGTCTGACCATACGGGGCCGAGAAGCCTTTTTCGTCGGCAGCCTGTAACCAAGCGACAGCATATTTGGTGTCATTCTTAGCCAGATGGGTATACCAGGGCATGAAGCCGATGGCCTCGCGCACGTTGGCACTGGAGTCGATGCGGTGCGTCTCGAAGAACTGGTGCTGTTCGTTCCACAGCTTCTGATGTACCTTCTCTTTTAAGTCAGCAGCCTTGTCGAAGTAGCTCTTGGCCTTGGCATCGTCGCCAGTCAGCCGGGCGATATTTCCAATGGCCATTGCATTGCCATACATATAGCTATTGATGCTGGGGCGCAGGTACTTCTTCTTCCTGCCTCCGCTAATGGTCTCTTCCATAGCGTCCTGCACATCGGCCTGCCAGTAGAGGCCTCCCTCACGGGTGTGGGTGGTCTCCCAATGGTTATACTCCCACTCCAGCGAGGGCAGCATAGAGACTATCCAGTCCTTACGGCCATCAACCAGATAGCGTCCCCACAGCGAATGGGCTATCCACGAGGAGTAGTTGCAGAGCTTGGCCATGGGGTTCCCGTCGTTGCCTTTATACCAGGTCTCCATGGCCTGGTCAAGGTAGACGGGGTTGTGCAGCCAGCGACTCTCATGGATATGGTGACCCACGCCTGAGCTGATGAGGTTATACTTGTCGGCATAGGAACGAGGCACGAGAAACTCCGTCATGGCATAGCCTACGGGGGTGCGCTTCAGATGCTTGCGCAGCGTCCACCAGCGGAAGTACCACAGTTCTTCGAAATCCTGTTGTGAGCACTCAAAGAGGGGGATGTTCTCCTTCATCCACTCCCACGCCCCGCTATTGGGGATGGCCTGCTGGATGCCCTCAGGCTCCATCTGGTTGAAGTAGTCGATGTAGTGCTTGTAGTCGTCGAAGCGGAGGAAAGCGGCGGTGGCGTCCTCGTCCAGACTCTTCGTGCGGAAACCACTAAAGGCAAATATGGCTTCCGGCTCGCGCTCGCCGGCATTTTCAAGCGTGCCATCCCAATCGGCAGGGGTGTCGATGTCGGGGAATGTGCGACGGGTTCCTGTTCGGAACATGATGCGCTCGATGCTCTCAACGGGTGCAAAAAACATGCGCTGACCGGCCTTCTTGCCGTTGATATATACCTCTATCATCCGCTTTGAGACACTTAGCACGCATTTCATGCGGAACACTTCGTTGGCACTATACTTCCCGAGGTTTCCATAGCGGGCTCCGCCCTTACAGCGGATGATGCCTTCATCGGTGAGTTCAATACGCGAGCAGGCCGTACCATGTTGGTCGAGGAATTCTATTTGAAGCAGACCGCGGTTATTCTGCTTGGGCAAAAGCATGAATTCTACGTCCAGTTCCTTGGTGGCAGGTATCTTGCGCTCTACACGGGCATAGTCGAAGGGGTCACTGTCGCTCATAGTGAGCCAATCGCCTTCCATAGTCACTGGCGCATAGATTGGGGAGTAGATGTTCCAGGCTGTAAGCCGGGAGAGGGGAAGACTGACAGGAGATCCGTCAACCATATTACGATTTGCAGTGAACTCGGTGCCGTCAGCATGGCTGTGGGCCTCGGTCTGCACAGGCACAGGAATGTGGGCCACCCACATGTCTTCCTTATTCATTGAGTAGGTCACCCACAGGTCGGAGTCCTTGGGCACACCATTTCCCTCCTGGATGCCTCGCACATACTGCGGACCATACGACTTGTAGTTGCCGCCATAGCGCATGGGAGGAACCTCACCTTGTACGAGATTCAGCGTGGTATACTCCAATCCGTCCTTCGACAGCGAGATGCCCAGCGGCCAACGGTATTCAGAGGGGTTGTAGATGGTGGCATAGGTGCCATCGGTCAAGCGCTGTCCCCAAATCTTTGCATTGCTGTTGACAAAGCCCTTGGCGCGCTCAACAGGTTGTGCCCACGTGTTGCCTCCGTCGTCAGAGATGCTGGTCAGGGCATGCTTCCACAGGGAGGCCAAGCGTCCGTCGGGCAAGGTATAGTCGCAATAGGCCTTATACTCTTTGTGCAGGGGGATGAGCGGGTCGTTGCGATCGGCTTCTTCCACCCATTGCATGCGGTAGCGTGGATTGGCCAGTATCTCCTCGCAGGCCTTTTGGATGTCCTTGGGAGCCTTCGTATAGAAGGGGAAGGCACTCTTATAGGTTCCGCTCTTCACATTCCTTTCGTAGTTTCCATTCAGATAGATGAAATAGATGGGGCCGAAGGTACCGTCCTTCTTCACCTCGCGAATGACGCGTCCCATGCCATTACCATCATTGGGATCATCCTTGCGGTCGAAGGCCACACCATAGTTGCCAATGGCCCATAGCTGTCCGCTCTTAGACACATACCACCCTACACGCTGGTGCATGATGGCTATGAGGTTGTGGGCTCGCTCAAGACGGTCAGGTTTCTGAAAGCCCTCAGGCACCGGCACCTCAGGGAAGAGAATGGTGGGTTCTGTCCATGTATAGCCGTCTTTCGAGGTCTGCAGCATGGTGCGCGAAGGGGGAATATGCTCATCGCTGGGGTCGCAGAGGTAGTGCACATAGAACTGGTTGTTCCAGTAGGCCATCATGGGCTGGTGGTTGTAAGTCCAGCCATCGTTGCCTGCCCGAGTGGAGTGTTCACGGTTGGCACGCAGTATCTGGATGTTATGCACACCCACCACAGGACTGAGTCCTCCATCGTGACGCTCGGGATTGCTGAGCGTAGTGCCTGTATAGTGTATGCGGTCGTAGGCATGCAATAGGTTGTATATCAGCTGTTCAGGGGCTTTGAAGATGGTGCCGTGCTTGTGGTGCACAGGGACACTGACCTGCTTGGAGACATCCTCGAAGGTAACAAAGTCCTTGGTGAAGTGGGCACCGAAGTCCTTCAGGCGATAACGATCGTAGTATATAAGCCAGCCACCATCCACCTTCGCCGTCGTGGGACCTTCCATCATCTTACCCGTAAAGGGTTCGGAGGCCTTCGACCAGGGACCGTAGGGCGTCTTGCCGTAAGCCACCTTGATGTCACGTTCAGGACGGGTGTTGTCTTTGAGCACCATGACGTAATCCTTCTTGCCACGCTTGACCAGCGTCGCGTCAATGCACGAGAAGCCTGGGTCTATCATCAGCTTCGTAGGGGCAAAGGTCTTAAAGTCTTTCGTCGTGGTGTAGTAGAGACGATGATTGTTCTTGTGGTCTTCCTGCCCGTCAGGGAACTTGCCTGGTATACACGAAGCCCAGACGATGACGGCTTGCTGGCGCTCGTCGTCCCAGAACAGCTCTGGGGCCCAGACGTTGACGGTAGTGGTATCGGGCATCACCTCAATGAAACGCTCCTCGCTCCAACTCTTCAGGTCTTTCGACGAGGCATAGCCAAAGCCTCTGTCGCCACGCCAGGAACTGGTCCATACCAAATGGAAAGTACCATCGGGCGTACGGATAATGCTGGGGTCACGCATGACACGCTGCTTGCCCACCTCGGGTTTGAGCCAGGTGCCCGGAATGGAGTCCCAGTGCCAACCATCGTAGCTATAAATGAACCTAAGCCCATCGGTAGCAGGCTCGTGAAACGAAGTTGAGACATACACTTCGCGCTGGGCAGACATGGCCAGCGCAGTAGCCAACAGGAGGAAAAAGATACAAAAACGTCTTGTCATGTTACATACATTATTTATTAATAGACGAAAAATTTGGTTGTTTGTAACTAAATCCGTACTTTTGCCGACAGAAAGCAAAACTATAACATATGAAACGATTATCAACCCTCGTGCTTGGCCTGGCCATCCTGTTGACAGCACAAGCACAAAACAGAACTAACGGCTATCCCATTAGCCAAGTACCCTTCACTGCCGTCAAGGTGACGCCTAACACCTTCTGGGGCGACCGCATCCATGCTGCCCGCGAGGTCACCATACCGTTGGCCTTCTCGAAGTGTGAGAGCGAACACCGCTATGAGAACTTCACCATGGCAGCCTATACCCTGCAACACCCTGGCCATGAGGGACTGAAGACGCCCAAGTGGGATGTATCGAAATTCATGGGCTTCTCGTTCGACGATACGGATGTGTACAAGACCATCGAAGGCGCCAGCTACGTGCTGCAGACCTATCCGGACAAGAAACTCAAGGCCTACATTGACTCAGTGCTCGACGTGGTAGCTGCTGCGCAAGAGCCTGACGGCTACCTCTATACCGCTCGCACCATCAATCCTGCGCACCCGCACCAGTGGTCAGGCAAGAAACGCTGGGAGGTTGAGGAGGTGCTGAGCCATGAGCTCTACAACCTGGGCCACATGGTGGATGCCGCCTGCGCCCACTATCAGGCTACAGGGTCGGACAAGTTCCTGAACATTGCCAAACGCTATGCTGACTGCGTCATCCGCGAGGTAGGCCCCAATGCAGGACAGGCCTGCGTGGTACCTGGCCACCAGATAGCAGAGATGGCCTTGGCCCGCCTCTATGTGCTGACGGGTGAGAAGAAATACCTGGACGAAGCGAAGTTCCTTTTGGACTATCGCGGGAAGACGAAGATTCACGACATCTATTCACAGAGCGACAAGCCCATCCTGGAGCAGAAAGAGGCATGGGGTCATGCTGTACGTGCAGGCTATATGTACGCCAGCATCGCTGATGTAGCAGCACTGACGCAAGACTCTGCCTACCTGAAGACCATTGATACCATCTTTGAGAACATCATCTCTAAAAAGTATTACATTACAGGTGGCGTAGGAGCCCGCCATCAGGGTGAAGCTTTTGGCGCCGACTACGAGTTGCCCAACCTGACTTCCTACAACGAGACATGTGCAGCCATCTCGATGGTCTACCTTTTTCATCGCATGTTCCTGTTGCATGGCGACGCCAAGTATATCGACTGCATGGAGCGTACCTTGTATAATGGTGTCATCAGCGGCATGTCTGTCGACGGAGGACGCTTCTTCTATCCCAACCCGCTGTCGTCAGATGGCAAGTATGCCTTCAATGCGGATAACACCGTAGAGCGCCAGCCTTGGTTCGGATGCGCCTGCTGTCCCTCAAACCTGTGCCGCTTCATCCCCTCGCTGCCTGGATATATGTATGCCGTCAAGGACCGCAACCTCTACGTGAACCTGTTTGGAGGCAATACGGCAACCATCAAGGTAGGTGGCAAGGATGTCGTGCTGGAACAGCAGACCAACTACCCTTGGGAGGGCGACGTAAACATCAAGGTGGTAAGCAACAAGGCCAAGGCTTTCAACATGATGGTACGCCTGCCTGGCTGGGTAGACCGGTCGCCAGTACCCTCTGACCTCTATCGCTTTGCTGATGACGTGCTGGGCAGTTACAGCGTGAAGGTGAATGGCCAGGAGGTGAAGGCTGAGCTGACCAAGGGTTATCTGAACCTGAATCGTCAGTGGAAGAAGGGCGACGTGGTGACCATCCGTTTCGACATGCCCGTACGTACCGTAAAGGCCAACCATCACGTGATAGACGACCGTGGACGCATCGCCGTGGAACGCGGCCCGCTGGTGTATTGTGCCGAGGGAGCAGACAACAAGGACTTCAGCATCTTCAACTTCCTGATGCCTCGCCAGCCCCGCTTCAACGTCACAGAGCGTCAGATCAATGGACTGCGCGATGTCACCTTCAAGGTCAAGGCCATAGAGGCCAATGGCCAGACGGTAAGCACCAACAAGCAGGGCGAGGCTACCGTTCAGCCTGCTACGCTGACCATGATACCTTACTATGCCTGGAATCATCGTGGTCCAGGGCTGATGGAGGTATGGATGCCACAAAGCATCAGTGCCCTCGGCAATTACTAATCGGTATCGCTATTGGCGGTTAAGAAATTCCAATATGGATCGGTTGAACTCGTTTGGCCGTTCCATATTCAGCATATGGCCACAATCGGGAATGACGACATAGCGCCCATGCTTCAGATACTGCAGCTCGCGGGGTTTACCCTTCTTACCCTTCACCTCGTTCCCGCCACGTAAGAGCAAGGTGGGCGTGGTGTTTTCCTGCTTGGTCAGTCGCTGCCAGGCCTCACGACCATAGAACAGACGTACCTCCTTATGGAGTGGTTGCCAGGCTGTCCAGTCTTGTATCATCCGCGTCAGGGGCTTGCGCATCCGTTCGCGCTGGCTACCACCACTCGACATCAGCTGCCCGGTCCATTCCTCCTTCATCTTGCCCACACCCTTTGCCTTCAGGGCTGCTATCTCCACATCGCGCTTGGCGCGCTCTGCGGAGTCCATAGGCTCGCTGGGACCTTTCGAACTGCGAATGCCTCCACTGGCCATCACACAACTGAGCAGTCGGTCAGGATATATGGCCAGCATGTCGCCAGCCACAAATGCGCCCATCGACAGTCCCACCACGTGTGCCTTGCCGATATGCAAAGAGTCCATCAGCGTTATCACGTCGTCCACATGGCAGAACTGCAAGTCCTCACGTTGCGCTGACGAAAGACCATAGCCTCGGAAATCCATACGCACCAGACGGAAGTGCTTTGAGAGTGGACGCCATTGCTCGTCCCACATACGTCGGTCCAGCGAATGACCATGCAGCAGCACCATCGGCTCGCCCTTGCCACGCTCCTCATAATACACCTGTCCACCACCGGAGACAGGGACAAAACCCTTGTGGGTGGCAGCACAGCCGGTCAGCAGCAAAAGCGTTATAAAAAGGCAGATATTCTTCATTCTGTTTGCAAAGTTACGAAAAATTTCGTAGCTTTGCATGCAAAAACCAAAAAGAAACGAAAAATGTACGATATCAACAAGATACGTGAGGATTTTCCCATCTTGTCGCGCCAGGTGTATGGCAAGCCGTTGGTGTACCTTGACAATGCCGCTACCACACAAAAACCCCTCTGTGTGCTCGATGCCATGCGCGAGGAGTACCTGAACGTCAATGCCAACGTCCATCGTGGGGTGCATTACCTCAGCCAGCAGGCTACCGACCTGCACGAGGCTGCACGTGAGAAAGTACGTGCCTTCATCAATGCCCAGAAGACGGAGGAGATAGTCTTTACGCGAGGCACGACCGAGGCCATCAACCTGATAGCCTCATCGTTCTGCGACTCACAGATGAAGGAAGGCGACGAGGTATTGGTAAGCGATATGGAGCACCACTCCAACATCGTTCCCTGGCAGTTGCAGGCCCAGCACAAAGGTATCGTGGTCAAGCACCTGCCCATCAGCGACAAAGGAGAGCTATTGCTCGATGAAATCGACCGTTTTCTTACCGAGAAGACCAAAATCGTCAGCATTGCCCATGTCAGCAATGTGTTGGGAACCGTCAACGATGTGCAACGCATTGTCGCCGCAGCACACCAGCATGGCATACCCGTTATGGTGGATGCTGCCCAGAGTGCGCCCCACATGCCGATTGATGTGCAATACTTGGATTGCGACTTCCTGGCTTTCAGTGGTCATAAGATGTATGGCCCTACAGGAATTGGCGTGCTCTATGGCAAGGAAGCATGGCTCGAGAAGCTGCCTCCCTATCAAGGAGGGGGCGAGATGATAGACAAGGTGTCGTGGGAGCGTACCACCTTCGAGCGCCTGCCCTTCAAGTTCGAGGCAGGAACCCCTGACTACATTGCCACACACGGCCTGGCTACAGCTATCGACTACATCAACCAGATAGGCATCGCTGACATCAATGCCCACGAACAGGAGCTCACGCGCTACTGCATGCAGCAGCTTCACACCATCGATGGCATGCGCCTCTTTGGCGAAGCAGAACACAAAGACGCTGTCGTCTCGTTCCTCGTGGGCGACATCCACCATCTGGACATGGGTACCCTACTCGACCGTCTTGGCATAGCAGTACGTACCGGCCACCATTGCGCCCAACCCCTGATGGACAGACTTGCCATCAGTGGCACCGTCCGTGCATCCTTCGCCCTCTACAACACCAAAGACGAAGTAGACACCCTCGTCGCAGGCATCCGCCGCGTCAGCCGGATGTTCTGAAGACAAATATCTTTTAAGCTATCCCGACTCATCCAGAGCCAAAACGCTTGGATTTTGATTTTAACATATTAATTAATACCCTTTCGGGTGGAATGGTGGCTTGGATTAGGAGCCACCGTTTTTTCTTCGTTTTTCTGATTTCTGCCCAGTTCGTCGATGTTTTTGCCAGTGTCCGCGGGTTCAAAAAAGGAAACATTGCAACTACATCTAACCATATAACCCGACGGGCCTCAAAGACCTATCAACAAAGGGCTGGGCGTGGGTTATATGTCCCCAGCCACATATAACCCAGATATAACCTACATATAACCTTGACTTATGCCTATCAGGTTATAGGTGGGTTACATGTGGGTTATATCTCCAAAGAACATATAACCCGCCTAAAACCCTTTCGTCACTGTGGTTTGAAGGGGGTTGGGTTATATGGTTACAAACTCCTGCTTACATTACGAGTAACTCCTACTTACATTACGAGTAACTCCTGCTTACATTACGAGTAAAGGGTGCTCAGTCGTAATGTAAGCATGCTTCAGTTGGCTACTGACTATACCCGGCCTTCCTCATGGTAACTGTAGTAGCTGCCATCGGTAAGGATAACGTGGTCGAGGAAGCGAATGCGCATAATGTCGCAGGCCTGGCTCAGTGACCGGGTCAGGCTGTCGTCGTTTGCGCTGGGTCGCAGATTGCCTGAGGGATGGTTGTGACAAACAGCTATGATAGTGGCATTGGCTAAAACGGCCTCGCGCAGAATGATGCGGATGTCGACGCTGACCTCTGTGATGCCTCCATGCGAGATGCGCATTTTCCTGATGAGCCGGTAGTTGTGGTTCATCAGCAAGAGCCAGAACTCCTCAACGTCCAGGTCTTGCAGCAGGGGGTGCATATAATTGTAGATGCGGGTGGCCGTGCCCAAATCGGGGCGTTCTTCAGGCGACCCCATCTGTCGCCGCTTGCCCAGTTCGCAAGCAGCGAGGATGGTAATGGCCTTGGCCTCGCCCACTCCATTATACTGCACAAGCTCGTGGATGCTTTTCTTGCCTAATGTATTAAGGTTATTGTTGCAGTCGGAAAGGATTCGCTTCATCAGTGTTACTGCATCCTCTCTTGTCGACCCTGAACCCACCAGTATGGCCAACAGCTCGGCATCGCTCAACGATGCCGGTCCCTGGCGCATGAGCTTCTCACGGGGACGGTCTTCCTCTGCCCACTGGCTGATGTTCAGCTTATCCATGCTTGACGTCACAGTTCTTCCACCAAGACTCAAGGAAACCCACGCCATAGCCTATAAGCTGCACGAAGACGGCAGGAATGGAGATAAGCCCTACCTTCAGACTCTTATTGCGAATGGTGGAGTCGATGAATATCAACAGGACATAGAGTGCCAACGGAAGCAATGACATGCCGCAGGTAAAGGGTGCCAGCACGAGCAATCCGAGGGTGCCGAGGGTAAAGACCGAAGGCAGGGCATGAACAGGCTTGAGGGCTTCCGGATACTTTTTCCAGAGGTTGATGCGGGCTATACCGCTGTTGTACACCTGCCGCCAGAACTTGCGGAAGTCGGTACGACGCTTGTGCCACACCCATGCTTCAGGAAAGAGGCGACAGCTGTAGCCTGCCTTGTAGATACGGATGGAGAAGTCGATATCCTCACCGTAAAGCGACATCTTCGAAAAGCGCATGGGCGAAAAGCCTCCCAAGGCCAGATAAGCCTCGCGACGCACACCCATATTGAAGGAACGCGGATAGAACTTGTCGAGCTGCTTCTTGCCGCCACGGATGCCCCCCGTGGTGAAGAAGCTGGTCATGGCATACGAGATGGCCTTCTGGATGTCCGTAAACGACTCGTGGGCAGCATCAGGGCCACCCCAGGCATCAGACGGCTGGCGTTGCAGCTCGTCGTCGACTGCCTGCAAAAAGCCTGTGGGCACGACAGCGTCGGAGTCGAGAATGATGACATACTCGCCCTGGGCGCGCTCCACACCATAGTTACGGCTCTGCCCCGGGCCGCTATTCTGCTTGAAGTAATAATGCAAATCAAGGATGTCTGCGTACTTGTCGCAAACATCCTTGCAGGGAATCTGTGAACCGTCTTCTACAATAACAACCTCGAAGTCCTTGAACGTTTGGGAGCAGAGGCTCTCAAGCAACTCGTCCACTTCGTCAGGACGATTGTAGACAGGAACAATGACCGAGTATTTCATCCTTACTCCTTGGCACGAGCCAGATAAGAGCCGTCGCGGGTGTCTACCTGAATCAGGTCGCCCTCGTTGATGAACAGAGGCACGCGGACCTCCACACCGGTCTCCAGCGTAGCGGGCTTCAGGGTGTTGGTTGCGGTGTCGCCCTTGATGCCAGGCTCGGAGTGAGTAACGCGAAGAATGGTCTTTACGGGCATCTCGGCATAGAGGATGGTACCATCGGTCGTGTCGCTAACCACTGACACTACGTCGCCTTCCTTCATATACTCGTGGCCGATTACCAAGTCGTTGGCAATGGGAATCTGCTCGAAAGTCTCCTGATTCATGAAGATACGACCTTCCTGGTCCTCATACAGATACTGATAGTCACGATGCTCGATAACAACGTCCTCCAGCTTCTCACCAATGTTGTAGCGACGCTCCAGCACGCGACCGTCGGTGACGTTCTTCATCTTGATAATCATGATGGTGTTACCCTTGCCAGGCTTGCGATGCTGGAAGTCAATGCAAACCCAAATGGCACCGTCCATACGAATGGCGGTTCCTTTCTTAATGTCTTGTGAATTAATCATAAATAGTACTATTATAATAATGTAATCATCGCGTTTAGCGGGTGCAAAGGTACGAAATAATTATGAATTATGAGATATGAATGATGAATTTTTGCAAAAAAACTTGCATATTTCGGAAATAATGCGTAATTTTGCAGCCCAAATCGACAATTATAACATAAAATAAGGATAGAAAACAATGAAAAGAACATTTCAGCCGCACAATCGCCGCCGCGTAAACAAGCATGGCTTCCGTGAGCGCATGGCAACAAAGAATGGTCGTCGCGTATTGGCTTCTCGCCGCGCTAAGGGCCGCAAGAAGTTAACTGTATCTGACGAGCATCACGGAAAGTAAATTCCTTCCCCGACTTAGGTCGAAGCGTGGCGCGCCGGTCAGCGTAAACGTATAAGAATTGGGTGTATTTTCTAAGAAATATATCCAATTTTTTGTTTTTGCTCGCTTATTCGTAGCTTTTCGCTTGAGCGAGAAGGTACTTTCGTTCGAAAATAAAAAGAAAAAAACGTTTTTCTTTTGTATTTTGCTCACTTATTCGTACCTTTGCCTTCGATATGCAAGAGAAGAGAATGTGAATATGAAAAAATTCCTTGGTAAAATATTCAGCAGCTACCTGTTGCTTCACTTCTTGGCAATGGCGCTCTTCGTGGCGCTGTTATTCATGGGAGTGAAGTACGGACTGGACTATTATACCCATCATGGTGAAGGCATTGTCGTACCTGAAGTAAAGGGCATGACCTACTCGAAGGCCCGTATGCTGTTGGAAGAAGACGGGCTTGTCATACTGGTCAGCGACTCAGGCTACAACAAGACGCTGCCGGCTGACTATGTCCTGGCACAGACACCAGGTTATGGCATGAAGGTGAAGCGCGGCCATATTGTGTATGTCACCGTCAACTCTCCCTCATCTCCTGTATTCACCATCCCAGACGTAGTGGACAACAGCAGTCTTCGCGAGGCAGAGGCCAAGCTGATGTCCATGGGCTTCCGTCTGTTGCCCGCCCAGAAGGTTCAAGGCGAAAAAGACTGGGTTTACGGTATTGTCTGTCGTGGTCGTCGCGTGTCTAATGGCGACCGCATTCCTATTGATTATCCGCTGACCCTGCTGGTAGGCAGTGGCAACATTAGCGATATGGAAGACTATGAGTATGTGGAATCGTCATACGCCGCATCCGAGAATGACCTGGTTGACGAGTTTGAGGAAGTGAAAGCACCTCCTGTTGCATATTGACATGATAGACGAGGAACTGGACGATATTGAGCTGAGCACAGGCGAGGAAGACGGGCAACTGTATGAGCATCTGCGCATGGAAGTAGACCGTGGGCAGGAGCCGGTGCGTATAGACAAATACATGTCAGAGCACGTACAGCACTCCTCGCGTAACCGTATCCAGAAAGCTGCCGATGCAGGGTTTATCCATGTCAACGACAAACCCGTCAAGAGCAACTACAAGGTGCGGCCCGGCGACATTATCACATTGATGCTCGACCGTCCCCACTACGATACGACCATCGAGCCAGAGGACATCCCCCTTGACGTGGTCTACGAGGACGACCAACTGATGGTCATCAACAAGCCAGCAGGGCTGGTGGTACACCCTGGTGTGGGCAATTTCCACGGAACACTGGTCAATGCCATAGCCTGGCACCTGCGCAACCTGCCTTCCTACGACCCCAACGACCCGTCGGTAGGCTTGGTACACCGTATAGACAAAGACACCAGCGGCCTGTTGGTGGTGGCCAAGACCCCGGAAGCCAAGACGGAGTTAGGCGCCCAGTTCTTCAACCACGACACGCACCGTTCCTATCAGGCTCTGGTTTGGGGTAACCTGACGGAGGATCAAGGACGCATTGAAGGTAACATCGGCCGAGACCCGAAGGACCGTCAGCGAATGACGGTTTTCCCATCAGGTTCCGACATCGGCAAGCATGCCATAACCCACTATCGGGTGTTGGAGCGCTTCGGCTATACCACCCTCGTCGAGTGCCGTCTGGAAACAGGCCGCACCCATCAGATACGTGCCCACATGAAGCATATAGGCCATCCGCTGTTTGGCGACGAGCGATATGGTGGCATGGAGATTCTGCGCGGCGAGCGTACAGCCTCCTATAAAGCCTACATCCAGAACTGTTTCAAGCTCTGCGGGCGTCAGGCACTACATGCCAGGACACTGGGCTTCGTCCATCCCGTTACCCATGAGCAGATGGACTTCACGTCACCACTGGCTGACGACATGGAGGCACTCATAGAAAAATGGAAAAAGTACATAAAAGGAAACAATACACTATGAACAATTTGAAACGTAACATTGCCATCGTTTGTGGTGGCGACTCTTCAGAGCACGATGTGTCGCTGCGCTCGGCACAAGGTCTTTACTCGTTCTTCGACAAGGACCGATACAACGTCTACATTGTCGACATCAAGGGACAGGACTGGCACGTCGAGCTTCCCGACGGCACAACGGCACGCATTGACCGCAACGACTTCTCATTCATGGAAGACGGTAAGGCCAAGCTGTTCGACTACGCCTATATCACTATTCACGGCACCCCTGGCGAGAACGGTATCCTGCAAGGTTACTTCGACCTGGTGGACATCCCCTATTCCACCAGTGGCGTCCTGGTAGAGGCCATGACTTTCGACAAGTTTGTGCTCAACCAGTATCTGCGTGGCTATGGCGTATCGGTTGCCGACTCGCTGCTGATTCGTCGCGGCTATGAGCATCTGGTCAGCGAGGATGAGATAGAACAGCGCATTGGCATGCCATGCTTCGTCAAGCCTGCTGCTGACGGCAGCTCGTTCGGTGTCACAAAGGTAAAGAACAAGGACCAGCTGGCTCCTGCCATCCGCAAGGCCATGATGGAAAGCGACGAGGTGATGGTAGAACAGTATATGGAAGGCACGGAAGTGACGATGGGCATCTACAAAACCCATGAGAAGTCCGTTCCCTTTCCTATCACCGAGGTCGTCACGCAGAATGAGTTCTTCGACTATAATGCCAAATACAACGGCCAGGTACAGGAGATTACTCCTGCCCGCATCTCAGACGATACAGCCCGTCGTGTTCGCGAGATTACCAGTCACATCTACGACATCCTGCATTGCAACGGCATTATCCGCATTGACTACATCATTTCGAAAGAAGGTAAGATATCGATGCTTGAGGTGAACACCACCCCAGGCATGACTGCTACCAGCTTCATTCCCCAGCAGGTGAAAGCCGCCGGTTTGGAAATGAAAGATGTCCTGACAGATATTGTAGAGAACCAGTTCTAATAAAGAGTGAATAATTGCTGTCGCCATGAGTAATCCTGCGCCTAAAGAGTTTGACGAGATACGTCCTTACGAACCGTCGGAGATGAAGCAGGCCTTCGAGGAACTGCTGAACGACAGGCAGTTCTCTGCGCTGCTGAAAGGTTTTGTCCCCTGGTTGCCCAAGGGACTGCGCAACGGTTTGTTGCGACTGGCCTTTACGGGTGTCAAGACACCGCTTGACTTCCAGCTGCGCTTCATGAAGCCCGTAGTAAAGTATGTCATCCGCAAGCATACCGACGGTTGCACCTTCGACGATTCAGAGCTTAAAGACGGGAATGCCGCCCATCGCGAGCAGCGCTACACCTTCCTCAGCAACCATCGCGACATTGTGCTCGACTCTGCATTCCTTGACGTCATGCTTAACAAGCACAACTATCCTACGACGGTAGAGATAGGCATTGGCGACAACCTGCTTATCTATCCCTGGATTAAGCGTCTGGTACGCATGAACAAGGCGTTTACCGTCCGTCGTGGGCTGACGGCACACGAGATGATGCGTTCCTCGCAGCTCATGAGCAGCTATATCCACTATGCAGTAAACCAGAAACATGAGAACATCTGGATAGCCCAGCGCGAAGGACGAGCCAAGGACTCCAGCGACCATACCCAGGATGCCGTGTTGAAGATGCTGGCCATGGGAGGTGACGTGAGCGAGCTGAATATCGTGCCGCTGACCATCAGCTACGAGTACGACCCCTGCGACTACCTGAAGGCACAGGAGTTCCAGCAGAAGCGTGACAACCCTGCCTTCAAGAAAAGCAAGCAGGACGACCTGGACAATATGAAGACAGGCATCTTCGGCTACAAGGGGCGCGTACACTACCATTGCGCCAAGCCCGTCAATACATGGCTCGACGAACTGCGCCACCTGCCTCGCAATGAGTTTTTCGCACAACTCAGCCAGCACATTGACAGAGCGATACATCATCACTACCGTCTCTATCCCTGTAACTATATTGCACTCGATATGCTGGAGGGTTCTTTAAATCCGAAAGCCTCTGCCCACTATACCGAGGCCGAGGTGCAACGCTTTGAACAGTATCTTGCCGGCCAGCTGGCCAAAATCAATATTCCTAACAAGGACGAGGCTTTTCTCCGCGAACGCATGCTGACCATGTATGCCAACCCCGTCCGCAATTATCAGACTACGCTATGAAGAAACTAATTTATGCCGCCATTCTTTTGTTGGTTGCCTGCCAGACCGACAGCTATGACAAGGGTGAGGGTCAGTATTCACTGATGCAGGGCGACTTTGCCGACCTCATTATCGACGGGCAGAAGCAGGGAGTGAGTTTCCAGACTGACGAGGGCGACAGCTATCAGCTGGTTCCCCCCTACACTGCCAAGTGGATTGCGACGGCAGACACCACCTATCGCGCTATTATATATTATAATAAGGTGGCAGACCATCAGGCAGAGCCGGTGGCCGTGGGGACAGTAGTCACCCTGACACCTATAGAGCATTGGCGCTATAAGGAGCAGCCTCAGGACCCTCTCGGATTCGAGAGTGCCTGGATAGCCAAAAACGGCAAGTATCTGAACTTAGGGCTGCTGATGAAGACAGGACGCATTGACGACGAGGAATTGCCCCATAACATAGGACTGGCACAAGATACCGTCATGGTCAATGCTGACAACACAAGAACAGCCTACTATCGGCTGCTGCACAGTCAGAACGGCATTCCTCAGTATTACACTAACCGTCGCTATGTCAGCATCCTGCTCCCGCAAGCGTTGCCCGACACCATCCACTTCCAATTGGAAACCTACGAAGGTACTGTCAAGAAGACCTTTATTCCCTAAGCCCTCATTTCTTCGTGGCTTTGATGAAGTAGACAATCAACAAGATATAAGCTGCGAGTGAGCACAGCTCAGAGAGAGGATTGGCCCACCATTGCGCATAGTCAAACGAGATACCGCCAAAGCGCAGCAAGGCACTGAGCACACCCATCAAGGCACCACCGGCAATAAAGCCCGAGGCTATGAGGTTACCCTTCTCACCACGCTGCTTGTTGACCTCTTCATCCTTCGAACGAGTAGTGACATACCAGCTGATGGCACCTCCTATCACCAATGGAACATTCAGCTCCATGGGGATAAACATACCCAGTGCAAAGGCCAGTGCCGGCACCTTGCAAAGCGTGAGGATGACGGCAATGACAGCTCCGAGGGCATAAAGAGGCCAGGGGGCTCCCACACCATTCATCAGGGGGTCGATGACAGCAGCCATGGCGTTGGCCTGTGGCGCTGCCAAGGCGCCAGAGGCAAAGCCGTAGGTCTCGTTTAGCAGCATCATGACGCCACCTACTGTCGCTGCGCTGACCAGCGTGCCCAGGAACTTCCATGTCTCCTGCTTTTTAGGCATCGTGCCACACCAGGAACCTATCTTCAGGTCCGTAATAAACGAACCTGCCATTGAGAGTGCCGTACATACCACGCCACCCATGATAAGAGCGGCTACCATGCCACCCGTACCTTTCAGTCCTACAGCAACCATTACGACGGAAGCAAGTATAAGGGTCATCAGCGTCATCCCCGATACAGGATTGGAGCCTACAATGGCTATCGCATTCGCCGCTACTGTGGTGAAGAGGAAGGCGATGACTGCCGTCAGGACAATGGCGACAAGGGCAAACAGCAGATTACCGTCCATCACTCCAAACCAGAAGAAGAGGAAGGTCGCCAACAGCGTGATGACAGCAGCAATGGCAATAAACCTGAAGGGCAAATCCTGGCTTTCAGCTGTTGGCTCCTGGCTGTTGGCAGAACTGTCACCAGCCTTGGTCGCCAAACCGACAGCGCCTTTGATGACGCCCCACGATTTGATGATGCCAATAATACCTGCCATGGCAATAGCGCCAATACCGATGCTCTTTCCATAAGACACGAAGATGGTCTCTGGCGACATGTCACCCACAGCAGTGGTAATGGCGGGGTTCCACTGGTTGAGCACGGTGTCAGGAAACAGCAGAGCCATACCCGGCACGACGAGCCACCACACAAACAATGAGCCCAGCGTGATGATGAGTGCATAACGGAAGCCGATGATATAGCCAAGGCCCAGCACCGCAGCACCCGTATTGTTCTTGAACACCAGCTTAGCCTTCTCTGCCAGGTCGTCGCCAAAGGGCAGCATACGCGAGGTTACGTTCTCGTTCCACCAACCGAAGGTGGCCACAATGAAGTCGTAAAGCCCGCCTATCAGTCCTGCGAAAAGCAGAGGCTTGGCCTGGCTGCTACCCTCGTCGCCACTCTTCAGCACCTGTGTGGTGGCGGTAGCCTCAGGGAAGGGGAACTGCTCCTGTGGTGCCTCAACGAAATAGCGACGGAAGGGAATGAGGAACAGGATGCCTAACACGCCACCCAACAACGAGGCGATGAATATCTTCAGGAAGTCGGCAGACATCTCAGGGTATTTTGCTTGCAGGATATAGATGGCAGGCAGCGTAAAGATAGCACCTGCCACTACCGCACCTGAGCAAGCACCGATGCTCTGGATGATGACATTCTCACGCAACGCATTGCTGCGCTTGGCAGCTGCCGACACACCAACGGCAATGATGGCAATAGGAATGGCTGCCTCGAACACCTGTCCTACTTTCAATCCAAGATAGGCTGCAGCAGCCGAAAAGAGCACGGCCATGAGTACACCCCATGTGACAGACCATGCATTCACTTCATTCTTCTGTTTCATATGCTTCTTATTTTCTATATACATTTTCTGTTCGCTTTAAGGCCTCCATGAGGACGCTGCGCGGGCAGGCCAGGTTGATGCGCAGATAGCCTTCCCCGCTCTTTGGACCATACATCGTTCCCGGGTTGAACCACACCTTTGCCTCCTGGAGCAAGTGGTCACAGTATGCAGCGACGTTATTGCTGCATGACGACACATCTACCCAGGCCAGGTAAGTACCCTCCATCGGCATGACCTTCCATAAGGGCAGATGCCGGCCGCAGAAGTCGCAAAGTGCCTTGTAATTGTCCCAAAGGTAGAGGTTGAGGGCGTCTATCCAGTCCTCACTGTCATTATAGGCAGCCTTCACAGCCTCTGGGGCAAAGGGGTTGACGTCGCATACCTCATTGATATTGATGGCACGGTCCAGACGGCGACGTGTCGCAGCATCCCCGCAAATGATATTGGCCATCATCAGACCTGCTATATTGAACGACTTTGACGGCGAGTTCAGGATGACGGCATCGGCATCGACGGTCCCCATCGGCACGAAGGTGTTGCCTGGCATGACCAGCTCACAGTGTATCTCGTCGCTGACTATCCGTACCTGATGTTTCTTGCAGATGTCGCTCATGCGCCTGAGTTCCTCCCGGCTCCAGACACGACCTGTCGGATTGTGAGGATTGCAGAGCAGGAAGACGGTAGTCTTCTCGTCGGCACACTGCGTCTTAAAGTCCTGCCAGTCTATCTCAAACCGCTTCCCGTTGGTAAATTGCAATACACTTTCTGCCACCTCGCAGCCATTATTCTTAACACTACTGAAGAAGCAGTTGTAGTCGGGTGAGAGTATCAGCACCCGTTCCCCAGGCATGGTCAAGGCCTTGATGGCTACAGACATGGCAGGTACAACACCGATGGTGTAAAGCATCCATTCACGCTTGATCTTCCATTGGTGACGACGCAGGAACCACGAGATGACTGCAGCATAGTAGTCTTCCTGCACATAGGTATAGCCAAACACAGGGTGTTCGGCACGCTTCCTGACGGCCTCCTGAATAGCGGGAGCCACAGCAAAGTCCATGTCAGCCACCCAAAGGGGGATGACATCTTCCGAAGCCGACTCATCCCATTTCACGCACCCTGTACCACGTCTCTCTATGATTTCGTCAAAGTTGTATGCCATACTTATCACTTATCGTTTATCACTTCCTCACTTCTATCACGCAGTTGTTCGGCTGACGGACATATTCGTCAATGGTGACCGAACCTATTGAGTCTGCCACAATATGCCCTGAAGTAGGATTCTTGATGTTCTCAATATGCCCACGGATGTCAGCCTCGACGGTAGAATATTCAAACATGCGGTCACAGGCCTTGTCGATGGTGCAGTTCTCCAGCACCAGGTTCTCCGTATAGCACAGCAACTGTTCACCAGCCAGATGACAGTTCACCAGCCGCACGTTCTTGGAGTGCCACGCCAGGTACTCGCCATCCAGCGTCGAGTCGTAAACGGACACATTCTCGCACTCCCAGAAAGAGTCCTTCGTCAGGATGTCGGCATGGTGCACCTCTACGTTCTTACAGTATTGGAACACGTACTTGGCATCACTTTTCAGACCGTCTACATAAATGTTCTGCGAGAACATGAAAGGATAGGTGCCTCCATGCAGGCAGACATCTTTCAGCTTCAGGCCGTCTACCTTCCAGAAAGTCTCGTCAGCATCGCAAATCTTGACATCCTCCAGCTCCACATTCTTCATCTCGCGGAAGAACTTAGGACCATCAATACGACAACGACGCATCACCAGGTTGTCAGTATACCAGATGGCAGAGCGCGACCCTTCTGCAAAGTAGCAGTCTTCTATCAGCGCTCCATCAACGTGCCACCAGGGATATTTACCATAGAAACGGCAGTCCTTGGCCTCGATGTTACGGCATTGCTTGATGCCTGACTCACCGTCATTGATGGTGATGCCTTCCAGACGGGTATCTTCTATTCCAAAGAGCGGACGCTCGCCCCCGAATTCCTTGTTCTTGATTAGTTCCATACGTTAATAATTCATTAAAGCGATGCAAAGGTACAATTTTTTTTCGTACCTTTGCCGGCAAATAAGAATTTTTAAGATGAAGAAACTATATATCGAGACTTACGGCTGTCAGATGAACGTAGCCGACTCCGAGGTAGTGGCCAGTGTCATGCAGATGGCTGGCTATGAGTCTACCGAGTCGTTGGACGAGGCTGATGCCGTATTTCTGAACACCTGTTCGGTAAGAGACAATGCCGAACAGAAAATCTATCATCGCCTGGATGCGCTGGCAGCAGAACGCAAAAGACGCGAAAAAGCCAATAGCGAAAAGCCAACTGCCAACGGCCTCATCATAGGCGTACTAGGCTGTATGGCAGAGCGTGTCAAGGACGACCTCCTGCAGAACCACCATGCCGACCTTGTGGCAGGCCCTGATGCCTACCTCTCGCTGCCCGACCTTATAGCACAGGCAGAGACAGGTCATAAGGCCATGAACATCGAGCTGTCTACTTCAGAGACTTATCGTGATGTGGTTCCCCAGCGTCTGCATGGCGCTAAGATTGGAGGCTTCGTAAGCATCATGCGAGGCTGTAACAACTTCTGCCACTACTGCATCGTACCCTATACCCGTGGCCGTGAGCGCAGCCGTGACCTGGAGAGCATCTTGAGAGAGGTGCGCGACCTGCGAGACCGTGGTTTCAAGGAGGTAACATTGCTCGGACAGAATGTCAATTCCTATTTGGGAGCTGACGGTATTTCCTTCCCACAGCTACTGCGCCGAGTGGCCGAGGAGGCTCCCAATATGCGTGTCCGCTTTACCACCTCACACCCTAAGGACATGAGTGACGAGACGTTGCAGGTCATTGCCGAGATGCCCAATGTCTGCAAGCATATCCACCTGCCTGTCCAGAGTGGCTCAGACCGCATCCTGAAACTGATGAACCGCAAGTACACCCGTGAGTGGTATCTGGGCAGGGTGGAGGCCATCCGCCGCATCATCCCTGACTGTGGTTTGTCGACGGACATCTTCGTAGGCTACCATTCTGAGACGGAAGAAGACCACCAGCTCTCGCTGAACCTGATGCGGGAGGTAGGCTACGACTCTGCCTTCATGTTCAAGTATTCAGAACGCCCAGGCACCTATGCCTCCAAGCATCTGCCTGACGATGTTCTTGAGGAGGAGAAGATACGCCGGCTCAACGAGCTCATCGCCCTGCAGACCGAGATATCAGCCCAGCAGAACAAGAAAGACGAGGGCAAAGAGTTCGACGTGCTCATAGAAGGCTTCTCGAAGCGCAGTCGTGAGCAGCTCATGGGACGCACCGAGCAGAACAAGGCTGTCGTCATTCCCAAAGGCTCACACCATATTGGCGAAACCGTCCGTGTCAAGATTACAGCCTCCACCAGTGCCACGCTATTAGGAGAAATAGTCCAATCGTGAAATATCTAATTGTCCAATGAAAGAGTTTCTGAATGTGCTGAGGCGTTTCGTGCCTCCCTACAAGAAGTATCTGGTGCTGTCGGTGGTGTTCAACGTCCTGTCGGCAGTGCTGAATATCTTCTCGTTTGCTGCTCTCATCCCTATCCTGCAGATACTATTCCAGACCAGCGATGCGGAAACAGCCACAGCCTATATGGCATGGGACTGGAGCAACATTCAGGAGGTACTCATGAACAACATGAACTATTATGTGAATGGGCTGATAGCCGACTACGGGCAGACCACCACTCTCTTGCTGATAGGCATCTTCCTGGGTGTGATGACAGCCCTGAAGACCGGAGCCTACTTCCTCTCTGCCGCTACCATTATCCCCATCAGGACAGGCGTGGTACGCGACATCCGCAACCAACTGTACCAAAAGATTACCGCCCTCCCGCTGGGTTTCTTCTCCGAAGAGCGCAAGGGCGACATCATTGCCCGCATGAGTGGCGACGTGCAGGAGATAGAGAACTCCATCATGTCCAGCCTGGAGATGCTGTTCAAGAACCCCATCCTCATCATCAGCTACTTTGCCGCCCTTATCTTCATCTCATGGCAGCTAACACTCTTCACCCTCATCATCGTACCCATCATGGGTTGGTTCATGGGCTATATCGGACGTAAGCTGAAGGCACAGAGCATCAAGGCCCAGTCGCTGTGGAGCGACACCATGAGCCAGGTGGAGGAGACCTTAGGCGGACTGCGCATCATCAAGGCCTTCTGCGCAGAAGGCAAGATGAACCGCCGCTTCGACCAGATTAACTCTGCCTACCGCGACGACATCATGAAGGTCAATATCCGCCAGTCGTCAGCACACCCCATGTCGGAGTTCCTGGGCACGGTAATGATTGTCATCGTGCTGTGGTTCGGTGGTGTGCTGGTACTGAACTACCAGGCTCTCTCCGGTCCTATCTTCATCTACTATATGGTGATGCTCTACTCCATCATCAACCCGCTGAAGGATTTCTCGAAGGCAGGCTATAACATCCCCAAGGGACTGGCCTCGATGGAGCGTGTTGACAAGATACTCATGGCTGAGAACACCATCAAGGAGGTGGCCCAACCCAAACAGCTGAAGAGCTTCGAGCACCAGATAGAATTCCGTAATGTCTCATTCCGTTATGGTGAGCAGTGGATATTGCACAACATCAACCTCATTATTCCCAAGGGCAAGACCATTGCCATCGTGGGCCAGTCGGGTTCCGGCAAGTCTACCTTGGTAGACCTCATCCCGCGCTACTACGATGTACAGGAGGGTGAGGTACTCATCGACGGCATCAATGTCAAGGACCTGGGCATCTACGACCTGCGCCAGCTCATAGGCAATGTCAATCAGGAGGCCATTCTCTTCAACGACTCCTTCCGGGCGAACATCTCGTTTGGCGTAGACAATGCCACTGACGAGCAGATTGCCGAAGCTGCCAGGATAGCCAATGCCTACGACTTCATCATGCAGTCAGAGCAGCAGTTCGACACCAACATCGGAGACCGCGGAGGGCGTCTCTCCGGTGGTCAGCGCCAGCGTGTCTCCATAGCCCGTGCCATCCTGAAGAATCCTCCTATCCTCATCCTCGACGAGGCTACCTCAGCCCTTGACACCGAGAGTGAGCGACTGGTACAGGATGCCCTGGAGCGACTGATGAAGACACGTACCACCGTGGCCATTGCCCACCGACTCTCTACCATTAAGAATGCCGACGAGATTTGTGTGCTGCACGAAGGACGCATCGTAGAGCGGGGCACACACGAGGAGCTGTTGGCCATCAACGGCTACTATAAGAACCTGAACGACATGCAAAGCCTGTAAGTATGCTGCAACGAGCCCTGTACCTGCTGAAGACCTACCTGCTGACGACACTTCTCTTTATCGCCGCCAAGGTGGTGTTTATGTGCTGCAACGGACAAGGGCTCTTTACCATTGGCGATATGGCCGATGTTCTCTGGCATGGACTCTCGCTGGACCTTAGCACGGCCCTCTACCTTCTGATAGTACCCTTTCTTGTGGTGGTAGCCAGCATCTTTCTTGACAAAGCCAAAATCCTGGGACACCTCCTGCGCGTCTACTATGCCTTGGCAGCCTTGGCCTTGTCCCTGGCCTTCGTGGCCGACACCAGCCTCTATCAGTTCTGGCAGTTCAAGCTCGACGCCTCCTGCCTGCAGTATTTAGAGACACCAACGGAAGCCATGGCCAGCGTGTCGTGGGGTTATCTGCTGCTGAGGCTCATCGTGCTGCTCCTGTTGGTATACCTCATCTACCTGTGCTATACCCGTCCTCGCTGGAACATCACCGTCAGCAAGCACCGCATCGTCGAGACGCTGACAGCAATGGCCTGCATCCCGCTGATAGTCATTGGCATCCGTGGCGGACTGGATGAGTCGACTACCAACATCGGACAGGTGTACTATTCGCAGAACCAGTTCCTGAACCATTCGGCTGTCAACCCCGTGTTCTCCTTCCTCTCGTCGTTTGAGAAGACAGCCAACAACATTGTCGACTATAACTACTTTACAGATAGCAAGTGCCGCCAACTGACGGAAGGTCTCTACCCCACAGACTCAGAGGCTACAGACACCCTGCTTACCACCCAGCGTCCCAATATCGTCATCGTGCTGATGGAGAGCGCTGGCGGTTTCTTCTCTGACGTCATGCCCAACCTGCAACAACTGAAACGCGAGGGCATCGACTTCACCAACTGCTATGGCAACACGTGGCGCACCGACCGCGGCACCGTCTGCACCTACAGCGGCTACCCCTCCTTCCCTACCTCGTCAGTCATGAAGATGCCCAAGAAGACGAACTGTCTTCCCAGCATTGCCTCGACGCTTCAGCAACAAGGCTACCACACCTCTTATCTCTATGGGGGCGACATCAACTTCACCAACATGCGCAGCTATCTGGTGGCCACGGGGTGGGAACAGCTGACCTGGAAGGCCGACTACAGCGCAGAGCAGCAGGAGTCGTCCCAATGGGGCGTCAGAGACGACATCACCTTCAACACCCTCTACCAGCAAATTACGTCGATGGCAACGCCACACGCTCAAAGAGAGAAAGACCAACGCTACCTCTTCGGCTTTTCCACCCTCAGCTCCCATGAGCCCTGGGATGTGCCTACACACCAGTACGACGACGAGATACCCAATGCCTTCCATTATCTGGACCAGTGTCTGGGCAACTTCATAGCCAAGCTGAAAAAGACTCCCCAATGGAAGGACCTGCTCGTCATCTTCCTGCCTGACCACAGCATCGACTACGGCAGCTACACGGAAACAGTCCGTGAGCGCAACAAGATACCCATGGTGTGGGTAGGAGGTGCCGTCAAGGCTCCCCGACAGGTTACCAGCCTCTGCAACCAGACCGACCTTGCCGCCACCCTGCTGGCACAGTTAGGCCTGCCGCACTCCCAATTCCGTTGGAGTCGCGACGTGCTGAGCCGCACCTACCGCTATCCCTTCGCCGTGCATAACTACAACAACGGTTTCTCGCTCACCGACTCCACAGGGTTCATGGGCTACGACCTCGACTCCCGGCGCATCATTGTCAACGAGAGCAGCGACGCCCCACGACTGGAGCGAATGGGCAAAGCCATCCTACAGGCCACCACCTCAGACTTAAAAGCATTAGGAACCAAAAACTGACCGCACATGATGAACATCCGTCGTTTTCCGCTACTGGCACCCCTGGCCGCAACCATCTGCAACCTGCTGATGCTCTATGTGGTCTACTTCCTTGCACGCATCGTCTACCTGCTGGTCAACTACAGCTACTTTTCCCAAGGGCTCACCATAGGTCATCTGCTGGAGATGCTGGGAGGTGGCCTGGTGTTCGACACGTCAGCCATCCTCGTCACCAACATCCCTTACATCGTGCTCATGCTGTTGCCCTGGCACGGCAAGGAGACCAAGGCCTACCACACCCTATGCCGTACCGTCTTCCTTCTCATCAACGGAGCAGCGCTGGCAGTCAACCTCTGCGATGCTGTCTACTTCCGCTTTACCATGCGACGGACTACCACCACCGTCTTCAGCGAGTTCTCCAACGAGGGCAACTTGGGTTCCATCTTCTTGACGGAAACCCTCAGCCACTTCTATCTGGTCATCATCTTTGCCCTGGCCGTCTGGGCACTCTATAAGCTCTATCGCGACAGCGGACTGAGCAGACAGGACTACCGCTGGTGGCACTACGACGCAGCAACCCTGCTGTCGCTGGCTGCCGTGGCACCCTTCGTGGTGGCAGGTATCCGTGGCGGCTTCACTACTGCCGTACGCCCCATCACCATCTCCAATGCCAACCAGTACGTGAACCGCCCCGTAGAGGCGGCATTGGTGCTGAACACGCCCTTCTCGCTCTATCGTACCATCGGCAAGAACGTCTTCGAAGTCCCTACCTACTATGCTGACCAACAGGAGATGGCCTCCGTCTACTCGCCCCTGCATACCCCCAGCGACACTCTTCCTTTCACTAAGAAAAACATCGTGGTGCTTATTGTCGAGAGCTTTGGCCGGGAGTATATCGGAGCCTTGAACAAAAACCTGGAGCAGGGCCGCTACAAAGGCTACACCCCCTGCGTCGACTCGCTGATAGCCCGCAGCACCACCTTTACCCGCTCGTTCTGCAACGGACGTAAGAGCATCGACGGCATGCCCAGCATCCTCAGTAGCATCCCCATGTTCGTCGAGCCTTTCTTCCTGACACCAGCGTCTATGAACCACGTCAGCGGCATTGCCTCGCTGTTGGCTGGCGAGGGTTACGAGACGGCCTTCTTCCACGGAGCCCAGCGCGGCTCCATGGGTTTCATGGCCTTTGCACGCGCCACAGGGTTCCAGCAGTATTATGGACGCGAGGACTTCGACGACGACAAGCGCTTCTCCGGCGATACCGACTTCGACGGTACGTGGGCCATCTGGGACGAGCCCTTCCTGCAGTACTACGCCACCAAGATGTCTGAGATGAAGGAGCCTTTCATGACGGCAGTCTTCACAGCCTCTAGCCATCATCCCTATGTGGTGCCTGAGAAGTACAAGGACACCTACCCCGAGGAAGGCATCGTCATCCATAAGTGCATCCGCTATACCGACATGGCTCTGGGACGCTTCTTCCAGACTGCCAGCCGGCAGCCGTGGTTCAAGAACACCATCTTCGTGCTCACCAGCGACCATACCAACCTCACCGACCATGCCTACTACGAGACCGACCTGGGAGGCTTCTGCTCACCCATCATCATCTACGAACCAGGCCGTGCACCTGAGATGCAGGACAAGATAGCCCAGCAGATAGACATCCTGCCTACCGTCATGGGCCTGCTGCACTACCCCAAGCCCTACTTCGCCTTCGGCATCGATGTGCTCAACACCCCGGCGGAAGACACCTGGGCCGTCAACTACCTCAACGGCATCTACCAGTATGTCAAGCATGGCCACGTCCTGCAGTTCGACGGACAAAAGACCAAGGCCCTCTATAGCCTTACCGACTCGCTCATGCAGCATAATGTCATGGGCAAGGTGCCTCAGCAGCAACAGATGGAGCGCGAGGTCAAGGCCATCATCCAACAGTACATGGAGCGAATGACACAAGACCGTCTGACCACTACCCCCTAACCCTTTAAACCACAAACAATATGATTTTCGTACGCGACAAGGGACGCATGTGCAACAACATCCTGCAGTATGGCCACCTCTATGCCTGGGGCAGGGAACACGGACTGACGACCATGTCCATGCGCTTTGCCTACAAATACCAGTATTTCCACATCTGCGACACGCCATACCATAATCCCCTGACCTACGTCTGCGCCAAGTATGCTGCCAAATGGGGCCTCATACCCACCGTCAGCTTCCACGAAAAGGATGCCGATACCACCCCTCAGGAACAGCAGATGTTGCGCCACCGCTTCCTGGTGGCAGAAGGGTGGGAAGCCAGATGGTACGACCTGTTCCTCAAGTACAAAAAGGAGATCCTCGCCCTCTTTGCCTTCCGGGAGCGGGTCACCCAGCCCGTCGACCAGCAGCTGGCAAGCCTTCCCAAGGCCGACCTACGACTGGGCGTACACATCCGTCGCGGCGACTATCGCACCTGGAACGGAGGACGCTATTTCTATACTGACGAGCAGTACCTGCGCCCCATCAGCCAGTTCATCAGCCAGCACCCAGACCAGCGGGTGCAAGTATTCATCTGCGGCAACGACCCCTCACTCGACAAGGAGTTCTTCACCCATAGGCTCTCCTCAGCAGAAGTCTACTTCCCTGAGGGCAACCCAGGTCAGGACCTCTATCTGCTGTCCTGCTGCGACTACCTCATGGGAGCTCCCAGCACCTTCTCACTCGTAGCCTCTATGTACCACGACACCCCACTCTATTGGATCATGGACGCAGAAGCCCCCCTCACCGAAACCTCCTTCGGCACCTTCGACGAACTCTTCCGACATATCCTTTGAAAAAAAATATTTTCTTAAAAACTCGAAATTTACCTTCACCTTTCACTCTTGTGAATGTAACTTATTGTGCTATAAAGCGTTAACTGAATTTAAAACCATCATCAATCCTTCACTTTTCCGTCACTTTTCCGTCACTCATCCTTCACTTTTTGCTTTAGTGGCACCTAAAGAGCACTCACATTACGACTGAGTACCCTTTACTCGGCATGTAACTGATGCTTTGTCGGCATGAAAATCATGCTTTCTCGGCATGAAAGTGACGGATGAGTGAAGGAAAAGTGAAGGATAAGTGAAGGTTTAGTGAAGGTATAGAAGCGGCTTAAATCATTGGGATACAATCGTTTAACTATAAAAAAGTGAAGGATGAAGGTTGATTTTAAGTTTTCCATAAAATTTTTCGCTGAGCAGTTTGACAAAATCAGGGCTCTGCAAGGGGGTTTTGAGCCGTTCTCTGCCGAACTTTGCCCGGCTCAATGACTGGCTTTGCCCGGCTCAATGACAGTCTCCGCCCGGCCCAAGCCACCCCTTGCATTTTGCTCGGTTTTCACTACCTTTCTCCCTTGGAGAATGTAGGATGCACCTCGAAAATGAAAGAAAAATTGTTTTTTTCTTTGCATTTTACTCGGTTTTCACTACCTTTGCAAAATAACTATTAAACAGAGAGTTTTGATGTACTATATAGTTTTTGCGTGCTGGTACGTGCTGTCGTTGCTTCCGCTACGCATCCATTATGTATTGTCTGATGCACTATATCTGATTATCTATCGGCTGGCGGGCTATCGGACAAAGGTGGTGAGAAGCAATCTCTCGTCGTCGTTTCCTGAAAAGTCGGCTGCCGAACTGAAAAGAATAGAAAAGGGGTTTTACCATTGGTTTTGTGACTACATAGCCGAAACGGTCAAGATGTTCTCCATGTCGGAGAAACAGATTAGGTGCCGTATGCGCTTTGAGGGTATAGAACAAATAAACAACGATTTAAAAAATCAACGCTGCATAACCGTCTATTTGGGACATTACTGCAACTGGGAGTGGGTATGCTCCTTAGGTCTTCACATTACTGCTGGCACAGCTGCTCAACTCTACCATCCACTGGAAAGCAGACTCTTCGACCGTCTATTCCTCTATTCCCGTGAGCGTTTCAAGGCGCATTCAATAAACATGGACGATGCCTTTAAAGTGCTAGCAGATTGGAAAAAGTCTGGTCGCTATACTGTTACTGGCTACATCTCTGATCAGGTACCTGGCTATGCAAGCATGCACTATTGGCCTTGGTTTCTCAATCATGACACTCCTGTTTACACGGGTGCTGAGCGTATAGCCCGCATCCTAGATACTTCTGTTTATTACTTCGACATTGAGCGTCCCCGCCGCGGTTATTATGTCGCAAAAGTTGTGAAGATATGTGACAGCACAAAGGATTTGCCAAAATTCGCCATCACAGAGCAATACTTCCGTTTGTTGGAGAATAGTATCCTTCGTACTCCTGAACTATGGCTTTGGAGTCATAATCGCTGGAAACGCACTCGCAAGCAATTTAACGAGCGCTTTACTGAGGAAGAACGAAAAAGGATACTTAATAAATTATAAAAATGAATTATTTTTACTATCGCAAGAAATTATACACTTTTATCTTCGGCACTTGGAGAAGTGTTGTATATGATATACGTTCACTTTTCCCCACTAAAATGCCGAATGCAGGAACTATTCCAATAGATATCGTCATACCCATCATAGACAAGGATCTTGATATCCTTCCTTTTTGTCTCGAAGGATTACGGAAAAATTGTAATAATATCATTGATAATATCTATCTAGTAGCCCCCCCACATCAACCAATCATTGACCTTGCCAATCAGAATGGCTTAATTTTTGTAGATGAAAATCTAGTTTTAGGTTATTCTGTAAAAGATATAAACTGTATCGACCGGTCTGGTAATAATATAAGTGGCTGGATATTTCAGCAATTATTAAAACTCTCTGGTTGTGTAGGTTCTAACAGATACTATGTTACAATAGATGCGGACCATATTCTCATGCGTCCTCATACTTTTGTCACAGACAAGGGCAAATCAGTTTTCTATGTATCTAAAGAATATTACTACCCATATTATATTACTCAAGAAGCTTTAACAGGGCATTTCCCTTTTCAACATCTTTCATATATTGCTCACAAAATGGTTTTTGATAAAAATCAAATTCAGATATTACATAAGATCTTAGAGAGTGGAAAAAAGAAAAGCTGGGATCAAGTAATTATTGACACATTTAAGCAAACGCCTATGGGATCTTTCTCGGAATTTGAACTATATGGGCATCTATATCCTGCAAGTCACAAAAAACGCATACTATGGCAGCAAAAGGAATTAAGAAAAGGCTCTAGCGTTTTGAGCTTTGAAGGATTATCTGCAAGATACTCCAGTTTCCTTTCAATTACATTCCCTGATTACCGTAAAATAAAATAAGTCTACTTACCATTATCTATCATTAATATTTTGTTCAAATTTCTTAGAGAGAAAGACAAATTGGTAATATCCTTCAAGCATGGCTTTTATAAAACCAGGCTTTCCGTCTAATATTGCCCCTTTTAGAATGTAAGCCTTAAAGAAGCGGAAGAAAGGTCGCCACAATAAAGCGATTGTCCCATAATGCTTATGCTGCTTCCTATCCAACTCGTTTCGAGTATATTGATTTGTCTTACTTACAATATTCTCCACAGAGTCATTAGCAAGATGCTCAAAAGCCAGTTCTTTTTGCTTGGCAGGGATTTTCTCTATGTGTCCATCGACCACTGGCATGCAATGGATAATAGGAGGCCAATGAGTCTTGTCTTTACGGAAGAAACGCAGGATATGGTC
>JAFPWS010000072.1 GCA_017412705.1 Prevotella sp.
ACCACCGAGATCTATACCCATACGACGTTTGAGCAACTGAAGAAAGTATATGAGAATGCCCATCCCAGGGCTTAACCTTATTTATTTACCCTTTAATTAAAAACAGGAGGTAACTATGGAAATTAAGATTCAGTCGATTCACTTCGACGCTACCGAGAAGTTACAGGCGTTCATCGACAAGAAGGTCGCCAAGTTGGAAAAAACATTTGAAGATATCCAGAAAGTAGAGGTGCAATGCAAGGTAGTGAAGCCCGCTACTGCACAGAACAAAGAGGTAAGCCTGACGGTTACCGTGCCCGGAACGACACTTTTCGTAGAGAAAGTAAGTGATACTTTTGAGGAAAGTACCGACCTCTGTGTAGACTCTATGCGTGTCCAACTGCAGAAATTCAAGGAAAAATTGAGAAATAGATAAAAAAAAGCCCGAAAAGTTTTGGTAATTCAAAAATAATGCCTACCTTTGCATCCGCTTTCCGATACAAAGACTCCAAATCGGGGAGCGGATGCTTAGAGTAAGCCTCTTTAGCTCAGTTGGCCAGAGCACGTGATTTGTAATCTCGGGGTCGTTGGTTCGAATCCGACAAGAGGCTCTGAAGGAAGCAGCTGAGAAGGAGTAAACACATTGAGGGTGGTTTCCAGAGCGGCCAAATGGGGCAGACTGTAAATCTGTTGTCTTTCGACTTCGGTGGTTCGAATCCATCACCACCCACTTCCGAATAAGGAAGAATGATGTTGCGGAAATAGCTCAGTTGATAGAGCACTAGCCTTCCAAGCTGGGGGTCGCGGGTTTGAGCCCCGTTTTCCGCTCATTGCTCGCTGTTATAGCTCAGTGGTAGAGCACTTCCTTGGTAAGGAAGAGGTCCTGAGTTCAAATCTCAGTAACAGCTCAAAACGAAGAGAAAACGATTTAAATCGGATATTCATTTATAAAACAATAAAAAAGAAAAGCTATGGCTAAAGAACAATTTGTGCGCACCAAACCGCACGTAAACATTGGTACTATTGGTCACGTTGACCACGGTAAGACTACTCTGACTGCTGCTATCACCACCGTACTGGCTAAGCAGGGCCTTTCTGAGGTTAAGTCTTTCGACCAGATTGACAATGCTCCGGAAGAGAAGGAGCGTGGTATCACCATTAACACCGCTCACGTTGAGTATGAGACCGCTATTCGTCACTATGCTCACGTTGACTGCCCGGGACACGCCGACTATGTGAAGAACATGGTAACTGGTGCTGCTCAGATGGACGGTGCTATCCTCGTTGTTGCTGCAACTGACGGTCCTATGCCTCAGACCCGTGAGCACGTCCTGCTCGCTCGTCAGGTAAACGTTCCCCGTCTGGTTGTATTCCTGAACAAGTGCGATATGGTTGAGGATGAGGAGATGCTGGAGCTCGTTGAGATGGAGGTTCAGGAGATTCTCGCTCAGTATGAGTTCGAGGATGATACTCCTATCATCCGCGGTTCTGCACTCGGTGCACTGAACGGTGTTGCCAAGTGGGAGGAGAAGGTTATGGAGCTGATGAACACCTGCGATACATGGATTCAGGAGCCTCCTCGTGCTACCGACAAGCCCTTCCTGATGCCTGTTGAGGACGTATTCTCTATCACAGGTCGTGGTACCGTTGCTACCGGCCGTATCGAGACTGGTGTCATCCACGTTGGTGACGAGGTTGAGCTGCTCGGTCTTGGTGAGGACAAGAAGTCAGTTGTAACTGGCGTTGAGATGTTCCGTAAGATTCTGGACGAGGGTCAGGCTGGTGATAACGTAGGTCTGCTGCTCCGCGGTATCGATAAGAACGAGATCAAGCGTGGTATGGTACTCTGCCATCCTGGACAGATCAAGCCCTTCAAGAAGTTCAAGGCTTCTATTTATGTCCTGAAGAAGGAAGAGGGTGGTCGTCACACTCCATTCGGAAACAAGTATCGTCCTCAGTTCTATCTCCGCACCATGGACTGCACGGGTGAGATCACTCTGCCCGCTGGCGTTGAGATGGTAATGCCTGGTGATAACGTAGAGATCACTGTTGAGCTGATTTACGCTGTAGCTCTGAATCAGGGTCTGCGTTTCGCTATCCGTGAAGGTGGCCGCACCGTTGGTTCTGGTCAGATCACTGAGGTGTTCGAGGATTAATCTTCTAGACAGTCTAGATATTCTAGAGAGACTAGATAAAGAGTCAGGCCCCTGCGCATTAAAGGGCGGGGGCTTATCTACGGGAATAGCTCAGTTGGTAGAGCATCGGTCTCCAAAACCGAGGGTCGTGGGTTCGAGTCCTCCTTCCCGTGCTAAAAAAAAGAAAGAAAAAAGATGATTAAGAAATTTATCAATTATTGCAAGGCCTGCTACGATGAGCTTGCTCACAAGGTGACATGGCCTTCACGCAAGGAGCTGACACAGAGTGCCGTGGTGGTACTGTCTGCTTCGTTGATTATAGCTGTTGTTGTATGGCTGATGGACGTGGTGTTCAAGGCCGTGATGAGTTCAGTTTATCCTAATTAATAGACGTACAAAGACGATGTCGGATTCAGGAATGAAGTGGTACGTCTTGCGTGCCGTCAGTGGAAAAGAAGGTAAAGTGAAGGAGTATATCGATGCAGCCAAGAAGCTGAACGATGTACTGGCTACTCATGTTGGTGAGGTGCTGCTTCCTACCGAGAAATATGCCACACTTCAGAACGGGAAGCGCGTCGTTAAGGAGAAACTCTTCCTTCCGGGATATGTGCTTGTTCAGGCAACGCTGCAGGGTGAGGTAGCTCACATGTTGCGTTTTATTCCCAATGTGATGGGATTCTTGGGAGGCATGGATAATCCTCAGGTGGTACGCCAGTCGGAAATCAACCGCATCTTAGGTACAGCCGAAGAAACTGTCATTGAGAGCGCCGAGTTGAACATTCCTTATAGCGTCGATGAGACTGTGAAGGTGACTGACGGTCCGTTCAGTGGTTTCCAGGGCGTTATCGAGGAGGTGAATACTGAGAAGCGCAAGCTGAAGGTGATGGTAAAGATCTTCGGTCGCAAGACGCCGTTGGAATTAGCATTTACACAAGTAGAGAAAGAATAGGGCGTAAGTGTTACGGTACGTCCGTTCTATATACGGTCGGGGGAGGCTTCCACTCCCAGGGCTTATATAACAATCAAATAACAATAAACAGAAATGGCTAAAGAAGTTGCTGGATTAATCAAATTGCAGATTAAAGGTGGCGCTGCGAATCCCTCTCCCCCCGTTGGACCTGCACTGGGTTCAAAGGGTATTAACATTATGGGATTCTGCAAAGAGTTCAACGCCAGAACCCAGGATAAGGCAGGTAAGATTCTTCCTGTCGTTATTACCTACTATGCAGACAAGTCATTCAGCTTCATTATCAAGACTCCCCCTGCAGCTGTTCAGCTGTTGGAGGCTGCCAAGGTAAAGGGTGGATCAGCTCAGCCTAACCGTAAGAAGGTGGCTAGCGTAACCTGGGATCAGGTTCGCACCATCGCTGAGGATAAGATGAGCGACTTGAACTGTTTCACTGTTGAGTCGGCTATGAAACTGATTGCCGGTACAGCACGTAGCATGGGTATCACTGTTAAAGGGGACTTCCCTGGTAAATAACAAATAACTTCAATTAAAAAAATGAGTAAACTGACAAAAAATCAAAAGTTGGTAGCTGATAAGGTTGAAGCAGGGAAAGCATACTCTTTACAGGAAGCCGCTGCGCTGGTGAAGGAAATTACCACCACCAAGTTTGAGGCTTCTGTTGATATCGACGTACGCTTGGGCGTTGACCCGCGTAAGGCCAACCAGATGGTTCGTGGTGTTGTGTCGCTGCCGAACGGTACTGGTAAGGTGACCCGCGTGCTCGCTCTCTGTACTCCCGATCAGGAAGAAGCTGCTAAGGAAGCTGGTGCCGACTATGTTGGTCTCGACGAGTATATCGACAAGATCAAACAGGGTTGGACCGATGTTGATGTGATTATTACAATGCCCTCATGCATGGGTAAGCTGGGTCCCCTCGGACGTATCCTGGGTCCCCGTGGCTTGATGCCAAACCCCAAGAGCGGTACTGTAACTATGGACGTTGCTAAGGCAGTCAAGGAAGTTAAGCAGGGTAAGATTGACTTTAAGGTAGACAAGGCTGGTATCGTCCACGCCTCTATCGGTAAAGTGACCTTCACTCCGGAGCAGATCTACGGAAACGCCAAGGAGTTCCTGCAGACTATTATCAAGCTGAAGCCGGCTGCTGCCAAGGGTACATACATGAAGAGTATCTTTATCTCCAGCACCATGAGCGCTGGTATCAAGGTAGATCCTAAATCAGTTGAATAACTCGTAAAAGTTTAGTAAAATGAAAAAGGAATTAAAAGATACTATCGTAGTAGAACTTGGACAGAAGCTCAAAGAGTATCCCCACTTCTATCTGGTTGACATTGCCGGACTGAATGCGGAGCAGACGAGCAACCTTCGTCGCAAGTGCTTCAAGAACGAGATCAAGATGGTCGTTGTGAAGAATACTCTTCTCCACAAGGCTTTCGAGGCCTCTGATATTGATTTCGAACCGCTCTATGATAGCTTGAAGGGCAGCACCGCTGTGATGTTCACACAGACAGCCAATGTTCCCGCGAAGCTTCTCAAGGAATACAAGAAGGAAGGCATCCCCGCCCTGAAGGCTGCTTATGCAGAGGAGGGCTTCTTCGTAGGTGCTGACAGACTTGAGGAACTCGTATCTATCAAGAGCAAGAACGAACTTATCGCCGACGTTGTGGCTCTGCTGCAGTCTCCTATCAAGACTGTTGTCTCTGGCCTGAATGCTGGTGGCAAGATTCATGGACTGCTTGACGCTATCGCTGAGCGTAATAAATAAGCGAAGAGAGAATACAAACATTAACATTAAAAAACAATTAAAATTTTAAATAAAATGGCAGATATTAAAGCTATTGCTGAGGAGTTGGTTAACCTCACAGTAAAAGAAGTACAAGAGTTGGCAACAGTCCTGAAGGACGAGTATGGAATTGAGCCCGCTGCAGCCGCTGTTGCTGTTGCTGCTGGTCCTGCTGCTGGTGGCGAGGCTGCCGCTGCTGAGGAGAAGACTTCTTTCGACGTAGTTCTGAAGGAAGTAGGTGCAGCTAAGCTGCAGGTTGTTAAGGCCGTTAAGGAAGCTTGCGGTCTCGGCCTGAAGGAAGCTAAGGATCTCGTAGACGGTGCTCCTTCTACTCTGAAGGAAGGTCTGTCTAAGGACGAGGCTGAGAACCTGAAGAAGGCTATCGAAGAGGCTGGTGCCGTAGTTGAGCTGAAGTAATTCAGTACAATACAATAATTTAATTGGTTAAGGACTTCCCAGTAGGAGGTTCTTAACCTTTTCTTTGTCTTTAACAACAAACAAAGTATCATAATGGCAATTAAGAAAGCAGAAAAAAGAGTAAGCTTTGGCAGCGTCAAGAATCCGATGCCGTTTCCGGATTTCCTCGATGTGCAGTTAAAGTCTTTCAGAGACTTCCTACAGTTGGACACTCCGCCTGAGGAACGCAAGAACGACGGTTTGTATAAGGTGTTCGCCGAGAACTTCCCTATCACCGACACGCGTAATAATTTCGTTCTTGAGTTCTTGGATTACTATATCGACCCGCCTCGCTACACCATCGACGAGTGTCTGGAGCGTGGGTTGACTTATAGCGTACCCTTGAAGGCTAAGTTGAAGCTCTATTGCACCGATCCTGATCACGAGGATTTCGACATGGCTATACAGGACGTTTTCCTTGGTCCCATTCCTTACATGACGGCTAACGGTACGTTTGTCATCAATGGTGCTGAGCGCGTTGTTGTGTCACAGCTGCACCGTTCGCCCGGTGTATTCTTCGGTCAGAGCGTACATGCCAATGGTACCCTGCTCTACAGTGCCCGTATTATTCCTTTCAAGGGCAGCTGGATTGAGTTCGCTACCGATATCAACAATGTGATGTATGCTTACATCGACCGTAAGAAGAAGTTGCCCGTTACCACCCTGCTTCGTGCCATTGGCTTCGAGACGGACAAGGACATTCTGCAGATCTTTGACCTCGCTGAGGAGGTGAAGGTCAACAAGAAGGCCTTGAAGGAAGTCGTGGGAATGAAGCTTGCAGCCCGTGTGCTGAAGAGCTGGAACGAGGACTTCGTAGACGAGGATACCGGTGAGGTAGTATCTATCGAGCGTAATGAGGTGATCATGGAGCGCGAGACAGAGATTACTGAAGACAACATGATGGACATCCTGGAGAGTGGTGCCTCTACTATCTTGGTACACAAGGACGAGGCCGTTGCCCAGGACTACTCTATCATCTTCAATACGCTGGCCAAGGATCCGTCTAACTCAGAGAAGGAGGCCGTGCTTTATATCTATCGTCAGCTGCGTAATGCAGACCCTGCCGATGATGCCAGTGCCCGTGAGGTCATCCAGAACCTGTTCTTCTCTGACAAGCGTTACGACCTGGGCGATGTAGGCCGTTACCGTATAAATAAGAAGCTGGGTCTGAACACGGAGATGGATGTCCGTGTGCTGACCAAGGAAGATATCATTGAGATTATCAAGTATCTCATCCAGCTGATTAACTCGAAGGCTACCGTCGACGATATCGACCACCTGTCGAACCGTCGTGTCCGCACCGTTGGTGAGCAGCTGTCGAATCAGTTCTCTATCGGTCTGGCCCGTATGAGCCGCACCATCCGTGAGCGAATGAACGTTCGCGACAACGAGGTGTTCACCCCGACAGACCTGATTAATGCCAAGACAATCTCAAGCGTCATCAACTCGTTCTTCGGTACCAACCCGCTGTCACAGTTCATGGACCAGACCAACCCGCTGGCCGAGGTGACCCACAAGCGTCGTCTCTCTGCACTGGGTCCTGGCGGTCTGTCACGTGAGCGTGCCGGTTTCGAGGTTCGTGACGTACACTATACACACTATGGCCGTCTCTGCCCGATTGAGAGCCCTGAAGGCCCTAACATCGGTCTGATCTCGTCACTGTGTGTCTATGCAAAGATTAATGAACTCGGTTTCATCGAGACTCCTTACCGTAAGGTGGAGAATGGTGTGGCCAACCTGAATAACGACGACATCGTCTATCTGACTGCCGAGGAGGAGGAAGACCACGTGATAGGCCAGGGTAATGCTCCGCTGAACGACGACGGTACCTTCATCCGCAATGTGGTGAAGTGTCGCCAGGATGCCGACTTCCCCGTAGTGCCTCCCGCACAGGTAGACCTGATGGACGTCTCTCCGCAGCAGATAGCCTCTATCGCTGCATCACTCATCCCCTTCCTGGAGCACGACGATGCTCACCGTGCACTGATGGGTTCGAACATGATGCGCCAGGCAGTACCCCTGTTGCACAACGAAGCTCCTATCGTCGGTACTGGTATCGAGCGTCAGGTTTGCGAGGACTCTCGCACCATGATTACCGCTGAGGGCGATGGTGTCATCGACTATGTTGATGCTACCACCATCCGCATCCTCTACGATCGTACTGAGGACGAGGAGTTCGTCAGCTTCGAGCCAGCACTGAAGGAATACCGCATACCTAAGTTCCGCCGTACCAACCAGAACATGACCATCGACCTGCGTCCTATCTGTGACAAAGGCCAGCGTGTGAAGAAGGGCGACATCCTGACTGAGGGCTATGCTACTGAGAACGGCGAGCTGGCACTGGGTCGTAACCTGCTCGTGGCATACATGCCTTGGAAGGGTTATAACTACGAGGATGCCATCGTGCTCAACGAGCGCATCGTCCGTGAGGATATCCTCACCTCTGTCCACGTCGACGAGTATTCACTCGATGTCCGTGAGACCAAACGTGGTGCCGAGGAGTTCACCTCTGATATTCCTAACGTCAGTGAGGAGGCTACCAAGGACCTCGACGACAATGGTGTCATCCGCGTCGGTGCCCGTGTCGAGCCAGGCGACATCCTGATTGGTAAGATTTCACCGAAGGGTGAGAGCGATCCCTCTCCTGAGGAGAAGCTGCTCCGTGCTATCTTTGGCGACAAGGCCGGCGACGTGAAGGACTCTTCTCTGAAGGCCAATCCTTCACTGACGGGTGTCATCATCGACAAGAAGCTCTTTGCCCGTGCCATCAAGACCCGACAGAACAAGCAGCAGGATAAGATTACCCTTGCCAAGATTGACGAGGAGCACGAGGCTAAGATTGCCGACCTGAAGGATATCCTCATTGAGAAGCTGGCAATCCTGACCAAGGGCAAGATTTCCAATGGTGTGAAGGACTATACAGGTGCCGAGATTATCTCGAAGGGTAGCAAGTTCACAATGACCGCCCTGCGCAACCTGGAGTATGGTGATATCCAGATCAGCAACTGGACCGCCGACGAGCACAAGAACGAGCTCATTGCCCAGCTGATCATCAACTATATGAAGAAGTTCAAGCTGCTCGATGCCGAGAACAAGCGTAAGAAGTTCGCCATCACCATTGGTGACGAGCTGCCCTCAGGCATCCTGCAGATGGCTAAGGTCTACGTGGCTAAGAAGCGTAAGATTGGTGTCGGCGATAAGTTGGCCGGTCGTCACGGTAACAAGGGTATCGTCTCTAAGGTAGTACGTCAGGAGGACATGCCGTTCCTCGAGGATGGCCGTCCTGTCGACTTGGTACTGAACCCGCTGGGTGTGCCTTCACGTATGAACCTGGGTCAGATTTTCGAGGCTATCCTCGGTGCTGCCGGTAAGCGTCTTGGTGTCAAGTTCGCTACTCCTATCTTCGACGGTGCTAAGCTGGAAGACCTCGCTGAGTGGACTGACAAGGCTGGCCTGCCTCGCCTCTGCTCTACCCACCTGTACGATGGTGAGACCGGTGAGAAGTTCGACCAGCCCGCAACGGTAGGTATCACCTACTTCCTCAAACTCGGTCACATGGTAGAGGACAAGATGCACGCTCGTAGCATCGGTCCGTACTCTCTGATTACCCAGCAGCCACTTGGTGGTAAGGCACAGTTCGGTGGTCAGCGTTTTGGTGAGATGGAGGTTTGGGCCCTGGAGGCATTCGGTGCCAGCCACGTGCTGCAGGAGATCCTGACCATCAAGTCTGATGATGTGGTAGGCCGTTCAAAGGCTTACGAGGCTATTGTCAAGGGTGAGCCTATGCCTACCCCCGGCATCCCCGAGTCACTGAACGTGTTGCTGCATGAGCTGAAGGGTCTTGGTCTCAGCATCAAGATGGACTAAGTAGAGATAAGAATCAAGAGTTAAGAATTAAGAGTTATATCGAAATATGGCTTTCAAGAAAGAATCAAAGATAAAGAGTAATTTCACCAAGATTACCATCGGACTGGCTTCACCAGAGGAAATCCTCGAGAGCTCGTATGGTGAGGTTACCAAGCCTGAGACCATTAACTATCGTACCTATAAGCCCGAGCGTGATGGTTTGTTCTGCGAGCGTATCTTCGGTCCTACCAAGGACTACGAGTGTGCCTGCGGCAAGTACAAGCGTATCCGCTACAAGGGCATCGTCTGCGACCGCTGCGGTGTAGAGGTGACAGAGAAGAAGGTACGCCGTGAGCGCACGGGACATATCGAGCTGGTAGTTCCCGTAGCCCACATCTGGTACTTCCGTAGCCTGCCCAACAAGATTGGTTATCTGCTGGGTCTGCCTACCAAGAAGCTCGATGCTGTCATCTACTATGAGCGCTACGTTGTCATCCAGCCAGGTGCTATGGCTGGCAAGAAAGACGGCGAGGGAAACCCTGCTCTGGGCTCACAGATGTTCGACCTGTTGTCAGAGGAGGAGTATAATGACATCCTCGATAACTATATCTCAGAGAATAATGACTACCTGGACGACAGCGATCCCAATAAGTTCATCGCCAAGATGGGTGCCGAGGCTATCTACGACTTGCTGCTGCGCCTCGACCTCGACTCGCTGAGCTATGAGCTGCGCGACCGTGCCAACAGCGACTCTTCCGTACAGCGTAAGAACGAGGCGCTGAAGCGTCTGCAGGTGGTAGAGGCTTTCCGCACGAGTGTGGAGAAAGGCATCAACCGTCCCGAGTGGATGATCATGAAGATCATTCCCGTAACACCTCCTGAGCTGCGCCCGCTGGTTCCTCTGGATGGTGGACGTTTTGCCACTTCCGACTTGAACGACCTCTATCGTCGTGTCATCATCCGTAACAACCGTCTGAAGCGCCTCATCGAGATTCATGCTCCCGAGGTCATTCTGCGCAACGAGAAGCGTATGCTGCAGGAGGCTGTCGACTCGCTGTTCGACAACAGCCGCAAGTCAAGTGCCGTCAAGAGCGACTCTAACCGTCCGCTGAAGTCACTGTCTGACTCGCTGAAGGGTAAGCAGGGCCGCTTCCGTCAGAATCTGCTCGGTAAGCGCGTTGACTACTCGGCACGTTCGGTCATCGTGGTAGGTCCTGAGCTGAAGATGGGTGAGTGCGGTCTGCCTAAGCTGATGGCTGCAGAGCTATATAAGCCGTTCATCATCCGCAAGCTCATTGAGCGCGGCATCGTCAAGACCGTGAAGTCGGCCAAGAAGATTGTCGACCGTCGCGAGCCTGTCATCTGGGACATCCTGGAGAACGTGATGAAGGGTCACCCCGTACTGCTGAACCGTGCACCGACGCTGCACCGTCTGGGTATCCAGGCCTTCCAGCCGAAGCTCATCGAGGGTAAGGCCATCCAGCTGCACCCGTTGGCATGTACGGCTTTCAATGCCGACTTCGACGGCGACCAGATGGCTGTCCACCTCCCACTGTCTAACGAGGCTATCCTCGAGGCACAGATTCTGATGCTGCAGAGCCACAACATCCTGAACCCGGCCAATGGTGCTCCTATCACCGTGCCTTCACAGGATATGGTGCTCGGACTCTACTATATCTCAAAGATTCGCCCGGGAGCAAAGGGCGAGGGCCTGACATTCTACGGTCCTGAGGAGGCTATCATTGCCCACAACGAGGGCAAGTGCGACCTCCACGCTCAGGTAAAGGTGGTGGTCGACGACTTGGTCGACGGCAAGCCCCGGAAGCGTATGGTAGAGACCTCTGTAGGTCGTGTCATCGTGAATGGCATCATCCCGAAGGAAGTAGGCTATGTCAATAAGATTATCTCCAAGAAATCACTGCGCGACATCATTGCCGACGTCATCAAAAACGTAGGTTTCGCTGAGGCTTGTGAGTTCCTCGACGGTATCAAGAACCTGGGTTACCGCATGGCCTATGAGGCTGGTCTGTCGTTCAACCTTGACGACATCATCATCCCGGAGTCCAAGAAAGACCTGGTGGAGAAGGGTAATGCCGAGGTGCAGCAGATTACCGAGAACTACAACATGGGTTTCATCACCGACAACGAGCGTTACAACCAGGTCATCGATACCTGGACACATATTAATAATGACCTCGGCAATGTGCTGATGAAGGAGATGACCGAGGCCGACCAGGGCTTCAATGCCGTATTCATGATGCTCGACTCCGGTGCCCGTGGTTCTAAGGACCAGATTCGTCAGCTCTCCGGTATGCGTGGTCTGATGGCCAAGCCCCAGAAGGCAGGTGCCGAGGGTGCACAGATTATTGAGAACCCCATTCTGTCGAACTTCAAGGAGGGTATGTCCGTGCTGGAGTACTTCATCTCTACCCACGGTGCCCGTAAGGGTCTGGCCGACACCGCCATGAAGACCGCCGACGCCGGTTACCTGACCCGTCGTCTTGTCGACGTGTCGCACGATGTGATTATCAACGAGGAAGACTGCGGTACGCTGCGCGGACTGGTCTGCACAGCCCTGAAGAACGGCGACGAGGTCATCTCTACGCTCTACGAGCGTATCCTCGGACGTGTCTCTGTGCACGACATCATCCATCCGTCAACCGGCGAGCTGATAGTGGCTGCCGGCGAGGAGATTACCGAGCCTGTAGCCCAGGCCATCGAGGAATCACCCATCGAGTCGGTCGAGATTCGTTCCGTCCTCACCTGTGAGTCGAGGCATGGTGTCTGCATGAAGTGCTACGGCCGTAACCTCGCTACCCGTAAGATGGTGCAGAAGGGCGAAGCCGTCGGTGTCATCGCTGCACAGGCTATCGGTGAGCCGGGTACACAGCTGACGCTCCGTACGTTCCACGCCGGTGGTGTCGCTGCCAACGCAGCAGCCAATGCCAGCATTGTGGCCAAGAACAACTCGAAGATTGAACTCGAAGAGGTTCGTACCGTTCCGTTCAACGAGGAAGGCCGCGACTGCGAGATGGTGGTCAGCCGTCTTGGTGAGGCCCGCTTCGTCGACATCAATACCAAGATTGTGCTCTCTACCGTCAACGTTCCTTACGGTTCGTCACTCTACTTCAAGAATGGCGATGTGGTGAAGAAGGGCGACAAGATAGCCCAGTGGGATCCGTTCAATGCCGTCATCGTAACTGAGTACGCCGGTACGCTGAAGTTCCATGATGTCATTGAGGGTATCACCTTCCGTGCTGAGACCGATGAGACCACCGGTCTGACCGAGAAGATAGTCACTGAGTCTCGCGACCGTACAAAGGTTCCTACCTGTGATATTATTGGTGCTGATGGTGATGTCGTTGGAACATACAGCTTCCCTGTGGGTGGTCACATCGTTGTTGAGGACGGACAGACCGTCAAGACCGGTGAGACCCTCGTCAAGATTCCGCGTGCTGCAGCCAAGGGTGGTGATATCACCGGTGGTCTGCCTCGTGTTACCGAGCTCTTCGAGGCTCGCAACCCGTCGAACCCCGCTATCGTATCCGAAATCGACGGTGAGGTCACCATGGGTAAGGTAAAGCGTGGTAACCGTGAGATCATCGTCACCTCGAAGACTGGCGAGCAGCGTAAGTATCTGGTATCGCTGTCTAAGCAGATCCTGGTACAGGAGCACGACGCCGTGCGTGCCGGTACACCGCTGTCCGACGGTGTCATCACACCTGCCGACATTCTGGCCATCAAGGGTCCCACGGCTGTGCAGGAGTACATCGTCAACGAGGTACAGGACGTCTATCGTCTGCAGGGCGTGAAGATCAACGACAAACACTTCGAGATTATCGTCCGTCAGATGATGCGCAAGGTACAAATCAACGACCCCGGCGATACTGCATTCCTCGAGCAGGAGATTGTCGACAAACTCGACTTCGCTGAGGAGAACGACCGCATCTGGGGTAAGAAGGTAGTCATCGACGCCGGCGACTCCGAGAACATGCAGAAGGGACAGATTGTGACAGCCCGCAAGCTGCGCGACGAGAACTCAAGCCTGAAACGCCGCGATATGAAGATTGTACAGGTGCGCGATGCCGTGCCCGCTACCTCGACACAGATACTGCAGGGTATTACCCGTGCAGCACTGCAGACCAAGTCGTTCATGTCGGCCGCATCGTTCCAGGAGACCACCAAAGTGCTCAACGAAGCCGCTATCCGCGGTAAGGAAGACCATCTGGAGGGTATGAAGGAGAACGTCATTTCCGGACACCTCATTCCCGCCGGTACCGGTCTGCGCGAGTTTGACAAGATTATCGTAGGCTCCAAGGAGGAGTATGAGCGCATGCAGGCCAACCGCAAGAATGTGCTCGACTTCGCTGAGGAGACAGTCATCGACTAATCCTATATCGCCTGTAACGTCCATCGAGGCATGCACCGTACAAGGTGCATGCCTCGATTCTTTTTACCCACCGACAAACCCCTGCTTACTCGTAATGTAAAGGGTGCTTACATTACGACTAAAGCACCTTCAGTCGTAATACGATTCCCCTTCTCCATCTCTTTTCCAAAAACATATAACCATATAACCCAACACCCTTCAAACACTGATGGCAAAAGGGTTTCAGGCAGGTTATATGTTCTTTGGAGATATAACCCACATGTAACCCGCCTATAACCTGGCAGACATCAGTAAGGGTTATATGTAGGTTATATCTGGGTTATATGTGGCTGGATACATATAACCCACGCCCAGCCCTTTGCTGATGGGCCTTTGAGGCCCGTTGGGTTATATGGTTATATGTAGTCTTTATAAAGGTACAGAAATATGTTCAACTATACTTTTATGTTGTGCGAATTTCTTCTTCTCATTGAATTATTTAACAGATGAGGGGGACATTTATTCGATAATTTTTGCTACCTTTGCACACATTAATTTAATAAAAGGTGTAAGTATGAACGAAAACGAGAACAAGCAGGGACAACTGCAAATAGAACTGCCACAGGACGTGGCACAGGGAGAATATGCTAACTTCGCCATTATCACGCACTCGAGCAGTGACTTTGTGGTTGACTTCGCCAGGGTGTTGCCTGGTGTACCCAAGGCACAGGTAAAGAGCCGTGTCATTCTGGCTCCAGAGCATGCCAAGCGGCTGTTGGGAGCACTGCAGGAGAACATAGTCCGCTACGAGCGCGAGTTCGGTCAGATTAAGATTCCCAACCAGGAATCGCGCACCATTGCGCCCTTCCCTGTAGGCAAAGGAGAGGCGTAAAGTGCGGTTAATAATCCTTAAAACGCTTATTTAATGTTAAAAAACATTAGGTAAGCGTCTTTTTGTTTCATATATATTAGGTGAATTGAGGAAAAGTTTGTACCTTTGCAGCCCGAAACGCCTTTCTGCTAAAGAGCAGAAGGTGTAACTGATTGACTTTGAACAAAATAATATATAAACAAAATTAAAAAACAAAAAGTATTATGCCTACAATTTCACAATTGGTAAGAAAAGGCAGAAAGGTGCTCGTTGACAAGAGCAAGTCGCCCGCGCTGGACGCATGTCCTCAGCGTCGTGGCGTTTGTGTTCGTGTCTACACAACGACTCCTAAGAAGCCTAATTCGGCTATGCGTAAGGTAGCCCGTGTTCGCTTGACTAACCAGAAGGAAGTCAACAGTTACATTCCCGGAGAGGGTCACAACTTGCAGGAGCACAGCATCGTGCTGGTTCGTGGCGGTCGTGTAAAGGACCTTCCCGGTGTACGTTATCACATTGTTCGCGGTACGTTGGATACTGCCGGTGTTGCAAGCCGCACTCAGCGTCGCTCTAAGTACGGTGCTAAGCGTCCTAAGGCCAAGAAGTAATAATCGGAGAAGATTAGTAAGCCGAGAGGACTTAAAGAAAAAGAAATTAACGTTTTTGCTGGAGAATTGTTATAGACAGGTTGAGTAAATGCTCATGTGAGAGCGTTGAAGAACGAAAAAGAACAGCCCCACGCAGACAAAATTAATTCAAAAAACAAAAATGAGAAAAGCAAAACCAAAGAAGAGAGTGATCCTTCCCGATCCAGTCTTCAACGACAAGAAAGTGTCGAAGTTTGTGAACCACCTGATGTACGATGGCAAGAAGTCCATCTCGTACGAGATTTTCTACAATGCACTCGAGGCTGTCAAGGCTAAGATGCAGAACGAGGAGAAGTCTGCTCTGGAAATCTGGAAGCAGGCTCTGGACAACATTACCCCTCAGGTGGAGGTAAAGAGCCGCCGTATTGGTGGTGCTACGTTCCAGGTTCCTACCGAGATTCGCCCCGACCGTAAGGAGAGCATCTCGATGAAGAACATGATTTCATTTGCCCGTAAGCGCAGTGGTAAGTCAATGGCTGACAAGCTGGCTGCTGAGATTATGGACGCTTTCAACAATCAGGGTGGTGCCTTCAAGCGTAAGGAGGACATGCACCGTATGGCTGAGGCTAACCGTGCATTCGCTCACTTCAGATTCTAATTCATAAAGGTAAAAAGATATTAAGGAAAAGAAATGGCAAACCGCGATTTACATTTGACCCGCAATATTGGTATCATGGCTCACATCGATGCCGGTAAGACCACCACTTCTGAGCGTATCCTGTTCTACACAGGTAAGACGCACAAGATTGGTGAGGTGCACGATGGTGCCGCTACCATGGACTGGATGGCCCAGGAGCAGGAGCGTGGTATCACTATTACCTCTGCCGCTACCACCTGTAACTGGACCTGGCAGGGTAAGCAGTACAAGATTAACCTGATTGACACTCCGGGACACGTTGACTTCACCGCTGAGGTGGAGCGTTCACTGCGTGTGCTCGACGGAGCCGTAGCTACCTATTCTGCAGCTGACGGCGTCCAGCCTCAGTCTGAGACTGTATGGCGTCAGGCTGACAAGTATAATGTTCCTCGTATTGGTTATGTGAACAAGATGGACCGCTCTGGTGCTGACTTCTTCGAGACTGTTCAGCAGATGCGCGACATTCTGGGTGCCAACCCCGTTGTCATCCAGGTACCCATCGGTGCTGAGGAGAACTTCAAGGGTGTGGTAGACCTCATCAAGATGAAGGCTATCCTGTGGCACGACGAGACCATGGGTGCTGAGTACGACATCGAGCCCATCCCCGCCGACTTGCAGGACGAGTGCGACGAGTGGCGTAACAAGCTGCTCGAAGCAGCCGCTGAGTATGACGAGGCTCTGATGGAGAAGTACTTCGACGATCCCAACTCAATCACTGAGGACGAGATTATGGCTGCTATCCGCAAGGGTACCATCTCAATGGCCTGCACTCCGATGATCTGCGGTTCTTCGTATAAGAACAAGGGTGTTCAGCCCCTGCTCGACTATGTTTGCGCTTTCCTGCCTGCTCCCGTTGATGTGGAGATGGTGATGGGTACCAACCCCAACACCGATGAGGAAGAGGGCCGCAAGCCCAGCGAGACCGAGCCTACTTCGGCTCTGGCCTTTAAGATTGCCACTGACCCCTACATGGGCCGTCTGGTATTCTTCCGCGTCTACTCAGGTAGCGTGAAGGCTGGTTCTTACGTCTTCAATCCCCGTTCCGGCAAGAAGGAGCGTATCAGCCGTCTGTTCCAGATGAACTCAAACAAGGAAATCCCCATGGAGTCTATCGACGCTGGTGACATCGGTGCAGGTGTAGGTTTCAAGGATATCCGTACTGGCGATACTCTCTGCGACGAGGATAAGCCCATCGTGCTGGAGTCTATGACCTTCCCCGACACCGTAATCTCTATCGCTGTCGAGCCTAAGTCACAGGCAGACGTTGCCAAGCTGGACAACGGTCTGGCTAAGCTGGCTGAGGAAGACCCGACATTCACCGTACGTACTGACGAGCAGAGTGGTCAGACCATCATCTCAGGTATGGGTGAGCTTCACCTCGATATCATCATCGACCGTCTGAAGCGCGAGTTCAAGGTAGAGTGTAATCAGGGCAAGCCTCAGGTTAACTATAAGGAGGCTATCACCAAGACTGTCATGGGTTACCGTGAGGTTTACAAGAAGCAGTCGGGTGGTCGCGGTAAGTTCGCTGATATCATTGTTAACGTCGGTCCTGTGGACGACGATTGGGATATCAAGGAGAATGGTGGCCTGCAGTTTGTCAACGAGGTGAAGGGTGGTAACATTCCTAAGGAGTTCATCCCCTCTATCCAGAAGGGCTTCGAGGCTGCCATGAAGAATGGTATTCTCGGTGGCTATCCCGTTGACTCGCTGAAGGTAGTCGTTGTGGATGGTTCGTTCCACCCCGTTGACTCTGACCAGCTCTCGTTCGAGATTGCTGCCCAGATGGCTTACAAGGCAGTTTGCGCCCAAGCTAAGCCCGTACTGATGGAGCCCATCATGAAGCTCGAGGTGGTAACACCTGAGGAGAACATGGGTGACGTCATCGGCGACTTGAACAAGCGTCGTGGCCAGGTAGAGGGTATGGAAGAGGCCCGCAGCGGTGCCCGTGTTGTCAAGGCCCAGGTTCCCCTGTCCGAGATGTTCGGTTATGTAACCGCCCTGCGTACCATCACCTCCGGTCGTGCTACCAGCTCTATGGAGTACGATCACCACGCTCCTCTGTCTTCAGCTCTGGCTAAGGCTGTGCTCGAGGAGGTTAAGGGCCGCGCCGACTTAGTATAAGTAAAGAATTACTTCAAATAAAAGTCCTTAAGGCAATTTTTGCTTTAAGGGCTTTTTTTCTGTAGGAATAGTGAGTTAACTGAGGAATTTTTATACCTTTGCATCTATAAAAAGAAAACGACCATGCTGAAGAGACTCATACTCCTGCTCCTTGCGACTTCTGTTGGTGTGCCAGCCCTGCCGACTGGGGGGGTAGTACCTGTCCATGGGTACACATCACGCCTGAGCGTCTTCCCGATTTGAACACGCCCCGCGAGGGACATGCAGTGTTCTGTGCCAATGGTGAACTGACGGTGGCGGGAGGCCATACCAAAGGCTTCGTACCTACCGCCACGGCAGAATATCTGAGCGATGGCGAGTGGCATCAGCTACCGATGACCTATACCCACGATCACGGTACGACACTGGTGTTACGTTCCGGACAGGTCTTCTTGGCTGGAGGCAGTAAGGAGGATATGGGTGTGGGCCAGTCGTTCGGCGTGGAGATGTACGACCCGGCAAACCACTCGTTCACAGGCTTTGGCTGTCTGAGCCAGAAGCGGACGCTGGCATCGGCTTTGGAGCTGGACAGCGGACGGGTTGTCATCACGGGCAACTGGTATGCCGACGATGGCGTTGAGATGTTTGACGGCCGGAAGTCCTTTACCCCTGTCAAGCCCGTCACCGTGGGGCGTGTCGTTCCCCTGCTGTTCCGAACGTCGCAGGGCGACGTCCTCATCGTGGGCGACCGTGACACCTACGACCACCTTGCCGACACCCTTGTCGTCGACCGCCTGAAGGGAGAACCGTTCACCGTGCCCCTGCTGCAGCAGTGGAAGCCACTGACATACAACGCTCCGACAACGGCAGATATCGGTTTCATTGGCGACGAGGCACAGGGGCGATATGCTAACCTGATGGCCGTGAGGGGCTTTAAGCGCACACACGACAAACCCGAACAGAGGGGCCAGCCAGCAGGACAGATGGCTGTCGTACTGGTGGAGGACACCGTCTTTACGCTGCTGCCGACGGTCTGCCCCATCCCGATGATGAGTCGGTTTGGCAGTCCCATCTTCTATGACGTAGGCTATCTCGTGGCCGACCGAGAGGCGCAGCAGGCCTATCTCTGCGGTGTCGACAAGGACAAGCGGCTCTACGTGGTCAGCATCGGCTACACTGGGCGCCCTGCCCCCCCTGACCGTCTACTATACCGACCCGCTTTCCGACTGTGGCTTCTATGTCCCAGCGCTGACACCTCAGGGCCATCTGGCCATCGTTGGCGGCAGCTCGAAAACCGACTACGATTCCGACAACTTCACCCCTACGGCGTCGGCATGGCTCATCCCCTTAGGACAGCAAGACGACACCGCGACTGCCATTGCCGGTGGAGTGTCAGCCAGTGCGCTATGGTGGTGGCTGGTGAGCTTTGCAGTCGTTGTCCTCCTTGCGTTCCTTATTATATATAAGAAGAAGTCACGGCAGGGAAAAGGCCATCATCTTTACGAAACAAATAACACATCCGACGAAGAACTGATGCAGCGCATCTGCGAGGTGATAGAGCGCGACGAGCAATACCTGACACCGCGCCTCAAACTGTCAGACATTGCTGCCGAGCTGGGTGTCAGTGTGACTGCCATTTCCGACTGCATCGGCAGCCAGCGCAACTGCACCTTTGCACAGCTCATAGCTGAATACCGTGTTCGCTATGCGCAGCAGCTCCTCGCCGACAATCCCGACATGAAACTTTCTACCGTCATGACCAAGTCGGGGTTCACCAGCGAGACCACTTTCTACCGCACCTTCAAGGCCGTCACCGGCCAGTCACCCAAGGCTACGTTTAAGTGAGAGAAGACGAAGCTCGCCTCGTCTGCCGAGCGTGAGTAGCCTCGCCTGCAGGGCAAGGCTACGTTTAAGTGAGCGAAGACGAAGCTCGCCTCGTCTGCCGAGCGTGAGTAGCCTCGCCTGCAGGGCAAGGCTACGTTTAAGTGAGCGAAGACGAAGCTCGCTTCGTCTTCCGAGCGTGAGTAGTTTCAATCGGTTCGCCCGATGTATTACTCCAGTCCCTTGGTTAGGAAGCGTCTTAAGTGGAGGTGGGTAATGCCGTCTGAGTCCTGGCGGCTGACCAGTGGAGTCATTGAGATGACATATTTGGGATAGTTGTCTTTGATGGTCTTCAGATTGCCAAACTCACGCTCCCTTGTCGCATTGTCGGCAATGATGTACGATGCCTGGACATACACCCTCTGTCCTTTGGGCTTCATGCACACAAAGTCAATCTCGCCTGCCTGAAGTTGTCCGACGGTTACTTCATAGCCGAGACGTATCAGGTGATTGTAGATGATATTCTCAATCACCTTCTCAATGTCACCCTCGCGAGAACCGCCAGCCAGCGTATTGCGCAGACCGTTGTCCTCGAAATAGAACTTGTCGTTACTTTCAAACAGTTTCTTGCCGTGAATGTCGTAACGGTTCACCTTATGAATCAGATAGGCATCGCAGAGGAACTTGGTGTAGTTGATGATGGCCGTAGAAGTCACATTGTCGCCTTGCGACTTCATGTACCTGGCGATACTGTTGGCAGAAATGATCTTTCCTGTATTGTCGGCCAGAAAACGCACGAGGTTATCGAGGAACGGCACATTGCGGATGTTGTTCCTCATAATCACATCCTTCAGCAGCACTGTGTGATAGACATCCAACTGATACTCCCGCGCATCCTGCTCGTCGAGTCCCATCTTCAACAATCCGGGCAGACCGCCAAACTGAATATATTTGGCCAATGTGTCATCGGAGTCCGGGAGCTGATGGAACAGCATAAATTCCTCGTAGCTCAGTGCTTGGATGTAGATTTCCTTATAGCGCCCTCCAATAAGGGTGCTCAGGTCGCTACTCAACATTTTCGAGTTCGAGCCTGTAACAACAATCTCGATGTCAGGCTCTTCGTAATAGCTACGCACACTCTTTTCGAATTCCTCTATTTCCTGGATTTCGTCAACAAGAATGTAATTAGTCTTTGCCTTGTTGCGTCGTTCGTCAATGTAGGCATTCAAGTCCTGATAGGTCTTGATGCCGTCAAACTCATGCTTCTCCTTGTCGATGAAGATTAAATTTGCCCCGGCATCCTTGCTTAGTTTGTCTCTGAACAGACGTAGGATGTAGCTCTTGCCAATACGTCGCTGTCCCGTCAGGATGATGATGGTGTCCTTGCCGAGATAACGCTCAATCTTCTCCAGATAACTATGTCTAAGAATTGCACTCATACGCTCCTTTTTTATCTTTTATGGAAGAAATTTTCTGCAAAGATAGTAATTTTATCTTTTATAAAAGACAAAAAAGGATTATTCTTTTATTTATTTGCTATAATTGTACTATCATCTGACCACATCGTTTAGGATATTAATCGTCGTCGAGCGCATCAAGAGATTTATCAGAAAGTCGGAATATTGAAGGAAATACGCCCCCAAAAGGACTCACATTCTGTTCAATCTACTCCCATTTCGCGAAATGGTAGTCGATTTTTGGTGGTTTGAGCGTTTCTTTTTGTTTTTATTCATATCTTTGCCCCCAAAACTAATTCCTTGAAGATTATTAATGAATGAGTCCACCTGAAAAAGTGGTGTTTTTGAGATCAATTCTGGCTTATGCGACCATTCTGGGTGATACACGGCAAAAGTCTGATCCTGTGAAAATATTCTCAAAAATTATCGCAATGCAGCCAAATGCCCCTCTGAGAGGCCTGAAAAGGGCAAATATCGGTCTTTGAAATGTTGAAATCTGGAATATTACCATCCTTCGGAGGTTCATCCACATGCATCTGCTGTATGCATGGATACGGTGCTTGAGCAAGCCCCTGTAGCGGGTCTTGCCGTTGCGCGTGTGGAAACTATATTGGAACATGGCCGCCTCGACATTGTTTCGTTTGCGCTGCTCTTCGGGCGGCAGGCTCTCTATTTGCTTTCGTAGCTTGTAGGCTTCAATGTCCTTGT
>JAFPWS010000073.1 GCA_017412705.1 Prevotella sp.
CAGCCGTGTGTTTTTTTTATTTCCAGTCGTCATCGACTGCATATCGCTTTGAGTCTTTTTCCTTGCTTTTTCAAGAGTGAGGCTCACCAAGTGGCCTTCGCCAAGAAATTCTGCGAGAAATTTTGTGGAATACCCAGATTGGCACAATCTGTGGAAGGCTGCCGCATAATTTATCCCGGAATAGCTTGCGGTTCTTGGTATGGCTACGGGCCTCGCTAATTTTGCAAGGGAAAAACGGCTCGCTGAAAGCGTTATGCACCGTTATCGGTGGAAATGACACACGAGTGGACGAAGATAATCCAGAAAAGACGCTACTCATCGTGCTGTTGCCGTTGGTACGACGGATTGTTTTACATAGCTGCATCTGACTGTCACCAATGGATTCTGCCAGGAAAGCCCTTTGACATCTCGCAAGGTAGGGGAACAAACAGGATTACCATTCAGACCTGCAATAAGGAGTGTGATGTTACAGCCAGCAGACAATGCTATGCGGTGGTGCAGACATCAAAGAATGAAGATGTTTGAACCGCTGTTCAGGGTGTGTGTGACTATCATCAGGCACATTCTCCCTTAACAGAGTAGAGCACTGTCCGCTATCAGGACGCAACGTTATTCTACGTTTACAGGTCAGAATAGTTTCCGTCGAGCAGGAACCCCCGAAGAGAGATATTCATGAACTTTCAGGGCAGACCAAGAGCCAATGGAGGAGTAGGATGTAGCGGTAGTTTTAAATGCTATCTGATGGATAAACTGGCGAGACAGGGGCCACACTGACAGACATCTGACGGCGACCAAAGCAGCTGACGTGTCATCCAGGCTGGTACCCCAAGCTCCATGAGCTGCCGGGGATGAGCAGGGATGGAACATTAGCAGCTGCCAGGAGTGGGACATGTCCGTCAATGTAGTCGTGCCGCGAGTGAGTATTTGACGGTGATAGACTTATTATTTTTCTTTAAATGAAGTTAATATATTTGTTAATATAGGTGCTATTTGGTAATTTTGAATAAAAATTGATTTATGGATTCTAAGAAAAGACATATTAAAGTTATCCATGTACATTTTCTACATGGTCACAAGAACTACTATTTTGGTAGTGTCAGCGGTGTCTATCGTAAGTTCACGGATGCAGATATAGGATGTAAGTCCTGGCAACTCAGACATCAGCTACGTTACGACGGAAGTACATACATCAACAGTCTTGTTGTTGTGTTCCGTTCTGTATTGTTAAGATAGTTATCTTACCATTCTTATGTAGTCTTTCTTTTGTTGTTTGTCTATGTTCTCTATACGTATTTGCACCATTGAGCGCGGTGGTATGGTGTCAGGAAGCTTTTTCATCAATGCGTTGATGACTTCTTCTATATTATTGAATCCCACATCTTCTATCGTGTTCAATATGCGCCCTTTGAAATATAACGTTCCCTTTACAAGCTGCTTTGCAGAAAAGCGGAAGAATTCGCTTTCCGGTTCATCATTTTGGTTGGCTGACGATTTGTCGTCAGTGAAGAAAATCTTTTCTATAACTTTTTCGTTAAGCACCCAAGCAGGAGTAAAGTCTATTTTTACGTAAATACGTGCCATCTTTGTTTTGTGGGCGTGATTGAGTCCAAAATCCACTTCAGCAAGTGATGCTCCACATTCGTTTTGGGCTACTGTTGCCCAGGTATGTCGGAATGTGTATGCACTATAGCTTTTACCGTGTTCTATTCCGAGAACCTTTTCGCAAATTTGCCTTATGCCAACATTGACATTGGCATTGAAGCTGTCATACGATGACAAACGCTTATGGAAGTTTAACAAATAGGGAGAGTCGGTTTTATCGAGATATTTTTCGATGATGTCGTTTAAGATATTGGGTACTCTTATTTCAAAGTAGGCTTTGTCTGTTCTTGCCGTACGCGTTTTACGTCGCTCATATGATATGATGCCGTTATTATAGTTTTTCTTTTCGAGGTAGAAGAGATCCACTGTATTTATACCAGCAAGGCATAGTATCATCATGGCCACGTCCCTTCCAAGTTCCGACAGAGGAAATTTTCTATCACTCTCTGGTAGTGGCGCTGTGAAGAAAGCTCTGCATTCTTCCATTGTGATTGCTCTTTGCCTTGGTGTATCACACTTCGGGATTTTCACCTTTGGCCATGGGTTTGTTGTTATTCTGAGCAAACCCGTATCATAGTCATTGTAATCCAACAGGGCTTGTTTGAATATCTGTCGCACACAGACAGGGTATTGTTCCTTTGCCCTGGCTGTTGATGACAGAGACTTTATCCATCCATTGATAAATCCAGATGTCAGATGTGAGAACATCACTTTTGTTGTACCAGCATAGCGTTCCATATGTTGGTATGCCAGTTCATAAGTCCTGGCATTACGAGCATGTCCATCTGCTATCATTCTTGCTTGATACTGACGTGCATAGTCAGAAAAGCATACGTCTGATGTTCCTTCCTTCAGGAACTGGACAACTTCTTGTACTGTCCATGTCTTTGTGTCAACCTTATTCAGCCGTTCAATATAATTGGTGATAAGCATGTCACAAGCTTTTCTTACATAGGGGTCTTTAATCTCATTCGTGCTTTTCACGAGTCCTTTATTATCTACCATTTTATTTGTTTTCATAAAGAATGGTTTTCTATTATGGACAACACGAATATAGACGGGCCAATAGCCGTCTGTCCTTTGCTTCTGTACTACAATTTTAAATGTGGCCATATTTAAATTTCTAAACTTATTCTTAACTTGCTCTTAACATCCCCTTGAAAAGTTCTAAACATACTCTTAACATTTGCCTAAATAATACATAATTATCATGTAAAGAATGTTATAAAAAAGTTGGATATAACCTCCTATTTTTAAGAGAGTTACACCCAACTCATTCATTATCAGATGTTTTCTTTTACTCCTCAACAGCAGCCTGCGCGGCAGCAAGACGGGCAATGGGCACTCTAAACGGAGAGCATGATGCATAGTTCATGCCTATCTTAGCGCAGAACTTAACTGAGCTGGGCTCACCACCATGCTCACCACAGATACCGCAACGGAGGTCAGGACGAACCTCGCGACCTTCCTTCACAGCGAACTTGATGAGACGGCCAACACCCTTCTGGTCGAGAACCTGGAACGGGTCAACTTTCAGAATCTTCTTGTCAAGGTAAACAGGCAGGAACGAGGCAATATCGTCACGGCTGTAACCGAAGGTCATCTGAGTCAGGTCGTTGGTACCGAATGAGAAGTACTGGGCCTCTGTTGCGATACGGTCAGCAGTCAGGGCAGCACGAGGAATCTCAATCATCGTACCAATCTCGAACTCAACCTCGATGCCCTCAGCGGCGAAGGTCTCCTTAGCGGCATACTGGATAACATCCTTCTGCTGCTTCAACTCGTACAGCGTACCAATCAGCGGAACCATAATCTCAGGCATAGGATTCTTACCTTCCTTCTTCAACTCGCAAGCAGCAGAGAGGATAGCCTTGGTCTGCATAGCCGTGATCTCGGGGAAGGTGATGCCCAGACGGCAGCCACGGTGTCCCAGCATGGGGTTGTTCTCGGCGAGAGAAGCAACGCGGCGCTGAATGTCCTCCAGAGAAACACCCATCTCCTTGGCCATGGTCTCCTGACCAGCCAAATCGTGGGGAACAAACTCGTGGAGAGGGGGATCGAGCAGGCGGATGTTGACGGGCAGACCGTCCATAGCCTCGAGGATACCCTTGAAGTCGGCCTTCTGATAAGGCAGCAGCTTAGCCAGAGCCTTCTCGCGTCCGGCAACGCTGTCAGAGAGAATCATCTCACGCATAGCTACAATCTTCTTATCCTCGAAGAACATGTGCTCGGTACGTGTCAGACCGATACCCTTGGCGCCGAAGTCGCGAGCAACCTGTGCATCGTGCGGCGTATCAGCATTGGTACGAACCTGCAGCTTGGTGTACTTGTCGCAGAGGTCCATCAGCTCCTTGAAGTCGCCACTAAGCTCGGCAGCCTTGGTGGGAACCTCGCCAGCATATACCTGACCAGTAGTACCATTCAGGGAAATGTAGTCGCCCTCCTTGTATGTGACGCCGTCAATCTCGACAGTCTTGTCCTTATAGCTAACGTTCAGCGAACCTACGCCCGATACGCAGCACTTACCCATACCACGAGCCACAACAGCAGCGTGAGAGGTCATACCGCCACGAGCAGTCAGGATACCCTCGGCTGCAGACATACCGGCCAGATCCTCAGGAGAGGTCTCGATGCGAACAAGCACAACCTTGTGACCATCCTTGTGCCAATCCTGGGCGTCATCAGCGTGGAACACAATCTGACCGCAGGCAGCGCCGGGAGATGCAGGCAGACCCTGAGCGATGACCTTAGCGGTAGTCAGCGCCTTCTTGTCGAAGATGGGGTGCAACAGTTCGTCGAGCTTCTGAGGCTCGCAGCGCATGATAGCAGTCTTCTCGTCAATCTTACCCTCGTGCAGCAGGTCGATGGCAATCTTCACCATAGCAGCACCAGTACGCTTACCGTTACGTGTCTGCAGGAACCACAACTTGCCTTCCTGCACGGTGAACTCCATATCCTGCATGTCACGATAGTGCTCCTCGAGCTTCTCCTGGATGCCGTTCAGCTGCTGATAAATCTCAGGCATAGCCTCCTCCATAGATGGATACTTAGCCACGCGGTCAGCCTCGCTGATACCAGCACGCTCTGCCCAACGCTGAGAGCCAATCTTGGTAATCTGCTGCGGCGTACGAATACCAGCCACAACGTCCTCGCCCTGAGCATTTACCAGATACTCACCGTTGAACAGGTTCTCACCGTTAGCGGCATCGCGGCTGAAGCACACACCCGTTGCAGAGGTGTCGCCCATGTTACCGAATACCATAGCCATCACGCTGACAGCAGTACCCCACTCGTCGGGAATTCCTTCCATCTTACGATACAGGATAGCGCGCTCGTTCATCCAAGAACGGAACACAGCGCAGATGGCGCCCCACAGCTGCTCGATAGGATCGTTGGGGAAGTCCTTGCCTGTGCGCTCCTTGATGGCAGCCTTGAAGAGCTGAACCAGCTTCTTCAGGTCGTCGACAGAGAGGTCCTTATCCAGCACAACACCGCTCTCCTTCTTCACCTTCTCGATAATCTCCTCAAACGGATCGATATCGGTCTTGTTTACAGGCTTCATCTCGAGCACCACGTCGCCATACATCTGTACGAAACGGCGGTAAGAGTCGTACACGAAGTGAGGATTGTTGGTCTTCTTCACCATACCCTCTGCAACCTCGTCGTTCAGACCCAGATTCAGGATGGTATCCATCATACCAGGCATTGAGGCACGAGCACCCGAACGTACAGAGACGAGCAAAGGATTCTCCTTGTCGCCGAACTTCGAGTTCATCAGTGTCTCGATGTGCTTAACAGCAGCCATCACGTCGTCGTTCAGGAGCTCCATAATCTTCTCCTGACCAACCTGATAGTACTCGTTACAGCAGTCTGTAGTGATAGTGAAACCTGGAGGAACGGGAACACCAATCAGGTTCATCTCGGCAAGGTTTGCACCCTTACCACCCAGTTCCTCACGCATTTTTGCGTTACCTTCAGCCTTACCATTACCGAAGGTATAAACTCTTTTTTGGCTCATAAATCAGATAAATATTACGATTAACATTAAATAAATTGTTTTCTATTCGTGCAAAGTTACGATAAAAATATTAACCCTGCAAGTATTTAGCAAAATTTTGCAATGTATAAGTAGCAAAAATTTGGTTTTTCACTCACTTCTTCGTACCTTTGCATCCATTATGAAGAAAGGCTTGTTAGCTTTATCGCCCCTGATGGTGTTCATTGTACTGTATCTGGTCACGGGTATTATTGCGCGCGACTTTTATAAGGTACCCATCACCGTAGCCTTCATGATAGCCAGCATTTACGCTGTCATCATCTATGGCGGACGCCCCATCCGCGAGCGCATCAATGTCTTCAGCAAGGGAGCCGGCACAACGCAGATGATGCTCATGATGTGGATTTTCGTGCTGGCAGGTGCTTTTGCCAATTCTGCCAAGCTGATGGGTTCCATCGACGCTACCGTCAACCTGGCGCTGATGATGATGCCCGACGAAATGCTGCTGGCCGGACAATTCCTCGCCGCCTGCTTCATCTCCTTATCCATCGGCACCAGCGTAGGCACCATCGTCGCACTAACTCCTATTGCCGCAGGCATCGCCCAGCAGACAGGAGCCTCCGTGCCGCTCATGACTTCCATCATCGTTGGTGGCTCGTTCTTTGGCGACAACCTCTCCTTCATCTCCGACACCACCATAATGGCCACCTCTACACAAGGCTGCAGGCTTAGCGACAAGTTCCGCGTCAACTCGTTCATCGTCATCCCTGCGGCATTGGTCATCCTGGTTGTCTACATCCTCATGGGCTTGGGCATCACTATTCCCCAGCCGTCTTCCGACGTCGCCTTTGTCAAGGTGACACCCTATCTGGCTGTACTTGTGACAGCCATCTTCGGCCTGAACGTAATGGCTGTACTGACGCTGGGCATCCTGCTGACAGGTGTCATCGGCATTGCTGACGGCACTTTCGATGTCTTCAGCTGGTTTCAGGCCATGGGTGAAGGCATTGTCGGTATGGGCGAACTCATCATCATTACCATGATGGCTGGCGGGTTGCTGGAAATTGTCAAGCAACAGGGTGGCATCAACTTCATCATCGAGCGACTCACCCGTCACGTTCATACCAAGCGGGGGGCCGAACTCTCTATTGCGGCGCTGGTGTCGCTGGTCAATCTCTGTACGGCCAACAATACGGTAGCCATCCTAACAGTGGGAGGCATCACCAAGCAGATAGGCGACCGCTACGGTGTCGACAGCCGTAAGGCAGCATCCATCCTCGACACCTTCTCTTGCATGACGCAGGGAGTCATACCCTACGGAGCACAGTTGCTGATAGCTGCCGGGCTCGCCTCGCTCAATCCTATCAGCATACTACCCTACCTCTATTATCCGCTGGCCTTAGGTGCGGCAGCATTGGTGGCTATAATATTCAGATATCCCAAACGCTACTCATGAAAGACGTTATCATCCGAAACATAGAACGACTGCTCTTGCTCGACGCAGACGGCGGCGAGCAAGAACGCATAGAGCCCATGTCCGAGTGGAAATGGAACAAGCTCTACCAGATTGTCAGTAAATATCAGCTGGGGCCTTGGATTGCCGATGGCCTCAAGGCTTACGAGAACGACTTCTTCCTGCAGATGTCCCCCACCCTTCGGCAGATGTTCTTCGACTTGCAGGGAGAAAAGGATGAGGAGTTGCTCGAGCGCTTCCTGCTACAGGTAGAGCGCTCGCAAGGCACCCTGCACCATCTGACCAAGCGCTCGCTGGCTGCCTATGCCAACGAACTCATCAAGAACATCAAGAACATCGAGGAGTAAGGTCCCGTGTTTCACGCTTAAAGTCCACTTGCCGGAACCTCAACAGCCTGAGACTCCTGCTGTTGTATGGCAGCGTTCAGGCTATCACCCTTCTGCTGGGCTTCCTGTCTCTTGGCTTCTTCGGTCAGACTTTCATAGTTGGCCTTCGCAACGTCGAAGTACAATCCGTCGCTATGGTTGTCCAAATAGGTTTTATACGATGCTATCGTGTTTACATTGGCCGCCAGCTCCCAATCCAGCGAGTCAATGATGAGCCTGGCCTCAATATTGTGCACGTTCTGGGGATACAGCATCATGTACTTGAGCAAGGCGGTCTTCGACTTGCTACGGATGACATTCATCCATTCCGCATCAATCTTCTTGAGCTTCTCCAGACGGTCCGTCACCGTTTCACGATGCGCCTGCGGGGCAGTCACGTAGATATCAAGGAAGTTCTGCAGTACAGCAGGCTCGTTGCTCTGAATGGCATTCTCGTAGGCATACTGCTCGCTCTGCCCCTGTGTCTGCTCATAGAAAAAATAACCGGCACCACCTGCGCCTATTCCCAACAACAGCACGATGGCGAGCACTATCCACAAACCCTTATGGCTGCGCTTGGGTTCCTCTACCTCTATCTCTCTTCCGCAATCAGGACATTTGACAAACATCTTCTTTTCTCCTTCTATTATTAATTATTGTACCTTACTTATATATTAGTGCTTAAAACGTATCTCCCTCAAACTGTGCTTTCCCATGAAACGGCTCTTGTCCACATAGCCGTTGATGCCTACGATGCGACCCTTGGCCGAATACTGCCACATGGTGTAGTCGCGATCGTCGGCCAGCACAGGAGGTTCCTCCGTATACATGGCTATCATCAGCTGGTAGTCGTCTACCTTCCCCCTCAGATGCTTGTTGTAGAAGTTGCGGAAGGTGTAGATCAGAGGCTTCTGGTGATATGCCTCCTCCACCAAGTCGAGGAAGTAGAACAGCGAGTCGCAGAACACATCTGTCGACAGCCCTCCCGTTGACTCAATGTCTATCATCGGCACCAGATCCTGCTCGCCAGGCAGGCATTGCGACATGAAGTTCTGCAGTTGCTTCTGCTGGTCAGTCAGCGGACGATAGAAATGGTAGCTGCCCACCTTCAGCCCATAACGGTGAGCCAGTTCGATGTTGCGCTCGAAGGTAGCGTCAATGCGGTCACCACCCTCTGTAGCCTTCAAATAGACGTAGGCCATCTTGGTGTTGTCGCCCACCGTCTCCCAGAACACGCTGCCCTGATAGTGACTCAGGTCAATGCCGTGAATGTGTGAGCAGGTATCCTCGCACAGTATGTTAGGATTGCCCTTCGGCACCACAATGGTGTCCTCCTGCTCTTCCTCCACACCGACCTCTTCCTGGGCGCGTGCTTGGTCAGCTAAAAATGAGCATATAGCGATTAAAAACAGTAATTTCTTCATCTTTATCTGAAAATTTAGCTGCAAAGGTAATAAAAAGTTTAGAGTTTAGTGTTGAGAGTTGGGATAATTTTCGTAACTTTGCCGAAAATTATGACTATTATGAAGTATTTTTTCTCTTTTGTAAGCGCATTGCTGCTCTTCGCATCGTGCAGCAGCAATGATGGTAACAGCGACACGCCAACTACCGGCCAGCGTACGGTGGTGGTTTATATGTCAGGCGAGAACCGCTTGTCTAAGGTCGTTCAGGAGGACATCGACGAGATGATTACCGGTGCCAAGAATCTGTCCGACGACAACAGGCTGGTTATCTTTGTCGACCGTGCAAGTACCAAGGAAAAGCCCTTTCTGGCTCGCATCGACATGAATTCGACGAAGACCAGGCTCGACACGCTCTATACCTATCCCGCAGACTTCTACGCCTCCAGCGCCGACAACTTCCGCGAGGTACTGCAGCGCGCCACTTCCTATTGTCCGGCTAAAGAGTACGGCCTGGTGCTTTGGGGACACGCCAGTGGCTGGCTCATCGAGAATGACTCCATCCCCGCTACCGCCAACGCCCCTGGTCGGCGTGCCTATGGTGTCGACAACGGCAACAACGACCCAAGCACAGATGTCGGTAAATGGATGAACATACCCACCATGCGCGCTGCCTTGCAGGCTTTGGGCATCAAGTTCCAGTTCATCTTTGCTGACTGCTGCAACATGATGTGTATCGAGAACGCCTATGAGCTGCGCAACGTCACCAACTATATGATAGGCGCTCCCTCTGAGATTCCAGGTCTTGGCGCACCCTACAATGAGCTGGTTCCCGCGTTCTTCAAGAGCGGTAGCAGCCTCTATACAGGCATCATCAACAGCTATTACGAGACCTATATAGATTACTATAATTTGAATACGAGTATCAGCGTGCAAAATGTCGGCGAAGAGAAGCTCAGCGGCTACAGCGTACCCCTGTCGGTTATCAACACACAATATCTTTCCGATTTAGCCAAGCAGACAAAAGCCATCATCGATAAGCTCGGCCCCACCTACACCTATCCCAACGCTTTTGAGCTCGACAACATGCCTCATTATCTGGCCTATAAGGGTAGAGTAATGTACGACATGAAGGCCTTCATCAACAAGTTTGCCTCCGAGGCTGACTATACCGCATGGCTGAAAGCCTACAACCAGGCAGTGCCCCTCTATCGTCCGTCGCTCAAGTGGATGACCATTTACAGCAACCTCTACTACTCCTTCTCCAGCTTCAACCAAGACGAGTCCGTGTGGGGTTGCGTCAGCATGTTCGTCCCACAGAACGACACCAACTATACTGCAGGCACCTATGCCTACAACAAGAATGCCACCAAACTTGAATGGAACCGCACGATGGGTTGGAGCAATTACGGCTGGTAGTCAGGACTCTGCAGCTTTTTCGTGAACTATTACTTTTACCTTTGAGATGCGTCGTTCTTCCATGTCGAGTATCTCGAAGGAAAATTGTTGATAATCTATCTTCTCGTGCATCTTGGGGAAGTCTCCCTTGATTTCCAGCAGCAAACCGGCCAGCGAGTCAGCATCGCCCTCCACCTCCTCGAAGATGTCGTCGTCAACCTTCATTATCTTGTAGAAGTCGCTCAGCAGCGTCTTGCCCTCAAAGACAAACGTGTTCGAGTTGATGCGCTGGTACCACTTCTCGTCCTCGTCGTACTCATCGTTAATCTCGCCCACTATCTCCTCCAGGATATCCTCCAGCGTCACGATGCCGCTGGTGCCGCCAAACTCATCCACCACGATGGCGATGTGAACCTTGTTCTCCTGGAACTCGCGCAGCAGGTCGTCAATCTTCTTCGTCTCGGGTACGAAATATGGCGGACGGATGAGCGACTGCCAACGGAAGTTGTTACCCTTCGACAGGTGAGGCAACAGGTCCTTGATATACAAGATGCCGCGAATGTTGTCGCTGTTGTCCTGATAGACGGGAATACGCGAGTAGTTGTTCTCCACCACGCATTGCATCACCTCCTGGAACGACGAGCTGAAATCCAAATCTACCACATCCTGACGTGACGTCATAATCTCCTTGGCCGTCTCGTCGCTGAAGCGCACAATGCCTTCCAGCATGCGCTGTTCCTCCTTGATGTCCTCCTTGTCCGTCAGCTCCAAAGCCTGCTCCAGGTCGTTCACACTCAGCACGTGGTTCTCCTTGACGACCACCTTGTCAGCCAGTCGCCCCGACTTCATGACGAACGTCGCAATGGGATAGAACAGCTTCCTGAAGAACAGCACGCCTCCTACGGCCCTTCTGCAGAATCTCAGCGGATGCTGGCCGCTATACACCTTCGGCATAATCTCGCCGAAGAGCAACAGGATAAACGTCAGCAGCACCGTCATAAACAGGAAGTGCAACCACCACGAGCCACCGAAGTCTATCGTATGGCTGAAGAAATAGGTGGTCAGCATGATGATGGTGACGTTCACCAGGTTATTCGTAATCAGAATGGTAGCCAGCGTACGCTCCGATTCCTCGCGCAACTGTTTGATGTGTGAGTCGTTAGGGGTCTTTTCCTCATCCAGCTCGTTCAGGTCTGTTGGCGACAGCGAGAAGAAGGCAATCTCCGACCCCGAGGCAAATCCTGACACCAACAATAACAGACAGGCGGCAACACCAGCCGCTATAGCTCCTAACGATGGTGACAGAAGCGTCACCCCATTGAATACTTGAAGATACTCGTCCATGATTATTCGGTAGGTTTGGGCGACAGCATTTCCATATTGTCTGCCCAAATCTCAGTTATATTCCGTCGCTGCCCCTGCTTGTCGTCGTAGGTGGTATAGCGGATGCGACCTTCTATATACAGCTTGTCACCCTTATGCACATATTTCTCCACCACCTCGGCCAGCTTGCGCCAGAGAATGATGCTATGCCAGTCGGTATGTTCAGGCACCTGCGTACCGTTCTGCAGCGTATAGCCGCGCTCGGTAGTCGCCAGGCGCAGACGGGCCACAGCCACACCCTGCTCCACATAGCGGATTTCAGGCTCGGCACCCACATTACCAATCAGCATGACCTTGTTCATAAGCGTAAACTATCCAATTGTCAATTTTCAATTATCAACTCACTTGCAGTCTCCTAAGTAGCGGAACTTGAAGTTCTTACCCTTGGCAGAGGGGAACTGACTGCGCGGATCCACACGTCCCAGCAGGTGGTCGACAATGCGGTTGTAGCACTCCAAGCCCGACTCTGCCTTGCAGCAAGCCACAAAGCGCGTGTCGCGATACTGGAACTTACCGGTGCCAGGCACCATCTGCACACGCTTGAAGTCAATGGTACCCTCATACCATCCGTAGCGCTCCTCGTTCAGTCGCACAATGGCGGGAGCAGGCTTCGGGGTGTTCGCTACCGGGTGCGTGCCTTTCTTGTCCTTGAAGTCCTGCATCGTGGCGGCGTCAGTCTTGATAATGATGAAATAAACACGCGGACGAACCTTGTAGCGCTTCGGGTAAAGCACATCGCTGGCAACATAGTCACGTATGTCATGCTCCAGGGCAGCGTTCATTCCTATTTCTTCAATTTCGGCAAGGAACGCAATAGCATCATCGACATTCGTCACCAAAATCTCCCTGTCAAAATACCTTAGATATAAATTCATCAAAGCTTGGTTGTTTTCCTGTGTGTAGTATAAAAAAGAGCGGAAAACGGGACTCGGACCCGCGACCCCAACCTTGGCAAGGTTGTGCTCTACCAACTGAGCTATTTCCGCCTGAATAATTTCTTTGAGTAATGTGAAGAGGAGGAGACTCGAACTCCCACGTCGCAATTGACACTACCCCCTCAAAGTAGCGCGTCTACCAATTCCGCCACCTCTCCATCATAAATTAACCGCTGACCAAAAAAGAGAGTGCCCAGAACAGGACTCGAACCTGCACGCCTCGCGGCACACGCACCTGAAACGTGCGCGTCTACCAATTCCGCCACCTGGGCATTCTTGCCATTAGAACCCAACGTTCTAATGCTCTTTTTTGTTCAACAAGTTGAGCGGAAAACGGGACTCGGACCCGCGACCCCAACCTTGGCAAGGTTGTGCTCTACCAACTGAGCTATTTCCGCCTGTTCTATCCCCTATAGAGGAGCATCTCTCTCGATTGCGGATGCAAAGGTACTACTTTTTTCGGAACCACCAAAACTTTTCGCCGTTTTTTTTCAAAAAATCTTTCCCTGCGCCCATTTTTCGGACTTTGCCCCACCCTACACCTTATTATATATAGGTCTCATGGGCCTTACAGGAGCCTACATGCTGATGTTCTCTATGCGCAGCTTCAGCACCCCTGCAGGCACACGCACCTCCACCACGTCGCCCACCTTCTTGTTCAACAGCGCCTCCGCAATGGGCGACTTGATTGAAATCTTACCCTCGCGCAGGTTCGCCTCGTGCGGACTTGCTATCGTATACGTCATGCGGCTGTTGTTGCCCAGGTTCGTCATCTCCACCTTGCTCAGCAGCTGCACCGTACCGTTGGCCAGCTTCGACATGTCTATGACACGCGCATTCTCCAGCACACGCTGCTTGAAGCGAATCCTACCCAGCAGCCTCGCCTGTTCGCGCTTGGCAGCATGATATTCGAAATTCTCGCTGAGATCGCCCTTGTCGCGCGCCTCCGCAATAGCCTCCCTCACCTGAGGCAGTTCCACGTTCTCCATCTGACGGAGCTCGGCCACGAGCTTGTCGTAGCCTTCCTGAGACATATATTCCATAGTTCCTTTTTTTTGCCCTGCAAAAGTAACAAAAAACGGTCGAATAGCAAAAAATTCAGCCCACAAAAGTGCAAAAGCCGTCAAAATGCGGCCAAGCTTAAGAGACGTTTCGAAATCTTAGTTTTTGATTGTTGCGCTGTTTACTGTTTCCTTTTCGAAGAGTTTGCCCTTGGTGAAAGGCTGTTATATTTATCAACACCGCCTGTATCGGATGGATAGATGATTGTGTCAATGAAATAAAGATGTCCGTCTCCGCCAACCAGCACGTTGCCGTCAACAGCGTCAAAGATGTCATGCTGTCCATTAGTGTAATACGCACCATTGTCCTCAGGACGGAAGCCTAAACGAATAAACTCATCATGAATTTCTTGATTGGTGGCCAAGCGGGCATCGTCAATATATGGCTGAACCAATATAGCACAAATATGCCCGTCACGATTTTCGGCAAGGCCTATCATTTTATAAGGGCATGCGTCGAAGTATTTATTGTGCGCTTTGATGCGCTCAAAGAAAGAAGTGAGATTGTCATCAGAGTAGCGGAAATCATTCAGTTTTACAATTTCCTTGGAGTTTGGTGACAAATACACTTCATTTTCAGATCCACGATCAATGAAGTCACCAAACTGACTGCGGTCATTAAACCAGCAGCCATGTTCCTCTGCCCATTTACGGAGCCTTACCAGTTGGACAGATTTGCAAGTCGTTGTTCCCGCAAGAGCCTCAATCTCTTCAAGGACTCTTCGCGCGGCTTCGGATGCTGCATCCAATATGCAACACTCTTCCTCATTTCGGCATTCACCTTCTTGTGGTAATCGTTCAATACTATCTCCATTCATTGAGTCTTTTTGGGTTTGATGCTGCAAAGATAGACTTTTTTTTCTTAACTTCCAAATCTTTGCTACTTTTTCGTCAAGCCATAGAGTTCTCCAACTAAAGGTCGAAGTGTGGTGTTGCAATGATAGACGAGGCGGTCGATGTCCCTGACGATGCCAAATGACAGTGCCGTCAAGAAAGGCCACCCGTACCAATGTGCTCTCCCTGTCATTGTTGTAGCCGTTTCTCCAGACATTCCATTTGAGTATTATATGTATAGCCCACTATGCTGCCATCCATAATTTTCCTAATAATCACATCCACTACTGCCAATGGTACAACAAACCATTCTTTAGGTTGATGGGCTATTCCCATTTCATCATATACCACTACTTGGAATTGCACAGCCATCAGTAGTTGATGCACCAAATCCTCAAACTTCTGAGAGTTCAGGTTCACTACCTTATAGGTGGCTACTATCTTAACTGGAGCCATCAGATAAGTTGGGTCGTTCTCTGCATTAGCAATGCGCTGCTCCACACTATTTGTCGTAAATCCTATCTTATACAGGTTCTTAACCTCCTTGACATCCGGGGCATCAGACAGCGAAGACAACACATAGATATAGCCAGTTACATTATCGTCTGTGGCAATATCCGCATTGCTAAAGAATTGGGCATCCGATTCATCTTGCAGTTCCGATATGGCATAGCCGTCACCTACGACACTCTTACGAAGGGTCTGCAAAAGGATGTCCGACTCGGTGCCATTCTCATAGATACAGCGCGTTCTGGCATCAGGCAGGAAGTTGCTGCTTCGTTTCAATTCGCCGATCTTCTCTAACAGCAACATCTGTCCACCCACATAATAGAATCTGCCTTCTACGAGAGTCGCAGTTTTGTTAATCTTCACCAAAGAACGCTTGCCTTCTTTCAGTTCCCTGTGCACTTTGTCAAACAGAGGCTTATAATCCTCAAAGTTCTCACAAAGAACATGCTGAGCCACGTAGTCGGCCTTTTTCTTGGCAATCACCCTCCGCATATCCTGAGGCATGTCGAAGAGGCTTTGCTCCTCTTCGCTCATCTTCAGCAGCGGGTCGTCGAATATCGCTTCCAGTTCCTTATCTATGTCCATACTTCAAATCCTTTTTCACGCAGTTTAGTCATCGCTGCATACATCATTCGCTCTTTCAGGTCGCCATCCTTTCTTGGTTCCCTGCCGTTTTGGACAATCCAGTTGTTCACCTCTGCCAGTTTCTGCTGCATCCTGTCGTTAGCTGTAGGTGCAGCAGCCTTAGGGCGTACACCTTCCAATAACGGATCATCAAACACTTCTAATAACTCTTTTGGCCATTCCATGATATTAACCCTCAAATTCTAATCCATTCACTTTTCTTTGTTTCAAATTCCACATTTTTACAAAAGCTACTGCCAGTTCCCTTACCTTTGGGTCGGGGTCATCCACAGAGGGCACCTTGCCATCATGCGCTGCCACCCATTCTTTCAGCGGTCCTTTAAAGAGCATGATGGCTTGCTCCAGCGTCATGTCGTATTTCTGCTCAGCGATGGTATCCTGGATTACTTTCAGCGTCTTGGCATCTACAGATTTCGAGATGACCTCGTATGCTCGCTGGAAAGGATTGATGGTGTCAATCAGGTTGATGCTCAGCTTGTCGATGTTGATAAACCGGTTGGCAATCTTTATCAGCCTGTTACCTTCGCTCGGCTGTTCATCGTCAGTAATCGTTGATATGGGATTGCCCTTTTCGTCAACAATATCATTTCCCTTGATAATCGTGTCGAGCAGCACCCGCTGGCGAACCTCTTCCACCTCGACATCGCTCAACTCCGGGTAACGCTCACGTATCACTTTGGGTATCAGGTGCTGGGTAATGGTCTCTGCCGTTGTCGAGCCGCTGAGTGCTTTCACCACCATATCGTCTTGCAGGATGGCTGCCTTCAGGTCGTCGAGCTGACTCTCCACGATGGTCTTGGTCTTCACGCTCGATAGCGGTTTCAGTCCTTCCACCACAATGGTACGCGACAAGTCTTCCTCTGGCTCTACATCATCCTTTACCGTCTTGAACTTCCAGCTGGGCGCCATTACCTGCTCCATCAGCAGCGATGCTGTGATGGCTTTCAGAAAGTCATTTACAGCCACCTTCACCTCTGCCTGCTCTGCCTCTGGCATCGCTATCATATTCACAAATCGTGCCGTTTCCTTACCCTCGCAGTCACGTGTACACCTTCCGATAATCTGTATCACCTCTGTCAGCGAACCACGCACGCCAACGGTCAGACACATCTCGCACCATTGCCAGTCGAAACCCTCTTTGGCTGTACCCAAAGCAATGATAATATCAACATCGTCACGATGCTGAACGTTTTGCAGATATGCTTGCACCATATTTCGCTCCTTCTGCTCATCTTCCACGAGGTCGGCCACTTTCAGCATCCTGCCGTCAGCAGTTCTGACGTAATAGATGCCTGTATTATAATCCTTATGATCCAGCGTGCCTATCACCCTCATAATCTCGGCTGTCTCTTGATATTTGCCCAAGCCAGTAGCCGCCCGCTGGTTAACGCTGGGAATATGGATGATGGTCTTTTTCCTTGTATCCAGAACCTCACCGATATGATCCAGATACGAACCATGATAGAAGTGATAGCCAAGAATAAGATTCTTCAGATACTTATAGCCGTTCAACTGCTGATAGTAGTTATAGGTAATGGGATAGAACCTGGCTTCATCTTCTGCCCTCAATACTGGTATGCCGTCACCACGGAAATAGGAACCCGTCATCGCCACGATATGCCCTGTTGAGTTGTTCATTACGCGGCGTACCACATCGCCCAGATTAGAGTTAGCATCGGCACTGGTATGGTGGAACTCGTCGATGGCCAGCAGCACATCGTTGAAGGTGTCGTCATTCAGCTCTTTTGTAGCATTACGCAGGGTGGCATGGGCACAAACCAACACCTTGGCCTTGCTGCTTAGAAAGAACTCCTTGAATCGTCCCTTCTTGTCCTGTTCGTTCTTGACGTCCGTCAGGTTGAAATACGTGGGAACTTCCCAGTTGGCAAAGAATCCGCCACTCATCAGATTGGTGTTCTTAAACGAGCGGCCTATGCTCTTTTCCGGCACAGCTACTACCACCTTCTTGATGCCTTGGTTTACTAACTTATCCAAGGCAATAAACATCAGCGCACGGCTCTTGCCTGAGGCTGGCGGTGCCTTGATCAGCAAAAACCTCTTGTCGCGAGCCTCGTAGGCCAAAGCCTGCATCTCGCGCATACCTAAAGCGTTGACGGCCGTAGCCGCCCCCGTCTGTTGATAGCTTATATCAACAATACTGTTGCTAAATTGCTCCATAAGAATATCTTTTCTGTCAGCGCCATTCCTCAAAAGATATTCTCGACGTTTGTCTGTCTGCGGCCAAGCTTAAGAGACGTTTCGAATTCTTATTTTTGTTACGCTATTTATTTTGTAATGTCCAACATTTCAATAAAACTATCTATAGCTTTTTTTAGTGGAGTTATTTCATTCGTTATAATCCAAAGCACTTGGGCAGGATCGACATCGAAATAGTGATGCGAAATAATATCCCTCATACCTTTCACTTGTTTCCAAGGGATTGACGGATAGGTCGGCAACAATCTACCCTCTGTAACCTTATCCAGATTCTTTAAACTCTCTCCTATGGCAATCAAAAGCATACATGTGGCATCCAACAATATCATACCATCAGAAGATCCAAGGAAATCATCGACTTCATGAATTCTTTCAGTTCTTTCTTGTAGTCTTTCTATTGCTGACTGGATATCACAAAGGATATCAAGTGCAAGACTCTTTTGTTCAGAAGACAGTGACTCCATCTCTTTCAATGCGTTTTCTTAATCTTGGGTTCAGATTGCGGTGATTACGTACGATGTCTACAGACCGACCAGTAGATTTCTCAAGATACTCTTTGGCTTCCATTAGAAGAAATGGATTGGGAGTTAATGTCTCCACAAACACATCCACATCACTGCTTTCTCTTTGTTCATCTCTCGCTGTTGACCCAAAAAGCCGCAATGACGTGATGCCGTAAACACTCCTCAGAGTTTCACTACAAGTTCTCAGCAAATCAATACATTCTTTCCTTGACATATCCTATATTTGGTTGCAAAGATAGGCATTATATCTGAAACTTCCAAATCTTTTGTCACTTTTTCGCTGCCGTCAGATGACTGGTGCTCACCGTCATCTTTTCGTAGAGCTTGAACAGACATTCCAGGCGGGCTTCGTCTGAGGCGAAGGGATAACCAGGATAGCAACTCTCCACGATGTCATCCAGTTTGGCATGAGCCTCGCGCAAATCCTGTGGCATCTTGTCTGGATCATACAGTTCTGCCAAAGTCTTCTCTGGGTAATACTCACGGGTTATTAATACGTCTTCTGCGGCTGATTCTATTTCCTGCTTCTTCTCGTCAGAGATTTTGGGGAAGGGGAAGGTGTTGTAGCAAAGTTGGGCGGAATAACGAATACGAGATTCTAACTTTCCTGATGTAGCCTTTGTCCATAGAATATGTATCCTTGAAGTTATTATACCGAAGTCAACTGTAGTCGCATTATAAATAGCAAAAGCAGAGTAATACACTACTGTTCCCTCTGACACAAACCCCATTGGGATATATTCTCTCCGTTCCGAAGAAACAACAGGAATAACTAATGCTTCATTTTCTCTATATCTATTCTCTGCAAATTTATAAGGAACTGATGCTAATCGTTTTGTAACTTCCTTTTTACTAGCTAGACGCATTTGCTTAACCATCTCAAATCTACTAGCAAACTGAGGAATAGAATTGGCCTCTGGATAATCGTTATCGTTAACCCAAATACAATATCTCTTTTCGCCATTAATCAACTCCTGTGCGCCAATAAAACTCTTTATATACTTTTGAGCATATGGATAATCATTGATAATTGAATCTTTCTCCACGTCATACAGAGTAAGATTGTTGTCATCCGCAGGCAAACTACCTTTTAGCATTGGTTTTAATCCAGAGATGCTTTTTGTTTGAGAATTAATTAGTGCAGATTGTTTGCTTGTTATAGTGGGGCTAATTTTATCAACGATAATGGAACTATCTGCGTCATAAATTACTCTCTGTCTTTTTAAACTGTTGCAACCAACACCAATAATAACACATGAAACACCAGCATTATACTTTGCATTATTTGACCACGGGAAAGTAGTATATGCAAATAGTATATCTTGGTTTAATTCATAAATAGGCTCCCACATTATTGGTATTTGCGATCCTTGAGTTATAGAATTTGTACTTACGAATGCAAATGATGTATTTATGTTGTTTTGACAATATTTTGCTGCTTTATAAAACCAACTACAAATATAATCAAGAACTCCATGCTGAATATCACCAAAAGCAATATTCATATCTTTCTTTTGTTCACTATTCTGATTCCTACTCCCCAAATACGGCGGATTGCCAAAGATAAACACTTCTTCATCTTGGGTATGCGGACAAACTGCGTTCCAGTCGAGGCGGCAGGCATTGCCACAGACGATTTGGGTGATGTTCTTCAAAGGGAGGGCCTTGGTGTTGACGCCAAAGTTCTCGTTGAGCTTGGTGTTCATCTGGTGCTCTGCCAGCCAAAGGCTAAGCATCGCGACCTCATGAGGGAAATCGAGCAACTCAATGCCGTAGAACTGGCTGAGGCTGATGACGCTATTGTCTACAAACAGGATTTCACCCTCTGGCGTACATTTGCGCTGTAAGGCGAGGATATCCATTTCGAGGAAACGCAGGCACTTATAGGTGATAATCAGGAAGTTGCCACTACCGCAAGCAGGGTCGAAGAACTTCATGCGGCTCATGCGCTTCAACAGGGCATCACCTTTCTTCTTTATCTGTTTGCATTCTTCATAGAACTGCTTTGTAGTCAGCGCGCCAATCTCCTTCATCTGCCGCTTCTGCTCGTACTGCTCGTTCAACTTGTTATACTCCCCTCGCAGCTCATCCAAGAACAGCGGATTAATCACTTTCATGATGTTAGGCACGCTGGTATAGTGCATGCCCTGGTTGGCTCGTTCCTCTGGGTTCACCACCGCCTGAATCATTGAGCCGAAGATGTCTGGGTTGATGTCCTTCCAATCCAGTTCGCCACACTCGATGATGATACGACGGGCCTTCTGACCCATCTTGGGAATCTGGATATGTTTCGAGAAAAGGCCGCCATTGACGTAGGGGAACTGCTTGATGATGCTCAGCGTCTCGCGACTGCGCAGCGACACGTCCATGATATTAAAGGTATGCGCCAGATAATCCGTCAGGTCTGAGCCGTCCTCCTTGGTATATCGCTGGATGCTGCTGGTAAAGAGGTTTTCCTCGAAGATGCCGGTGTCCTCGGCAAAGAAGCAGAACAGCAGGCGGCTGATGAAGATATTCAAGTCGTGCAGGTCATCATCGCTGCGGAACTCGTTGTAGCTACGAAGTTCATCGTGCAACTTGGCCAGCTTTTCTGCCGCCTTGATGTCAGCAGGGCTTTCCTCTACATAGTGCACACGCTCCACGTCCATCAGCGGATAGAAGAAAGCAAAGTCCGACGGCAGACGCTCCAGCTGGTTTTCGTAAGTATCCTTCTCGCGGAGGTCGTATGCCAAGATTGTTTTTCCATCGCTCACGGCGATAATTTTGGGAGCAGCCTTCTGCACCTGCGGGTCTTGCTTCAGCCGCTCCAACATGTTCGTCAGTTGGGTTGTAGATGCAGCACGATAGCAGAACAAGCCCTTGATGAGCAGGCCATCAAAGGTCTTCAGGATTCCTTTACCTTCTTTGTAGCGCTCGATGTCGCGTTCGCTTTTGCCAAAGGAGTAGAGCAGCCAATATGCTATCTCTATACTCCCCTCGCCCCTTGGAGAGGGGTTGGGGGTGAGGCTTAATCTTGCCTCTATCTCCCTATAGCCAAGTTGCAGTTTCTTTGCCATAGTTATTGTTGTTTGAGAAAGCGAACGGGATTCGTTCAGAAACGTGAGACACCAGCCAAGCGCATAAAAAGAACGTGGACAGTTTATACTTATCCAACGTCTCAGGCGCTTGGCCGGTGCCCACAGAATGAGATAAGATAAACGCCCACGCTATCTGCGTGAGCATCCACTTATTTATTCTCATTCTGTTCGTCTATTTCGCGGCCAAGCTTAAGAGACGTTTTGAATAAAAAGCGTACGCTTCAATTGTTTATACCCTCGAAAATCATGCCGCCACCCTGCACTCAGGGGATATGCCTTGGCATCACCGTTTACGGCGCGTCAGCGGTATCTGGGGACAAAGGTACGAATAAAAAATGAGAATAACGGTGCAAGTGGAAGAAAAAATGCCGGCTTGCCGTCTGGTCAAAGTGGTCAAGGTCAAGATGGTCATTTTCATTTTCGGATTGTGTCATTTGCTCACTATATATAAATATAAATATTTATATTATAGTGGCGATTTTGACACATTGAAAAACGATTTTGACCAAATGACCAAATGACCAAATGACCGCACGGGTGGTGGAAACTGAAACTTTTTCGCAAAGATTCGTGAACCGCAATGGGGGCGTCGTACTTTTGCAGCGGCAAATCAATCGTAAGGTGAGCGGCCTTCGGGTTACGAGTGAAGAGGCCTCAGTCGTAAGCGGAGCCGGAGTCGAGCCGAAGCGGCCTGTGCAAGCGCGCACTTGGTTTTCACTACCTTTGACCTTGGTCAAGATAGGACGCACCACGGAAATGGAAAAGAAAATCCGGTTTTTTCTTTGCATTTTGCTCGGTTTTCACTACCTTTGACCCTTGGTCAAGGTACTCCCGCTCGAAAAAACTCAAGTTATTCTTGGTTTTTTACTCGCTTATTCGTACCTTTGCAGCCAAAATTAAACGAGATATATCATTTCTATTAGCATTATGTCGAACAACAGTACTATTGTGGGTGCCAAAATAAAGGGTATCCGAGAGTCAAAGAATCTCTCTGTTGAGGAGATTGCGGAGCGTAGTGGTCTTTCCGTTGACCAGATTAATTCCATTGAGAACGACGTGAACCTGCCGTCGCTGGGTCCGCTGATTAAGATTGCACGTGCGCTGGGGGTTCGCCTGGGCACGTTTATGGACGACAACGACGCCCTGGGTCCTGTGGTGACGCGTGCCAAGGACCGCGAGGCGGAGAGCAGCATCAGCTTCTCGAACGGTGCCACGGATGCCCGCAAGCACATGGAGTACCACCCGCTGGCTCAGCAGAAGGCCGGTCGCCACATGGAGCCGTTCATCATTGACATCAACCCCACGGAGAACCAGGACTTCCAGCTGTCGGCCCACGAGGGCGAGGAGTTCATCTACGTGATGAGCGGCGAGGTGGAAGTGGATTATGGCAAGGAGAAGTACACGCTGAGCGAGGGTGACAGCATCTACTACGACTCCATCGTGAAGCACCACCTGCACGGCGCCCCCGGCAAGTCGGCCAAGATTCTGGCAGTAGTATACATACCCTTCTAATAGCCAAGGGGTAAAAAGGCAACAAAAGGAACTATGAGCAACGTAAGATTAGACATGGCAGGCAGGCCTCTGCCGGACAGAAGCTACCCTGCCGAGACGGGAAGCAATGGCTACACGCTTTCGGAGCGTACGCTTGGCCAATGGCTGGAGCACTGGGCAGAAACCACGCCCGACAAGGAGTACATCGTATACTCTGACCGCAACCTGCGCTTTACGTGGAAGACCTTCAACGAGCGTGTGGACAACCTGGCCAAGGGGCTTATGGCCATTGGCGTGAAGAAGGGTTCGAACGTAGGCATCTGGGCCACCAACGTGCCCGACTGGCTGACCTTCCTCTACGCGACGGCAAAGATTGGTGCTGTGCTGGTGACGGTGAACACCAACTACAAGCAGGCCGAGCTGGAGTATCTGTGCAAGGACTCGGACATGCACACGCTGTGCATTACGGACGGCACGTGGGATTGCAACTACGTGGACATGACCTACACCATGCTGCCTGAGCTGCGCGAGTGTGAGCGCGGCCACCTGAACTCAGAGCGTTTCCCCTTCCTGAAGAACGTGGTGTTCATCGGCATGGAGAAGTACCGTGGCATGTTCAACACGGCAGAACTGCTCCTGCTGGGGCAGAACATCGAGGACGAGGAACTGCTGGAGGCCAAGAAGAACGTGACGTGCCACGACGTCTGCAACATGCAGTACACCAGCGGTACGACAGGTTTCCCCAAGGGTGTGATGCTGACGCACTACAACATTGCCAACGACGGCTACTTCACGGGCGAGAACATGGGCTTCACGCAGGACGACAAGCTGTGTGTCTGCGTGCCGCTGTTCCACTGCTTCGGCGTGGTGCTGGCCACGATGAACTGTCTGACGCACGGCTGTACGGAGGTGATGGTCGAGAAGTTCGACCCGCTCGTCGTGCTGGCCTCCATCCATAAAGAACGCTGTACGGCCGTGTACGGCGTGCCGACGATGTTTATTGCCGAATTGGACCATCCGATGTTCGACATGTTCGACGTGACTTGCCTGCGCACGGGCATCATGGCGGGAAGCCTCTGTCCTGTGGAGCTGATGAAGCGCGTGTCGGAGAAGATGTTCATGACCATCACGAGCGTTTACGGATTGACGGAGTCGTCGCCAGGCATGACACAAACCTGTCTGAACGACACCTTCGAGCAGCGCTGCACCACCGTAGGTCGCGACTATCCGTTCGTGGAGGTGAAGGTGCTCGACCCCGAAACCAACGAGGAGTGCCCCGTAGGCGTGCAGGGTGAGATGTGCTGCCGAGGCTTCAACGTCATGAAGGGCTACTATAAGAACCCCAAGGCCACGGCTGAGGTTATAGACGAGAACGGCTTCCTGCACTCGGGCGACCTGGGTGTGAAGGACGAGCAGGGCTTCTACCGCATCACGGGCCGCATCAAGGACATGATTATCCGTGGCGGTGAGAATATCTATCCGCGCGAGATTGAGGAGTTCCTGTACCACATGCCTGGCATCAAGGACGTTCAGGTGGCCGCTGTGCCCTCGAAGAAGTATGGCGAGGCCGTGGGTGCCTTCATCATCCTGCACGAGGGTGTGAAGATGACGCCTGAGGAGGTACAGGACTTCTGTCGCGGAAAGATTGCACGCTACAAGATTCCAAAGTATGTGTTCTTCATCGACGAGTTCCCCCTGACAGGCTCAGGAAAGATTCAGAAGTTCAAGCTGAAGGAGATGAGCCTGAAGCTATGCGAGCAGTTAGGTATTGAGGTAATCTGATATAGTAAGGTAAGATGAAAGCAGGCAGCCGTAATTGGTTGCCTGCTTTTCCTTTCTTGTGATTCCGTCGGGATTCGAACCCGAGACCCACAGCTTAGAAGGCTGTTGCTCTATCCAGCTGAGCTACGGAACCCCAAAATCGGCTGCAAAGTTACGAATAAGTGAGCAAAGAACAAAATAAATTAGGATTTATTTTTTCTTTCGAACGAAAGTAACTTCGAGACAACGTCTCAATGTACGAATAAGTGAGCAAAGAACAAAATAAATTAGGATTTATTTTTTCTTTCGAACGAAAGTAACTTCGAGGCAGCGCCTCAAAGTACGAATAAGTGAGCAAAGAACAAAATAAATTGGGATTTATTTTTTCTTTCGAACGAAAGTAACTTCGAGACAACGTCTCAAAGTACGAATAAGTGAGCAAAGAACCAAAAGAAAGGGAATTTTCTTTTGTTTCATAAAAAATTAGTATCTTTGTCCCAAAATTAAACACCTATGACTATGAGAACTAAGACTATCGCGCTATTGCTGGCTCTTGCCGGCACCTGTTCCGCCCAGACGCCGTCCGACTCTGTCCAACTGAATGTAGGCTACTCGAGCAGCAACGTGCGCACCACCGCCGGTGCTGTGGATCAGGTGACGCAGGAACGCATGAACAAGGGCTTGGTGACCAACTCGCTGGAGGCGCTGACGGGCCAGTCGGCCGGTGTGCAGGTGCAGACAGGCGGCAACCAGGAGGCCATGCTCTCGGCAGTACGCGTGCGTGGCACCACCTCGTTGACCGGCGGCAACGACCCCTTGGTGATTATCGACGGTGTGCAGAGCGACATCACGGTACTGAGCACCATCTACCCGGCAGACATCGAGAGCTTTACCATCCTGAAGGACGCCTCAGAGACGGCACAGTACGGCAGCCGCGGTGCTGCAGGTGTGATACAGGTGCAGACAAAGAAGGGCAAGGGTGGGCACTTCCACATAGCCTACGACGGGCAGGTGGGCTTCGAGGGCATCTACAAAAACATCGAGATGCTGACTGCGAGCCAGTTCCGTCAGGCGGCCAGCAACCTGGGCATGAGCATCATCGACAAGGGCTACGACACCGACTTCACCAAGTCAATCACCCGAACAGGATTCGTACACAACCACCACATCGCCTTTGGCGGCGGCTCAGAAACCGCCAACTACCGCACCTCCATCGGCATTACCGACCACAACACGGTCATCAAGAACAACAGCTTCCGTAACTACATTGCCAAGCTGGACATCCACCAGAAGGCGTTCGACAACCGGCTGAGCATTGACCTGGGCGTCTTCGGCTCGCTGCAGAAGAACGAGTACATTCCCTTTGTGCAGAAGTTGTTCTACTCGGCAGCTACGTTCAACCCCACCTTCCCCCCGGGACGCAATGAGAGCGGAGGATACGACCAGGTGACGGAGGCGTTGTGGATTAACAACCCCTACTCGCTGCTCGACATAAAGGACGACGACAACAACGGCCACTTCAACGTACACCTCAGGGGCAGCGTCGACCTTGGCTACGGCTTGACGCTGACAGGATTCGGCTCCTTCTCGTACAACAACGTGCTGAGCGGACACTACTACCCCACCTACGTATGGAGTCACGGCGAGGCATACAGGCGCTCCGTCAAGGAGGAAGACTTCCTGCTGAACCTCTCGCTGAACTGGCAGCGCGACATTGCAAAGCATCACCACATAGACCTGCTGGGACTCTTCGAGGGCGAGAGCAACAAGCAGAAAGGCTTCTACACCACCGTCAGCAGCTTTAGCACCGATGCCTACGGCTACAACAATCTGGCGGCCGGTGCCGAACGCCCCTGGGACGGCACCAACTCGTTCTACAACGACTCGCACCTGGAGGCGTTCCTCTTCCGTGCGCAATATACCTATAAAGGCCGCTACACGCTGAACGTCACCGCCCGTACCGACGGCTCGTCGAAGGTGGGCGCGAACAACCGGTGGGGATTCTTCCCCTCCATCAGCGGTGCATGGGTCGTCAGCGACGAGCCCTGGATGAAGCGCATCGGTTGGCTGGACAAGCTGAAGCTGCGCATGGGCTATGGAAAGAGCGGCAACCTGGGAGGCATTGACAGCTACCTCTCGCAGCAGCTGGTCAAGCCCAACGGCGTAGTGTCGGTGGGAGGTACGACGGTGACCACGCTGGGCATCATCCGCAATGCCAACCCTGACCTGCGCTGGGAAATCAAGCGCACCTTCAACGTGGGATTGGACATGTCCTTCTGGCAGAACCGCATCGTGCTGACAGCAGACTTCTACCTGTCACGCACCAGCGATATGCTGTACAACTACAACGTGCCTGTGCCCACCTTCACCTACGAGAACTTGCTGGCCAACCTGGGCAAGATGCGCAACCACGGCTATGAGCTGGGCTTTGGCGTTACGCCCATCCGCGAGAAGGATGTGGAGCTGAGCATCAACATGAACTGGAGCTTTGAGCGCAACAAGCTGGTGACCCTGAACGGCGAGTACAACGGACAATACCTGACCGCCCCCTCCATCAAGGGCATCTCGGCCCTGAACGGTGCAGGATACCACGGTGCCAGCGATGTGTGCTTCCAGATTGTGGGACAGCCCTTAGGCGTCTTCTACCTGCCCCACTTCGAGGGGTACGAGACCGCCGCCGACGGCTCGAAGCGCTACATCATCAGCAGCGAGAAATACATCTGCGGACAAGCTACGCCGAAAGCCATGATGGGCTCAAACATCGCCTTCCGCTACCGGCAGTGGGACATCACCGTACAGATGAACGGAGCCTTCGGACACAAGATATACAACGGCACCAAGCTGGCGTACATGAACATGCTCTCAATGCCCAACTACAACGTCATGCAGGGGGCTCCGGAGATGAACATTCAGGATCAGGACATCAGCGACCTCTACCTGGAAAACGGTGACTACGTGAACATCGACTACGTGACAGTCGGCTGGAACGTGCCCATCCGCTCGAAGTACATCCAGAACCTGCGACTGTCGTGCTCGGTGAACAACCTGGCCACCATTACCGGCTACTCAGGGCTGACACCAATCATCAACTCGTCGGTCATCGACTCCACCTTAGGCACCGACGACAAGCGATCCTACCCCGTCTATCGCACCTATTCCCTGGGATTAAGCATTCAATTCTGACAACAGCAAACAACATTCCGCCCTATGAAGATAAAGCATTTAATCGTCCTTGCCTCGCTGCCCTTGTTCGGCGCCTGTTCGCTGGAAGAGCAGCCACGCGACCAGATACCCGTAGAGGAGGCCATCTCCAACATGGACAACCTGTTTCTGAACACCGTGGCCACCTTATATAACTATATAGGCGGTTCTACCGACGGACAGGGCCTGCAAGGCACCTGCCGAGGGGTGTATGACCTGCAGACCTTCGGTTCCGACGAGGCCATGCTGCCCACCCGTGGCGGTGACTGGTTCGACGGAGGCATCTGGCAGGCCATGTACAAACACTCGTGGAATGCCGGGCACGACCTGCCGAAGAATGCCTGGCTGTACCTGTACAAGATGATTACACTGTGCAACCAATCGCTGGAGACCCTAAGCCTGTACAAAAGCATAGCCGGCAAGAACTACGAGGCGTGGGACGCGGAAGTACGCGCCATCAGGGCCATGTACTACTGGTACTTGATTGACCTGTTTGGTGACGTGCCGCTGGTGACGACAAACGATGTCTCGATGAACGAGGTCACACGCACACCCAGAGCCGACGTCTTTAAGTTCTGTGTCGAGGAACTGGAGTACGCAAGCCTCTTGTTGCCAGCCACTTCAAGTGTGGCTGGGGGCGACTACTACGGCCGTGTCACAGCTCCGGTGTGCATGTTCGTGCTGGCCAAGCTGATGCTCAACCACAAAGTATATACCGGCACGGAAAACCAGGAGTATTACAAGAAGTGCATCGACTATTGCAGCGAGTTCGAATTTATGGGCTATACGCTGGAAAGTGACTATACCAGCAACTTCAAGGTCTACAACGAAGGCTCCAAGGAGAACATCTTTACCATACCCATGGATAAGCACCTCTATTCCAACCAGCAGCAGAACCTGTTCCGCTCGTACCACTACCGTCATGCCGCCGCCTATGGCTTTACGGGCGAGAACGGCACCTGTGCCACCAAGCGCGTGCTGAGCATCTTCCGCTACGGAACCGAGAATCAGGACAACCGATTCATATACAACTACTATTACGGAACGGTTTACGACCTGAACGGAGAGGAAGTGTCGGATCGTACAGGTCAGCCACTGACCTATTATCCGGAAGAGGTAGAGCTTGACCTGAGCGGCTCGCCCTATGTGGAAACCGCCGGTGCCCGTATGCACAAGTACGAGGTGGACAGAAACGCTCCCAAGGACGGCAAACTGATGGACAACGACATCGTGCTGTTCCGCTATGCCGACGTACTGCTGATGCGTGCCGAAGCCTGTCTGAGAACAGGCCGTCAGGAGGAAGGGCAGCTCTGTCTTGACCTGGTGCGCAGACGCGTGGACATGCCCACCTGTCAGCTGACCTATGAGAACCTGCTCGACGAGCGCCTGCTGGAGCTCTGCTGGGAGGGCTGGCGCCGTCAGGACCTCATCCGATTCGGAAAGTACAAGTCGCTGTATGAAGGCGACGATGCCGTTGACGAGAGCGACGGCCACACCACCGTGTTTCCCATTCCTGCCGATGTGCGGGCGTTGAATGGCAACCTGACCCAGAACCCAGGATATTGAAGACTGATGATAACAGAGATTACATCACTCGACGACCCACGGGTCAGCATGTTCAGCCGGCTGACAGAGGCCCAGCTGCGCATGGAGTTGGAGCCGGAGAAGGGAGTGTTTATTGCAGAGAGCCCCAAGGTCATCCGTGTGGCGCTCGATGCCGGATGGGAACCCACGGCCCTGCTCTGCGAGCGCAAGCATATTGAGGGCGACGCCAAGGACATCGTTGCGCGCATCGCCTCGCGTGTACCTATTTATATAGGCAGTCGTGAGCTACTGACTCAGCTGACGGGCTTTACCCTGACGCGGGGGGTGCTGTGTGCCATGCGGCGTAAACCCCAGCCGACAGTAGCCGAAGTGCTCAGCAATGCCCGTCGCGTGGTTGTCATAGAGGCTGTCACCGATACCACCAACATCGGAGCCATCTTTCGCTCAGCAGCGGCCTTGGGCATAGATGCCGTACTATTGACACGCGACACCTGCGACCCCCTGAACCGTCGTGCCGTACGCGTCAGCATGGGCACCGTGTTCCTTGTCCCCTGGACGTGGCTCGACGCTCCCATCAGATCCCTGCACGACTATGGTTTCCGAACAGCGGCAATGGCGCTGAGCGAACAATCCGTATCCCTCGACAATGCACAACTGAAAGCCGAACCCCGACTGGCAGTCATCATGGGGACAGAAGGCGACGGCCTCCCCTATCAAACGATAGAAGAGGCCGACTATACAGTACGTATCCCCATGGCTCACGGCGTCGACTCGCTCAATGTAGCGGCTGCTGCCGCCGTAGCCTTCTGGGAACTTAGAAATCCTTAGTCATCTCAGCCACCTCGGCATTGATGTGGTCAATGAACTGCTGGATGCCCATCACCGTCTGCTCGCCACCACCCTGGGGACGAACGGCTACGGTTTGGTCTTGCTGTTCCTTCTCGCCGACAATCACCATGTAGGGGATGCGCTTCAGCTCGTTGTCGCGAATCTTACGACCCAGCTTCTCGTTGCGCAGGTCTATGGTAGGACGTACCCCACCCTGCTCGAACTTCTTAGCCACCTCACGCGCATAGTCGTTGTACTTCTCTGACAGGGGCAGGATTGCCACCTGGTCGGGCGTGAGCCACAAGGGGAAGTGACCTGAGGTGTGCTCAATCAGCACGGCACAGAAACGCTCGAGAGAGCCGAAGGGAGCACGGTGAATCATGACGGGCGTCTTCTTCTGGTTGTCCTCGTCGGTATATTCCAGCTGGAAACGCTTAGGCAGGTTGTAATCTACCTGAATGGTACCAAGCTGCCAGCGACGGCCAATGGCGTCCTTAATCATAAAGTCGAGCTTAGGACCGTAGAAAGCAGCCTCGCCGTATTCCACCTTTGCAGGCAGCCCCTTCTCCTGACAAGCCTCCACGATGGCCTTCTCAGCCAGAGCCCAGTCTTCGTCGGTTCCCACATACTTATCGTGGTCGTTAGGATCGCGCAGCGAGATCTGTGCCTCGAAGTTGAATCCGAAAGCCGTCAGCACGATACCGATGATATCCATCACATTCAGGAACTCCTGCTTTACCTGGTCAGGACGGCAGAACAAGTGGGCATCGTCCTGGGTGAACGAACGGACACGGGTCAGGCCGTGAAGCTCACCACTCTGCTCGTAACGATACACCGTACCGAACTCTGCGATACGCAGCGGCAGGTCACGATACGAGCGGGGCTTCCATGCGAAGATTTCGCAATGGTGAGGACAGTTCATGGGCTTCAGCATGTACTCCTCATCCTCCTCAGGGGTGTGGATGGGTTGGAACGAGTCCTTGCCGTAGTGGGCATAGTGGCCAGAGGTCACGTACAGGCTCTTGGAACCAATATGCGGAGTGATGACCTCCTGATAGCCGAAACGCTTCTGAACCTTTCGTAGGTGGTCCTGCAGGCGCAGACGAAGATCGGTACCCTTGGGCAGCCAGATGGGCAGGCCTTTGCCAACCTTGTCTGAGAACATGAAGAGCTCCATCTCCTTGCCAATCTTGCGGTGGTCGCGCTTCTTGGCTTCCTCGAGCATCACCAGATACTCGTCGAGCATCTTCTTCTTGGGGAACGAGATGCCATACAGACGCTGCATCTGCTCACGTGTAGCATCGCCACGCCAGAAGGCACCGGCTACGCTGGTCAGCTTCACAGCCTTGATCTCGCCTGTATCCACGAGGTGAGGACCACGGCACAGGTCGGTGAATGAACCCTGGGTATAAGTGGTGATAGAACCATCCTCCAGGTCCTGATCAATGTGCTCGCACTTGTAGGTCTGACCGTCGGCAGCAAACTGCTTCAGGGCATCGGCCTTGGCCACTTCCTTGCGAATCACAGGCTCCTTCTTGGACGACAGTTCCTTCATCTTTGCTTCAATGGTGGGGAAGTCGCTCTCCTTGATCATCTGTCCGTCGGGCAGCAACACATCATAGAAGAAACCATTCTCGACAGCAGGGCCAAAACCGAACTGGATGCCAGGATACAACTCCTGCAAAGCCTCGGCCAACAGGTGGGCAGAGGTGTGCCAGAAGGTATGCTTACCCTGCTCGTCGTCGAACTTGTAGAGCGCGATGGTAGCGTCCTCGTTGATGGGACGGTTCAGCTCTACGGTCTCGCCGTTAACGCCACAGCTTACTACGTTGCGTGCCAGAGCCGGTGAGATGCTCTCGGCAATCTGAAGTCCAGTGACGCCCTGCTCATACGAGCGAACAGAACCGTCTGGAAAAGTAATGTTGATCATCATATTTACAATATATGTTTAAGTTTAAATCGCGTGCAAAATTAATAAAAATCTGTGAACTACGGCTATGAACCATGAACTTTTTTCACTTCCTGTTGCGTTTGATGATGCTATAGGCTGTGTAGAGTCCCAGCTCGCCCGCCTTCGACAGGTCGTTGACGGCCTCGGCTTGCTGTTTCAGCGCCATGCGGGCCAATCCGCGATTGTACCACGCCTCAGCAAGGTTGGGATCCAGCTCTATGGCTCGTCCATAGTCGGCAATGGCCTGCTCATACTCCATGCATTGCACATGGGCATAGGCACGGTCGTAATAGAGATAGGGGTTGCCAGGGGCGCGTTCCACGGCCTTGGTCAGGTTCTCCAGCAGATGGGCCGTCATCAGAGGCATATCGTCCTTTTCCTGTTCCGCCTGACACATACTACGCAGCCAACAGGCCACCGCAGAGGTGGAGTCGTTGTGCAGCCACAGTGTAGGGTCGCTGATGGACGACTTGCCGCAGACAATATACAGTTGCCTGTCGGCAGGAAGGGTGCGATTAAGTGAGTCAACCTGACGGTCGTAGGCCACGTAGTTCTTGACGACACTCTGCTGACGCTCCGTCGAGAGCACATACATGGGCTGGTAATCCATGCCTACCCTACGGTTCTGCACACGTCCGCGCCACTCGCTCTGGTACTCCTGTCTCATCTCCTCCTCGTCGGCCACAGCCAACTGGTTGTACTTCTCAATATCCTCGTCGCTGCGCTTGCGCATCTGCTTCTTCGACAGGCGTGGCTGATGACCAAAACGCTTGTCTATCTGGGCTTTCAGAATACGGAACTCGTCTTGCTCGGCCTGCTTCGTCAGCCCCAGCTTACGGTAGCACTGGGCACGCTGGTGCAGACCTGTCCAGAAGTTAGGATACTGTTCTATGACCTTCGAGTAGTCGCGGATGGCGGCTCTGGGATTTCCCGTATTCTCCAACAGCAAGGCACGGTTGTAGAGCGCCATCAGGTTGTCGGGTTCCAGTTTCAGCACAAAGTCGAAGTCGGTGATGGCGCGGTTGTCGTCGCCTACCTGGGCGCGCAAAAGTCCGCGGTTGTAATGCCCAAGGAAATTGTTGGGGTCGAAGTCGAGTGCCGTGTCGTAGTCGGCCATAGCGCCTCGCAGGTTGCTCTGGTTGAAACGTGCCAAGGCACGGTTGATATATAGTCCTGCATTCTTAGGCAGCAGATGGATGGCTTTGTCCAGCGCCTCCTCGCCCTCCTTCCATTCGCTACGAGCCAAGCTGATGACAGCTCGCTGAGCCCACACATTGCCGTCGTAGGCATCGAGCTCTATACTCTTCTCCAAGGCGGCAATGGCCTTTGTCGTGTCTTTCTGCTGCAAGTATGCCTCAGCCTTCATGGCTGGTATGCGGGCGTTCTTACTCCAGCGTACCGACATGGTGTCCAGCTCTACCAGCGCGCCCTCGTAGTCTTTCTGCTGTAGGCGGCATAATGCGCGGTTGTGCCACAGGTTGATAGACTCTGGAGCATAGCGCAGCGCACGGTTGTAGTCGTCAATGGCCTCCGTATAGTTCTTCTGCTGAATACGGCAGAGTCCGCGCAACTCGTAGATGCCCACCACGAAGGGATTCCTGTCGATGGCCTCCGTACAGTCGCGCTCAGCACCCACGTAGTCGTCCAGATAGTACTTCGCAACGGCTCGGTAGTACCAGGGCTCGTACATATAAGGCTTTGCGGCGATGACCTGGTTGAAATACTGCATCGAGAGCACATAGTCCTCGTAGTACAGGGCAGCCCGCCCTATCGTCACCAGACGGTCGGTATTAAACTGGGCAAAGGAAGCAATCAGCGATAAGTGATAGGTGATAAATAGTGACAGAACTCTCTGCCACCATCGTTTACTGATAAACCATTCGCATTTATCAAACATCACCAAATCACTTTCTAACCACCTTCGTCTTGTATCCGCAGCGGAAACGACCTTGAAGCAACGATTTCAACTTACTCTTTATCAGCTGCTTACGAAGCGGTGAGATTCGATCTACAAACACTTTTCCGTCCAAATGGTCGAACTCGTGCTGCATCACGCGGGCCAGATAGCCCTCTACCCACTCGTCGTGGTGCTGGAACTGCTCGTCGTCCCACTCCACATGGATACGTGTGGGGCGTACTACCTTCTCGTGAATGGCGGGCAGCGAGAGGCAACCCTCCTCTGAGGAGTCCGTCTTCGACTCGTCGTACTCCACAATATGCGGATTGATGAACACCTGTCGGAAGCCCTTATACTGGGGCAGGTCGTCGCTGATGACATCCAGGTCGATGATCACCAGGCGGATGGCCTTGCCTATCTGCGGAGCCGCCAATCCGATGCCTTCGCTCTCGGCCAGCGTGTCCCACATGTCGCCAATGAGCTCCTTCAGCTGAGGGTAGTCCTCACCGATGTCCTCAGACACCTTGCGCAACACCGGCTGACCATAAATATATATAGGTAGAATCATTTACTATTTGACAATTTGACAATTTAGATTTTTCGGCTACGAAGGTAGTCCTCAAGGATAATAGTGGCGCTGATCTCATCGACGAGGGCCTTGTCCTGACGGGCTTTCTTCTTCAGGCCGCCCTCCAACATTGCCCTGTGAGCCAGCACCGACGTGAAACGTTCGTCGTAGTACTCAATAGGTATCTGGGGCATCTGCTTGCGCCAGCGATTCACGAACTGCTCCACACGCGCCAGGTTCTCGCTGGGTTGACCGTTGGGCTGTCGCGGTTCGCCAATGACGATGCGCTCCACAGGCTCACGACCTACATAGGTACTCAGATATTCGAACAACTCCGATGTGGAGACAGTCGCCAACCCGCCAGCTATCAGCTGTAGCGGGTCGGTGACTGCCAGTCCTGTTCGTTTCTTACCGTAATCTATAGATAATACGCGAGCCACGGCTTACTTCGCATACAGCAGCCATGCACCGGGATACTTCGTCTGCAAGTCGTTGCGGCTTGCAGCAGCCTCGGCCTTTGTCTCGAAAGTCGTTGCTACCACACGGTACATAGGGGGCTGAACAGCCTGGTTAAGCACCACCTGGGCCTGATAGCCCTGGTTCAGCAGCGTCTGCTGCAATCCCTCGGCATTAGCCTTCAGAGAGAACGAGCCCACCACAACGCTGAAATTCTTCAGACCATTACCGCTGACGACCGTCACATTCTCCTGACGTACGGCAACATTGTCAGCATTGTCAACCACACGGGTATTGTTAGCAGCCTTCTCCTCCAGGGGAACTACCACGTTCTGCTCTACGGGCTGCTGCTGGACGGTCTGCTGAGCCTCCTCCTGAGCCTTTGCCTTCAAATAAGCCTGCTTGTAGGCACTCTCACTTGACTTACAACTTGTTAAAGCCATTGCTGCGCAAACACCTGCGCAAAGTACGATGTACTTCTTCATAATTTTACTTCTTTTCTTATTTTAAAATTAGACTTTATTCCGTTTATGCCCGCAAAATTACAAAATATCGGGCAAACTTGGAGAAAAATACTGCGTAAAGTTTGTTAATTTGGAAAACTTTCCGTATATTTGCCCGCAGAAAACCGTTTAACACTATAAAAATTGATACGATTATGAGAAGTTTAGGTTATTTAGGCGCATTCTTCGGCGGAGCACTTGCCGGGGCAGTAATGGGTCTTTTGCTGGCACCTGAGAAAGGTGAGGACACCCGTACAAAGATTACGGATGCGGTAGACGACTTCATGAAGAAGCATAACATCAAACTCAGCCGCAAGGAAGTCAGCGACCTCGTTGACGACATTGCCGAGGCTGCACCCGAAGTAGAAGCCTGATTGGATTTTGGCTGTTAGCTTTTAGCTGTTAGCAGGATGCTCAGTAGCGACAAGAACGTAGAGACCATTGCCCAGCTTGCGGAGGTTGTCAAGCACTACCTCGGACTCCAGAAGGAGTATCTGAAGGTAGATATCATTGACAAGGTAGTCCGCTTGCTGATGGCATTGGCTATGCTCGTAATTCTGGTACTTATTATCATCGCCGTGGTGATATGTTGCTCTTTCGCGATAGCTTTCTGGCTGTCGCCCTATCTGGGTGGCCACACACCAGCGTTCTTCATTGTCGCTATCGTCCACTTCATCATCCTAATCCTGTTCTTCGTCTACCGCAAGCGACTCATCGAGCGTCCCCTGGTCCGCTTTCTGACCAGCCTGTTCATGAACTAACCCGTCTCTCCTCCACTTATCACTTATCACTTTTTTATGATGCTTCCCACCCGAACTCCAGAAAAGAGCTACCATTCGCTCGAAGAGCTCCATCAGCGCAAGGAAGAGCTTGCCGCCCAGATCCGACAGGACAACGACCGTTTCGGCACGCTATGGAAGAGTGTTTTCTCGGCTACCAAGGATGGAACCAAAGGTGAGATGATAGCTAACATCGTTTCCCATAGCGTCACCGCTATTGACGCCTTCCTCCTGGTGCGCAAGCTCATGAAAAACTACGGCTTCCTCTTTGGCCGCAAACGCAAGTAAACAGGCTGACGGGCTATGGCAATTCCCATATCCCATTTATCTTTTTACTCACCGACTTTAATAACCTGGCCGTCGTAGGCCAGCTGGATGTCGGGAGGTAGCTGGGCGTTAACCTCGGCATGGCGTCCGATGTCGTGGCTGGAGTGGATGAGCCACGTCTGGCGGGCTCCTACCCTACGGGCAAAGCTGACGGCTTCCTCGACGGTCTGGTGCGAGTGATGAGGTTTGTCGCGCAGGGCGTTGACAACGAGCACCTCGGTGCCTTGAAGATAGGGAAGCTCGGCGTCAACCATAGTCTTCATGTCTGTGATATAGGTCAGCTTTCCAAAGCGGTAGCCAAGGATGGGCAGGTCGTGGTGCATCACCTCGAAGGGCATGACGGGAATGTCGCCAATGGTAAAGGCCTCGTGGCGGTGTATCTCGTGCAGCTGGATAGCGGGAACGCCTGGATAGCGATGCTCCGCAAAGCAATAGGGCAACATTTGGAGCATTCCCTCGCGAGCCAGTGGGTCGGCATAGACGTTGATCTCGCCAAACTGACAGTAGGGCCGTATATCGTCCATGCCTCCCATGTGGTCATAGTGGGCATGGGTGATGAGTATACCGTCAATCTTGCGGAAGGGTTGCGGAAGGATCTGCTGCCGGAAGTCAGGACCACAGTCGATGAGCAGGCGCGTGGTATCAGTCTCGACGAGTGCCGAGCAGCGCAGGCGCTTGTCGTGTGGATCGGGGCTGGTGCAGGTATGACACCGGCAACCTATGGTTGGTACGCCGCACGAGGTTCCTGTTCCGAGAAATGTCAGCTTCATATAGGTATAAATGATTAATGAAGTGTTAAGTGATGAGCCCAAACGGTCAAATGATATTGACTTCGGGATAAATGTCGATGCCAAACCTTTGGCGCACATCGTGCTGGACGGCCCGACAGAGTCGGACGACATCCTGTCCTGTCGCTCCTCCCCGGTTGACGAGGACGAGGGCCTGACGGTCGTGAACCCCTGCAGGCCCCATGGAGCGCCCCTTCCACCCACATTGGTCTATCAACCACCCTGCGGGAATCTTCTCGTGGTCGGCATCGACCGTATAGTGTGGCATGTCGTGATACGTGGCGGCAAGCTGCAGATACAGCTGACGGGGAACAACAGGATTCATGAAGAAGCTGCCGGCATTACCCAGCTCGTTAGGGTCGGGCAACTTGGCACGGCGAATGTCGATGATGATTTGTCGCAACTGCCGTGCAGTGGGATTACTGATGCCCTGACGCTCCAGCTCGGTGCGTATGTTGCCATAGTCCAAACGCGGACGAAATTCTGTAGAGAACTCATAGACGACACTGGTAATGAGAAACCGGCCTGCCCACTCGCCCTTGAAGCGACTCTGACGGTAGCCGTACTGGCATTCGGCTGGGGTGATGACCCGCAGCTCTCCGGTAGCTATCTCGACAGCCTGCACCTCGACGATGAAATCCTTGACCTCAGCGCCATAGGCACCGATGTTCTGGACGGCAGAGGCACCGACGTCGCCTGGGATGAGCGACAAGTTCTCGGCGCCATAGAGTCCTACGGCCAGGCTGGCTTCCACCACGTCATCCCATGCCTCGCCACTACCGCACGTCATGCGACAGCCCTTGACGGTGCGCCCCTTGATGGCCGAGTGTATGACGATGCCCTGATAGTCGCACGTTAGCAGCAGATTGCTGCCTCCGCCAATGATGATATAGGGCGAAGACGACTGTCGGAGGATTTCAGCCACCTGCTGCGCCTCCCGGACGGATTCATACTCCAGGAAACGGCCGCAACGGGCATCAATGCCGAAGGTATTGTGTCTTAGCAGGCTATAATCGCGAATATCCTTCATCTGTCAAAATTACGTATCACTTGTCAGGTTGTGAGCTTGATGAGTTTCCAGTGGTCTTCCTTGCGCACGAAGGTCATCTCCAGCTCCATGCCGTTGGCAATGCCTCGCAGCACGAACAGCATCTTGCCTACGTCCTTGCGGGCCTTCCCGTAGACGATGTTATAAATCATCTTTTCAGGCAGTTCGGGGGCGAAGGCCTCCCACGTGTCAGGCGATATCTCTCCCTCCATGCGGGCAAAGTCGTCGTCGGGGTCGGGACCCTCGAAGTGGATGGACTCGCCCAGGCTCTCTGTCTGGAACTCAGCGTCGGTGACGAAACGATGGTAGAACTCCAGGAACGAGGCGTTGGGGGAGCTCTTGATGGGAATGGTCTCGATGGATGTCAGCATCCACACGCCGCGCAGACGGTCGAAGACATGCTGTATAACGGCTCCGGTGTTGAAATATATCATCTCCACCACCGCATGGCTGACGCTGGTGTCCTTCACCACCTCCATGTGGCGCTCGCTGTCGAAGAGCAGGGTGTAGTACTGCTGTCGCATGAAGTAGCGCTCCGTCTTCCAATGTGCGGCCTCTATGGTCTCTACCTTGTCGCCATTGATCTTCTTCAGCGGGAACAGGATGCGCTCGCGCTGTAGCTTCTTGTTGGCGGCAAAGTTGAAGATGAAGTCGTCGAACAGCTCATCGATGGCCTTGGGAACGGGAAGGTTTGAGAGGGGGTCTTCAATGGAGTCGGTAGTGGCACTGTCGGCGCTGACCACGGTGGTGTCAACGGGGATTTCCTCCGTCGTGCCTCCTGTCTTGCGGCCTCCACAGGCCATCAACAACAGGGCGCAAAAAATTGCTACCCAGAACCGTCTCATTTGATGCTGTTCTCTCAAAAAACGGTACAAAGGTAGCAATTTTTTATTTCCCGTGCAAATTTACGACACAAAAATCTTCAATATCTATCAGAAGCTGTACGACAAGGTGCAGAGCAGCTGGTGGCGATTGTCCTTGACGCCTACGGAACGGCACTCGTTAGTGAGCGTCTTCGTCTGTCCTTCAGCATCTATATAGCTGGCCGAGAGGCCGTTCTGGTAGGGATAGAAATCGCCGTCGCGCATAGAGTACTGATAGGCCAGGTCAAGACGGAACTGGTCGAAGCTGAAGCCTACGCCTGCCGTCAGGCGGTGGGTATCCTTCCAGTTCGTGTAGTCGGTAGTCGAGGCCATGTAGGTCGAAGGCGAGTCCAGCGTCTGGTCGCGTACTCCCGTGGTCTTATACATGGGCGAGACGTAGTTATAGCCTACCCTTACGGACACCGTCGGGTCAATCTTGTACTCTGCACCCAGCTTCAGCGTCGACACGCCACGCAGGGTGTTCTCCGTATGGCGCTTCAGCACACGGTCGCTGGAGCTGTTCTCGTAGTAGTAGCCATCCCAGTCGTAGCCGGAGCCGTCGATGGTACGCATGTCGATGGTCGAATAGTCAGCATACTCGTAGCTGGCTCCCAGCGCCAGATAGTTGCCTACGGTATGTCCTAAGGAGAGGCCGAACTTCCATGGGGTATTCAAACGGAAGTCAGCATCCGAGCGTACCTCCTTCTGCATGCCGTACTGGTCATGGATGGACGACGTGTTCCTGGTGGTCAGCTTATAGAAGGTGGGTGAGGCCACGCTGACACCAAAACGGAAGGGGGACTCCTCCACGGGGCGCACAATGATACCAGCCTTGATGTCAAAGCCATAGCCCGTGATGCGATGATCGTCCTTCATGCCCACAAAGTTGATGCCATCCAAGACTGGGGCCAGATTCTCGCTGTACTCCGTATAGCTATTGTAGTGCACGTCCTTGATGCCGACGGTCAGACCCAGATAGACACGGTTCTTGACATTGCCGGAAAGGTTCAGGTCGTACTCGCCTATGTAGCCCGTCTGGGCACGGTCGAACTGATAGTCCTTGGAGTCGATGGTATACATTACGCCGTCCTCGACAATCATCTTGTCGTAGAGGTTGTCCACCTGGCTCTCGCCATAGTAGGTGTCCAGATCGCCACGAATGCCCTTGATACAGGTCTGACGGTTCTGCGACGACCCATTGACAGCCTGTGCCGCGGCCGAGAGCACGTGGTTGAAGTTACGGTTCTTGTGGAAGTTGAAGCCGAAGTTCAGGTAGCTGTGCATGCCCGAACGGGTGGAGAACACCACGCCAATCTGATCGAACGAAGCATTGGTCTTTGAACCGTCCTGGAACGACTTGCCATTACTCTGCGACACCAGTCCGAACGAGCCAGACACCTGAGTGTGACGGAAGAGTCCCATGCCTGCAGGATTGGTACCGATGGTCGAGATGTCGGCACCCAGCGACTCCATAGCGCCACCCATACCCACGTAGCGGGCTGTTCCGTTCAAGTCTTCTGTAGCCAGCTGTGCGCCGATATAGGTATCGAGTGTGATGCGCTGAGCCTGAAGCTGCATAGCTGTCATAGCAATGGCAGCAAACAAATATATCCTCTTCTTCATGTTGCTAAAAATCTTTATTGGTTCAATATTCTATTCCTGTTTACACCTGATAGGGATGCTGCCCCCTATCTGCGACCTCCGAACGAGCGTCCGCCAGAGGTTGAGCGTCCTCCTCCACCGAAGCTGCCTCCGCTACGGCCTCCGCCAAACGATGAGCCTCCGCTGTATGTACCACGTGTATTGCCGAACGTGCGACCGCTACTGTAAGTGGTTCGACCACGTGACTGTCCGAAGGAGCGTCCTGACGAATAGGTCGTTCTGCGAATAGGACGTGAGACGTAGTAGCGTCCACCCCTGCCTCCACCGTAGTACCAACGCGGGCCACGGTAGCCGTACCAGCCTGTATAGTACCAGGGACGGTAGTAGCCATAGTGCCAGGGCGAGTACCACCTGTAGTAGCTGCCATAGTACCAGGGGCTATCCCAGTACCAGGGGTCGTAGTCGTACCAGCCATACCAGCTGCTGCAGTACCAGGGCGACGACCAGCGTCCGTCGCGATAGCCGTCCCAGTAGGCCTCGGAGGGCGTATAGCAGTCGAAGCGGGCCATCTGCCGCGTGTACTTATAGTCTTCGGCAGACTCCTTGTAGGTTGAGTCAGGATAGACACCACGAACTGCCGAGAAGTCAATGATGTCGTTACCCGCAGAGTCTATCGGCATCACACTCGACCGCAACTGACGGTTGTAGTCGTCCACCGAGCGTGAGCTACCCGAGTAGTAGGTATTGGAAGGCATACCGTACGTCTTCGCCTCCTTAGCCTTGTTCTCCTTCGTAGGAACAAAGTACATATCATCGTCCTGCGCCACAACAGTCAGTGGCAGGGCTCCTGACAGGAGCAAGGACAGCATCAGCTTTTTCATCTTCATTTCTCCTATGATTTATTGTTTCACGTTGCAAAATTAATACTAAATTTAGTGCAAAATTAAGGAAAAACCCTAAGATGCGGTAGGTTTTTCCCTATTTTTTGTAAATTTGCACCCAAATTTAACAATGCTATGAAGTACTACGAAGTGGAATTCACGCTGGAGCCTTGCTCGCAAGATGCTCGCGACATCCTCTCAGCACTGGCTGGCGAGGCAGCTTTCGAAACTTTTGAGGAGACGGAGAACGGTCTGACGGGCTACGTGCAACAGGAAATGTTCGACCAGCCCCTGCTCGATGCGGTGCTCGAAGGCTTTCCCTTTGGGGACACCCATATCTTTTATAAGGTACGCGAGGCTGAAGACCGCGACTGGAACGAGCAATGGGAGCAGGAGGGTTTCGACCCCATCGTGGTCAACAGCCGGCTGACCATTCACGACGGACGCCATCTGCCCACGGAGACCACCCCGCTGAGCATCGAGATTGACGCCCGCCTGGCCTTTGGAACGGGGACGCACGAGACCACACGCATGATTTGCGCCACGCTGCTCGACAGCAATGTCGCCGGCTGCAACGTGCTTGACTGTGGTTGCGGAACAGGCATTCTCTCCATCTGTGCCCTGAAGTTAGGCGCCACCAGCTGTACGGCATACGACATCGACCAGTGGAGCGTAGAGAATACACGCCACAACAGCGTTATCAACCAGGTAGACAGTCGCATCACCATCCTACACGGCGACGCTACCCTACTCGACTCCCTGCAACAGCGCTTCAACCTCGTCATGGCCAACATCAACCGCAACATCCTGCTTCAAGACATGGAGCGCTTTGTCAGCGTTATGGCCCCCCAGGGCACCCTCCTGCTCAGCGGGTTCTACCAACAAGACTGCGCCCTGCTGCAGAGCAAGGCGCAAGCGTTAGGACTCACACTGCAGGACACCCGTCACGATGGCGACTGGGCCTGCCTCAGCTTCCGTCACTCATAGTCGTCGACCACCGAGTTGATGAAGTCTTGCATGGGCTTGGCAGCCTTGAACATCGGCTCAATCTTCTTCAGCCATTGGTCGCCCTCGAAGAAGCTGTCAGGCACCCGATGCCAACAGCAGTAATTCTTCAATCGAAGATACTTAACGTACTGGTAGTCACGAGGAAAACCCGCCGGACACGTCTTCAGTTTCTCTAATCCGAAGCCCTGCTTCGTCTCCCACGAATCATGCTCGGAACAAGGCTCAAACGTGTCGGCATAGAACCTCAGGAACTCCTTGCTCTCCACACAGCGCAGCCACTCCTCCTCGTTGGCCATGATCTCATTCCTGCACGATGCCAGGATGTTCGTCGGAAGCCAGTAGCTGCCACAGGCCACCAGACAACCATCAGGCTGCAGATGGACATAATATCCTCCGTGCAGCGACTTCTTGCCATGGGCCGAGACGTACGCTCCGAAATGGTTCTTGTAGGGAGACTTGTCGGGCGAGAAACGGGTATCGCGATAGAAACGGTACGTACAGTCCTTCACCGTCAGATGGGCCACACTGTCGTCAAAGCTGGCAATGCGTGCTATGAGCTGGGCAGTAGAAGCCTCAAACTCAGCCCGTGCAGCCTGGTACTCGTCCTTATGAGTCTGGAACCAGGGACGATTGTTGTTGGCCGCAACGGCACGCAGAAATGAAAAAATAAGGTTCGTATTCATCTTTTTTCGGTTTTTGATTGCAAAGATAGTGATTTTTGTGTACTTTTGCAACATGAAATGGCGTTTTTTATGCTTCCTGCTCCTTATTGCAGGGCACATCCATGCCGGCAACCGCATCTTTGTGCCTAATGTCAAGTCGCTGACCAGCGTGGTCAATGGCGACTGGCTCAACCGTCCCGTGATGGAGCTTAACAGCAGCGACCAGCTGACCGTCGGCTTCGACGAGTTGTCGCATAACTACCACCGTTTCGTCTATCGTCTGGAGCATTGCGGATGGGACTGGACACCCAGCGATGGCTTGTTCGAGAGCGACTGGATGGAGGGCTTCAACAACAACCCCATCGACAACTACCGCAACTCCTTGAACACCACGGTGCTCTACACCCACTACGAGCTTACCATCCCCAACGACAAGTGCTGGCTGAAGATGAGTGGCAACTACCGGCTGACCGTCTACGACGAGGACAATGCCGACGAAGCCGTGCTGGAAGTGCAGTTCTACGTGGTGGAGCCTATAGCCAGCGTGGGTTTGGAGGTGACCACCAATACCGACATCGACCACAACAGCAGCCACCAGCAGCTGTCCATGAGCGTCAGCTACAACAACCTGCGCATCACCCATCAGGACGAACAGCTCCACACCGTGGTGATGCAGAACTGGCGCGAAGACAATGCCCGCAGGGACGTACGCCCCAACTACATCAACAGCCAGGGCCTGACGTGGGAGCACAACCGCGAGCTTATCTTCGACGCCGGCAACGAGTTCCACAAGTTCGAGATCCTCGATGTCAGCCACCCCACCATGGGCGTCGAACGCATCTCGTGGGACGGCGAACACTACCAGGTGTGGCCCTTTACTGCACAGGTGCGTCGCAACTACCTCACCGACGTCGATGCCGACGGTGCCTTCATCATCCGCAACAGCGACATCAGGGAGGTTGACTACACCTGCGACTACGTATGGGTCAACTACGTCCTGCAGGCACCCTATCAGGGCGATATCTATCTCCACGGCCACTGGACCACCGATGCCGACCAGGAGAACTACAAGATGCGCTACGAGGGCGCTCAGGGAGCCTACTACACCCAGCTCATGCAAAAACAGGGATACTACTCATACCAATACCTCACCCCCGACGGCAAGAATCCCCCCTCAGAGGGAGACTTCTATCAGACGGAGAACCGCTATCAGGCATTTGTCTATTATCAGGGTATTGGAGAGCGCGCCTGGCGCCTGGTCGGCTATCGGGCATTAGAGTTCCGATAGGCCTCTGGCGTCTGACGATATTGGTGGTAGAAGCTGGCAATGAAATAGTTCGGCGACACGAAGCCACACTTCTCAGCAATATCCTCTATCGACAGTTCCTTCTGCTTCAGCAGGTCGCGGGCATCCTGCAACCTGAGCTTCAGTGCCAGTTGGCGCGGACTCTTGTACAGGTTGTAGGACATCACCTCATACAAACGGGCCAGATCAACCCCCGTCATATACGACAGCTGGCGCATGGTGACACGGGCACCCCGCAGTTCGCCGTTGACAAAGGGAACTATCCTCAGCATGGCCTTCACGAAGTCCTCGTCCAGCGTCTCCTGCACCCCGCGACTGTCATCCACCGATGACGCAAACGGTGTCAACACATCGCCTGACATGCTGTTGCAGCGCTCCGCAAAGTTCAGGATACGCTTCATCAGGTCGTCCTCCTCCGTGTTGCGCTTAAAGCGCAGGCGGGCGTTGCGCAGAGAACAGAAGAAGTTGGCTGTCAGCAATATCGCTATCACACAGCCCAGCAGGATGTAGATGCCCGTGGTGCGCCACCAGGGTTCCTCCACACGCACCGTCCATACCAAGGGTTCCTCTGGCCATGAATCGGGTGACATCGAGGCTTGCAACTCTATCTGGTAGTTTCCGGGAGGCAGTGCCGTCAGAGGCAGGTGCAGCAGGCCGCGACTGTCCACCCAACCTCCCGACTTGGCGTACGACAACACCTTCCAGTCATCAAACACCTCTCTCACGCGCACACGATAGTACGTCTGTATGGGGCGCATATAGTTCAGTCCCGAGAAGGTCATCGACAGCGTGTTCTGGTTGTAGTCCACCGCAAATTCCCTCACCCTGGTGATGGCACGGTCCAGAATTTCCCTGCCATCCACCTTGACACCTGCGCCGATGAAGTAGCCGTTTACCATCAGGCGGACGAGCTTGGGGAAGAGACTCACCTTGCTTAGCTCCTTCTCGTAGAAGTTAGACGGATGGAAGACCACCATGTGGTCCAGCGACTGCATCACGATGGTACCGTCCTCCAGCTTCATGGCCCTGCCGTTGACAAACGACTCGCTGGGTACGTTGTCACGATTGGTATAGGTCTCTATATGGTGTACGCTGTCGCCACGGATATACAGATGCGAGATGCCGAAGCTCGTGGCTATCCAGACATTGTTGCTGTCGTCCTCTATCACGCTGTGCACCATCTCGTTCAGCAAGCCGTCTTTACAGGTGAACGACTTCACCTTGCTGCTTCCGGGCTTCTTCAGATACAAGCCCGTATACGTTCCGGTCCACGTCCATCCGCGACTGTCCTTGTATTTACAGTTGACACGGCGTGGCAGAGGCTCAGAGGCCGGAAGACGGTCCAGCATGTTCGAATACTCCAATGCCTCGGGCTCGTCCCAGGTATAGCAGACAAAGGGAATCTTGAACGGTCGCGAGTACAGTACTCCGCGTTTCTCCGTACCCAGCCACATGCCACCCTGACGGTCGAAGCTGATGGTGTTGATGTCCGTGCATAGCGTCCCGCCCCTCGTCAGGTGCAAATTCTCTATATGCTCCGTTTCGCCCGACATGATGTTGTAGGTCCAATAGCCATACTCCGAGCCAATATACAGCTTATGACGGTTCCTCACCATGTTGTTCAGGTGGTAAGGCGTCTCCAGCAGTTTCTCCCATCGGCGCCTCCCAATGTCAAAGCGCAACAGGACAGCCTCCTTCTCACCATTGCGAATCTGGTAGTACAGGTTGCTGTCGGGATAGATTACTGACGAGTTTGTATAGCGCGAAGCCTCGGCAGGCTCCAGCGCCGTGCAGTCATACTGGTGGCGACCCGTCTCCAGGTCATAGACCGACACCACGCTGTTGGCAAAGAACTGCAGCAGCTGCTTATTGTTGTACACACCCACGTCCTGCAGCTCTTCCTTCAGCCTTACAGGCAGCGTCTTCTTGGCATTCACGCCATAAAGCTCACGTCCCGACAACACCCACAGATGGCTGTTGACGTCGCCGAACATGTCGTCCACAGGCTGCTTCACACCCAGGCTCTTCATCACGCTGTCCACATTCACGACGAAGCGCTCCGTCATCAGGTCCACACACGTCACCGACCGCTTGTCCTTCAGCCACAGATGGTGGAAGCGGTCAAAGTAGAGGTGGTAGTGTCCGTTGTACTTCGGTAGCGGGAAAACGTTCTCCGGCCTGGGGTCTATATGCGTAAAGGCATCACCGTCGTAGAAATTCACGTGTCCTATGGTTGTAATCACCATACGCCCCGTCTTGGTACACGTAATGGTCTGGGCACTGTTGTCAGCCAGACCATTAGAGGCGTCAAACGAGAAGAACAGCCGTTCCAGCTTAGGGCCGGCAACAGCACCGGCATTTGCCAGAGAGATGCCGGCAAGCAGCAAGCACAACTTGATGGTAAGGTTTCTTCTCATCAGGATTTCAGTCTTTTCTTCCAGTTTTTCTGCAAATTTACAGCATTTCCGTAAGAAACAGTCAATAACACCCTGAAAATTAGGCTTTTTTTTCATTTCAGGACGCAACCAAAAATACCCCTGTCCTCGCGGACGGGGGTATTTCCTTATGAAAAAACAGAAGAAAATTGAAGAATCGTTCAAAGATGATGAACAAAACGATTTTCAAAAGTAGAGTGGGCCGTGGCCCATGCAACTGGTGGTGC
>JAFPWS010000074.1 GCA_017412705.1 Prevotella sp.
TCACGCAACGTGAGATGTAGAGGTTCTCGAAGCGTAGCGAAGAGGTTCTCTGCACCTCACGGTGCGGAATATTTCACTGCCTATGGACTATCTCCTATCGGCTGCTTGGTATTTTCGCCTGCAAACATAGTAACTATTTCAGTGTTTTAATAAGGAAGTTGCTGACGATGTCCGTCGTTCTATAGACATTCTGCGAGAAGCCGTGGTCGAAGTACTCTTGCAACACATACTCGCTGCCAGGCCACTGCTGGTGGTAGCGCTCTCCGTAGGTGTAGGGCACCACACGGTCTGCATTGCCATGGATGACAAGAGCCGGTCCCTGGTACTTGGCTGCAGTCTCGTAGATAGGCAGCGAAAAGGCTGTCTGGATGTACTTGCGGCCCAGCTTGTTGCCACCCCACAGTTCCACGAACTCAGGGGGATCCAGCGGGTTATACATCTTACCCATCGTATTGCCACGGATGGCATCTTCACGTAGCACGGCAGCAGGAGCCATCAGCACTACCGCAGCAATCTCCTGATTCAGCTCACCGGCAGTCATGGAGGCTACTACCCCACCCTGCGAGTGGCCAACCAAAGCCACCTTGCTGACACAGCGCAGGTCGCGGACATATTCAATGACCTTCTTGGCATCCTCTATCTCGTTGGGCACCGTCATGTCCTTAAACTCTCCCTCGCTCTCGCCGTGTCCGTTGAAGTCGAAGCGAATGGAGGCGATGCCATGCTTCTGCAGAGAATCGCATACCAGCTCAAAGAGAGGTCCTTCCTTGCTTCCCCCAAAGCCATGGCAGAACACCACCATAGGACACTGCTCGCCCGGCTTCAGCGCAGGCTTCTGAATGACGGCAGCCAGCTTCCCATGGTCTCCGTCAAGTGTCAGTTTCTCCTTGACAGGCAGGAAACCCGTAGGACGCAGTTCCTTCAGATATTTGTCCACCTTGTAGGTCAGCACCGTGGAGAGGGCTACCTTACCCTCCTTGTCGATGACAACCATAGAGGGAATCCACTTCACGCCATAGGCCTTGGCAATGTCGGTCTCCTTGAATTTCTTCAGCTCCGACACCTGGGTGTAGGTGATGCCGAACTGCTGGCAGGCCTTACGCCAAGCCTCAACATCCGTGTCCATTGACACACCGACAAACTCCACCCCCTGCTGGGCGTACTCCTTCTGCATCTTCACCACCTCAGGTGCATCCTTCCTGCAGTCAGGACACCAGGAGGCCCAGAAGTCAAGCACCACCGTCTTGCCTTTCAGCTGTGACAACTTGAAGGTCTTGCCGTCTAAAGTTTTCATCTTAAAGTCAGGAGCAACGGTTCCTGACTTCACTAACTCTGTCGCATACTTACTGTCGAAGTCTGGCTCTGGGCCAAACTGTGCCTTTGTTGTGGTAACCACCGCCAACAAGGCTAAAATGAATAGTTTCTTCATAGCTAACTCGATAATTTCCTGCAAAAGTACGAATTTTCTGAGAATAATTTCGTACTTTTGCAAAAAAATAACTAAACCGTTTCCATTATGTACGACAAAGAACGCGGGCTATACATTGCCCATTGCGCTAACGGAGCGCTCTCCATTACAGGTAAGATGGCCAATCGCCATGGACTTATAGCTGGTGCCACGGGTACAGGAAAGACCGTAACCCTCCAGGTACTCGCTGAGACTTTCTGCCAAGCTGGCGTCCCCTGTTTCATGGCCGACATGAAAGGCGACCTCAGCGGTATCTCACAAGTAGGAAAACTGAGTGGCTTCATTGAGAAGCGCATGCCAGAGTTCGGCATTGAGAATCCTGAGTTCCAGTCATGTCCTGTCCGCTTCTTCGACGTATTCGGCGAGCAGGGCCACCCCATGCGTGCCACCATCTCGCAGATGGGGCCACAGCTGCTCTCGCGTCTGATGCAGCTTAACGAGACACAGGACGGCGTGCTGAACATCGTATTCCGCATAGCCGATGAGCGCGGGCTGCTGCTCATCGACATCAAGGACCTGCGCTCCATGCTCGACTGGGTGTCGAAGCATGCCAAGGAGTACACCACGAAGTACGGCAACATCTCCGTCCAAACCATTGGCGCCATCCAGCGTGCCTTGTTGCAGTTGGAGAACCAAGGTGCCGACAAGTTCTTCGGAGAGCCCTCCTTCGACATCAACGACCTGATGCAGTGTGAAGGGGGCAAGGGTGTGATGAATGTGCTGGCTGCCGACAAGCTCATGCTGCAGCCTAAGCTCTACTCCACCTTCCTGCTGTGGCTCCTGAGCGAGCTCTACACGACCCTGCCGGAGGTGGGCGACCTGCCACTGCCGAAGCTCGTATTCTTCTTCGACGAGGCCCACATGCTGTTTACCGACACCTCAAAAGCCCTGCTGGACAAGATAGAGCAGGTCATCCGCCTGATTCGCTCCAAGGGTGTCGGCATCTACTTCATCACACAGAGTCCCACGGATATTCCTGAGAACATTCTCGGACAGCTGGGCAACCGTGTACAGCATGCCCTGCGTGCCTACACCCCGAAAGACCAGAAAGCCGTCAAGACTGCCGCAGATACCTTCCGCGCCAATCCTGACTTCAAGACTGACGAGGCCATTATGAACCTGGAGACGGGCGAGGCTCTTGTCAGTTTCCTCGACGAGAAGGGTGCCCCCAATATGGTGGAGCGTGCCAAGATTCTGTTTCCGCTGTCGCAGATAGGTGCCGTCACGGAGGGTCAGCGCCTGGACATCATCAAGCAGAGCCGCATCTATGGCAAGTACGACACACCAGTAGACCGCGAGAGTGCTTTCGAGGTGCTGATGGCAGAGGCCGAGACAGCACTGGCAGAAAACTCCAAGAACACAGAGGTCGCAGAAACCTCAGAACCCACTGAGAAGAAGGAGAAAGCCGAAAAGCAGAAGCCCGGCATCATGTCGAAGGTGCTTAAAGCCGTGATGACTGCCATCACCTCTACGCTGGCAGCTGTCTTGGGTGCCTGGGTCAGTGACAAGGTCAGTGGCAAGACCTCCAAGTCGCGCACCTCAGCCAAGGAGCGTGTGGTGAAGAATGCCACCAGTGCCGCTACCCGTACCATCACCAAGGAGCTGACCCGCGACATTCTGGGTAACCTTATTAAATAACGTAATGAACGTATGAAAAGAAAGCATCCGCAGATTCGGATGCTTTCTTTTTTTTATTTACAGCTCTGCGTCAGAGCACTGGAAGGTGGTTCCCTTCGAGATGTCTCCCGTCTCAAGGCCAAGCTTGAACCACTTCATGCGCTGCTTGGAGGTGCCATGATTGAACGACTCCGGGACAGCATAGCCACGGGCCTTGGTCTGCAGGTAGTCGTCGCCTATCTTCTGGGCGCAGTTGATGGCCTCCTCAATGTCTCCATCCTCCAACGAGCCAAAGCGTTTGTTGTCATGATGAGCCCAAACGCCGGCATAGAAGTCGGCCAGCAGTTCCAGACGCACACTGAGCTTATTGGCCTCAGTCTGCGACAGGCGGGCCATCTGCTGATGCACCTTGTCGAGGGTTCCCGTCAGGTATTCCACATGGTGGCCCACCTCATGGGCAATGACATAGGCATAGGCAAAGTCGCCGTCAGCCCCCAGCTGCTTCTTCATCGTGGTAAAGAACGACAGGTCGATATAGAGTTTCTGGTCGCCGGAACAATAGAAGGGTCCCATAGCTGCGGAGCCTTGCCCGCAGGCAGTCTGCGTGCCATCCGTGTAGAGAACCATCGTGGGGTTCTGGTACTGCGCACCGTTCTGGCGGAAAATCTCAGACCATACATCTTCCGTACCTGCAAGAATCTGGGTAGAGAACTTGGCCAGGGCCTGCTCCTCTTCCGTAAACTCACGCTGGCCTTCGTTCACCTCGGTATTGGTACCTGTCAGCGAACCCAGTCCACCATTCTCTGCCACTGTCTGCATGACAGCCTGCAACGGGTTTCCACCCGTCAGCCATGCCATCAGTGCCACTACAATAATTGTGCCGATACCCATACCGGCCTTGGCGCCACCACTCATACCACGGCGGTCTTCCACATTCGAGCTTTCGCGTCTTCCGTTTAATTTCATAATCTGTAGTCTTTATTGATTGTTTGTCTGTTCTTCTTTTTACTTGCCAATATAGTCCAGAATCATCTGCACGGCCTGGTCTTCCGTCAGCCAGTTCATATTGATAACCATATCGTAATTGCGAGTGTCGTAACGTGATGTCTTCGTGTAGTTCTTCACGTAGTTCTCACGCATCTGGTCGGTCTTCTTGATGACTTTCTCTGCCTCCTCAAGGCTTAAGCCCTGCTTCTGGTGCACACGCTGAAGACGATACGCCATAGGAGCCTGGATGAGGATGCTCAGATGATTGGGATGGTTGCGGAACACATAGAAGCCACAACGCCCTGCAATGACACACGACTCGTTCTCGGCAATAGACTCCAGTATTTCCTGCTCTACCTTAAACATCTCGTCGGTGGTCAGCAAATCGGGTTTCTCCGTTACAGACGCCTGATAATACTGCATGCCCATCGTGCCAGGACCTATAGACATCACACGCTTGGCTTCTTCCAGCCAGCCATGCTTACGACCTTTCAGCTTCTCTATTTCCTCGACGTCCAGCTGGTATTTCTCCTGAAGAGCCTTGATGAGGGCCTTGTCATAGAAGTTTACGCCCAACTGCTCTGCCAGCTTCCTACCAACAGTACGCCCACCAGAGCCCATCTCGCGGTTGATGGTAATCACAAACTGGTCTGTCTTATTCATATTCTTTTATAGTTTTTTGGTTTAAGCCGTCTTTTTTGTTGGCAAAGTTACGAATAAGGAAGCAAAACGCAAAATAAATTGCAATTTATTTTAATGGTAAATGCTGTACACATAACGGGCTTCCGGACCGACGACTGTAGTCAGCATCGACGCGTCCACCTCGTCCAACACATGCTTCAGGTCGTCGGCAATGCCCTGTCCCGAGCATTTGAGCACAGCCTCCTTCATGGTCCACAGACGGATGAACTCCACATCGGGACGCTCAGCCTGTTCTATCTGCCGCACCTCCTGCTCGTTCATGGTGTAGCGCACCAGGCTGTCCTTAAACTCACGTACACTCTCTATGTCGACACCCACAGGACGGTTACTCAACACACAGAGGGCACCCTCGCGACAATGGCTCATGTTAAAGTGGATGTCAGGACGCCCTACAAGGAACGGCTTGCCATGCTCGCCATACTCGAAGACAGGAGGCTCCGTGATGCCGTGCTCACGCCTCAAGCCCTCACACAACAGCAGATAGACCGCTGCACATGTCTTGCGTCCCAGCTCGAACTTGAATTTAAGGGCTTGCTCACGGCGCTGTTCCGACAACAGCGGCAAAGCAGCCTCGAGATCGAAACCGTCTATATCGTCATTCAGATAAATCATACTCAGCTCCAAACCCTGTCTCAGAGTCTATGGCGGAAGGAATCCTTCTGTTCGCATTCTCCTTGGCACCCAGCGACTTCAGCTCATTAGCCTTCTGCACCACGCTCTGCCGTCCCACATTCAACTTGTTGGCAGAAAAGTCGAAAGCCCTGCGGGCCTGGTCCAGTTGCTCGCCCACCTTCGTATATCGCTGGATGAAGTCGCCCAGACGGTCCAACAGCTGCTCAGCCACGCCGAACACCTTCTCCTGGTTCTCGGCCTGCTGGTTCTGCACCCAGGCAATGTGTATCATGTGCAAGATGCCCAACAGGTTCTGCTCACCGGTGATGAACACCTTGCGTTCGAAAGCCTCACGCCATAGCGACGGGTCGTTGACCAGCGCCAGCTGCAACGACGACTCAAAAGGCACAAACATGATGACAAAGTCGACAGCCTCGCGAGGTGCCTTGATGTACTTGGAATAGTCCTTGCGAGCAAGCTCCGTCACATGGCTTCGCACCGAGCGGATGTGCTCCTGCAGGGCACGTTCCTTCTCCTCCGGCGAGTCAGCATTGACATAGCGCTGGTAGGCCACCAGCGACACCTTCGAGTCGATGACCACATCCTGCCCCTGCGGATAGTGCAGAATGACGTCAGGCTGCATCTCTCGCCCCGTCTCGTCGTTCTTCAAAGGTCTGCCCTGCTCGTCGCGCAGTCGGGCCTGCACCTCGTAGTGGATGCCCTCCGTCAGCCCTTGTGACGACAGCAGGTCACCCAGGATAATCTCGCCCATGTTGCCGGACACCTTATTGTCACGCCGCAACACATTGGCCAGCCCCTCAGCCTTCTCGCTCATCTCACGACCTGTTTCCATCATCAGCCGCAGCTGCTCCTTCAGCGAAGCCGTCTGGGCCGTATGGTCTTTTGTATTGTCGTTGATGGCCTTGCGCATCTCCGAGATGGCCTCCTTCAGAGGCTGTGTGATGGTGCCCATCGACTCACGGTTCTCCTCCTTCAGCTTCTGCGCCTGGCTATCCATCAGCTGGCGGGCCATGTTCTGCAACTGCTCCTTGCTGGTCTTCAGCTGCTCGTCAAACATCTCACGCTGGTTGCTCAGCTGTTCGGCCAGCCGCTGCTCAGCCTTCTGCTGTTCCTCCTTGCGCTGTTGCGACAGCATCTGCATCTCCGTATCCTTCTTTGCCAGCTCAACCACCAGCCGGGCCTGCTTCGGATTCATCACGAAGTAGACCACCATCGCCCCAAAGGCTATACCTATTATTATATATAGCACTGTCATCATGGCTGCGAAGGTACGAAAAAAAATACGAATAAACAAATAAAATTGATTCAAGTTTCGCAAGCCCGACTTCAGGGGCAAGCGGAGCTTGCAAAAGTTGGATACATCACAGGGGTGCCGACAAAGTAGAAGTTTCCTACCGACAAACTGGTAGTTTCCTACCGAGAAACTGGTAGTTACATGCCGAGAAACTGGTAGTTTCCTACCGAGAAACTCCAAGCCCCCCTGCGTCATGCAGTTTTTGCGGAAATACAGACTTTTGGCAAACTCTTCGACCTGAATGCGGTTTTATTCAAAAAAATTTGTAACTTTGCAGCCGGAAACTTAGAACAAATGACTGCTAACTGCAACAAAAAGAAGATATTAGTAACAAATAAAAGCATAAAACAATGAAAAAGTACATGAATGTCTTGTGCGTACTGATTCTCGCACTAATGTTGATTGATTTGGTTGTGGATTTTTTCTTCGATACCACAACTGCGGGACCCAAAGTTAATTTTGACTCTTACGCTTTGGGCGGTCTGCTGACCCTGTTGGTTATCGCGTTGGTTGCCTTTGGTGCTATCTGTGTGGCTTTTGCCTGCTTTATCAAGTTCATCCTGAACGTGAACCGCAACGAGGTATTCACCGAGAAGAATATCAGCCTGATTCGCAAGTATGGCTTTTCCGCCTTGCTGTGTGGCGTGTGCATGATTGTCCTGTGCATCTGCGGAGACACCGGTATCGTGAAAGCCGTGACAATGAGTTTCGATACGCTGGGCGAAGGCCTGTTCGCATTGCTCATGGGCGAGGTGTTCGGCATCGGCCTGAGGTTGCAGGAAGGAAAGAACCAAACCGCCTAAGGTCTGTAGTTGTAGCCTCATCAGGTGGCGTCTTCTGTCTGGGTCCTGGGCCAGTTGACGAGGAAAAGTCGCTGAGTGGCCCGCGTGAAGGCTGTGTAGAGCCAATGGAGGTAGTCGGTGGTGAGCATGTCGTCAGTCATGTAGCCTTGGTCGACGTAGATGTGTGACCACTGGCCTCCCTGCGCCTTGTGGCAGGTGGCGGCATAGGCGAACTTAACCTGCAGGGCATTGTAGAAGCGGTCTTCCCTGAGTTTCTTCAGACGGTCAGCCTTGAGAGGGATGTCCGCATAGTCCTGCATGACAGCACGGTAGAGCTGTTCCTGCTGCTCGCGGGTCAGGGCGGGAGCCTCGCTGGTCAGCGTGTCGAGCAGGGTGGTAGCTGTCAGCTCGTAGTCGTCGTAGTCGGGGAAGGTCATGGTGACGTCAGCGAAGTGGAAGCCAAAGAGTTCCTGCGCGTTACGCACCCTGCGCACCACAGCCAGGTCGCCATTGGCGAGAAAGGTCTGCTGGCCGTTCTCCCTTTGAGCGTGTGGCGATGCGAGAGCTGTCAGCCAGTAGTAGTTGTTCTTGACTATCATGATGCGGTCGCCTGCGCAGAGCTCGGCATCGCGGTCCAGGATGCGGTTGCGGATGCCCTGGTTATAGATGTTTGCACGCTTGTTGCTGCGGGTGATGACCAGCGTATCGTCGAGCCCCACACGGGAGTAGCTGCCCGCCAGTTCGTCGATAAGCTCGTCGCCAGGTACCATCTTGATGTCAGGGAAGCGGAAATTAATCTTTGGCAACAAGCTGCCGTCGATGTTACGGATTCGTGTGGCATTGTACAAGATGCCCGACTCCTCGCTCTGGCGCAACACCTGCCTGAGGTCGCACTCGTGGACGTGCAGGCCATACTGGCGCAGCACATCAGACATGAGGGCAGGGCTTTCCTGCTCGCCGACAGGTGGCAGCTGGGCACGGTCGCCAATGAGCAGCAGGCGGCAGTTGCGGCCGTTATAGACAAAGCGGATGAGGTCGTCGAGCAGTTGTCCGTTGGCAAAGAGTGTCTCACCAAAGGGAGAGCCATTGGCTATCATCGAGGCCTCGTCGACGATGAACAAGGTGTCGTGGGCGCTGTTGTAGTTCAGGTCGAAGCTGCCCTCGAGCGACTTCTGGCGATAGATGCGACGATGGATGGTGTAGGCAGGATGGCCTGCATAGAGCGAAAACACCTTAGCAGCACGGCCCGTAGGAGCCATAAGCACCAGCTTCTGCTGCAGCGACAGCAGGGCCTGCACCATAGCGGCTGCCAGCGTGGTCTTACCCGTACCGGCAGAGCCTCGCAACACCATGACAGCCTCTTCGTGGCGATCAGTCATGAATGCTGCAAAGACGTTGACAGCCTGTTCTTGTTCAGGTGTCGGCACATGGCCAAAAACCTCGCGGATTCGATATTTCAGATCGTCGGAAATCATATTTAGCTGCAAAGTTAATCATTATTCCCGAAAAAAGCCAAAAGAAAAAAGTTTTCTTTTGGTTTTTCGCTCGATTTGCACTATCTTTGCAGGCGAAATGACAAGCATTCAGAAAACAAACATCATTCTGGCACTGGTCTGTGCGGCTCTTGCCGTGCTGTGCGTGCTGAGCATACTTGACAAATGAGCAACCAACTATTGACAATCCGCGTAAGCCGCAGCAGTCTCTCCTGCTCGACAGCCACTGCCGTCGAGGTACACTACGAGCGCTACCCCCTGAAGAGCAGCATCTCGATAGCTGCCAACATGCGTGAGGCCCTGCGCACCGTTCCCATGCTGCAAGAACAATACAACCGTGTGACGGTGCTGGTAGACTCGCCCGTGCTGATGATACCTACCGACTTGTTCGTGGAGGAGGAGCAGGAAGCCCTCTACCACCATACATTCACCGGCCAAGAGCAGCAGACGGTGGTGCACTCCGTCATCCCCGACCTGAATGCCGTTGCCGTCTTCTCGCTACACAAGGACCTGCGCACGGTGCTGACAGACCGTTTCGGCAAGGACCTGCACATACGGCCTGCCGTCAGCAGCATCTGGCTGCACATGCACCAGAAGAGCTATACCGGTCCCCGTCAGAAACTGTACGGCTACTTCCACGACCGCAGGCTGGAGGTGTTTGCCTTTGCCCAGAACCGTTTTAAGTTCTGCAACTCGTATGCCATCAGCAGCAACCCCAACGATGCGCTGTACTATCTGTTCTCCGTCTGGAAGCAACTCGCGATGAATGCAGGCGAAGACGAGCTGCACCTGTGTGGCGATCTGCCAGAGCGCGAGCAGCTGACGGAAGATGCCCGCCGCTACATCAAGCGCGTCTTCATCAACAATCCCTCCGGCGAGTTCAACCGTGCCCAGGTCACCCAGATAGAAGGCATGCCCTACGACCTGATGGTGTACTACCTGAGAGGAATGAAGTAACATGAAATAAGAGGTACGAGCATATGCGAATCATTACCGGTAAATTCAAAGGTCGCCATTTCGACATTCCGCGCTCGTTCAAGGCCCGGCCCACCACAGACTTTGCCAAGGAGAACATCTTCAACGTGCTGACGCAGTATATCGACTTCGACGGTGCCGAAGCCCTGGATCTCTTCTCAGGTACTGGCAGCATCACGCTGGAGCTTATCTCGAGAGGATGCAGCCGCGTCGTCAGCGTAGAGCTGGACCGCGACCACCACCGATTCATACAGGAATGCCTGAAAAAGCTAACTGCTAATAGCCAAGAGCCATTGCAACGCCACACTCTCAAAGAGAGAACTGCCATTCCCATTCGCGGCGATGTATTCCGCTTCTTGAAGTCATGCAAGCAACAGTTCGACTTCATCTTTGCCGACCCACCCTATGCCCTGAAGGAGCTGCCCCAGATTCCAGACCTGATATTCGAGAAAGGACTGTTGAAGGAGGATGGCATCTTTGTCTTCGAGCACGGCAAGGACTACGACTTCGCCCAGCACCCCCACTTCATGGAGCACCGCAGCTACGGCAGCGTCAACTTCTCGCTATTCTCCTATCGACAGTCAGAGCGTGGCAATGCATCTAAAGCAGCGGAGAGAGCAGGCGGGTAAAACTTTCCCACAAACGCTGGAAGAACTTAGGGCGTGCCCAAGAGGGGACATCGTCCAGCAAGGTACTCCACGACAAATCGTCGAGGAACACCTTCTTCAGGCGTAGTGCTGTGCCCTCGTCATAGATGAAGACATTCGACTCGAAATTATTCTCGAATGAGCGGAAGTCGACATTGGTGGAGCCACAGGTGGAGAGGGCGTCGTCGACCACCATCAGCTTAGAATGCAGGAAGCCTGGCTCGTACAGATAGATACGAGCTCCGGCATCGCCCAGCTCACGCAGATAGCTGCGACTGGCCCACTCCGTAAAGCGGGCATCGGAGTGGTGAGGACATATCAGGCAGACGTCGACACCTGCCAAGGCTGCAGTCTTGAGTGCAAAGAGGACAGGCTCGTTAGGCAGGAAATAAGGTGTCTCGATATAGACGTAGCGACGGGCAGCGGTGATGGCACGCACATAGCCCTGCATGATTTCAGGATAGGGATTGATGGGGGCACTGGTCACCAGCTGTGCCAGGCAGTTGTTGGAAGTGGCAGGCGACGAGTGTTCCGTGTTTGGTGACGGATAGTAGATGCGGTCGGTAATCAGCGTACGGTCTACGAAGTACCAGTCTACCAGAAAGGCCCGCTGCAAGGAGTAGACGATGCCCCCCCGCAGGCGCAGCATGGTGTCGCGCCATTGGGGGCTGACATATCGGCGGGCAATGTTCATGCCTCCCACATAGCCTACCACTCCGTCGATGATGATGAGTTTGCGGTGGTTGCGATAGTTGGCCTTGCTGGTAAAGGTAGGGAAGTGGACAGGAAGGAAAGAATGCATCTCCACACCTTCCTCACGCATTCGCTCAAAGAAGCTCCGCTTGACCTTCCAACAGCCTACATCGTCGTAGATGACACGCACGCGCACCCCACTCCGTGCCTTGGCGATAAGGGCATCGGCCACAAGGATACCCAGGGCGTCGTCCTCGAAGATATAGATATCGATATGGATATGGTGGCGGGCTGAGGCAATGTCCTTCAGCAACTCAGGGACGAAGGCATAGCCGTCAGTCATGATGTCGACGGTGTTGTTCTTGAAGGGCAGCGACATGTTCTGGTTGATGAACAGTTCTATCAGCTGCCTATGCGAATCAGGGATACGCAGGTTCTCCTGTTCTACGAAGCTCAGCATGGAACGTTTGGACAGCTGGTCCAGCGAACGTTGCTCAACCATTCGCTCACGCCGGTGGTTCAGGCCGAAGAACAGGTAGAGTACGATGCCGATGCCGGGGAGGAAAAAGATGACCAAAGCCCAGGCCATGGTCTTGGCAGGCTGTCCGTTACCCAACACGACATGAAGGATAGTCAGGGCGATGACTATCCACATCAGTGCTACACCTATTATATATATATACTGCATCTATGCTTACACGATGACATCAGAACCACGCTGTTTCGCCAAGGCGTTGCGCAACTCCTGTGTCTGTCTGTATTCGTCCATCAGCTCCTTCAGTTTTTCGCACTCCACATTAGCCCCCATTTCCTTCAGCTGTCGCTGGATATCCTTCATGTGCTGGTTGACAATATCCATGCGGAAGTCGAGGATAAGATGCTGGATGCGCTGACGCAGGTCGCCGCTGCGTTGCTTGAGCTCAAAGCTACGGCTCAGCGTATGGCTGTCGATGCCCAGTGTGGCTGCCAAATGGCTGACCTGCGGGTCAGGATGGTGCATGAAATAGCGGTCGGCCTTGAAGCCCTCGTCGGCAGAGTGCTCGACAGCCTCTTGCAGAATGCGGTTATAGAGCTCGTTGGAGAACGAGAGGTTGTCCTGTCCTAAGTCGAAATCGATATACTGGGCTACGTTCAGGCTAACGGTAGAGCCATCCTCGGCCTCCAGGTTGTCAAAGATAATCTCATCGCCATAGCGGATGATGCTCTGTACCATCAGGCGCTCCACCTCAGTACTTTGCTCCAATGCGGTGTGCAGGCCCATGACTGTAACGGAGGGAGACACGGTCTCCTCGGACTGCTGGCGCTGCTCACGCTCTGCCGCCTTCCGCTGTTCCTCACGCTCACCGGCAATATACTTATTGGTCTGGGTAATCAGCGTACGCTCGTCGACCTCCAGCCTGCGGGCACACTCAGTGATATAGGTGGCACGGACTATGGGGTCAGGGATGACACTGACGGAGCGTACTATCGAGTTGATGGCCTCGGCACGCTTAATGGGGTCCTTGACGTTCTTCAGCAACAGCTCCGTCTTGAACTGGATGAAGTCGGTCTGGTGCTGCTCAATATACTCCTTCAGCTGCTGGGCAGTATGCTTGCGGGCAAACGAGTCGGGGTCGTCGCCATCGGGCAACAGCAACACCTTGATGTTCATGCCCTCCTGCAGCAGCATGTCGGTACCACGCATAGCAGCATGTATACCCGCCTCGTCGCCATCGTACAACAATACGATATTCGTGGTAAAGCGACGCAGCAGCTTAATCTGATAGACGGAGAGTGCCGTACCCGAGTTGGCCACCACATTCTCTAAGCCGCACTGGTGCATGGCAATGACATCGGTATAGCCCTCCACCATGTAGACGCAATCCTCCTTGACAATGGCTCTCTTGGCCTGATAGATGCCGTAGAGCTCGCGTTCCTTATGATAGATTTCCGAGTCGGGCGAGTTGACGTACTTCTGCTGCACACCCTTGGTGGCGGCATCGAGCTTGCGCCCGCCAAAGGCCACCACCTTGCCGCTGACATTCAGCCAAGGGAACATGGCACGCCCGGCAAAGCGGTCGTACAAACCTTTCTCATTTTGAATAGCCAAACCCGTCTTCACCAGGAATTCATCCTTGAAACCCTTGCGTCTGGCCTCGTTGCACAGGGCATCGCGCTTGGAGAGGGAAAAGCCCAGTTGGAACTTCTCTATGATGTCGTCGCGGATGCCGCGGCTGCGGAAATACTGCTTGCCGATAGCCTGTCCATCAACATCGTTCTTCAGAATCTCATGGAAGTACTGACACGCCCATTCGTTGACGACAAACATCGACTCACGCTCACTCTGCTCACGTTTCTCGTCGTCTGAAAGCTCACGCTCCTGAATCTCGATATTGTACTTCTTGGCCAGCCAGCGCAGGGCCTCGGGATAGGTAATCTGTTCGTGCTTCATCAGGAAGTTGACGGCATTACCGCCCTCGCCACAGGCAAAACACTTACAAATCTGACGGGCTGGCGACACCATAAACGACGGTGTCTTGTCGTCGTGGAAAGGGCATAGGCCCTTGTAGTTAACCCCCGCCTTGCGCAGATTAACAAATTCGCCAACCACATCAACGATGTTGACGGCATCCATAATCTTATCGACTGTCGCCCGATCAATCATAGCTGCCTACAAAAGTACGAATAAGTAGTCAAAATACCAAATTATCATTGCACAAATCTTAAGGTTTGTGCACAAAGGGGTGGATTTTGTGCATTTTATTTGGCTGTGTGCGCAAAAAGTCGTACCTTTGCGGGCGATTTTGAAATTTCATTATTATTTATTATTAATATGGCTTTAAAGATTGTTGTACTGGCCAAGCAAGTGCCAGACACCCGAAATGTGGGTAAGGATGCCATGACAGCCGAAGGCACCGTCAACCGCGCTGCCCTACCTGCCATCTTCAATCCAGAAGATTTGAACGCCCTGGAACAAGCCCTTCGCTTGAAGGAGCAGAACCCAGGCTCTACAGTAGGAATCCTCACGATGGGTCCTCCACGTGCAGGAGAGATTATTCGTCAGGGACTTTATCGTGGCGCTGATACAGGCTGGTTGTTGACCGACCGTCTGTTTGCCGGTGCCGACACGCTGGCTACCTCTTACGCCTTGGCTACCGCTATCAAGAAGATTGGCGATGTAGACCTCGTGATTGGTGGTCGTCAGGCTATCGATGGTGATACCGCCCAGGTAGGTCCTCAGGTGGCTCAGAAGCTGGGCCTCAACCAGGTGACTTATGCTGAGGAGATTCTCAGCGTGAAGGATGGCAAGGCTACTATCAAGCGTGTCATCGACGGTGGTGTAGAGACTGTAGAGGCTCCGCTGCCCGTAGTGATTACCGTCAACGGAAGTGCTGCTCCATGCCGCCCACAGAACGCCAAGCTGGTGATGAAGTACAAGCGTGCCACCTGTCCGATGGAGCGTCCTGCCGAGGGCACGCCCTACGACTATCTGTACGACGAGCGTCCTGAGCTGACACTCAACCAGTGGAGCGTGGCCGATGTCGATGGCGATGTGAACCAGTGTGGTCTGAGTGGCTCACCCACCAAGGTGAAGGCCATCAAGAACATCGTGTTCCAGGCTAAGGAGTCGAAAACTTTGACGGCTTCTGATGCTGATATTGAGGGAATGATCAAAGAATTGTTGGAAGAAAAAATCATTGGCTAAAAATGGTTGAATTCATTGTTTTTACAATTATCTGTATTGTTGGTTACTTTGCATATCGAATGTTTATAGATAATAATGATAACATCAACAATGAAAATACCGGCTGTGTTTTTGGATTAATAATAGCTATAGTTCTTATTGTCATTTTCCTTTTCGGAATGGCATTTTGGACACACAAGTAATAGATTATGAACAATGTATTTGTATATTGCGAGATAGAAGGTACTCAGGTACAGGAAGTATCTCAGGAGCTGCTGACCAAAGGGCGCAAGCTCGCCAATGAACTGAACGTAGAGCTCCATGCCGTTGTGGCTGGTACAGGCATCAAGGATAAGGTGGAGGACCAGATTCTGCCTTATGGTGTCGACAAGCTGTTTGTCTTCGATGCCAAGGACCTGTTCCCCTACACCTCAGCTCCCCATACTGACATCCTCGTCAACCTCTTCAAGGAGGAGCAGCCTCAGATCTGTCTGATGGGTGCTACCGTGATTGGTCGTGACCTCGGTCCACGCGTATCATCTTCGCTGACTTCTGGTCTGACTGCTGACTGCACAGAGCTGGAGATTGGTGACTATGAAGATAAGAAGGCCGGTAAGACCTATCAGAATCTGCTCTATCAGATACGCCCTGCCTTTGGTGGTAACATCGTAGCTACCATCGTCAACCCCGACCACCGTCCTCAGATGGCTACCGTCCGCTCTGGCGTGATGCAGAAGGCTATCTATGAGGGTGAGTGCAAGAAGGAGGTTGTTTATCCTGAGGTCAGCAAGTATGTCAGCCCCGAGGCTTTCGTCGTGAAGGTTCTTGACCACCACGTAGAGGCTGCTAAGCACAACCTGAAGGGTGCGCCTATCGTTGTTGCCGGTGGTTACGGTATGGGTTCGAAGGAGAACTTCGACCTGCTGTTCCAGTTGGCTAAGGTGCTTCATGGTGAGGTTGGAGGTTCGCGTGCAGCTGTTGATGCAGGCTGGTTGGACCACGATCGTCAGATTGGTCAGACTGGTGTCACCGTTCATCCAAAGGTCTATATCGCCTGCGGTATCTCTGGACAGATTCAGCACATTGCCGGAATGCAGGACTCTGGTATTATCATCAGCGTCAACTCTGACCCCGATGCTCCTATCAATCGAATTGCTGACTACGTCATAGTTGGTACGGTTGAGGAGGTTGTACCGAAGCTGATTAAGTATTATAAGCAGAATAGTAAATAAATGAAAAAGATCTATTGTTATATTGCTGCTCTCGTTTTGATTCTTATCTATATCTACTTTATAGAGACACTCCAGAAAGGAACCGTTTATTCTTCCTTCGGCTCTGCGTTTGGATATGTTTTATTTGGTATGGTTGGTGCAAATCTTTGGAACGCAATAAATAATAGAAAAAAGAAATAATTATGGCAAACTATTATAGTGACCACCCAGAGATTGGATTCTATCTGAATCATCCTCTGATGGCTCGTATCGTCGAGTTGAAAGAAAAGGGTTTCGCTGATGCGAAAGAATATGATTACGCCCCCGTTGATCTGGGCGATGCCATTGAGAACTACAAGCAGATTCTCGACATCACAGGCGACGTGGCTGCCAACATCATCGAGCCTAACTCTGAGAGCGTCGACCTCGAAGGTCCACACCTCGAGAACGGCCGTATGATCTACGCCTCTAAGACTTATGAGAACCTCGATGCCACCCGCAAGGCTGGTCTGTGGGGTGTTTCCATGCCTCGCCGTTACGGCGGTCTGAACCTGCCTAACGCAGTGTTCTCTATGCTGAGTGAGATGATTTCTGCTGCTGATGCCGGTTTCCAGAACATTTGGAGCCTGCAGAGCTGTATCGATACCCTTTATGAGTTCGGTAGCGAGGAGCAGCGTCAGAAGTACATCCCCCGCGTTTGCGCTGGTGAGGGTATGTCGATGGACCTGACCGAGCCCGATGCTGGTTCTGACCTACAGCGCGTCATGCTGAAGGCCACCTTCGACGAAAAGGAGAACTGCTGGCGCCTGAATGGTGTGAAGCGTTTCATCACCAACGGTGACTCTGACATCCACCTCGTGCTGGCTCGCTCTGAGGAAGGCACGAAGGACGGACGTGGTCTGTCGATGTTCATCTACGACAAGCGCCAAGGCGGTGTTGACGTGCGCCATATCGAGCACAAACTCGGTATCCACGGTTCACCCACCTGTGAGCTGACCTATAAGAACGCCAAGGCAGAACTCTGCGGTAGCACCCGTCTGGGTCTGATTAAGTATGTGATGGCCCTGATGAACGGTGCCCGTCTGGGTATTGCCGCTCAGAGTGTAGGTGTTGAACAGGAGGCTTACAACGAGGGTCTGGCTTACGCCAAGGAGCGTCAACAGTTTGGTGATAAGATCATCAACTTCCCCGCTGTCTATGACATGCTATCTCGCATGAAGGCCAAGCTCGATGCAGGTCGTTCACTGCTTTACGAGACAGCCTGCTATGTAGATGTATACAAGTGTCTCGAGGACATCGAGCGCGACCGCAAACTCACTCCCGAGGAGAAACAGGAACTGAAGAAGTACCAGCGTCTGGCTGATGCCTTCACCCCACTGGCAAAGGGTATGAACTCAGAGTATGCCAACCAGAATGCCTACGATGCCATCTCGATTCACGGTGGTTCAGGCTTCATCATGGAATATAAGTCGCAGCGCCTGTTCCGCGATGCCCGTATCTTCTCCATCTATGAGGGTACCACGCAGTTGCAGGTTGTTGCCGCTATCCGCTACATCACCAACGGCACCATGCTGAACAACATCAAGGATATGTTCGCTGCTCTGCCTGCAGAGGCTAATGCCGCTCTGAAGGCTCGCGTTGAGAAGCTCATCCCCGTTTACGAGGAGGCTCTTGCCAATGTGAAGGCTCTTGGGGATCAGGATGCACAGGACTTCCTCGCCCGTCGTCTGTACGATATGACCGCCGAGCTGGTCATGTCGCTGCTCATCATCCGCGATGCCGCCAAGGCTCCTGAGCTCTTCGCAAAGAGCGCCAACGTCTATGTTCGCATGACCGAGGAGGATGTATACGGTAAGAGCGCATACATCAAGGCCTTCCAGGTGGAAGACCTTGCCTCGTTCAAAGCTGCCGAAGAAGAAAAAGAAGCTTAAGCGAAGGTTTCGCTGATCACCTTATTGACCACCTGCGGGAAATACTTCATTTCCAGCAGGTGTTCTTTTTCTGCAATATCGTCCACACTATCTTCTGGCGACAAGGCACAACGGTACTGGGCGATAATCTCACCGGAATCACAGACGGGTGTGACGTAATGAACGGTCATGCCCGTCTCTTTTTCACCTGCTGCCTTGACAGCCTCATGGACATGGTGCCCCCACATACCCTTACCACCATACTTGGGCAACAATGCGGGATGGATGTTGATGATACGACGGGGGAAGGAATCTATCAAGAAGTTGGGTACTAACGGCAGGAAGCCTGCCAGCACGATGAAGTCGATATTGTTTCCACGAAGCAACGGCATCATGAAGCCGGCATCATTAAGCTGCGGCTTGGGAGCCACAGCAGTCTTAACCCCCAGACTCTCTGCACGGACCAGGGCATAGGCATCAGCCTTGTTGCTGACAACCAGCGCACAGTTCACCTGCTCGCTGCCGGCGAAATACTTGATAAGATTCTCACAGTTGGTGCCACTTCCCGAGACAAAGATGGCAAGGTTGATTTTCTTCATATTCTTTTATTCAGTTCGTTTAGCATTATTTCTATCAGACGGGGTACGCCATAGTCGTCGATATCCTTTTCCTTAATCCAGAAATAGCCTTCAGGCAGCTGTGGACACTCATGAGGCTCCCACAGCCAGAAGTCAGCATAGAGAACACGATGGGTAAGAATGTGCCTGACGTTTTGCCGCAATAGGATTGCGTCAGCCGGAATGCGTGTCACACTCCGGTCTTCCGGTTGGAGGACCTCCTCAACAAGCCATGGTTCGTAAAGTCCCTGCCAAATGTCGCCGGCAGGACGGCGATGAATGGCCGTCTGACCCTCATACCTTATATATATATACGTCAGGTGGCGCTCCTTGACCTTCAGCGTGCGCAGCTTGACGGGCAGGTCGGCTACCCTACCCTCGCGCAGGGCGACGCAGGTTTCCTGAAGCGGGCACTCGTGGCAGTGGGGTGACACTGGCGTACACTGTATGGCTCCGAAGTCCATGATGGCCTGGTTATAAAGACCCGCCCCCTGCCCCTTCTTGTTTAGGGCGGGGAGTAAATACTCCTGTGCCAGGGCGGCAAACTCCTTCCTACCCTCCGTCGTATTGATGGGGGTGCTGATGCCGAAGTGGCGTGCCAAGACACGATAGACGTTACCGTCGACCACGGCTGTAGGCAGGTCAAAGGCAATGCTCCCAATGGCAGCGGCAGTGTAATCGCCCACTCCCTTCAGAGCTCTCAGTCCTTCTATTGTGGCGGGAAAGCCACCCTGCCCTACTACCTGCCGGGCTGCAGCATATAAGTTACGGGCGCGGCTGTAGTAGCCCAGTCCCTGCCACTCACGCAGCACCTCGTCCTCGGTAGCTGCCGCCAACTCGTCCACCGTCGGCCAGCGCTGCATGAAACGCTCCCAGTATGCCCAGCCCTGCTTCACCTGCGTCTGCTGCAGGATGATTTCCGACAGCCACACGGCATAGGGGTCGTGCGTCTCCCGCCAGGGAAGCGCACGTCCGTTCTCGCGGAACCATTCGAGCAGGGTGGTAGCAAAACTCATTGCTTGACGGATTTTTTGCTTTAGCGCCTGCAAAAGTACGAATAAGTAAGAAGAAAACCAAATCTAATCTGGATTTTCTCGATTTCCAAGACAAAGACAACAGCTGCGAATAAACTTTGAGTATTTCGTCGAAAGACAGGGCCCATTTCGTCGAAGGCGGCTTGGCGCATGTAGTTATTTGCCATACCTTTGCGTCAGAATAGAAAACAAATAGCACAAAATTATGAAACAACTCAGAGTAATCCTCGCGACAATGATGCTGACCCTTTCAGCAGTAGTAATGGCCCAAAACACCACCATAAAGGGTGTTCTGATGGACGAGACCCTGAACGAAGGCGAACCCTTCGCCACCGTTCGCGTCTTCAAGGCAGGTGACAAACAGACCAAGCCCACAGTCATGTTCCTGACTGACGAGGAGGGCAAGTTCTCACAGGAAATCAAGGGCAAGGGCCGCTTCGACATTGTCTTCAGCAGCATCGGCAAGGAAGACCTTCGCCAGACCGTTGAGCTGGGCAAGGAGGGCACCATCGACCTCGGCACCTTATATATGAAGAACAATGAGACGATGCTGAAGGGCGTGGAAATCGTCGCCCAGAAGCCCCTGGTGAAAATGGACGTTGACAAGATGAGCTACAACGTGGCCGAGGACGAAGACTCGAAGACGTACACCGTGCTCGACATGCTGCGCAAGGTGCCTATGGTGACCGTCGACGGCCAGGACAACATCTCAGTCAACGGCTCCTCGGCCTTCAAGGTCCTGGTCGACGGCATGCCCAATGTGATGTTCTCGTCGAACCCCTCCATGGTGTTCAAGAGCATGCCCGCCAGTGCTGTCAAGAGCATCGAGGTCATTACCAACCCTGGTGCCAAGTACGACGCCGAGGGTGCCGCCGGTGTCTTGAGGTCGACGGTGAACTGCGCCAGGTCAGCTTCGGCCACATCCTCTATGTCGAGGGCATGAAGGAGTACGTGCGCTTCCACTTAGAGGGAGATCGTCTGCCCCTGACCACCCACATGACCATGAAAGCCGTCGAGGACACCCTGCCCCAAGAGGCCTTCATGCGCATCAATCGCTCCTACATTGTACGCTTGGACAAGATCAGGGCCGTCGACCGTAATCTCTGCGTCTACATCGGCGACGAGATTATCCGCGTCACCGAAGCCTACCGCGAGACCTTCGAACGCTATTGTACAGGGAATTGCTGGTAAATACGCAGGCCGTAGGCATTAGCCTCGGCATAGGCAAACTCCATAATCCCGGAAATGGCATGCTCGTAGGGCAGCACATCCTGCATATTCAGCCAGAACACAAACTCCACAGGCAGGCCTGTTGGCGTGGCATCCAGCTGGTGCACCATAATGATGCTCTCCTTCAGCACCTGCGGATGTTTGCCGAGCCACTGCTCCATGTGCTGGCGATAGCGCGTCAGGTTGACCACACCCTCGTCATCCTTGACAATAGAGCGGAAGTCAAAATAGACCTTACGCACCACCTTGCGCCCCTGGTTCTCCTTCATGCCCTTCCAGTTCTGGAACGAGCCGTCAACCAGCGTTTGCGGCGAAATGGTAAGGATAGTATTGTCAAAGTTACGCACCTTGACCGTGGTCAGCATAATCTCCTCCACCAGTCCGTCTATGCCTGCGGCAGGCACCGTAATGCGGTCACCTACCGACAGCATGTTGTTCGATGTGAGACGAATACCCGCCACCAGCCCCTTTATGGTGTCCTGGAAGGCCAGCATCAGGATGGCCGAGGCAGCACCTAACCCCGCTATCAGCGTCGAGGGGTCCTTGTCAAGGATGATGGCAATGACGATGATTACGGCAATGAAGGAGAGAATAATCTTCAGTACGCTGATGAACGAATTCAAATACTGCTGATGGGGCAGCGCACGGTGCTCGCCCAACCTGCGGAAGGAGTTGGCAAAGCTGATAATCAGGCAGGTCGTCACAATGGTCATGTAGATGGCCGTCAACCTGTGAATCACCTCATGAAGTCTTGGGTAGTCGTTCTGGAACGAAGGCAGGAACGAAGGCAGGAAGTCCCATACGAAGAAAGCCGGCATTATCAGGCAGAAAACCACCAGCAGGATGTATTTTGTCAGTTTACTCATATTCGCACAACACTTTACACACACGGTCCTGGAAAGCCTTGCCCTTGGCGTTGCGCATCACGCCCTGGTTGATAATGGCGAAGCAGAGCTGTCGCCCGCTTGCCGTCGTACAGTAGCCCGCCAGGCTGGAGATACCCGAGACGGTACCCGTCTTGGCAAGCACATTACCCTGAGCCTTAGTGCCCTTCATGCGGTCCTTCAGCGTACCGTCGACACCCGCTACGGGCAGGGCAGGAAGCAGCGCACTGTGAATGCTTGGCGACTTCCACGCATGGCGCAACAAGGCACACAGCAACTCCACCGACACGTAGTTGTATAGCGAGAGCCCGGAGCCGTCGGCAATTCTGTAAGGCTCATGTCCCAGCCCTAACCTGGCAATCAGACGCTTGGTAATGTCACGGGCATCCTTGGCACGAGCCAGGCCTTTTCCTGCCGATGCCGCCGTCTGGTAGAACACAGACTCGGCATAAAAGTTGTCGCTCATCTTCATCATCCGCTCCAGCACCATTGAGATGTTATGCCTGCACAAAGTCAGCAGCCGGGCCCCTTGCGGCAAACGGCCTTCCGTCAGACTGACACGCTCCAGGTTAACACCAGCACGAGCCACCTCTTCGGCAAAGGTCTGCAGGAAGATGTTCTTGCGCCCTATGGAGAGAGCCGTCAATAGCGGGTTGTCGTCGTCCCAGCACCAACCCTCGCCATAGTCCTGCGCCTCCTTCATGGTACGGTCAGCCACCAACAGCCCGCGAATGCTGTCCACCCCAAGCCTGCGCACGCCGTCAGCCAGAACGGCCACGTCGTCAATAGTCAGCGTAGGGTCAAACCCTCCCACACAATAGATATTGCCCACCAGCGTGCTATCCACCACATCGCCCGTATAGTAGATACGGGTCTGGTAGTCGTAGTTGCTGCCCAACTGGTCCAAGGCCGTAATGGCCGTCACCAGCTTCATGCACGATGCAGGACGCATCAGCTGGCGGTGGTTCAGGGCATATAACGCAGAGTCTCCATCCAGGTCGTAGACCATCACTCCCACCTGCGACGTCTCGAACATAGGGTCGTTCAGCAGCGAGTCGAGTCTGATACGCAGACTGTCCGACTGCGCTAAAGAAGCCGTGCAGACGGCACATATAAGGAATAAAAATGCTATTTTCTTCATAATCGCCTGCAAAGTTACTAAAAAACGAGAGAAATGCAAAAGAAAAGTTTACTCTTCTTTTCATTTCCAAGTGCCAAGTAAGTTCGGCGAAGCCAAAGTTACGAAAAGGCGAGCGCAAAACAAAGAAACTTGTTTCTTTTTTGCCGAGCAGGAGTAAGTTCGGCTTGTCGTCCTTGCCAATCTCATAGGGGATGAGGTAGCGTTCGGTGAGGCAGAGACGGTGCTCACACGGGGACAGTCCCCGTGTGAGCATAGAGGATGTGCGCTTTCCTAATAGTCGTCCTCGTCGTCCTCGAAGCCGTCGGACTTCCAGGTGATGTCCTCGCTGTTGGCGACACTCCTGACACTTTTGGTGCTGCCGGCCAGGATGTGGCTCCGGTGCTGCAGCTTCACTACCCGCACGGTTGGCTTGATATATTGTCTTTTCATTGCGTTGTCCTCCTTATTTTATTTTACAACAACTTGAGCTTTGCTCGAGCTCGTTCCCGCTCGGAAGAACTCGAGCAAGCTCGATTCTTCTCTCACTTAATCACGACCTTTTTACCGTTTACGATATACAGGCCGGGCTTCGTGGGCTTGCCGCTGATACGGCGCCCATCGAGGGTGAAGTAACCACTCCCCTCGCCCTTAAGGTTCCCCTCGCCTTCGGGAGAGGGGTCAGGGGAGAGGCTTCTGATTCCCGTAGTCTCGTTGTCGCCGAAGTCAATAACGAAGCGGCGGGCAATCTGATTGCCAGTCGCCGGGTCGGCGGGCACGTAGAAGTGGGCGCGGAAGCACTTCAGGGTGCGGGCGTTCTGCGAGTAGCCGAGCTTGCTGTTGGCGCCGAGCATGATGATTTCGCTGAGGTCGCCGTCGAAGGTGCCGCTGCTGGTGTCACCGATGCTGAACGGCGAGTACTGCCCCACGAACTGGCACTGCCCTGTGGTGGCGTTGTTTGTGAACCCAACGGCTGTCGCCGCGGTGCTGCTGATGGTGACACCGGGGAATGTCGGGTCGGTGACAGACCCCGTGGACTCCCACTTCACGATGTAGGGTTTGCCGGCCTCGATGGCTGTTACGGTGGTGAAGTACAGCGTCAGCGTGCCGTCTGCGGCGAGGCTCGATGTCGAGGCGTTCAGTTCCTTGATGGTGGCTCCGGCTAAGTCGCTGGCGGCAATCTGTGCGGCGGTCATCGAGAACGGCAGGCACAGCGTGTTCCAGTTGCCGTCCTTCGTCAGCGTGCGGCCGCTGAGTTGGACAGCCGCGAACTCCTTGCCGTTGAAATTGCCGATGGCGGTTGTATTGCTGGCAGCGTCGGCTAAGAGCAGGGCAGGACTGAGCTTCTTGCCGTTGATGTCGGAGGCCGCCAGCGTACCGCTGAGGATGTTGCCGTTTCCGTCGACGAGGGCCTGGCCGGTCTTCACGCGGACGGTGCCGTTGTAGCTGCTGGCGGTGATGCGGTCGGCGTAGTCGGTCCAGCCGAGGGTGATGGTGCCGTCGCTCCAGATGCCGTCGCCGCCGTTGCCGGTAGCGGTGACGGTGCCGCCGATGACGGTGTTGTCATACAAGCGGGCGCAGTCGCTTGCGAGGCCCACCACGGCTCCGGCATACTGGGTGCTGCTGGTGGCGGTGACGGTGGGGTTCACCAGCACCACGCCGTGTACCTCGGCAATGCTGGTGTTCGTCTCAGAGCCGTGGTACGTGCCGCCCTTGATGTAGCCGAAGAGGCCGGCATACTCGCCGTCGGTGGTGATGGTGAGGCCGCTGATGGTATAGCCGCCGCCGTCGTAGTGCCCCTTGAAGGGATTGTCGGCATCCTTACCGATGGGAAGGCCGAGCCAATAACTGGAAGTTGCCAAATTGATGTCGGCGGTCTGCACGAAGTAATTGTCCTCGTAGTTGTAGCCGTTGTTCACATTGTTGGCGAATGTGGAGAGGTCGTAACTGCCACTAATGCGGTACGGGTCGTCCTTCGTACCCGTGCCTCCGCCGTACTCCGCCCACGCCGTCGCCGTCGTGAGCAGCGCGATGAGCAGGGTTAATACGAGCCTCCCGCTACGGGCGGTGGGGGGCAGTTTTGACAGTTCCTGCGAACACAGGCTGCGCCTCGGCATAGCTGGAGCGCGCTCCGCTCTGCACTCGGCTTGCACTGTCTTTCGCGAGGCTCCGCTTGGCGGCGGCTCTTGCCAGACGTGTTGTGATGTCTTTTACGCTTGTCATGATTCTTTTGGTTATATTGTTCGTTTTTCTGATTTTTCCTGTTCCGGCGTTGCCTCCAGTGGCTATAATGGTACAATGTATAGAGGAAGTAGCCGCACATACCGAGGTAGATGAGCGTGAGGGGAACGGAGAGCCACAGGGGCATGTCGAGATAGCGATTGATGGCTTCGGGAACGACGCTGATAGCCGTACAGTTTCTGCTGCAACATACCTTCGGCTTCCGGCAGATGGGCGTCACGTAGGCCGTGCTGTGGAACCTACTGCTGTTCGTGCCTGCCACCATGCTCGTCAATATGGCGATATTCTGCCTGCAACGACGAGGCGTCGTGGGCCGTCGGCACTGGCTGGTGGGGGCGACGGTGTGCCTATAGAAAGCGAGTCGCAGCCGCTGCAGTGGGCCGAATATGCGGGGGCGGTGCTCTTCATCATGATGCAGGGCTACTACTTCCACCTGCACCTGCGGGAATACCTGCGACTGCAGCGGGCCGTCGACGAGTACTTCGACCGTGAGCGCCGCGACCTGCTGGGCTGGATGGTGCGCAGCGTCATGCTGCTGGCTCTGCTGACCATACTGGTGCCCGTGGCCATCTTTTTCCAGGGAAAGCCGCTGGTGCTGTTCTCGCTGGCAGTATTCTTCAGCCTCGCCTATTGCGTCGTCAGCTTCTACAGCTACGGCAGCAGCAACGACGCGGTACGCGTGGAGGAGAGTGAGAACATCGATAGTGAAGAGGGAACGGTGGACAGCCGTAAGGGAACGGAAAACAGTGAAAGGGCGGTGCTCACGACGAGGTTCCTGCGATGGGCAACGACATCAGCCGGCACATCGCCGAGGCCGTGGAGCGGTGGAAGGAGAGCGGCGCCTACCGCGAGCACAACCTGACGCTGAGCATCGTGGCCCACGAGATGGGCGTCCCGGCCAAGCGGAATTCCGTGTTCCACGATTTCTTGGTTTCCCAAAGCATCTTTCCGCCTTGCGAAAGCGTCAGAAGAACCAGAAGAAACACCAGAAAAATCGCCATCGGCTCTCTCTCTCTTTCTCTCTTCTTTTCCCTTTTCTTGTTTTTTCTTTATAAGGGGGTTTGGGGGGAAGCTTTCTTTTTTTTGTTTTCCCTTTCTCTCTCTTAAATCAAAACGTGTCGAAAAAAAGAATTGCAGCTTTTTGATGAACGGCAACACCTGTATCAGGTCGGCACGCAGCGTACCCTTCGCCCTGCGCAGCGTGCCATCAGCCTTTCGGTAGACAAAAGACGGCTCAGTCCGAAAAAAGGCGTATGAAACTTCGTCATACACCTCTACGTAAAATTCTAACGTTCTAACGTTTTTTTCTCTCTTATGCTGTTTTCTTGGAGTTGGCCAGCAACGTTTTCACTTTTTCCATAAATACGTCGCGCAACTTCAGCGCCCTTTGGCTGGCACCGTTTTCTTCCCAACTGTCTATGTGGAATTTCAACCATTGGTTTCCATGTTCAGAGGGACGGTTCCGGTGTGCACTTTCTACTGCAATAATTTCTTGACTTCGTCAACGCTAATGCCGACACCTTGGGCAATCTGCTCAATGGTTAGCCCCATTGCCTGAAGTCGACGAACGGTTTCTGTCTTTTCTTTCAAGACACCCTCGGCACGACCTTTGGCCAAACCTTCGCGCACACCTTTGTCTCGCGCAGTTTTCATCACGCTATAATTGTCCCAGAACACCTTCTTGCTCTCCTCGTACTGGCGGCGCTCGGACTCGGAGTACCGGGCTATCTCGGCCTGCTCGAAGAGTTTCTGGAAGATACGGTCCTGCAGGGCCTTGGGACGCTCCAGCAGACGGCCGAGGTTGCGAAGCACGAACATCCACTTGTCGAACATCGTCTCCAGCTCGTCCTCCGTCTTCGTGAACTTCGGCATCTCAAGATACAGGAACGTCAACTTGTCGTAGAAGACGTGGTTGTCCTCCACGTCCTTCAGCTTGATTTCATGACAATAGCTGTCGGCAGGATACTCGCCGTGCGGGAACTCGAAATTCAGTACGCCGACGGTATAGACATCATCGAGATGATAGTCCCACTCACGCCCCTTGACGGCCTGCTCACGGATGGCAAACGTGGAGTAGTAGATGCTGCGGTCCTTGAAATACTCCTGCTCGGCCTTCTGCATCTCCACGATGAACCGGCTGCCATCCTTCGCCATGCAGTACACGTCGAACACAGCCCGACGGTCGCCGTAGCCGTCGCCAAGATGTTCAGCGTTCAGATACTGAACGTCGGAGATCTCCTGCTTCCTGCCGTTGAACAGCGCGTTGAGAAAACTGATGAGCAAGTCCTTGTTCATCTCAGTGCCGAACAGCTTCTTGAAGCCGAAGTCGGTGTACGGGTTGATATACCTCTCTCTTGTATCGTCTGTCATTGTAAATTATGCTTTGTTGCCGCAAAATTACGACAAATATTTGAAAACCCCAAACTTTTCTTGTTATTTCTGTGCAGCGATGTCAAAATACACACAAGGAGGTTTTGCGAAAAAACCCCCGGTATGTGACCAGCGTCAAAGCCTTTGTACATCGGCGTTTGAGCGTGGTTTCGAAAAAATAATTTGGCGGTTTTTTGCCGAAAAATCCGTCGGAACGGAAAGTTTGTCGTACCTTTGCAGCGTCCGAAGGGGGGGTGAAGAGCCTGAGGCGCCGGGCGCGGACTGGCAGCGGACGGGGCAGAGTCTGGCAGCGGACGGGGCAGAGTCTGTCAGGGGACGGGGCAGAGACTGTCAGCGGACGGCTCAGAACCCCCTTCAGGACAGCGATTAGAATAACTTATGTTTAACTATAATCATTTTCAAACTATGGCAGTAAACAGTATCCAGTTCCCTGTTGACTTCGTGAAGAACAACAACATAAACTCTCCCGGCTACAGCAAGTTCTACGGCCACCAAGAGCGACCCGAAGAAGAAGAAGAAGTACGCCACCGCAAAGGCCACCCTCCAGGAGTTCCGTGCCGCTGGCGGCTTCCCCGAGAACCAGAACGCCTAAAAGCCCCCTCCCTGCCTCCCCCAGCCCCCTCCCTGCCTCCCCCTGAAGGGGGAGGAGATGGGACAGGCGAAACCTCAAACATTAAAATAGTCATGAGCGAAGGTAAGGTTGCATGGGCCACGGCCCACACTACTTTTGAGAAGTATTCTAATCATTTTCGTAATGCTTGGTCTATTTTAAGTAAGTAAAGCCCCCGTCCGCAAGGACAGGGGTCTTTTCGTGCTGCATCTCGGAAAAACTCAAATAAAATTTGGTTTTTCGCTCGTTTTGCACTATCTTTGCAGCGTTCAATGGAGACAGCTATGGTTTACAAGTACGATTTTCTTATCATTGGAGCCGGCGTAGCCGGTATGAGCTATGCGCTGAAGGTGGCCCGTGCCAGGAAGGGCAAGGTGTGCATGATTTGCAAAGCTCAACTCGACGAGGCCAACACCAGCTTTGCGCAGGGTGGCGTGGCCTCGGTGACCAACATGAAGGTGGACACCTTCGACAAGCATATTGCCGACACCATCATTGCGGGCGACTACATCAGCGACCGCCAGGCGGTGGAGCAGGTGGTACGCAAAGCGCCTGAGCAGATTCAGGAGCTGGTTCAATGGGGCGTCAACTTCGACCGTAAGGAAGACGGCAACTTCGACCTGCACCGCGAGGGTGGCCACTCGGAGTTCCGCATCCTGCACCATGCCGACGACACGGGGGCCGAGATACAGCGCGGTCTGATGGAGGCTGTCCGCCGGGACCCTGACATCGAGGTCAAGGAGAACCATTTCGCCGTGGAGATCATCACGCAGCACCATTTAGGGGTACGGGTGACGCGCCGCTCGCCCAACATCCAGTGCTACGGCGCCTACGTGCTGAACCCGAAAGGCAAGGTGGACACGTATTTGGCCAAGACAACGGTGATGTGTACCGGCGGCTGCGGGGCTGTCTACCTGACGACGTCGAATCCCGTCATTGCCACGGGCGACGGCATTGCCATGGTCTACCGCGCCAAGGGAACGGTGGCCGACATGGAGTTTGTGCAGTTCCACCCCACCGTGCTGCACAACCCCAAAGAGACGCACCCCGCCTACCTCATCACCGAGGCCATGCGCGGCTATGGCGGCATACTGAAGCTGCCCAACGGCGAGACCTTCATGGAGAAGTACGACGAGCGCCTGAGCTTAGCGCCGCGTGACATTGTGGCCCGTGCCATCGACAAGGAGATGAAGATACACGGACTGGACCATGTCTGCCTGGACGTCACCCACAAGAACCCTGAGGAGACACGCCACCACTTCCCCAACATCTACCAGAAGTGTCTCTCGATAGGCATCGACATCACCACCGACTATATTCCCGTGCGGCCTGCCGCCCACTACATGTGCGGAGGCATCAAGGTCGACCTGAACGGCCAATCGAGCATAGAGCGTCTCTATGCCCTCGGCGAGTGTTCTTGCACCGGTCTGCACGGCGGCAACCGTCTGGCCAGCAACTCGCTCATCGAGGCCGTGGTCTATGCCGATGCTGCCGCCAAGGACTCGCTGGCACATGTCGACCTGTACGACTACAACGACCGGGTACCTGAGTGGAACGACGAAGGCACCATGACCAACGAGGAGAAGGTGCTCATCACCCAGTCGGTGAAGGAGGTCAACCAGATTATGTCCAACTACGTAGGCATCGTACGCTCCGACCTTCGTCTGCACCGAGCCTGGGACCGTCTGGACATGCTGTACGAAGAAACCGAGCGGCTGTTCAAGCGCGTCAAGGCCTCGCGCGACATCTGCGAGCTGCGCAACATGATCAACGTGGGCTACCTTATCACCCGTTGGGCACTGGAGCGCAAGGAGTGCCGCGGTCTGCACTTCACGACAGACTATCCCCTACATGCGTATGACAAGAAGTGAGAAGGGGCAAGGAGCATTGCATTGCAACGCCACACTCCCAAAGGGAGAACGCCACACTCTCAAAGAGAGAAGGGGCAAGAGAAGGGGTTAAGAGATTAGCTCCTTTTTTTATCTCGTCAGCGAGAACTTCAAGGAGAGGCCGAAGTCGCGGGTGGTCGTCGGGTACGAGCTGCTGGAGAGCAGAGGGGTGTTGGTCTGGCGGTCGTAGTAGAACGACATAGTCAGGAGGCGCGACAGGGTATAGTCGGCCATGAAGGATATCTTGAGGGCTTTGTTGCCGCTGGAGGCCGACGAGGTGCGCGAGGCGATGTCACGGGTGATGGCGGCCTGGTTGCGCAGCGAGAAGTCGAGTCGCAGGTTCAGGTCGTGGTTGATGCCGCTCTTCCGGTTGTTGCTTTGGGTACTCTGCTCCTTGCTCCCTGCTCCTTGCCCCTTGCTCCCTGCCCCTTGCGCCTTCTTGATCTTACGGGTAGCACCGCTCGAGAAGACTCGGAAGTCACTAATCTTATAGCCCATGCCGATGACCCAGTCGTTGGAACGGCCCTCGTTGATCTGCACGCTGGTAGTGGAGAGGCTGAGGGTTCGCGTCTTGCGATACTCTGCCTTGACGGTAAGGTTGTTAAGGAAGGTCACGTCAACGCCTAACAGGGGGGCGAAAGACTCATTGATGGTGACGGTAGGCACACTCCATCCTAACACGGAGGTGGCATTGGCACCACTGGTATAAGAGCCCACGGCGTAGACGGACTTGTAGGAATGGTTGACATTCACGGACTTGAAATGCTCGCTGAACCAGTGCAGCTTGGAGAGTCCTGAGTAGCGCACCGTCCAGTTGGGCAACAGACGCGTCAGTGCCGGGAAGAAGTCGAGAGAGCCGCCGCCGCTGCCTGTATAGGTATTGAGGAAGGCAGGAATCATCACTGCCGCCGAGTACTGGTCGACCGCCGTCCCATAGTGCTCCGCCGCCTTTGCCTGATACTCCGGTAGGGCATTGCAGAACTTCTCGAAGACACTGGAGGGATAGCCGTTATTGGCGTCGCCCATGGACTCGAGGGATGACGACAGGGAGATGGTGGTCATGGTAAACGTGCCGCTCTGGGTTGTCGGCATACCCTCGTAGCGATACTGGATGGAGCGGGCCCGCGACTCCGTGCGCGAGGCGTTGAGGTCTATCTTCAGGTCGCGCACAGGCTCCAGCGTGGCACGCAGCTGCAGGTCGTTTGTCAGGTTGGTGGCGGCAGGGGTGGAGAGGCTGTCGTTGAGCCAGCCGTTGTCGTGGGCTTTCTGGATGTACGAGTCGTCCGTCAGTCCGAAGGCAAAAGCCAGGCCCGGCGACATGACAGTGCCTGTACGCTGTCCGAAGATGTCGCCTATGGTCGGCATGAAGCCCGGCAGCGACATGGCGTACTGGTTGCGATAAGAGATGCCTATGGAGCGCACCATCATCAGGAAGCGCGCCGCAGACTGTGCGGGCTTGTACCACCACTGGTTTTCCGTAGGAGGCATGGCGGTTACCGTCAGCTTGACCTTCACAGAGTCGCGGTTTTTAACCAATATCTTGTTCTGGTCTATTACCTTATATTTAATAGGATAGGCCTTGCCCTCGGAGGTCTTGGCACTGACTATGAGACGCTTCGACTTCTTGTTATGGGTGACGGTCAGCATGCTGTCGGGCAGCAGCGTCAGCTCGGTCTCGTAGGCGTTCTTGTTCTTGGGAAGCGCCTTCTCTTCTTTGGTAGGGGAAGCGTCTCCGGAAGCTGTCTTGGAGGCGTTCGACGTCTTGGCGGTTTTCTTGGGCTGCGGTTTGGAGACAGCCTTCTTGAAACGCTCGTTTGCCTTCTTGAGGAAGGGGAAGTGGTTGTAGAGTGTCTCCATGTTCAGGTTGCCATTGACGGTCAGCTGACGGTTGTTGGAGATGGTATTGCCCAGGTTGGTGCCGTCTTCAAGCTGTGTGCCCCGCACCCAGTTATAGGTGGCCGTATAGTTGGCGTCGGCGTTGAGCCAGTCGAAGACAGGCAGTTTGTTGAGCGGCAGCTGGTAGGAGGCGGTGAAGTTCTGCCGATAGTTAAGCGGAGAGCCGAAATGCTTGATGCTGCGCCATACGGAGTCCTTCCACGCCGTATAGCGGTCAGGATAGAGGTCCTTGTTGATGGGACGGTTTTGCGGGTCGTTAGGCTCTACTATCTCCGCCTGTGTTCCCGACTGGAAGTTCATGTGCAGATTCTTGGTGAGGTCCCAACGCAGGGAGAAGTCTCGCGTCCACAGGAACTGCGAGCTCCACGTAGGATCCACCTTCGCACCACTCAGGTTGTCCATGTCGCGCTCCTGGAGCTCATAGTAGCTGCGGTGAATCTCGGAGTTGAAGGACACACTCTGGGGCAGGTAGTTCAGTCCGAAGGCCTTGGGAAACTGCATCCACTTCGACTTGGACTTCGACTTCCTGAAAGGCTCCCACGCCTTATAGACCGGCGTATAGGAATAGTTCAGCGAGCCTCGCCAGTCGTCGTCCTTTTCATATACCGTGGTTTCGCCCACCTTCTGCGTATGCCTGTGGCTGTAGGAGAAGGAGAAGTTGGCAGGGTCATAGGGCATGGGGTGCCGCTTGGTCTTGATGCCGAAGCGCACATTGGAGAGCGAGAAGTTCGTCGTGGTGGTCTTCGTGACGGCAATGGACTCAATGCTGTCGCGCTCATGCCGGTCTGCTGCCGACTCCAGGGCGTCGTCCAGCTCCATGTCCGTGTCCAGCGGATTGTACTTGGGGCGTGTCTCTTCCTTGGTGACGGAGTAATAGATAGGTGCCGTGACCTTCATCTTGTCAGGGAAGAACTTGCCCAGCTCGAAATTGGTCGTCAGCGAGTAGGTCTTGTAGTTGTCCGTGGTTCGCTGGGAGACGCCTTCCTCCAGTCCGCCAAAGCCCTCGGTAACGACCTTGCCCATGAGGTTGACAGTACCCACGTCGGAAAGCTGGACATTCAGGTTTCCGGATGCCGCCCAACCGCCCTTGTTGACGACCTCCTGCAGGCGTAACTCATTGACCCACACCTCGCCGGAGCGCAGCGAGCCCGACAGGTTGCGCACACCGATTATCATAGTCTTAACCTCGCCCAGCGAGGGATTGCCCATTATCGATATACGGTTGTTGGCATTGTCGGGGTCGTACTCGGAATACTCTACCGTATAGCTGGCTGTTCCTGTGGCACGTGCCTTGTTGCGTGCCTTCTTCAGCTGGGTAAACAGCGACAGGTCGATGTCAAGCATGTTCTCCTTAGGCCATACGGCACGGCAGTCGTCAAGATTATACTTGTTATAATCGTTACGGTCCGGCGTAAGCTTCAGGGGGATGAGATACTCATAGTAGTTGTTGCGGTAGTCGCTGCCCAGACGCACAAAGACCGCCAGCTGGTCGTCAGCCAGCGACGTGTCGTCGATGAGGTGGTTGGCGTGGACGAACATCTGTAGATGCTTGTAGCGCCGCAGGTCGAGGGTGGTGTTGCGATAGACCGCCTTCGACTCTCCTTGCGACAGGTTCTTGACAATCATGGACAGCGCCTGCTCGTTGGCCTCCGTCAACTGGGGCTGCGAAGGGTCTGTCACACGTGAGATGCCGGGAGGCACCACGTAGTTGACCGGACGCTTGTCGTTGTTCTCCTCGATATTAACCGCACTGACCGCCACCGTTCCACTATTGCTGCTGCCCGTCAGCTGCTGGTCGTAGACACGCCACTCTCCGCGCACTAATTCAAGGCTGCCGAAACGCAACACAATAGGCTTGCGGAACTGTGTGAGGAACATACGCATGAAGCGGATGCTGGTGAAATCGCTGATGCCTCCCACACGGTCATCATACTGTGACAGGGGTATACGGAACTGATACCACTTGACAGCCTCTTTGTTGCCATTGCGCAACGATGCCGTATACTCGCGGACATCGGTAATATAGTTGCGTCCCAGCTGCAGGTCCTCGGGACGGATGCTGACCCTGTACTGGTAGTAGCGCTCATACTCGTTCAGCGTATAGTCCTGGTTGATGTCCTCGACATCAGGATAGGTCTTATACGACGTGTCGTAACCCTCCGTCTGCTGGTCGGAGTCCGGCGAGTTGCCCTGAGGCATGTTGATGCGCTTGTAACGCTCCAGGATGCTGGCGCGACGATCATCCAGGTCGCTGCCTCGGAAATAGTGATAGTTGTCGTTGGCAGGGTCCTGGTTCCATGCTGCCCGCACACTGTCGTTGACGGTGACACTGCCCAGGAAGTCGGCATAGGCAGGAAAGCCACGTTCCTGCTCGTCATTCAGGCCGTTCAAGCCCACATCCTGCAGGGCACGCGACCCGCTGGTGGTGGCGAAGGCATAGGTCTGGGTAGCCTGTACGGGGATGCGGCCCCATTGTGACGTGGTGAACGAAGAGCTTCCGTCGACAGGCATGCCACTCTCGTAGAACTTCTTGTCGTCATGGAGGATGTCCTCGCTGACCTCGCCCAAGTTAATGTAGAGGTCGCCGCCATAGTCGGCGGCATCCTGCTGGCCGGCAGTGTAGATAAACGGGTCGAGCAGCCAGAACTCGATATACTCGACATTGGCCGTCTCGAAATCATTAGTGTCCAGCTTGCGCATCATCCCCCCCCATCGCTGCTGGGGAAGCTTCAGCGTGCCATCCATATTCACGTCGGTAGTCAGGTTGTAAGGACCGCGCTCCTGCGGATAGTAGGCCAGGTTGAGGATGGGTAGCGTCGAGGTGGCGCCACTATAGGTAGACTGCTGGCGATTGGGATAGAGCTCGCTGACATAGACGGCACGCACATAGTGGTTCGACAGCTGGTCAAGGTCGCTCTTGATATGATTAGGTGTCAGACTGCTGGAACGATAGGTAAACAGCGGGTCGATGTTATACCATGCCAGCAGGGCACGGTTGTAGCCGCTACTGACGGAGTCCTTGTCTGCATGTTCCGGGAACAAGGTAGGCACGCTGGAGATAGTCCAGGACTTTGGCTCCGACACGTCGATGCCGTTCTTGGCATTCTCGAAGTCGTCAATATACGAAGCATTATCCTGCGTGCCACTTGCCGTACCCGCTATCAGATGAGCGAACTCGCCCGTAAAGGATATTTGCGAGGGCTGGGTGCAGTGCAGCAGAGGTATCTTGTCGAGCATACGCGTCAGCCACTGGCTCTCCGTCTTCCAGTTGACATTCACACCCCACAGGGTATTCTTCAACGGCTCGGAACCCATGGTCACCTTCGAGGTCAGGGCCTGCTCGCTCAGGTGCTGCAGCGTACCGCCAACCTGAAAGTTCTTCGTGAAATCATACTCCCAGTTCAAGCCAATCATCGTCTTCCGCTGCATGCTGTATTCCGTATTCGACTCCAACGACACACTGACGGAGGTACCGGCATCGATGATGCTCTGGTTTAGGATGGTAACCTCGCCGGCAGAATAGTCGACGGAGTAGTCAGAGCCCTCCGTCAACACCACGCCACCTGCCGTCACCACCACCGAGCCCTGAGGCACATTGTAGGCACCCAGGGAAATAACATTGGCTGACGTTCCCTTGAACTGGCCCACCAGCAGGTACTTGTCCTTGTTGGTCATCTGACGGGCTGCGGTACGGGTGGTGTCGTACAACTCATGGAAGGAGTACTTCTCGACAAGCTCCTCGCTCAGACCTTTTGCCCTCAGAAATTCTTCCAGCGTAGCACCAAAAGGCTCGGCAGAAGGGAAGAACACACGTCCATTGGAGACAGTATAGCCCTCCACAAAGTCGAAGTAGCCGTTGGGATGGGCATTGTTGTTATTGTCCAAACGGTCGCAGCCCAAGCCGCGCAACAGCGTGACATCCTTCACGTCAGGAACGTAGGTCAGGTAGACGCCTGCCGTATCGCTCTTATATTTGATGTCGAGACGGAACTTGGTCTTCTCAACGTTAGAGGCCAGATAGTAGACATTCTTCATCATCAGAGGCCAGTTAGCCTGCTGAGGATTGTTGGAGGTGTTCTTCAGCGCCTTGACGTAAAGGGTTTCGCTGGCGTTGGTATGGTCTGCCGCAAACTCACCCACCTGATGGGTCATTCCTCCGTAGGTATATTCATAGGCCACGGCCAACACCTGGTCAGTCTGCAGGGCGGTCTTCAGCGAGATGTAGCCAAGTGATGCGTTCAACGTATACTCCGACGACGTCAGCAGTCTGGCCGAAGCCAGCTTCTCGTAGTCTGTCCCTCCCGTCATAAAGCCGTCGAGAGCGGCTGACGCCCGGTCGATTTCGCGGGCTGCCTCGGGCATGCTGCTATACACCGTCCCCACGTCGTTCGCAGGCAGGGCCGACGTGCCCTTGACGCCCTTTGGCAGACTCTCAGCCAACTCCGCCAAGGCAATCAGGTTGCGGGTGTTTGAGGTAGTTCCCGTCTTGTTGGTAACCCACACCTCAATACGGGTGATGTTGATGCCTGTACTGACGACGGGCAGGGTCTTCATAGCGGCATCGTAGCGCTCACGGAAATACTTGGAGAGGAAGAAATGGCGATTCTCCTCGTAGTTGGCCACATCGAGCTCAAAGGGAGTCAGCTGCGTGCCACCCTTTGACGAGACACTCTTGGTAGTCGAGTTCTTCTGCGAGAAGACGGTCTGCAGCTTCAGCTTGCCAAACTGCATGTCAGTACGCACGCCAAACAAGCTGGAGGCTCCCTTCACCAGAGAGTTGTTGGAGGGGAAGGTGATGTTGCCAGCCTCAACCAGTTTGATAATCTCGTCTTCCTTTCCCTCGTAACGCAGCTTCAGGTTTTTGGTGTCGAAGTCGAAAGTGGCATCGGTATTGTAGTTCAGCGACATGTTTACCTTGTCGCCCACCTTACCAGTCACATTCAGGTTAATCTTCTCGTCGAAGTCGACAGCAGTGGTCTTGCGATTACGCTCTGGCAGCGAAGGGTTGTCGATGTTCTTCAGCGTGGCACCCAGCTTCAGCTCTGCAGTACCCTGCGTCTTGATGCGAACACCGCCGGGACCAAAGATTTTCTCTGCAGGTCCCAGGTCGAAATGCATATCCGTAAAGTCGAATTTATCCTTGCCTTTCTGGGCCACATTCTCCGCATCCTTCTTGCGGAAGAACTGTTCACGCTCCCTACGCTCACTCCACTGGCGATACTCCTCCGGCGACATCAGCACAGGGGTGTTCAGATAGGAGTCGCCCATCTTGGAGCCTATTTTGTAGACATTCAGCGAGTCATCGTACTCGACCTGCTGCTTGATATTCTCAGGGAAGTGGAGGTCAAGAGCTGAGGAGTCGAGGTCTGCCACCTCGATAGGCGAAGTCTTCTGAATCTTCCAACGGGCATGCAGCAGGGAGTCTGGAATGGTGTCGTCCTCTATCTCCAGCACAGGCTGGGCCTTAGGCACAGGCTTTCGCTGTGTCTTATCGTCTTGCGGAGGCATGGCCAGAGCCGTGATGCTCAGCAAGACTAATGCAATGTAGAGGACGCGCTTCAAAGGGTCTTACTTTATCTGTTTCAATGCCAGCTTAACCACCTGTTCTACAGGCAGGTCTGGTTGCTCTCTGAGGATGGCCAGCACCACCTTCTGCGTAGGAGCAGGTGCGAAGCCCAGCATGGTCAGCGCGCTGACAGCCTCGTCCTTGACAGCTGTGTTGACAGGTGCCGCCACCGTACCACCGGCAGGAATCTCGTCAGCAATGCCCAGAGCGACAATCTTATCCCTCAGGTCGACGATGATGCGTTGGGCAGTCATCTTGCCAATGCCCTTGATACCCTTGATGAGCCGCTCGTCGCCTCGCGAGATAGCGTTGCACAACTCGGAAACACTCATTGACGAGAGCATCATTCGCGCAGTATTGGGACCCACGCCGCTGACAGTAATCAGCAACTCAAACATCTCACGTTCTTTCTTGCTGACAAAGCCATACAGCACGTGAGCATCCTCACGGATGGACTCAAAGACGTACAACTTGACGTCCTTTTTGCCCTGAATGGCCGAGTAGGTAGTCAACGATATATTCAGACCATAACCCACGCCTGCGGCTTCTACCGTAGCTAATGCTGGGGTAAGCTCAGTAAGCTCGCCCTTAATGTACTCTATCATACCTTCTTTTTATAATAATGTATTAATACATCTAATTAAACGATTTCCTCCTCCTTTTTATTGTATCGCGGGAACAAAAGATGACGAATTATGGCAATTTGTAGGTATAATGCAAATTTTTCTGTCATTTCGTTACGTATTTCAAGAAAAAGATGTAATTTTGCAGCCAAAAAGAATAAATAACCAACAAAAGACATAACACTTATGAAGAAAATCAGAGCAGCCGTAGTAGGTTACGGCAACATTGGAAAGTACACCATCCAGGCTCTGGAAGCCGCTCCCGACTTCGAGATTGCTGGTGTGGTACGTAGAAACGGGGCTGCCGACAAGCCCGCAGAGCTGGCACCCTACGAGGTCGTGAAGGACATCAAGGAACTGAAGGATGTCGATGTGGCCATCCTGGCCACCCCCACCCGTTCGTGCGAGGAATATGCCAAGCAGATACTTCCCCTGGGTATCAATACTGTTGACTCTTTCGATATCCATACCAACATACGCGGCTATCGTGAGCGTCTGATGGAGATCAACAAGAAGACGGGTACTGTCAGCGTCATCGCTGCCGGTTGGGATCCAGGCAGCGACAGCATTGTGCGCACCCTGATGCAGAGCCTCGCCCCCAAGGGTCTGAGCTACACCAACTTCGGTCCTGGCATGTCGATGGGTCACAGCGTCTGCGTACGTTCCAAGGCTGGTGTCAAGAACGCCCTCTCAATGACCATCCCCCTCGGCGAGGGCATCCACCGCCGTATGGTATATGTAGAGTTGGAAGACGGCTTCACCCTCGAGCAGGTGACCAAGGACATCAAGGCTGACCCTTACTTCGCCAACGACGAGACACACGTCTTCCAGGTAGAGAGCGTGGACGACGTTCGCGATATGGGTCATGGCGTAAACCTCGTCCGCAAGGGCGTCAGCGGACAGACGCAGAACCAGCGCCTGGAGTTCAACATGCAAATCAACAACCCAGCCCTGACTGGTCAGGTACTGGTGAACGTGGCTCGCGCCTCCATGCGTCTGCAGCCTGCATGTTACACGATGATTGAGATACCTGTCATTGACATGCTCCCTGGCGATCGCGCAGACCTCATTGAGCACTTAGTGTAAAGGTATAGGTAACTGAAGAGGAATCGTATTACGACTGAAGGGCCTTCACATTACGACTGAGCACCCTTCAATCGTAATACGATTTTTTATCAGAGCTTCTTGGGCGTGGTACACTCGTGCACCAGATAGACAATGCTCATATAGGGAATACCCGTATTTGACTCAAGGCCTATCTCGCAGGTTCGGCTATTGCTGTAGCCCACCTCGATGCCATACTTCTCTATCTGGGGACGCAACTTGCGCAATCCATACTGGTTCAGTTCAGGGAAGGTGAAGCCTCTGTCGCCGGCAAAACCGCAACAGCCCACGCCCTCAGGCAGATAGACATTGTTCGAGCACATCTTTGCCAATGCGATGAGGTCCTTGTCAACACCCATCTCACGGGTAGAGCACGTCAGGTGCAGGGCTATGTGACGATCGATGGGATGGAAGTCGAGGCGATCCACAAGGTACTTCATGATGAACTCAGCAGGCTCGTAGAGCTTCATCTTCGACATCACGCGACGCATACGGTGCAGACAAGGACTCTGGGCGCAGAGCACAGGATACTTGCCCTCCTCTGATGCCTTCCACAGGGCCTGCTCCAATTCAGCACTCTTACGGTCGGCAATGTCAAGCATGCCCTTTGACTCCCAAATCTGACCACAGCACATTCGCTCCATGCCCTCAGGGAAGATGACCTCATAGCCTGCCTTCGTCATCAGCTGGATGACCTCATCCACCAAGTCGTGAATCTTGCCACCATGCTTTGACTGACCCATGGTCTGGTTGATACAGCTGGGGAAATAGACCACCTTTAGCGGGTTATCTGCCTTTGCCTTCCGGCCATTAGCTTGGGATAAAGACTTGTCGATGATGAATTGTGTGAGGTCGGACTTCTTGGGTTGGCGCTTCTTCTTTGGCATAGCAGTCGTCCACAAGGGCAATCCCATCTTGTTCATGCCTCGGGCTATTCCCGTCATCATGGTTGGGCCAAGGGTGACATGTCCCAGATGTGCCACATCGAGTACGACGCGCAGGCCTGACTTGATGCCTGCCATGTGGTTCGCAGCGAACTCGCCCACCTGATAGCCCAGCTTGTTGTTGTTCATGTCCATCTGGCGAATCAGGTGTGTCAGCTCGCCCGTATTGATCTTCATGGGGCACGAAGTTGAGCAAAGACCGTCAGTAGCACACGTCTGGTCGCCATAGTACTTGTACTGTTTCTTCAGCGTAGCCACACGCTCCGGGTTCTGACCGGTAGCTTCCAGTTCGCGAATCTCGCGCTGAACGGCGATACGCATTCTGGACGACAGCGTCAATCCACACGACATACAGTTGACCTCACAGAAGCCACACTCGATACACTTGTTGGCGCGCTTCACCTGGGCGATGGTTTCCTTGGCTGTCGACTTGGCTGAATCCATCAGATACTTACCTCCGTCAGGCACGCTGTCGAAGTCGAAGTCGAGCACAGGCAGGGGTTTCAGGCACTTGATGAAACATTCCGGGTCGTCATTGAAGATAACACCCTGGTTCAGCAATCCCTCAGGATCAAAGATGGCCTTCAGCTCCTTCATCACCCCATAGGCCTTGTCACCCCATTCATACTTTACAAAAGGAGCCATGTTGCGGCCTGTGCCATGCTCAGCCTTCAGCGAACCGTCGTACTCCTCGACGACAAGCTTAGCCACGTCGCGCATCATGTCGGCATAGCGCTTAACCTCGCTGTCGCTCTTGAAGCTCTGGTTCAGGATGAAGTGGTAGTTACCCTCGAAGGCGTGGCCATAGATGCAGGCGTCGTCATAGCCATGATCGGCAATGAGCTTCTGCAGTTTGACAGTAGCCTCTGGCAGGCTCTCGATGGGGAAAGCCACATCCTCAATCAAGCAGGAGGTACCTACAGGGCGTGTACCACCCACAGAGGGGAAGATGCCCGAACGGATGGCCCAATACTTGCCATAGACCTTGGGGTCTTCCGTAAACTCTGCCGGGATATAGAGGCTAAACTGTCCGAGGCACTCCTGGATACGACTGATCTTCTCCAACAGTTGCTTATGGGTCACGGCCTTGGTCTCTGTAAGGATAGCAGTCAGGTTATGATAGTCGCCAGGTTGTACCCCGGCAATCTTGCCTGCATCCACATCTTTCTGATATTGCAGGTAGACAGGGTCGTCCACAGAGCTCAGCGACTTGTAATCCAGCATCTCAGCGCTCTTGACCACCAGGTTCTCTGCGCTCATCTTCAGGTCGTCCTCGCCAGCTTTCAGCTTCTTCATGGCCACCACAGCCTCACAACTCTCCTTCATCGAGAGGAAGTAGACCATAGCCGAGGCCTTAAAGGGATAGTCATGCAGCGTCCGCATGGTGACCTCCGAGAGGAAAGCCAGCGTACCTTCCGAGCCCACCATCGAGTGCGCCATGATGTCAAACGGATCGTCATAGGCCACCAATGGGCGCAGGTTCAGACCTGTCACGTTCTTGATGCTGTACTTCTTCTGGATGCGTTCCACCAGCTCCTTGTCAGCCCTCACGCGGTCGCGCAGGTCCTCTATTTTCTTAATGAAATCTTCATGCGTCCTGCGGAACTCCTCCTTACTCTTCTCATTGCCCGTATCGACTATTGTACCATCTGTCAGCACCAAACGGGCACTAACCATCATACGGTCGCTGTTGGCATGGACACCACAGTTCATGCCCGAGGCGTTGTTACACACAATGCCTCCCACCATAGCGCTACCGATGCTGGCAGGATCGGGTGGGAAGACACGCCCGTAAGGCTTCAGAATCTCATTCACTCTGGCGCCAACAATACCTGGTTGCAGGCGAATGGTCTCCTGCCCCTCACCTACCTCATACTTTTCCCAGTGCTTGCCAGCCACAATGAGTACAGAGTTGCTCAGACTCTGGCCCGACAGTGAAGTGCCTGCAGCCCTGAAGGTATAAGGCAATTGATACTTTCGGCACATTTGAACAATGAGTGCCAATTCTTCTTCGTTATCACTACGGACAACAACTTCGGGAATTTCACGATAGAAACTTGCATCAGTGCCCCAGCCTAATCTTCTCAGCTCGTCGGTGTAAATTCTGTCCGAAGGCACAAACTGCTTAATGTCATTAATAAAGGATATAGTATTCATAGACGTAAAGATTTTGAGGCAAAGATACAAAAAAATATCAATTCAACTACTTTTTTTACGAAAAACTTTGAAAATTCACTGATAATTCGTATATTTGCACCAAATAAATAACATTATTTACCTATTTAAAACTAAAAACCCTATGTCAGCATTAGTATCTGTCATCCCCATCCTGTTGCTTATCGTTCTGATGATGGGCTTTAAAGTGTCTGGTTATAAGAGTGCTATCGTCACCCTTATCATAACTATCATCTTAGCCTTGTTCGCGGCTCCAGCCATGGGCATTGTGCCCGAAAAGTATGCCGAGGCCAGCATCTACGGCATTACGCTGTGGTCAGTCATTGAGGGATTCCTTAAGGCCTGCTTCCCGATTATCCTGATTATTATCTGCGCCATCTTCAGCTACAACATCCTTTGCGAGACGAAAGAGATTGAGACCATCAAGACGCAGTTCATCCAGATGACCTCGGACAAGGGTCTCTTGGTTCTGTTGCTGACCTGGGGTCTCGGTGGTGTACTCGAAGGTATGGCAGGCTTCGGAACAGCTGTGGCCATTCCTGCAGCCATCCTCATCGGACTGGGTTTCAAACCCATGTTCTCAGCAGTCATCTGTCTGGTGGCCAATACGGTTGCCGTAGGCTTCGGTGCTGTAGGTCTGCCTGCCACTACACTTGCCAATCAGGTTGCAGCCAGTGGTGTGGCCACTCCCGAGGAGCTGTGCGAAGTGGCTACCTTTATTATATTACAGCTCTCGCTGATGTTCTACATCACACCGTTCCTCATTCTGATGATGACCGATCGAACTAAGCTTATCAAGAACATCACCATCGCCCTGTTCGTTGGAACATTCTCCATCGTCGTACAGTTCTGCTGCGCACACTTCATTGGTCCTGAGACACCTGCCATTCTCGGTTCTGTAGCAGCCATCTGTGCCATGCTGATTTATAATAAGTTGTTCATTCGCAACGAGAGTCCTGCGGACGAGGTTAAGATTGAGAAGAAGCAGTTCGGCACAGCCAAGACACTGAAGGCCTGGAGTGTGTATGGTCTGATTATTTTCTTCATCCTCATCTCGAGCAAGATTGTCCCCCCCATCAACGAGCTATTGAACAACACACTGGTGACGAAGTTCGAACTGCCAGTCATTGGCAATACCTTTAAGTTCGGCTGGCTGTCGAATGCCGGTCTGATGATTTTCCTTGGTGCTGTGATTGGCGGATTGATTCAGGGCATGAGCTTTGGCAATCTGATGAAACTGTTGGCCAAGACCACGCTGAATCTGCAGAAGACCGTTGTCACCATCTGTTGCTTAGTAGCTATGGCTATGCTGATGAACAATACCGGCATGACCAACGACATTGCCAAGGGGCTTGTGCTGCTTACAGGCTCAGCCTTCCCGTTCTTCGCTCCACTCATTGGCTCTATCGGAACCTTCGTAACGGGTTCGGCCACAAATGCCAATATCCTCTTCGGCAAGCTGCAGGCTACTGCTGCCAGTGACCTCGGCCTTATCAACCAGAGTACCTTCTTCGGTGTCAGCGGCAATGAGACTAACTGGCTTGCTGCAGCTAACTGTGCCGGTTCTGAGGGTGGTAAGCTGCTCTCGCCACAGTCCATCGCTATCGCTACTGCAGCCTGCGACATGGAAGGCCAGGACGGTGACATTATGCGTAAGACCATGCCATTCGCTATCTTCTGGATTCTGATGAATGGTCTGATGGTATTCCTTGGCCTGCACGTCATATAATACTGACTACTAAACAAATACTATTATGAAGATAGGACTATTTATCCCCTGCTATGTGGATGTCGTCTATCCCGAGGTCGGCGTGGCAACGTACAAGCTGCTGAAGCACCTTGGCCTCGACGTCGTGTATCCTGAGAAGCAGACCTGTTGTGGTCAGCCTATGGCCAACGCAGGATTTGAGAAACAAGCCATTCCCCTGGCTGAGAAGTTTGAAGAGAAGTTCGAGGGTTTCGACTATGTGGTAGCCCCCAGCGTCTCGTGTACTGCATTTATCAAGCTCAACTATTCGCGTCTGCTAAACCATGAGTGCGAGACGGCCAAGCGCTGTATGGATGTCGTTGAGTTCTTGCACGATGTGGTGAAGGTCGACAAACGCTTAGGCACCTTCCCTCATAAGGTGTCGCTTCACAACTCGTGTCATGGTGTTCGCGAGCTGGGACTCAGCTCTCCTTCCGAGCATCACGAGAAGAAGTTCAACAAGATCAAGGATCTGTTGCAGCTGGTCGACGGCATCGATGTCGTAGAGCCCGAGCGTCCTGACGAGTGCTGTGGCTTTGGCGGCATGTTCTCTGTCGAGGAGACGGCAGTGTCGGCGCAGATGGGGCTCGATAAGGTGGAGCGCCACATGCAGACGGGTGCCGAGTATATCACCGGGCCTGACTGCTCGTGTCTGATGCACATGGCTGGTGTGGCCAAGAAGCAGGGCAAGAACATTCAGTTCAAGCATGTGGTAGAGATTTTGGCCGCTGGCCTTTAAAAATAAAAAGGTATAATAATTAAAAGGTAAAGTTATGAGTACACAACATAGCAATGCAGCCAAGAAGTTCTTGAAGAACCAGACGTATGCACACTGGCACGACGCCACGTTCTGGGCCGTGCGCTCCAAGCGCGACGTCCAGGCTTACGGTCTTGACGAGTGGGAGCAGTTGCGCGAGAAGGCCTCGGCCATCAAGCGCCATACCATCACCCATCTGGATGAATACCTCGACCAGTTTGCCACCAATGCCGAGAAGAACGGCGTAGAGGTGCACTGGGCCAAGGATGCCGAGGAATTCAACGAGATTGTCTATGGCATCTTGAAGAACCACAACGTGAAGAAGATGGTGAAGTCGAAGTCGATGCTCACCGAGGAGTGCGAGATGAACCCCTACCTCGAAAGCAAAGGCATCGAGGTGGTGGAGACTGACCTGGGCGAGCGCATCATCCAGTTGAAGGGACAGAAGCCGTCGCACATCGTGATGCCAGCCATCCACCTGAACCACGACGATGTGGGCGAGCTGTTCGAAGAGAAGGGCATCTCCAACGAGAAGGGCAACCACGACCCCACATACCTTACTTACAGAGCACGTCTTTCGTTGCGCAACGAGTTCCTGACCGCCGACGCCGGCATGACGGGTGGCAACTTCGGTATCGCCGAGACGGGCGACATCGTGGTGTGCACCAACGAGGGCAATGCCGACATGTCGACCTCATGTCCCAAGCTTCACATTGCCGCCATCGGACTGGAGAAAATCATCCCCAACTACGAGTGTCTGGCCGTCTTCCAGCGCATGCTGTGTCGTGCCGGCACAGGACAGCCCACGACAACATATACCTCTCACTTCCGCAAGGCCCGTCCTACAGCCCACCACATGCACATCATCCTGGTGGACAACGGGCGCTCTGAGTGGATTGGCAACCCAGAGCATTGGGAGTCACTGAAGTGCATCCGCTGCGGCTCGTGCATGAACACCTGCCCCGTCTATCGCCGCTCGGGTGGCTACTCGTACAGCTATTTCATCCCTGGCCCTATCGGCATCAACCTCGGCATGCTGCGCTCGCCACAGGAGCATAGCGGCAACGTGTCGGCCTGCACACTGTGTTTGTCGTGCCAGACGGTATGTCCCGCCAAGGTCAATCTGGGCGACCAAATCTATCTGTGGCGCCAACAGCTCGACTCGCTGGGCACAGCCAATCCCGAGAAGAAGCTGATGTGTCGCGGCATGGGCATGCTCTACGGCTCGCCTGGTCTCTACAACTTTGCCACAGGTATGGCCCACTGGGCCAACCTCGTCCCCTCACCGCTATTGAACTGCGGACTCAACCCCTGGGCTGAAGGCCACGACATGTTCAAGTTCCCCAAGAAGCCGTTCCACGAAGTCATCAAGGAATTATAGCTGAGAAAAATCGAAATATCGCAATATCAAAGAATCGTAACATCGAAAAAGATTATGGCAAGCAAAGAAGATATACTGAAGAAATACAGGGCCAATATCCAACAGAAGTTCGATATGCCCGACCTAAGCGACATCAAAGCCATCACCTACCCTGACCCGCTGTTGCAGTTCATGAACATGGTGAAGAGCGTAGGCGGCAACGCCATCGAGGTAGACAAGGGTGCCGACGTCAACGAGCTTATCCGCGAGCTCTACCCCGACGCCAAGGAAATAGCCTCGAACCTGCCCGAGATTACCATTGCGACACGTAATCCTGACGAGGTAGGTCGTGCCCGCGACCTCAACGGTACGGATGTGGGTGTCATTCGCGGCATGTTCGGCGTGGCAGAGAACGGCTGTGTCTGGATTCCCCAGCAGATGAAGGAGAAAGCCGTGTGCTTCATCTCCGAGAACCTCATCATCCTGCTACCTAAGACGCAGATAGTCAACAATATGCACGAGGCTTACCGTCGTCTGTCTACCCGCGACCCAAAGAGTGGTCTTGATTTGTTCGACGAGTACGGCTACGGCACCTTCATCAGCGGTCCCTCCAAGACGGCTGACATTGCGCAGGTGCTGGTCATGGGAGCCCAGGCAGCCCGCAGTGCCACCATCCTGTTGCTGCCAGAGTAAGGAAAAAGAGGCACCTAACGTACCTCCAGAACGAAAGCAACTTTTCCAAAGGAGTTAGAGAGTCCACTCGTAAGTGTCATAGCAGACAGCACGGCCTCCAAAGCCCTCTTTCTGGTAGATGAGCGACCCATGGAGGTCACTGCTATGGGGCATATTCGAGGTTCCTAAGTCAATAAACTGCTTGTCAGCATAAGCTTCATGGATAAGATAGTCATAGATAGCGTCAACAGCATGTTGCCGTTTGCCTTCCTTGGACGCTGAAATATACTGCGAGTGTACCACTCCTCCATTAATATAAAGCACGCTACCTCCCAAGAGTCTGCCATCGCCACCCTCTGCTGTCCATAGCAGGATATTCTCTGGGAAAGAGCTGTGCAACAGTTCTATCTCGCTGAGCGTATGCACTGGACGGACTTGGAATCTCTCCATCAAGTTGGCTGTTAGAATGTCCCAAAAAGCTGCATAATCTTCGCTCTGTTTGACTACGATGCCGTTGGTTCGCGCCTTGTTAGCGGCATAACGTCTGTCGCGTTTCCACTTGACAGGATGTGAGGGTATAATGGTAGATGAAACGTCACGCATGGTCAGCCGGGCACCACACCTGAGGAAGATGGCAAACAAATCCTCCTCCGACGGCAGGCGGTGATAAATCCAGGGAACAGGCTTGTAGAGCACCCGACAGATACCCTCACAACGCAGCAGGGCGTTTAGCTCGTTGAACAAGGTGCAGACAGCAACCGTCGTGGCGCGTTCAGACATCACCAATCCACCATACGACAGTCCCTGATGCGAATAAAGCACATCGCCTACCCTATTGGCCGGAAGGATGGCATATAATCTACCTTTATCATCGTACACCATCAAGGAATAGTCATCGAAGCGGTCGCTATGGTAGTCCATGTAGCCTCGGTCAAAGAGGAACGTTCCATTCTTCGACTGTGCCACAAACTGGTTCCACTCTTCAGCTTTGTCTGCCGTATATCGTCTGATGTCAAACATTACTTCACAAACTGCAGAAACTCGTCGTATTCGTAGATGTATTCGTTCTCATCGAACAACTCCGACGCCAGCACCAGGCAGACAGCACCCGAGGAGAAGTCCTCCAGCGTGCGCCAGACACCAGTACCGATGTACAACCCCTGATAGGGATGGTTCAGGTGATATATTTTCTTGCCGCCATGTCCATCGTCAAGGGTCACATCAAATGAACCGCTGACGGCTATGACTATCTCCTCACAAGTACGATGGGCATGGCCCCCACGACACTCACCTGAAGGAACATCGTAGGTCCAATAGACACGGGCTATATCGAATGGCACGTTCTTCATCCGCTCAGCCACTGTCAGGTTGCCACGCGGGTCGACATGTTTGGGTAAGTTAATGATCTTTCCTACCATTTATATTGTGTTCGTTTTACTAATTGAGCTGAAATAGGAGACACAAAATAACGCTTCGTCAAATATGATATGACATAGATGACAGCAAGTGTCAACAAGATAACGGGCAGAGACCGGCGCATGTCCTCACCTACTCCTAACGTTAACAGCACGCTATAGAGCACACGTATCATCACATAGTGCAAGGTTCTTAATCATATCACTTTTTTAGAGGGGGCTTAACGCAGTTTATCATACGGGTCGGTACCAAGCACGGTTTTTGCCAGCCGTTTGGCCTTGTCGCGAAGGTCTGTGGTGTCGTCGCCTACCTCGCCATAGCAGAGGACGACGCCCATACGACGACCCTTGTGAGCCTCGGGCTTACCGAAGATGCGGATGCGGGTGCGGTCTTCCTTCAGCGTTTCCTCGAGGTTATAGGGCAGCAGCGAGCGGTCAACGGGTGTGTTAGCCTCAACGGGTGAGAGAATGACGGCCGAGGCACCGGCATGCTCCAGATGGATGCCAGCGATGGGTAAGCCCATGACGGCACGGAAGTGGAGTTCGAACTCAGAGAGGTTGGTCGTGTGACCCAGCGTCACCATACCCGTATCATGCGGACGGGGAGAAAGCTCAGAGAAGATGACCTCACCTTGCTTGGTCAGGAAGAACTCGACACCCCAGATGCCAGCACCCGTCAGCGCCTTAGTCACCTTGTCAGCCATCATCTGGGCCTGTTTGAGGGCTTCATCGGAGATCTTGTAGGGCTGCCACGACTCACGATAATCGCCCGACTTCTGTACATGACCTATCGGAGGACAGAACAGCGTTGGCCAGCCGTGCTGCTGGGTGACGGTGAGCAGCGTGAACTCGGAATCGAAGTCGATGAACTCCTCGATAATGACCTCCTTGACATCACCTCTACCCTCCTCCATAGCCTCTTTGAAGGCTGCTTCCAGTTCTGCATCATTATGCACATAGCTCTGACCGTGACCTGAGGACGACATCAGGGGCTTGACGACACAGGGGAAACCAATCTCGTCAGCGGCCTTCTTAAACTCCTCGAAGGTCTTGGCGTAGAAATACTTCGCCGTGCGCAGGCCCAGTTCCTTGGCGGCCAGGTCGCGGATGGCACGGCGGTTCATGGTGTAGTTGACGGCACGGGCTGAGGGGACAACCTGGATGCCCTGCTCCTCGAACTTAAAGAGGCGTTCGGTGCGGATGGCCTCGATCTCGGGCACGATGATGTCGGGCTTATGCTTGTTGACAACAGCCTCCAAGGCGTCGCCATCGAGCATAGAAAAGACTTCGCGCTCGTCAGCCACCTGCATGGCCGGCGCATTGTCGTAACGGTCGCAGGCAATGACATACTGGCCGGCACGCATGGCGGCAATCACAAACTCCTTGCCCAGTTCGCCTGAGCCCAAAAGCAATATCTTCTTCATAACGTTTATCGGTTAGCGTACATATTATCGTAATACTTCTGATAGTCACCCGAGGTGACATTGTCCAGCCACTCCTGGTTGTCGAGATACCAGCGGACGGTCTTCTCGATGCCCTCCTCGAACTGGAGCGAAGGCTCCCAGCCCAGCTCGCGCTGCAATTTCGACGAGTCGATGGCGTAGCGGAGGTCGTGGCCGGCGCGGTCGGTGACGTAGGTGATGAGGTTCATATCCTCGCCCTCCTTGCGGCCGAGGAGACGGTCGACGGTGTTGATGAGCACCTTGATGATGTCAATGTTCTTCCACTCGTTAAAGCCGCCTATGTTGTAGGTCTCAGCAACCTTACCCTCATGGAAGATGAGGTCGATAGCACGGGCATGGTCCTCAACGAACAACCAATCGCGTACGTTCTCGCCCTTACCATAGACGGGCAACGGCTTGCGGTGACGGATGTTATTAATAAACAGAGGTATCAGTTTCTCAGGGAACTGGTACGGGCCATAGTTGTTCGAGCAGTTGGTCACGATGACGGGCATGCCGTACGTATCATGGTAGGCACGAACGAAGTGGTCACTCGAGGCCTTGGCAGCCGAGTACGGCGAGTGCGGATTATACTTTGTAGTCTCCAAGAAGAACTTGTCGCCGTATGCCAAATGATGCTCAGCACTCGAGGCCGTCGTGGTGAACGGAGGCTCGATACCCTCAGGATGCGTCAGTTCCAGGGCGCCATACACCTCGTCAGTCGAGATGTGATAGAAGCGCTTGCCCTCGTAACGCTCGGGCAGCGACTCCCAGTAGAGCTTGGCAGCCTGCAACAGCGACAGCGTACCCATGACGTTGGTCTTGGCAAACGTAAACGGGTCCTTGATGCTGCGGTCCACATGGCTCTCAGCAGCGAGGTGAATGATACCATCGACCTTCTTGTCCTGCATCAGCTTGTAGAAGGCGTCGAAGTCGCAGATGTCCATCTTTACAAACTCGTAGTTCGGCTTGTCCTCGATGTCCTTGAGGTTAGCCAGGTTGCCGGCATACGTCAGTTTGTCGAGGTTGATGATGTGGTAGTCGGGATACTTGTTCACAAACAGGCGCACCACATGGCTTCCTATAAAGCCTGCGCCACCAGTAATGACAACGGTACGTTTCATATTTCTAAATATTATTTCTTTTTCTTCTTCCAATCATAAATAAAGTTGCCAAGTCCAAACACGAGGGCAAAAATAGCCGTTCTATAAAAGTTGATTTCTGGTTTCGTAAAATACTGAAACACAATGTCAACGATAGCGGCAAGCACGACCATCCCTGCGGCCTTTGCCAAAAAAGCGAAAAGTTTATCTCTTGTCATAATTCTATTTTGTTGTATTTATCTCCCTAATGTTATAACTTCGCAATCACTGAATTTATTGCCCTCAATGGTCAGACGAATCAGCGTACGCTCCTTGTGCCATCCTTGGAGACCCGCAGCACCCGGATTGATGTGCAGCAGGTTGAGCGTCTTGTCGAACTTCACCTTTAGGATATGCGAGTGTCCTGCGATAAACAGTTGCGGAGGGTTGGCATACAGCTGGCCGCGGATGGAGTAGTCGTAGTTGCCAGGGTATCCGCCAATGTGCTTCATCAGCACCTCGACATCCTCACACTTCCAGCGCAGCACCTCCGGATACATCAGACGCAGGTCGCCACCATCGCAGTTGCCGCAGACGGCCCGCAACGGTCGGAACTCGTTCAGCTTCTCGGCCACTTCCAGCGACCCTATGTCGCCGGCATGCCATATCTCGTCGCAGGGTTCAAAGTAATGCAGGTACTTAGGGTCCCAGTAGCTATGCGTATCGCTGATAATACCTATTTTCTTCATGCGCCAAGTCTTAAGCCGATGCCCAGCATCAGGTTGTTTGTATAATTATAGTTGTAGAGACAGTAGCCGATGTTGAAGAAGAAATGACGGCTCACGTCAATCTTCATGGCCAGCGTCTCATAGAAGCAGTCAAGGCCTCCCACCACATAGCGCCCAAAGCCAGCGCTGGCGCGGAACACGGGCATGGTGAGCTCAGCACGGACCTGTAAGCCCAGCGACATCATCGGACTGACGCTCTCGTCGTAGACACCATCTATCGACGGCCCCAAAGCAAAGGCACTATTCAGCCTGTAAGTAGGGCTGACGCTGATTCCCGCCACGCTATAGGTCGTCGGATTCTCCAGGCTACGCTTCTTCCACCCCCCGTAAGCCACTATGTCCCACGCCCAGTGTTTGCCTTGGGGCATGGTCTCCGCCGAGAACAACGAAGCGCTTGAGATGTCCTCCCTGCGGTTGAAGTAATAAGCCAGCGACACACGTCCACCCATCGTGTTAAAGCCTTCGTTGGGCATGCGCAGGTTGGCGTTGGAGGAGTGGGCATAGCCATAGCCCAGGTTCAGGTCCCATTGGCGCGACAGCATAAACCTCAGGAACACGTCGGCACCGATATACGACATCACCTTCGAGCCCACGACATGGTTGGTCTCATTGATCTTCGCCTCGTAGGCCTTCCATCCGACGGCGACACCCAGGTTCAGCTCGTAGCTCAGCGACACCCTTCGGGAAAAGTTGATGATAGGCGCTCCCTGCACGATATACGCCAGAAAGGGTGTTCCCAACTGGCGATTGGTCACCAGCGTACCGACGCCTATGCCGGCATAGGCACCGGCCTCCGACGGATTACCGGCCCGCTGCAAGGCATACTTCAGGCGGAAGGTCGTCGAGCTATTGATATTCACACCATCAGGGTTCTCGCCGCGCAGATAGCGGTTATTCTGGATAACCCCGCTGGGCACCACGTCAACCTCCAGCCTATGCACCGTCGTCGTGTCGCTCCACACAGGGAGAGCAACCATCGACATAAGCGCAATCAGCAAGCAGTGGCACACGACATGTCTCATAGCATGAACCGTTTACGGATGAAGTCGGCTATCAGTTTCTCCGTAGCCTGCAACCCGAGCACGGAGGTGTCGATGCAGAGGTCGTACGACTCGGCTGCTCCCCACTTCTTTCCAGTATAGTAGTTGTAATAGGCCGCACGCTTGGCCTCGCGCTGCTCAATGAACCGTCGGGCCTGTGCCATATCCAACTGTTGCTTGGCCATAATCTGCTGGGCACGGAACTCCATCGAGGCTGTAATAAACACATTCACCACATTGGGCTTAGCGCGTAATACGTAGTCGGCACAACGTCCCACAAAGACACACGAGCCTTCACTGGCGGCCTTCATGATAGCGTCGCTCTGAAACTTGAACAACGACTCCTGCGAGAAGTTGTTCTGATACATATTGTTGTCGGACACGTGGGTTGCATGCAGGTGGAACAACGAGCGGAAAATGCCACGCTGCTCGTCGTTCTGTTCAAAAAACTTTTCCGAGAAGCCGCTCTCCTTGGCAGCCAGGTTCAACAGTTCACGATCGTAATACTTGGCATTGAAGTCGAGTGCCAGCATACGGGCTATGTCGTGTCCGCCCGAACCTAATTGGCGACCCACGCAGATAATAATATGGCTATTGTTCTTTTCCATTTGTCTTTAGTTTTTTCATATACCACCATAGCAGGGGCAAGGTCATGGCAAACGAGCCAAAGTCAGAGACACACATTGAATACCAGACACCATCGAGCCCAAGGAACAATGGGAATACGTATGCCATGGGAATCAGCAAGATGAGCTGACGCGAGAGCGACAGGAAGATGCTGACCTTCACCTTGCCGATACACTGGAAGAAATTGGTGATGACAGCCTGCGAGCCGACGACGAAGAACACCAGCATGTTGAGCTTGATGCCCCGTGCCGCCATGTCTATCAGCGTCTGGTCGGTCGTGAACACCCGTGCTATCGCATTCGGGAACAGCATGGAGAGCGACCAGCCTATCAGCAGGATGGTCGTTGCCGACGCGATGGTCAGCCACAAGCAGCGGAACATACGGTCATAGTTCTCCGCACCGTAGTTATAGCCCACGATGGGCTGCATGCCCTGGTTCATGCCCATGACGAACATAAAGAGCACCATCACCACCGAGTTGGCTATCGAGTAGGCTCCCACCGCCATGTCGCCGCCATAGCGCACAAACTGGTTGTTCATAAAGATGACCACCAGACAGGCCGTGACATTCATCAGAAACGGCGAGATACCGATGGCAATGATGTTGCGCACAAGGTTGGCCTTTAGCCTGTAGATGCCTCGCTTCAGGTGCAGCAGCTCCTTGGGATTGCTGAAAATCCACATCTGCCAGCACAGGGCCATCGTCTGACTGGTAATCGTTGCCAGGGCCGCACCGCGGATGCCCCAGCGCAGCCACCACACAAAAGTCACCACCAGCAGGATGTTCATGCCGACGGTGAACAGCGTGGCATACATGGCATGGCGCGGCTTTCCCGCCGCTCTCAGCACGGCATTCATGCCGAAGTACATGTGCGTCACCATGTTACCCAAAAGGATGACCACCATGAATTCACGGGCATAGGGCAGTGTCACCTCTGAGGCACCGAAGAAACGCAGGATGGGGTCGAGGAATATCAGGCATACCGCCATGAACAGGAATCCGATGATGAGGTTCAACGTCACCGTATTGCCCAGCAGGTGCTCGGCAGTCCTGTAGTCCTTCTGTCCCAGCTTTACGCTGATACACGTCGAGGCACCCACGCCGACGGCAGCACCAAAGGCTCCCGAGAGATTCATGAAGGGAAAGGTGATGCCCAGGCCCGCAATGGCCTCAGGACCTACCATCTGCCCTATCATGGCACGGTCTATGATGTTATACAGGCTGCTGGCTGTCATAGCCACAATAGCCGGCAGGGCATACTGCATAAGCAGTCCGCCAACAGGTTTTGTCCCCAATTCCAGAGCAGCTTGTTTGTTGTCCATATCTGAAAATAATGTGCAAAAGTACTGCTTATTCTTCGAATAACCAAATAATCCTTGCTATTTATTATCTATTTTTATATTTTTCTTTGTACCTTTGCACACGGAAAACAAACTACAATGCGAATGCGACGAATCCTTCTTCTGCTCACCATACTCTTCTGCGCAACCGGCTTATATGCCGAGTCGCAACAGGAGACGCTGCAGCGTGTCAAGTACAAGCACGGACCTGCCTACATCTACCGCCTGACTCTCACCGACAAGCAGGGCACAGGCTACTCGCTGGAGCACCCCATGCGCTTCCTGTCACGTCGTAGCGTCGAGCGTCGCCGTCGGCAGGGACTGCCCCTCGACTCCACCGACCTGCCTGTATCCGACCGTTACATCAGAATGGTTGAGCGCAACGAAGTCGTCGTCATCGGACAGAGCCGCTGGCAGAACACCCTTCTGGTGCGCATCCCCGACACCACAGTCATCCAGCGCATCAGCCAGCTGCCCTTCGTCAAGTCCTGCAAGATGGTCTGGCAAGCCCCCGACTCAGTGACGCCGACAGCCATCAAAGCCAAATACCACGAGCACTTTGAGGAGCGCGACAGCGTCACTGGCGACCCCTACGGACAGACCTCCCTGCAGACAACCACCCTCATGGGACAGCGGCTGCACGACATCGGACTGCGTGGCGAGACCATGATGATAGCCGTCATCGACGGAGGATTCAAGAACGTAGACAAGATTCCAGCCTTCCAGAATATCGACATCCGAGGCTATCATGACTTCGTCACTCCACCCTCGCCCAGCATCTTTGCCGAGACCGACCATGGCACAAAGGTACTGTCGGCCATGGCCCTCTACGCAACTTATTACTATGTAGGTACGGCCCCCCGGGCCAGCTACTGGCTGCTGCGCTCGGAAGACCAGCAGACGGAGCAGGAGGTCGAGGAAGACTACTGGACCATGGCCGCCGAGTATGCCGACTCCGTGGGTTGCGACCTCGTCAACTCGTCGCTTGGCTATAACGAGTACGACCACGCCAGCATGTCCTACCGGCAGTGGCAGATGGACGGCCAGACTTCCTTTGCCAGCCGCTCGGCGTCGCTGATGGCCCGCAAGGGAATGATCCTCGTCAACTCCGCCGGCAACTCCGGCATGGGAACATGGAAGAAGATTGGCGTGCCTGCCGATGCCGACCACATCCTGACCGTCGGCGCCATGCTGGCCGACGCACCGCATAAGATAGCACCCTTCAGCAGCGTCGGCCCTACACAGGACCAGCGTGTCAAACCCGACGTGGTGGCCATCGGAGCCCCGGCGCGTCTGGTCAATGGCCGTGGCGTCATCATGGACGACATGGGGACATCGTTCTCAGCGCCCATCGTCTGCGGACTGACGGCATGCCTGTGGCAGGCCCTGCCCAAGATGACTGCCGAACAGGTCATCGAGCTCATCCGCCTGAGCAGCAGTAATTACGAACATCCCGACAATATCTACGGCTACGGCGTGCCCAACTTCTGGCGAGCCTACCAGATAGGGAGATACAAGAGTCTGAAGTGATGGGTGGGAAGCATTATACCTTGCGCCAGCTGAACCTGATGGTGCGCGAAGCCGTCGAGATGCAACTGCCCGACGAATACTGGGTAGAGGCAGAGCTGTCGGAGTGTCGCGAACATGGCGGACACTGCTACATGGAACTCATCGAGAAGGACGAGCGTTCCAACACGCCAACAGCCCGTGCCTCGGCCAAGTGCTGGCATCAGACGTGGCAGATGGTACGTCCCTACTTCGAGCGCACCACCGGACAGCCGCTCCGTGCCGGCATGAAGGTGCTGCTGCAGGTCTATGCCCAGTACCATGAGGCTTACGGCTTCTCGTGGATTGTCACCGACATCGACCCCACCTATACCCTGGGCGACATGGCCCGCCGTCGGCAGGAGATTATCCGACAGCTCAAGGAGGAAGGTGTCTTCGACCTGCAGCGCGAGCTGCGAATACCCCTGTTTGCACAGCGCATAGCCGTCATCAGTGCCCCCAACGCTGCCGGCTATGGCGACTTCTGCCGCCAGCTGGAGGATAACGCCTACGGATTCCGCTTCACCGTGCAGCTGTTTCCTGCCGTCATGCAGGGCGAGCAGGTGGAGCAGAGCGTCATTGCCGCCCTCAACAGAATCTACGAACAAAGCCCACAGCCATACGACGTCGTCTGCATCCTGCGCGGCGGTGGTGCCACGGCCGATTTGAGCGGCTTCGACACGCTGGCTCTGGCAGAGAACGTAGCCCAGTTCCCCCTGCCCGTCATCACAGGCATCGGACACGACCGCGACGAGACCATCCTCGACATGGTGGCCAACATCCATGTCAAGACACCCACCGCTGCTGCCACCCTGCTCATCGACCGACTGCGGCAGGTACTGGACCGCATCGGGCAGGCAGAAGACTTCATCGCCCACTACGTCAGCGAGCGCATCCGCAGCCAGCAGCAACGCATCAACCAGCTGGCCACGCTCATCCCCACCCTCGCCCTGCACGCCATCAGCGAGGGGCGCCACCGCATCGAGCTGGCAGAGAGCCGTCTGCCCATAGCCATCGAGCGCAGGCTCACCGAGCAGAAGCACCGTCTGGAGCGCATCACCCTCCAGCTGCAGGGCTTCGACCCGCAGCTGCTGCTCAGCCGTGGCTACAGCATCACCCTCAAGGATGGCCGTGCCGTCCGCGACCCCAGCCTGCTCAGGCCTGGCGACGAGATAGTAACACGAGTAGAAAAAGGAACCATCAAATCCATTGTCAAATGAACGAAGAAACGATGAAATACGAAGAGGCACTGGCTCAGCTGGAGGCCATAGTCCGCAAGATGGAAGCTAACGAGTACGACATAGACGAACTCGCTGTGCAGCTGAAGACTGCACAGCGGTTAATCAAGCTCTGCAAGGACAAGCTGACCAAGACAGAGGCGGACATCCTGAAGATACAGGCCGAGCGCGAGTAGTTTCCTTAGATGAAGATACCGAACGTCAGCGAGTGGAACTGCGGACCCATATCGGTCTTCAGCACACTCATGGGCGAGTACTTGCAGTAGATACTCAACTCCTTGTAGGTCACAAAGCCCATGAAGTCTACCGTCACCGGACGATACTCAATGCCTTTGGTGGTGATGTCGTAGTCATTGTCGCCCAAGGTGTACTCGGTATTAATGCGGCCACGCAGGTTGAAGTTCACCACCGGACCCACCGTGAAGCGCCAGTCACTCTTCTGACCGAACCGCTGGGTGAACAGCAAGGGCACCGACAGGCTGAAGATGTTGATACGCGAGCGCCTGCCGGAGGCATCCTTGGGGAAAGATTCTACGCTTACCGCATTCGAGGCAGAGGTCTGATTGGTGGAGATTTGGCCACCCTTTAAGAACATATAGTCCGAGCTCAGCGTATAGCGGCGCCAGTTGCACCAAAGGCCCACCGAATAAGTCTGCAAGGCTTTCTTCGGTCTATACTTATAGCGGAGACCCAGAATCCACTCCCACGACTTAAAGGGGGCAAAACTCATGCCATCAGGCACACTGGTCGGTGCACACCAGCCTACTGCCAAGTCAAAATCCCAGCTCTCCCTGCCCTTGCCCGACTCATGCTGACGACGAACATAGTTCGAGTCGCGCAGCTGAATGGTATTCTCGTAACGGTAGGCGCTGTTGCCCTCCGTACCTACTACCTTAATCTTCTGCAGCGAGTCGTTGGTGACAATAGTCACCTTCCTGGCATTATTGATAATGGTAGTGTCGTTCTTGACCTGACCCTGCGCGGCCATGGCGACTGCCAAGGCCATCATAAAAAACAGTTTTCTCTTCATACGATTCCTTTTTATTACCAAACTGGGCTGCAAAGATACGAATAAGCGAGAACAATCCAAAACAAATAACAGATTTTTTGTCATTATTGTCGAGTGCAAGTTTGCTGCGGTACCCTCTGACTTTGAGCGGTCAGAGTGTCGGTGAAGGCGTAAGGTGAACGGGGGAAAGGCGGTGCCAAGCCACCGTTTACATACGTTCAAACGTTCGTTTACATACGTCCAAACGTTCGTTCGCCTATAGGCAAAAGTATGTGTGCCTATAGGTAAAAGTACTTGCGCCTATAGGCAAAAGATCGTTCGCCTATAGGCAAAAGCAAACACAAAAATTTTCCTTCCCCTGCTACAAGCTGGGCTTCACTGGCAGAATGCCGCCAGATGCATCGAAGGACAGGGGGTCGATGCAAACCTCACGGTTATACCCGGCGCTCCAGTCAAGTTTGGCAGCACGCGGGCGCTGGAAACGATGATAGACGATATACCACTCGTCGGTACCGGGCTTCTGCACGATAGCATGATGTCCTGTGCCGAAAATCTGGTTGCCGTTATCACGCTGTAACACAATTGTCTTCTCGGCTGCCGTCACGGGCTTGCCATCACGCACCAGCGCCGTAGGCGAGTCGCTGATGGCGTAGCGCACCCGATAGTTCTTCGAACGGGTGTCATTCTCCGACCATGTAAAGTAGTACTTGCCGTCGCGATAGAACACATACGTCCCTTCGTTATAGTTGTAGCGCGCTTTGTCCTTACGCGCCAGCACGACGACGGGCTGACTCTTGAAGCTGGTCATGTCGTCGTTCAGCTCGGCACAAACGATGGTGCCATTGCCCCAATAGAGATAGTACTTGCCTGTCTGAGGATCCTGGAAGACGTCAGGGTCGATAGTCGCACCGCCTTGTTTCATCACCTCCATGTCCTTGCTGACGAGCGGCCTGCCAAGTGCATCCTTGAAAGGCCCCGTAGGCTGGTCGCTGACAGCCACTCCTATTTCCCCTTCGCCGACGAAATAGAAGAAATACCTGTATTGCGCCTTCTTGCCCTTACCCACTTTGCGCTCTATGATACAGGGAGCCCATGCCTTCTGGTGTGCCCACTGGCAATCGGTCTTCAAGTCGAAGATGACCCCTTCGTACTTCCATTCCTTCAGGTCACTGCTCGAATAGCAGCGGAAGTCATGGTTCATCCAGTTCTCTTCACCGTCCGTCGTAGGATAGAGGTAGTATTTGCCGTCCTTCTCCGAATACAGCACTTCCGGATCGGCATAGAGCCCTTCTATGACGGGGTTCTGCCTGTTGCCCTTCATCGTAGCCAGCTCGTAGCCGTCACTCCAGGCTTGCAGCCTGTCATATTCCTCCTTGGTGATGCGGAGGAAAGAGCCGTGCTGGGGATAGTTCACACCCTCTATATGGCGCGGACTCTTGAAATTCCGCATATACCGGTCCGCACTACAAAGACGATAGTTCTTTGGGCGCGACGAGTATTCGATGTAACCAATCATCCAGTCGTCCCTGCCTGCCAACTGAAAGGCCGACACGCCCTCACACTTCTTCTTGCCCTCAAAGCTGACAAAGTCGTCCTCCACAGGTTCGCCCCAAGGGCCTGTCAGTTCCTTGGAAGTAGCCGTAAACAGCCCTGGCGTCCCTCCTTCCTTCTTAATCATCATGTGCCATTGCTTGTCGGAATCCAGCCAGTTGATGTCGGCATCAATGGTGGCATAGCCCCAGTCAAAGAGCAGACGGGGCTGTGTCAGACGGGTAAAAGTCTCGTCGGCATACGAGTAGTACATGCGGTCGTAGGCCTCCTCCTCGCGATTCCACATCGAATAGTAAATGAAATATCCCCCGCGCCTGCCGTCAGGCCACACATAGGTTTCATCCCACATAATCTGGGGAGCCCACACACGGTTGACGGTCGACCAGTCCTTATAGACACTCTCTGCCGTAGGGTTGCAGAAGATGCTCACTCCCTTGCGATAATCGAAAGTCTTCGACTGCCAATGTATCAGGTCGTCACTGGTCAGCAGGTCGATGCCGTAATTGTCCCACTCCGCCTTTTTCTTCAAGTCCTTGAAGCGTCCCACATTCATGTCCGTGCAGACCATCAGGTAGCCTGTCCCGTCATGCTTGCGACAAAGATAGGCATCGCGGGTGGCACCCTCTATCCGGGCATGCTCATAGTCGCTGAAGATGCTGTCGCCATTGAGCAAATCGTGATAGTGCAGCCCGTCGCGACTCAGCGCATAGGCTGTCCATGCCCTGCCCCTGTCGTTCATGTGACAAAACAAATAGCCATAGTCGCCTTTCTGGCAGTTGCCTCTTTGCTCTTGGGCAAAGTCAGCCGCCGACACCATAGCCAGCATAGCCAATAAGTAGAACTTCTTCATATCCTTCGTTGTTATAATGAGTGCAAAGATACGAAGAAGCGAGCAAAGAACAAAGAAAAAACCGTTTTTTCTTTTTCTTTCGAGCGAAAGTAACTTCTCCGAGGGAGAAAGATGCAAAAAATCTTTTCATCATCTCATTTTTCCCTCCTTTTTCTTGCACGGGCGCAAGATTTTGATTACTTTTGCGGGCAAATAGACAACAAACATCTTTTAAAGACAGACATTATGAAGAACTTAGACTGGGGAAACCTGTCGTTCGGTTACATGAAGACCGACTACAACGTACGCTGTTACTATCGTGACGGCAAATGGGGCGAGATTGAGGTCTGCTCCGACGAGTATCTGAACCTGCACATGGCAGCCACCTGCCTGCACTACGGCCAGGAGGCTTTCGAGGGCCTGAAGGCATACCGTTGCAAGGACGGCAAGGTGCGCGTGTTCCGCGTCGACGAGAATGCCGCCCGCCTGCAGTCTACCTGCCGCGGCATCCTGATGCCCGAGGTATCGACAGAACTGTTCACCGAGATGGTCAAGAAGGTGGTACGCCTGAACCAGGAGTGGATTCCCACCTACGAGAGTGGTGCCACGCTCTACATCCGTCCGCTGCTCATCGGTACCAGCGCCCAGGTAGGCGTTCACCCCGCCAAGGAGTACTGCTTCCTCATCTTCGTCACTCCCGTAGGCCCTTACTTCAAGGGAGGCTTCGCCGCCAACCCCTACGTCATCATCCGCGACTACGACCGCTCGGCACCCCTCGGCACCGGCAAGTACAAGGTCGGCGGGAACTATGCCGCCTCGCTGAAGGCCAACGACATTGCCCACGAGAAGGGCTATGCCTGCGAGTTCTACCTCGACGCCAAGGAGAAGAAGTACATGGACGAGTGCGGTGCCGCCAACTTCTTCGGCATCAAGGACAACACCTATATCACCCCGGAGTCTACCTCCATCCTGCCCTCTATCACCAACAAGTCGCTCATGCAGGTGGCTGAGGACCTGGGCATGAAGGTGGAGCGCCGTCCTATTCCCGAGGAAGAGCTTGAGACCTTCGAGGAGGCTGGTGCTTGCGGCACGGCAGCCGTCATCAGTCCTATCTCTTACATCGACGACCTCGACACCGGCAAGCGCTACTCGTTTGGCGACAAGCCCGGCCCACTGTCGAAGAAGCTCTACGACACCCTCCGCGCCATCCAGTATGGCGACATCGAGGACAAGCACGGCTGGACAACCGTTGTCATTGAGTAATGGGAAAGGGCAAGCTGGCGAAGTTCGCCGACATGGCAACCTACGATAACGTCTTTCAGTACCCCTATGGGGCGCTGAAAGACGTTGAGTTTCCTTTGCAGGGCCGCTGGCACGAGGAGTACTTCCACAACCAGAACCCCATCGTGCTGGAGCTGGGCTGCGGCAAGGGCGAGTACACCGTAGGGCTGGCCAAGAAGTATCCTGGCATGAACTTCATCGGCGTCGACATCAAGGGTGCCCGCATGTGGACCGGCGCCACGCAGGCCGTCAACGAAGGCCTGAAGAACGTGGCCTTCCTGCGTACCAACATTGAGATCATCGACCGCTTCTTCGCTGCCGACGAGGTGCAGGAAATCTGGCTCACCTTCTCCGACCCCCAGATGAAGAGCCCCCGCAAACGCCTGACGTCGTCGTGGTTCCTGGAGCGCTATCGCCACTTCCTCGTCGACGGTGGCATCATCCATCTGAAGACAGACTCCAATTTCCTGTTCACCTACACCACCTACATGGTGGAGCGCAACAGCCTGTCCGTACTGCTGACAACCAAGGACCTGTATGCAGAGAGCCCTGAGAACCCTGCGTTCGCCGAGCCAGCCTCCATCCAGACCTATTACGAGAGCATGTGGATAGCCCGTGGGCTGAACATCAAGTACATGAAATTCCTGCTGCCGCGTGAAGGTCACCTCGAGGAGCCTGACGTGGAGATAGAGCTCGACGACTACCGCTCCTACCACCGCGACAAGCGCAGCAGCAAAGACAAAGCCAAGTAAAACCCCAAAAAACTAACAATAATGAAAAAATTGTTTTGCATTCTTTTTACGGCCATACCACTCTTCAGTATGGCACAGGGCCAGACCATCGTCACCGTTGACGCTGTAGGCCAACTGTCACAGAAAATCGCCGAAGCCGACAGGTTCAAGATTTCCGAGCTCAAAATCAGCGGTCCCCTGAATGGTGCCGACATCAAGCTGCTGCAGGAGATAGTCATCCGCACCAAAGCCAAGGAGAAAGAAGGCGAGTGCCTCGTCAGCAGCGTTGACCTGTCCGAAGCCGTCATCACAGAGGGCAAGGAGGGCATGAAGACCAAGGCCAACGAGCTGCCTAACGCCCTCTTCTCTGGTGCCAGGAGCCTCAAGCAGGTCGTACTGCCTGCCAACGTCATCAACGTCAGCAAGAACTGTTTCTACGACTGCCAGTCGTTGCTCACCGTCACCATTCCCGAGAGAGTCACCACCATCGAGAACCAGGCCTTCCAGAATTGCGAACAGCTGGCCGCCGTCAACCTCCCGTCCTATCTGACAGCCATCGGCAGCGAGGCTTTCGAAGGCTGCAAGTCGCTGGCCACCATCAGCGTCCCCGCCAACGTCAAGAAGATTGGCACACAGGCCTTCAAGGACTGCGCAGCGCTCACCAGCATCTCCCTTCAGGCAAACGTCAAGGTCATCGACAACGATGTCTTCTATGGTTGCAAGAGCCTGACGGCTATCGAGCTGCCGGCCACAGTCACCGAGATTGGCACCTCCGCCTTTGAGAATTGCAAGAGCCTGAAAGCCATCACGCTGGAAAACATCCGCGAGGTGGGCAGCAACGCCTTCAACGACTGCACCTCGCTGCAGGAGGCAGGCTTCCAGCGTCTCTCCAAGTTAGGCAGCTCTGCCTTCCAGGACTGCTCCAACCTGAAGACCGTGGTGCTGCAAGGCGGCCTCGACGAAATCAACAGCGACACCTTCAAGGGTTGCAGCAACCTGAGCGGCATCTCCATCTCCTCGTCCGTCAAGACCATTGGCAGCGACGCTTTCAAGGGCTGTAAGAGCCTTTCCGCCGTTGAGCTGCCCGCGGCACTGACAAAGATAGGCAGCTATGCCTTCGAGGACTGCAACAGCCTGCAGGGCATAGCCATCCCCAACATGATGAAGAGCATTGGCAGCTCGGCCTTCCAGAACTGCAGCCAGCTGGCCACAGTCACCATCGGAGGCTTCATCACGGAAATAGAGGCCGACCTCTTCAAGAACTGCAGCAGTCTGAGTTCAATCACCCTGCCTACCACCATCAAGAAGATAGGCAACCAGGCCTTCCAGAACTGCATTGCCCTGACCGCCATCGAACTCCCCATCAGCCTCGTTAGCATTGGCGACGACGCCTTCGAGAAGTGCACCTCGCTGAATCAGATTAAACTGCCCGTAGCCGTCACCACCATTGGCAGCGACGCCTTCAACGGATGCGCCATGCTGACCCGTGCCGAGCTGTCCATCGCCTTGAAGAAGATTGGCGGCTCAGCCTTCCAGAACTGTCCGCTGCTGCGCGAGGTCGTCCTCAACAGCCCCAATCCTCCTTCCATCTCCAAGAGCACCTTCAAGGGCGTGGCGGCGTCCTTCCTGATTCCCACCGGCAGCCAGCCCCTCTACAGCAACGACAAAGACTGGAAGAAGCTGCCCACAAGAGAAAAACCAATCTACAGCGCCCCGACAATATAATGCAACTATATCCCAAACTCATCATGGATGCCCTGGCTACGGTGACGTATGCCGGCACCAAGAAAAACCTGGTAGAGAGCCAGATGGTGGCTGACCAGCCTGTCGTCAACGGACAGAAAGTCACCGTCGTGCTGGAGTTCCCACGTGACACCGACCCCTTCCTCAAGTCCACCGTCAAGGCCGCCGAGGCTGCCATCAAGTACCACTGCGGCAAGGAGGTTGAGGTGGAGATTGTCACGGAGTTCAAGTCGAAGCCCCGGCCGGAGGTCGGCCATCTGCTGCCGCACGTCAGGAACATCATCGCCGTCAGCAGCGGCAAGGGGGGCGTAGGCAAGTCCACCGTCTCGGCCAACCTGGCCATCGCCCTGGCACGTTTGGGCTATAAGGTAGGCCTCCTGGACTGCGACATCTTCGGGCCTTCCATGCCCAAGATGTTCCATGTCGAGGACGAGCGCCCCTATGCCGTCGAGGTTGACGGCCGCCAGCTCATCAACCCCATCGAGGCCTATGGTGTCAAGATGCTGTCCATCGGCTTCTTCGTCAACCCCGACACGGCGACGCTCTGGCGTGGCGGCATGGCCACTAACGCCCTGAAGCAGCTCATTGCCGATGCCGACTGGGGCGAGCTCGACTACTTCATCCTCGACACCCCGCCCGGAACCTCCGACATCCACCTCACGCTGTTGCAGACGCTCAGCATCACCGGTGCCGTCATCGTGTCCACACCCCAGCAGGTGGCACTGGCCGATGCCCGCAAAGGCATCGACATGTACCGCAACGAGAAGGTCAACGTGCCCATCCTCGGCCTGGTAGAGAACATGGCATGGTTCACCCCTGCCGAGCTGCCGCAGAACCGCTACTACATCTTCGGCAAGGAAGGCTGCAAGCAGCTGGCCCAGGAGATGAGCGTACCCCTGCTGGCACAGATACCACTGGTACAGAGCATCTGCGAGAGCGGCGATGCCGGCGAGCCCGCTGCCGTCAGCAGCGACACAGCCACAGGCCTGGCCTTCATCAACCTGGCACAAGCCGTCGTCACCGTCGTCAACCGCCGCAACGCCGAACTCCCCAAGACAAAAATCGTCGGGATAAAATAGCACCGCCACCATCCCCCAGCACGGCCAAGATTTAGAGTGAGCTGGAATTACCCACCGACAAACCCATAGTTACATGCCGAGAAACCGATATGGTTTGTCGACAGGTTCAAAGAGGTCTTTTACCAGCACTCCGAATGCAAAGACACACTAAGGGTCTGAAAAAGTTAAATCCACGACGATGATTTAACAAACTACGACGATGATTTAATAAACCACGACGTAGATTTAACAATCCTCGGCGAGGAAACAACTTCCGCCACAGACTTAAACGACGAAAGGACGGAGCAAACATCATTTTTGCTCCGTCCTTTGGCAACCATAGAAAGGTGCGGATTATTTAAGAGGTAAAGAGGTTAGAAAGCGAGGACAGCACGAGCGTAGCCTTTGTGCGAATAGTTGTCCCAATAGAAAGCGCCGAGGGTGAAGCGGTAGTACCGGCTGCCTCGGCGGCACTGACGGTGGAGTACACCTTGCCGTCGACACCTATCACCTTGCCCACATCGTTAAAGGTGACAGAACCCTAGCTAACGGGAGTCTCAGGCTCCGTGACGGGAGCATCGTTCTGGTCGTCGCCGCTGCAAGCGGCAAACAGCAACATGGCTGCCACGGCGGGCAGCACGCGGAATAGATTCTTCGTCTTCATTGTCCTTATCTTTTTGGGGGTGTAAAGATACGTCAAAAAAACGTAAACAAAAAAAGAAAAGGGAAAAAGATAGTTAAAGCCCATAAGAAAAATAGCCCTTATCGGGGAAAAGGTGCTTTTAGATACAAAAACGGCAGAAGAGCCATTGCTCTTCTGCCGTAGGGGGTGACGATGCCGATATGACTATTCCTCCTTCTCAGAAAGGTGGGCCTCGCGGTTGTGCTTCAGGAACTTAAGACGCTCCATGGCATACCGGCGGGCCTGGTGAATCTGGAAACGATAGACAATGAGGGTAAGGACGAAATAGCTGAGTGCCTGAACCCAGAGGATGCGGTACTCGGGGAGAATAACGTAGAAGTCGGCTCCCATGGAGTTCAGACGGATGTAGGCGCGGGCTCCGAAGGTGGAGGGGAAGAGCCACGACACGCCCTGCCAGTAGCTGGGGATGTTGCTCTGGGGCCAGCTGACACCGGTCAGAAACAGCAGCGGCACGGAGACGAAGACGACGAGCAGCATGACGTTCTCGCGGTACTTGACGGTACAGGACACCATCATGCCGAAGAAGATGCAGGCCAGGGTGTAGGGCAGCATGAGCTGCAGGAGCGACTGCCACGTTGCCAGCTGCGGGAAGTGGAACAGGCTGGGTACGGCAGCAGTGAGCCAAGCACCCATGACCATAAAGATCATGAGATAGCAGAGGGCCTTGCCCAGCACGATGGGGAAGACACGGCTGTAGCGCACGTCGCCGACGGGGATGAGCATGCGGTAGGGATTCTCGTCGCGGGCGGTACCGGCAGAGAGGCCGATGCCCAGGACGAGGGTCTGCTGCAGGATGAGCATCAGCACGGCGGGGAGGATGCTGGAGCCGTAGCCTCCGGCAGGACTGAACAGGGGCACGTCGTCGTAGTCGAGAGGACGGGCCGCTATGACCTCCTCGCGCTTGGTGTAATGGCGGCCCAGCTTCTTTGTCAGGCTGCTGCCCATATCCATAGTCACGGCCTGGGCGGTCTGGAAGACGGCCTTATAGGCGAGCATGAGGCTCATGTCACAATAGACGCTGACGGTGCCTTGGCGCAGGCCGTAGGTGTCGGCCTCGAAGGTGGCGGGAATGAGGTAGACACCCTTCACTAGCTGGCGGCTGACGAGCGACTTGGCCTCGTCGAGGTCCTGGGCATAGCACCTGACATGGACATCGGGCGAGGCATCGCACATGCGGATGAACTGGCGCGAAAGCTGCGAGTGCGACTGGTCGACCACGCAGACGGGTACCTCGCGCACCTGTTCATTATTATATATCCAGGAATAGAGCAGCGGATAGACCAGCGGCACCACGATGAAGAAGATGATGACTCCCTCGTCCTTGACGACCTGCATCATCTCTCTGCGCCAGATAAAGCAGGCGTCTTGAAGTGCGCGGTATAGGTTATGGAATATAGACATAGGTCAGCATTGCATTCTTAATCTTCTTGACTACCAGCCACGGCAACAGCATGAAGGCTGCCAGGGCTGCAAAGTGGAACCACGACTCGATGAGGGGGAAGCCATTGAACACACAAGTCTGGTACATCATCCAATAGTGACGCAGGGGGAACAGCCACGACAGCGACTGCAGGGAACCGTCCATGCCCATGACGGGGAAGGCGGAGCCGGCCATGGAGAAGCTGAGCACGGCCCACAGGGACGAGACACTCATCGACATGCGCAACGAGGGCATGAGGCCAAAGGCAAAGATGCCAAAGCCCTGCGACGCCAGCACCGCCATGAGCCCCAGGAGCACAAGCATCCAGCTGCTGCCCAGATGGGGGAACTGCAGATGGTAGAACACGTAGTACTCATAGCTGAAGAAGATGGCCAGCCAGATGATGGTCTGTGGCAGGAACTTGCCCAGAATGGCCACCATGATATTGTTGTCGGCTGCCGCCATCCACTGCTTGGCGGTGTTGAACTTTAGCTCGGTGCCTAAGGAATAGGCAGAGATGAGGAAGATGAACAGCATGATGGCGCCGGGCACCATGACGGTGCTCAGGTAGACATTATAGCTGGTCCAGGGGTTGGCTATCTGGTGCAGGTCGACCTTGATGGGTTGCAGGACAGCCTGTATCTGGCGGTCCGTCATGCCACGGGCCCGCATGGTGGCCTGTCCTACGGCAGCGGAACCGAGGGTAGAGATGGTCTTCATGTCCTTCATGAGCATGGAGCCCGCCGCCAAGGTGGTATAGGAATAATAATAGGATATCTTCGGCTGACGGGCTGCCAGCAGCTTCGCCGTAGTTCCCTTGGGGATGTAAAGGAAGCCGTATATCTCGTTGCGCTGGATGGCGCGACGGGCCTCGGTGACGCTGGGATAGCGGGCTACGACCTTCGACATCTGGAAACCGTCCAGACGGCGTGTCAGCGAGCGCGTCGTGGAGGTGTTGTCGAGGTCGACCACACCGACGGGCAGGTCTGTAGGCTGGCCGTCGTCCAAGATAGAGGTGAAGAAGAAGATGACGAGGATGGGGAACAGCACCATGCAGAAACGGTAGATGTGATTCTGGCGCAGAATCCGCAGCTCCCGCATCATGATATGATATATATTGGAAAGTGCTTTCAATTCTTAATCCTTAATGATAAGAGACATGCCCGGACGCAGGCCCTCGAACTTCCCTACAGGACGGGCCTTTACCTCGAAAGTCTTCAGGTCGTACTGGCCATTAGCCTTAGTGGCCTTCCACACGGCATACGAACCCATGTCCTTCATATAGTAGACCTTCATCTCGACATCTTTGTTGAAGGCAGGAACGAAAGCCTTGAAGGTCTTACCGACCTCCATGCCGTTGAGCTGGTCCTCGCGAACATTGAAGGTTCCCCAAAGGTCGCTCATGACGGCCACGCTCATGATAGGCGAGCCAGTGCCTACTAACTCGCCCACCTTGGGGAAGACATCGGTGACCTCGCCTTCCATCTGGGCTACCTGTACCGTCTCGTGGATATAGCTGTTGACCTCCTGGACGGCACCCTTGGCACGGCCTACCTGTGCCGCAGCAGCGAGCTTGTCCTCACGGCGGGCACCGTTACGGGCCATGTCGTACTGGCTCTCGGCAGCCTTGCACTGGGCCTCCATGGCCTTGTAGTTGGCATAGACCTCGTCGCGCTTCTGGGCACTGATGACTCCCTCGTCATACAGACGCTGGATGCGCTGATACGACTTCTCGGCAATCTCCAGACCGGCCTTGGCCTGCTGAAGGATGTTGTAGGCACCGCGAATCTGCTCCTCACGGGCACCGTTCTGAGCCTTCAGCTCTAAGGCGGCGGCGGCGTTCTGCGCACTCTGGGCCTGCTCCATCTTGGCACGCACCTCCGGGGCATCGAGGATGGCCAGCGTGTCGCCGACCTTCACGTAGTCGCCCTCCTTGACACGTATCTCAAGAATACGGCCCGGCACCTTGCTCGATACACGATACTCACTGACTTCGACCTGGCCCTGGATCAACTCGGGGTCACGTCCCAGGGCAAAGAAACCTATCAAGGCCACAATGGCCACGGCTGCAGCAAATCCGAGGATTGCATACAGAATGTTGTTATGTTGTGTTTTTGCTGACATATTCTCTTTTTTTTCGTTATTACGTTATTCAAGTTTCGTTATTGCGGCCAATGATTACTGCAAGGTTCCCAAAGCCTTCTGCAGGCTTACCTGGCTGAGCTTGACATCAATCTCAGCGTCTATCTTCTGCGACTGGGCCTGCAGCCAGGCAGTCTGCGCCTCCATGACGGTGGTAGACGAGATGACACCCTCGCGGAATCCGAGGTTGGCCGTGCGCAGGTTCTCGTCGGCTTTGGCGGTACTGGCCTTTGCCATGGCCAGCTTCTTGTTGGCCTCGTCAACGCGGAAGGCACTCTGGCTGACCTGCAACTCTATCTTCTCGCGAATCTCCTCCATCTCGAGGTTGGCAATGGTAGTGGCACCCTTTGAAGCGCGTACCTTATATGCTACGTCACCCCAGTTCCAGATGGGGATGCGCACCAAGACACCGATGTTCCACATGCCGCCGAACTTGCGCTGGAAGCTGTTGAACAGGTTGGGATTGGTCACCACATAGCCTCCCGTCAGCAGTACTTGCGGCAGATTGCCAGCCTTCAGGATATTAGTGAGCTGACGGCTCATGTCGACCATGTTCTGCAACTGCTTCAGCTCAGGGCGCTGGGCCATGACGGCCTCCATGTCCACCAGAGCCTTCTGCTCGACGGTGGCAAGCTCGTCAGCCTCCTCGTCGGCCAGTGTCACCTGCTCGTTCATGGGAAGGCCGCAGAGCTGGCACAGTAGCATCTTCGACAGCACCAGACCGTCGTTGACCTTGGTCAGCGCCATCTCGGCCTCATTGACCTTCACGCTGACGCTCAGCCCCTCGCTGCGGGTGGCGACACCCTCGCGAATCATCTTCTGCACGTCGCCGTCGAGCTTCTGCACCAAGTCGTAGAAGGCCTGCGCCAGCTTCTGCTTATGGCGCAGCGACACCACCTGCCAGTAGGCCTGGTCTATATTATATAAGGTATGCTGGCGCTTGGTCTCGGCTGAGTTGGCCATCATCTGCTCATTGATATCGGCCAACTTATTCATGGCAATAATGGCACCGCCCATGAAGACAGGCTGTGTCACCATGATAGAACCAGCGAACATGTTACGGGTGTCGGTATGGAAGGCATCGACAACTTTCTGGCCGATGCCGTTACCCAGTCCGGCCAGATTATTCAGCGCCGGGGTGAACTGCTGCTGCAAGCTTTCGGGCGTGATGCCCAAGGCTCCCAACACTGACCACACACCCTGAGGCATCTGTGCCATGGTCTGGTTTAACTGGTTGCCAATGTTGGTCGACACCCCTGTTCCCAGATGAGAGAGCGTTTCCTTCTGCTCGTCACTCAGCAGCGATATTTCCCTGCTGGTCCATTCATAGCCACCCAAGGCGCTGACGTGCGGCAGGTACTTGGTACGTGCCGACTTGCGCAGGTTGACGGCTATCTCCTGCTTGACCTTAGAGACGCTCATTTGCTTGTTGTTGCGGAGCGCCATGGCTCGGCAGCTGTCAAGCGACAGGAGCCGCTGGGCAACCGCTGTCTGTGCCATCCCTGCTGTCAGCAGGACCATTCCTATGATTTTGTATCTCATTTATTTATTAAATGTATAGTTACGTGATCCTATAGCCTGACCATCGCAGAAGATGCTGACGTTGTATTGTCCGCTGCCAAGATACTCGCCGACAGTCCAGTAAAGTATCTGGGTGGTCTCCTCGCCGGTGTACTCGATGTCTTTCTTCATGGACCATGCCAGCTGCTTGCCGGCATAGGTGAAGGTACCGCCACCGTCGAGCACCTCCCCCTCAGGGGTCATAATGCGGACATAGACAGTACGCACACCATTGGTAGCCGTCACATTCTTGGTGATGGTAAACGACACTGCCAGCGTCTTGCCGTTCTTCATATACTTCTCGGGCTTGCCCTTCTTACTCAGCGGGGTCAGCGCGATATTGGTAGCATCAAGCTGGGCAGCAATGGCCACCTTCTCTGACAGCGAGGCTTTCTCGGTAGCCAGCGTCTGGTTCTGCAGGTTGCTCTGCTCCAGCTCAGTGCGTACACGGTCGTTCTCGTCCATCAGATTCTGGTTCAGACGGTTCAGCGAGTCTATCTGAATGACATAGGAGCGCAGCACGGCACGCACCGTGGCCAGTTCTTTCTTCAGACGGGTAATCTCCGCCACATCGCTGGCATGGGTACGCTTCAGGTCTTCCAGCAGCTTCTGGGTACGCTCCTGCTCGGCCGTCAACTGCTCCACCAACGAGTCGTTCTGGATGTAGGTCTTCATCTCACTGTACTGGGCTGCGAAGTTCTGGTACTCTTTCTCCATCTCCTGTTTGTCCAGCGCTGCCAGCTCCTGCATGTCCTTGTTGGCCTGCTTCTCCTTCATGAGACTGTAGCCCAGCCAGCCCATAACAGCAAGCAGCGCTACAATGACAATCGCTACAATATATTTGTTCATCTTAACAGTTTTTCCGTTAAATCAGGTGCAAAGTTAACTTTTTTCTGCGAAAAGGCAAAGAAAAGTTGGAAGTTTAGCAATTATTTATTATATTTGCAGCATAATTAACGCTCAAAAAGCCTGAAAATGAACAAAAAGAGCTTCTTATACCGTGTGTTTGACCTCTACTACGACGGTTTCCGGCACATGACACTGGGCAAGACACTGTGGGCCATCATCATCGTCAAGCTGGTGGTCATCTTCCTGGTGCTGAAACTCTTCTTCTTTCCCGACTTCATCAAGCAGCACGCCGAAGAGGGCAAGGAGTCTGACTTTGTCGCAACTCAAATCCTAAAACAATAACGTTATGACAACTGACTTTCTTCTTAACATTGACGCCAACTCCATCAATTGGGCAAGAGCACAGTTTGCACTGACGGCCATCTACCACTGGCTCTTCGTGCCGCTTACCCTCGGGCTGGCAGTCATCATGGGTATCTGCGAGACCCTTTGGTATCGCAAGCGTGACACCTTCTGGCGCGAGACGGCCCAGTTCTGGCAACGCCTCTTCGGCATCAACTTCGCCATGGGTGTGGCAACGGGTATCATCCTCGAATTCGAGTTTGGCACCAACTGGTCTAACTATTCCTGGTTCGTAGGCGACATCTTTGGAGCGCCTCTGGCTATAGAGGGCATCGTGGCTTTCTTCATGGAGTCGACATTCGTGGCGGTGATGTTCTTCGGATGGAAAAAGGTTTCGCCTGGCTTCCATCTGGCATCGACATGGCTGACAGGACTGGGAGCCACCATCTCCGCATGGTGGATACTGGTGGCCAACGCATGGATGCAGTATCCGGTAGGCTGTGAGTTCAACCCTGACACGATGCGCAACGAGATGGTGTCGTTCCTCGACGTGGCCCTCTCCCCCTTTGCCGTGGGCAAGTTCTGCCATACGGTCATCTCGGCATGGATTATCGGTGCCGTCTTCGTGGTAGCCGTCTCATGCTGGTACCTGATGAAGCGCCGCGAGATACGCCTGGCCAAAGAGAGCATCCGCATTGCCTCTGTCGTAGGACTTGTCGCTGCCTTAGGAGCAGCCTTCACCGGTCATATCAGCGGCCAACAGGTAGCCAAGGTGCAGCCTATGAAGATGGCAGCCATGGAGGCACTATACGATGGTGGTACGGAGCAAGGGCTGGCCCTTGTGCCCGGCATTGAGATGCCTTACTTCCTATCCATCATGGCCACCAACGACCCGCAGGGCTATGTGCCCGGCATCAACGACATCCTGAACGGCTACACAACTCCAGACGGCAAGACTGAACCCTCAGTAGACGAGAAGATAGCCCGTGGCAAGAAAGCCATCAGTGCCCTGGCAAGCTATCGTGAGGCCAAAGCCAACGGTGCCGCCGCCGACAGCCATCTGCAGGAGCTGAAGGAGAATATGCAATACTTCGGCTACGGCTACGTCAAGGACAAGAAAGACGTAGTCCCCCCGATATGGGTGAACTTCTGGGCCTTCCGCATTATGGTGGGCTTGGGCACCCTCTTCGTCCTGTTCTTTGCCGTACTGGCCATCATGTCATTCGAGATTCCCGTCCTCTCCGTCATCACGCGCCGTTTGCTGGCAGCCATCGGAATACTGCCTGAGACAAAGGCCGACGTACACGACATCGAGGGACTGCCCGACTGGCACTATTGGGCCGCCATTGCCCTGCTGCCACTGGCCTACATCGCCTCGGAGAGCGGATGGCTCGTAGCCGAGTTCGGACGTCAGCCCTGGACCATTCAAGACATGCTGCCGACATGGGTCAGCGTCAGTGACATCGGCAGTTCGGCTGTCGCCCTGACATTCATTCTCTTCCTGGTACTCTTCACACTCATGCTGGCTGTCGAAATCAACATCATGCTTAAACAAATCAAGAAAGGAACCTCATTATGACATACGAAATTCTGCAACAATACTGGTGGTTCATCGTCTCGCTCTTAGGGGCGCTGTTAGTATTCCTGATGTTTGTACAGGGTGCCAACTCATGCATCCGTTCCCTTGGATGGACAGAAGAAGGCAAGCGTCTGGTGCTGAACTCTACAGGCAGGAAGTGGGAGTTTACCTTTACCACCTTGGTGACCTTCGGCGGCGCATTCTTCGCCTCTTTCCCCCTCTTCTACTCCACCTCATTTGGCGGTGCCTACTGGCTGTGGATGATAATTCTCTTTACCTTCGTGCTCCAGGCTGTGAGCTATGAGTTCCAGAACAAGATAGGCAACTTCCTGGGACCGAAGACCTTCCAGTGGTTCCTCGTGCTGAACGGACTGGCAGGCCCATTGCTGCTGGGTGGTGCCGTGGCAACCTTCTTTGAGGGGTCTAACTTTATCATTGTCAAGGAGAATCTAGTTGACGCCGGTGCCTTTACGCCCATCATCAGCCGCTGGGCCAATGCCTCACACGGCCTTGACGCCCTGCTCAATCCATGGGTGCTGGTATTCGGACTGGCTGTCATGTTCCTGGCCCGTGTCCTGGGCATCCTCTACGTAATGAACAATGTGGAGGACGAAGACATCCGCTCCCGAGGCTCCGTACGTCTGATAGGTGCAGCCATCCCCTTCCTGATTCTCTTCGTGGCCTACCTGGCACACCTGCTGCTGAAAGACGGCTATGCCTACGACGAGGCGGGAGTCATCGTGATGGAACCCATGAAATACCTTAACAACTTCATCGACATGTGGTACCTGCTTGTCATCTTGCTCATTGGCGTAGTCATGGTGCTCTTGGGCATTGGCAAGACCGTGATGTCGAAAGACTACAACTGCGGCGTCTGGCCTACAGGCATCGGTGTGGTGCTGGTAGTACTAACCCTGCTGCTCTGCGCAGGATGGAACCATACCGCCTACTACCCCTCCACTGCCGATCTGCAGTCGTCACTGACCATCGTCAACTCCTGCAGCAGTGAGTTCACACTGACCACTATGTTCTACGTCTCACTGCTTGTACCCTTCGTACTGGCTTATATCGTGTATGCCTGGTGGTCTATCGACAAGAAGAAGCTGACAAAGGAGGATATTCACGACGACCATTCCTATTAATCAAGACAAGAAAAGATGACTCCTACAGAACAACGTAATGAACGCTTAGGTGCCAAGATGGTGAAAGCCATGCAGCGCCGCCACTTTGATGCCTTCTATTGTGCCACGGCAGAAGAGGCCAAAGCCAAGGTCAACGAGCTGATACCTGACGGAAGCAGTGTCACCTGGGGCGGCACGATGACCGTCCGCGACATGGGCATTCCACAGATGCTCAAGCAACGCGACACGCTGAATGTCTGGGACCGCGATACCGTTGAGACGGCAGAAGAGAAGCAAGAGATGTATATGCGCGCTTTCCGTGCCGACTATTACCTCTCGTCAGCCAACGCCATCTCGGAAGACGGCGTCATCGTCAACATCGACGGCAACGGCAACCGTGTGGCAGCCATCACCTGGGGGCCTCAGCACGTTATCTTCATCGTAGGCATGAACAAGGTGGCGCAAGATGTAGAGGCCGCATTGAAAAGGGCCCGTTCCACGGCATCGCCCATCAATGCGGCACGCTTCGACATCCAGACACCCTGTCAGGTGGATGGGCAATGTCACAACTGCAACTCCCCGCAAAGCATCTGCAACTACGTTCATTTCCTACGCAACAGCAGTAAGCCAGGACGCATCACCGTCATCCTCGTTGGTGAGACCTTAGGCTACTGAAGCCCAAGCGCCACCACCTGTACCGCCAGTGCATGAAGTTCCTCGAGCATGAGCTGAGTATCTTTGCACAAAAAAATAACTATAAATAAAAATGATGAAAAAGCTATTATTGACAGGGCTCGCGCTGCTGGTGGCAGCGACAGCCATGATGGGACAGAAGCCTGCCATTGCCCGCGACGCGAAGATGGAGGCGAAAATTGAGAAACAACTCGCGAAAATGACGCTGGACGAGAAAATCGGACAGATGCTGGAGCTGAACCTGGACATCATGGGACAGTACGATGCCAGTGGGAAGTGGAAGCTGAACGAGGTGATGCTGGACACCATTATCAAGAAATACAAGATAGGCAGTATCTTGAATGCTCCGGGAACGCGCGCTGCGACGGTGGAGCAGTGGCAGGAATGGATCAGACTGATTCAGGAGAAGTCGATGAAGTACATCGGCATTCCTGACGTATACGGACTGGACCATAACCACGGTGTGACCTACACACAGGGCGGCACGCTGTTTCCCCAGCCCATCAACCTGGGAGCATCATTCAACACAGAGCTGGCCCGTATAGGAGCAGAGATTACTGCTTACGAGAGTCGTGCTGCGAACTGTCCATGGGTGTACAACCCAGTGGTGGACTTAGGACGTGACCCACGCTGGCCTCGCATCTGGGAAAGTTTCGGCGAGGATGCCATCGTGAACGCAAAGATGGTGGTGGCCCAGGTGAAGGGCTATCAGGGCGACGACCCGAACCACCTGAACAGGTATCAGGTGGGGACAAGCGTGAAGCACTACTTTGCCTACGGTGCACCGTGGAGCGGCAAGGACCGTACGCCAGCCTATGTGTCGCCGCAGATGCTTAGGGAGAAGTACTTCGAGCCTTTCAAGTGTGCCGCACAGGCCGGTGCGCTGACCATGATGGTGAACTCGGCTTCCATCAACGGAGTGCCGGTACATGCCAGTTGGGAGTACCTGACGAAGTGGCTGAAGGAGGACCTGCAGTGGGACGGCATGCTGGTGACGGACTGGGCGGACATCAACAACCTGTTCCAGCGCGAGCACGTGGCAAAGGACAAAAAGGACGCTATCCGTCTGGCCATCAATGCAGGCATCGACATGTCGATGGACCCCTATAGCGTGGACTTCTGCATCTTGCTGAAGGAACTGGTGCAGGAAGGCCAGGTGAAGATGGAACGCATAGACGATGCGGTACGTCGCATACTGCGACTGAAACACCGTCTGAACTTGTTTGACGAGCCTAATACGGGTGGCAAGGACTACGAGAAGTTCGGTTCCGACGAGTTTGCACAGCAGTCGCTGAAGGCTGCCGAAGAGAGTGAGGTGCTGCTGAAGAACGACGACGGCATCCTGCCGCTGGCTAAGGGCAAGAAGATTCTGCTGACGGGTCCCAACGCCAATCAGATGCGCTGTCTACACGGTGGCTGGAGCTACACGTGGCAGGGTTCGAAGGCCGAGGACCTGGCTGCTAAGTACAACACCATCTACGAGGCGCTGTGCAACAAATACGGAAAGGAGAATATCATCCTGGAACAGGGTGTGACCTATAACGAGGCCGGAGCGTACTACGACGAGAACACGCCCCAGACAGAAAAGGCCGTGAGCGCCGCCCAGCAGGCAGACGTCATCATCGCCTGCATAGGCGAGAATAGCTATACGGAAACCCCAGGCAATCTCTCGGACCTGTGGCTGTCGGAGAACCAACGCAACCTGGTAAAAGTCCTGGCAAAGACTGGCAAGCCCATCATCCTGGTGCTGAACGAGGGTCGCCCGCGTCTGATAGCCGACATAGAGCCGCTGGCCAAGGCGGTGGTGAACATCATGCTGCCGGGTAACTACGGTGCCGACGCCCTGGCAAATCTGCTGAGTGGCGACGCGAACTTCTCGGGAAAGCTGCCCTACACGTATCCGCGCGAGATTAACTCGCTGAACACCTACGACTACAAGGTAAGCGAGGAGGTAGGCACCATGGCTGGGGCATACAACTACGACGCGAAAGTAAGCCTGCAGTGGCCCTTTGGCTACGGAATGAGCTACACAACGTATGAGTACACGAACCTGAAAGTGGACAAGACCAGCTTTACGGCAGACGACGTGCTGACGGTAAGCGTGGACGTGAAGAACACTGGCAACCGTGCCGGCAAGGAGTCTGTACTGCTCTATTCGAGTGACCTGGTAGCCTCGGTGGTGCCTGACAACAAGCGTCTGCGTGACTTCGCCAAGGTGGAGCTGCAGCCTGGTGAGTTGAAGACAGTGACTTTCCAGCTGCCTGCCAAGAGTCTGGCCTTCGTGGGTGCCGACTGTCGCTGGACACTGGAGGAGGGTGACTTCAAACTACGTGTAGGTCGGCTGACTCAACACATTACGTGTACCCAGACGAAGGTATGGGAGGAAACGAATATTTGAAGAAGATAGGAGGAGAGATTATAATAACATGAAAAAAGGAATCATCGGGCTGCTGGCAATTGTGCTTGTTTGTAGCTGTGGCAAGAGCAAGAATCAAGTTACGAAAAAACCTGTCAGGGTGAAGACTCACGTGGTGTCGCCAGCCTTCGTAAACAATGCTCAGACGTATGTCGGCATCGTGGAGGAGAGCGAGGGTACAGCCGTGAGCTTCACAGGCATGGGTGTAGTCAGGCGTGTGCTGGTAAAGGAAGGGCAGCAAGTTGTCCGTGGTCAGCTACTGGCAGAGATGGACGACACGCAGGCACGCAACGTGCTGAATGGTGCCGAAGCCCAGATGAAACAGGCCAACGACGCCTACGAGCGCTACAAGATGCTGCACGATGCAGGGTCGCTACCCGACGTGAAATGGGTGGAGATAGAGAGCAAGGTGGCACAGGCGAAGTCACAATTGGAAGTGGCCAGGAAGAATCTGGCAGACTGCAGGCTGACAGCCCCAGTAAGTGGCGTCATAGGTCATCGGGTGATGAGTGCCGGCGAGACTGCCATGCCCTCGCAGGCGGTGGTAACCATCCTGAACATCAACACGGTAAAGGTGAAGGTAGCTATTCCCGAAACGGAAATCAGCGCCCTGACGGCGACAACACCCTCCAACATCAGCGTGGAGGCTGTGGCGACACAGCTGAAGGGCGGACACATAGAGAAGGGAGTGCAGGCAGATGCACTGACGCACACCTACGACGTACGCATCAGCGTCAAAAATGCAGGCCATAAGCTACTGCCCGGCATGGTAGCCAATGTGAACTTCATAACAGAGGGCTCACAGGCCTTTACCAGCAAGTCGCTGCCAGTGACTGCCGTGCAGAAGTCGGCTGACGGCAAACTGTTCGTATGGACCATCAGCGAGAAGGACAGCACAGCACACCGCGCCAACGTCACAATAGGTGCCACCATGGGTAACTACATCGCCATCAGCGAGGGCATCAACATGGGACAGCGCATCGTCACAGAGGGCTATCAGAAGCTGAGTGAGGGCACGAAAGTCATATTTTAATAATAAGCATTAGACTCTAAAATATGGCTCAAGAGAAAATGTCATGGCTACGATGGCCATTGGACCACTACCCCATCACGCTACTCATCATACTGATACTGTTTGTGCTGGGCATCTTCGGCATGTACGATATGCCCAAGGACGAGTTTCCGCATGCCACCATCCGACAGGGTGTGGTCGTAGCGGTGTATCCCGGTGCTACCAGTGAAGAGGTGGAACAGCAGGTGGCGCATCCACTGGAGCGATACCTATTCACCTTTGGCGAGATAAACCGCGTGAAGACGACGACAACGTCGCAGAACGGCCTGTGCATTGTGATGGTTAAGCTGAACGACAATGTGAACAACAAGGACGAGGTGTGGAGCAAGATCAAGCACGGGCTGAACAACTTTAAGGCCTCGCTGCCCGCAGGTGTGCCGGCCATTATCGTGAACGACGACTTCGGCAACACCTCGGCGCTGCTCATTGCCATAGAGAGTGCCCAGCGCAACTACCGAGAGCTGAAGGAGTATAGCGAACAGCTGTCAGACCGTCTGCGCCGCATACCCTCAGTGGCTAACGTGAAGCTGTTTGGTGAGCAGAAGGAACAGATCACGCTGTATGTGGACCGCCAACGCCTGCAGGCCTACGGCATAGGCCAGCAGATGCTGTTCTCAAGACTGCAGTCGCAGGGACTGACAACGATGAGTGGCAGCATCAACGACAAAGACCAGCAGATACCCATCCATATAGAGAATACGGAAAACTCGGAAGAGGCCATTGCCAACCAGATTATCTTCAGCGACCCCGTCACCGGCAAGGTGGCAAGGGTGCGAGACGTGGCACGCGTGGTGCGGGAGTACAACCCGCTGGCCAGCCGCATAGAGCAAGACGGACACCCCTGCGTGCTACTGTCGATGGAGATGACACCAGGCAATAACGTGGTGGCCTATGGCAAGGAGGTGGACAAGGTGCTGGACGACTTCAGGGTTACAGAGATGCCCGAGGACGTCAACATCACCCGCATAGCCGACAAGCCCAAGGTAGTGGGACTGAGTGTCAGCTCGTTCCTGCGCGACCTGCTGGTGTCAATGGCCATCATTATACTGGTCATGATAGTATTGTTCCCTTTGAGGTCTGCCATCGTGGCAGCTATCACTATTCCGCTGAGCACCTTCGTCAGCGTGTCTATTATGTATATGGCTGGCATCGAGCTGAACATTGTCACGCTGGCTGCTCTCATCGTTGTGCTGGGAATGGTAGTAGACAACTCGATAGTGGTCATTGACGGCTATCTGGAATATCTGGGAAAGGGATTCGAACCCAAGGAGGCGGCAGTAGTGTCGGCCAGACAGTACTTCATGCCCATGATGCTGGCTACGGTGTGTATTTGCGCCATCTTCTTCCCCTTCCTCATCACGATGAAAGGCATGTTCCTGGATGCCTTGCAGGACTTCCCATGGACCATCACCATCAACCTGATGGCATCGCTGTTCCTGGCAGTAACGGTAATTCCCTTCCTGGAGGTGCTCATCATCAAGCCAGACAAGGTGTCTACCAGCGGTAATGCCATCACCTCGTGGGTGCAGAAGACCTACGACAAGGTGCTGGACTGGACCTTCCGCAACCCCAGGATGACCATGTGCATTGGTGTGGGGGTGGTGCTGCTGTCACTGCTCATCATGCCAACGCTGAAGATACGCCTGTTCCCCTATGCTGACCGCGACCAGTTTGCCGTGGAGATATTCCTGCCTGACGGCAAGGGTATGGCAGAGACGGAGAGCATAGCAGACTCGGTGCAACACGTATTGCAGAAGGACGAGCGCGTGAAAAGTATAACCAGCTTTATAGGTTGCTCGTCACCACGATTCATGGATGCCTACGCACCACAGATGGCTGGAAACAATTATGCGCAGTTCATTGTCAACACGGAGTCGGAAGACGCTACGCTGGAGCTTCTGGCAACATACCAGCCCAAGCTGAGCGAGACTTTCCCTGGGGCGTATGTCAAGTTCAAGCGGCTGGATTACCTGGAGGTGCCTGAGCTGGAGTACCGCTTCTATGGTGAGGATTTGGACTCGTTGCACACCGTGGCAGAGCGGCTGATGGTGCGCATGCGAGAGATGCCTGAGCTGGAGTGGGTACACACGGACTACTTCCAGCCTTACCCCATTATCAACGTACGCCTGGATCCTGTGACAGCGATGCAGCTGGGCATCACACGCACCACGGCACAGCTACACCTGAGTGCCACCTCGAGTGACCTACGAGTAGGACAGATATGGGAAGGCAACTACGAGCTGCCCATTGTGGTAAAAGACGACCAGGATATGACATACTCGAGCATTGAGGACCTGGGCATCTCGTCACCACTGACCATGTTGTCGTCGGGTCTGAACAGCAGCAACAGCACCATTCCCTTGCGACAGATAGCGAAGGTGGCACCGGAATGGAGTGAGAGCCGCATCATGCACCGTGGCGGAGAACGTTGCATCACAGTGACAGCCCAGTTTGCGCAGGGGGTATTCACAGCTCCGGTGGAAAACCACATTGCTAAGATGATGCAAGAAGAGATAGCCCTGCCTGACGGTGTTCGCTGTGATGTGGGTGGCGAGATAGAGTACGGTGACGAGGCACTGCCTCAGATTTTTGGAGGCATTGCCATTGCCATGATTATCGTCTTCTTCTTCCTACTGTTTAACTTCAAGAAGTACGGCATTACCACGGTATGCATGGTGGCCCTGACGCTACTGATACCTGGTGCCCTGTTGGGACTGGGACTCATGAACCGCGCACTGGGACTGACCTCCATCTTCGGACTCATCACCCTGATGGGTATGATTATGCGTAATGAAATCCTAATCTTCGAGCATGCCAACGATCTGGTAAAGAAATATGTCACAGAGCATGGTAACTGGACCAAAGACCGTCAAGGATACAATGAGGCTGTGCGGCAGGCAGCGTACGATGCAGGAAAACGACGCATGGTGCCTATCTTCCTCACCACAGCAACAACTGCCGTTGGTGTGGTACCTATGATTATGGCGCAATCGTCGTTCTGGATGCCGGTAGGTGTAACGATCTTCGCTGGTGGCATAGGCTCGCTCATCCTCGTAGTCACCATTCTGCCTGTGGTTTATTGGAAAGTCTCGACGAAGTGAAAAAAAGAAGAATGAAAATGTAACAATATGAAAAAGATAGTATCTTTCATGGTGTGTGCTGTGTGTTACGGCTTGACTACAACCGCCCAGACCTATACGCTACAGCAACTGAAGGACTCGGCGCTTAACAACAACATTGCCATCCGCAATGCACGCCACTCCATTGACGCGGCAAAACAGCAACGCAAGGAGGCTTTCACCAAATATTTCCCCAACATCAGCGGAACAGGACTATGGTTTAATGCCAACAAAGGAATGGCGCAGACCACAGTCACGCCTTCTGAGGTCATGCCACCCTCGTTAAGCGCTACCTTCGCACAGATGCTCCCGGCAGAGGCTCTGGTTGAGTTGGCGACACCCATACCGCTCTCGATGCTTAAGAATGGAACGGTCGCAGGAGTGACGGCTACACAGCCTGTCTTTGCAGGAGGCCAGATTATTAATGGCAACCGGTTGGCAAAGGTGGGTGAAGACGTCAGCAAGCTACAGCTACGTCTGTCGGAGAATCAGGTGGAGAAAGCCACAGAACAGTACTACTGGCAACTGGTTTCGCTGCAAGAGAAGATGAAGACCATCACTGCTGTAGAGGCTCTGCTGGCTGACATCAAGAAAGATGTAGATATGGCCGTCAGGGCGGGGGTTGCCATGCGCAACGACCTGCTGCAAGTGCAATTGCGACAGAACGACATGGGAAGCCAGCGGCTGAAAGTAGAAAACGGCATTTCAGTGCTCAAACTCATCATGGCACAATACTGTGGACTGCGCGACACTGACTTTAGTGTCAAACCTAACTACAGCCAGGTGGCGGCAGCACCCTCTTCGTTGTCGACAACTATTGCCGCCTTGCCGGAATACCAGCTTCTCCAGAAACAGGTGGAAGCAGCCTCGCTGCAGCATAAGATGGAGGTTGGAAAAAACCTGCCGACAGTGGCGGTGGGAGCAGGGTACAACTACCACAACCTGTTGGAGAACAATCATACCTTCGGCATGGTTTTCGCTACCGTCAGCGTGCCCATCTCTGACTGGTGGGGAGGCTCACATGCCATCAAGCGGCGCAAAATAGAACAGCAGAAGGCACAAGATCAGCTGGCAGACAACTCAGAGCTGCTGGTAATCCGCATGCAGAAGGCATACAACGACGTTGTAGAGGCACAACAACAGCTGCAGATAGCCCAACGCAGCATAGAACAGGCAGAAGAGAACCTTCGCCTGAACCGTGACTACTACCGTGCCGGCACCTCAAAGATGTCTGACCTACTGGAGGCCCAACTGCTCTATCAGCAGGCTTGCGACAAGCAGACGGATGCCTTTGCGGACTACCACAACAAACTGCTGGAATACAAACAGGCTACTGCTCAATAAAAGCAGTAGCCTGTAATAAATGGTTATGTGGCTTATTACATATTCATACCACCATCGACCTGAATGACCTGTCCGCTGATATAGCTTGACATGTCACTGGCCAGGAAGGTTGCCACATTAGCGATATCCTCCACCTGGCCACCACGACGCAGAGGAATCTTATTGACCCACTCCTTGCGGATATCCTCAGGAAGCGCTGCGGTCATAGCTGTCTCGATGAAGCCTGGGGCAATGGCGTTAGCACGGATACCCTTCGGACCCATCTCCTGACCTATAGATTTTGCAAGGGCTATCAGACCAGCCTTGGAAGCAGCATAGTTAGCCTGTCCGGCATTGCCGTGAACACCTACGACAGATGCCATATTGATGATGCTGCCACCACGCTGACGCATCATGACAGGAATACAGGCATGGATGAAGTTGAAAGCTGACTTCAGGTTGACAGCAATCACGGCATCCCACTGCTGCTCAGTCATACGCAACATTAGGCCATCCTTTGTAATACCAGCATTATTTACCAGAATATCAATGCTGCCAAACTCGTCCTTCACAGCCTTTACAACTTCCTCTGTCTGCGCAAAATCGGCAGCGTTAGAAGCATAACTCTTGGCCTTGACACCTTTAGCGGCAATCTCCTTCTCGGTTTCTTCATTAATCTCAAGGTCGGTGAATGCAATATTTGCACCTTCCTCGGCAAACTTCAACGCGATAGATTTTCCAATACCGCGTGCAGCACCAGTAATCAGCGCTGTCTTACCTTGTAATAATCCCATAATCTAAATACTAAACTATTATCATTAATTTTCAATACCTTCTCTTGCCTAAGGCACTATATACTATCTTGGCTACCTGGGGTTTCGTGTCTTCCTCTTTCATACCATGGGCTATACGACCATAGATGTAAGGTACCTCCAAACCCTTGATACAGTAGTGCGTGATATCGGCTACTAAATCGACATTGTCAATATCAAACTCGCCATCTTCCTTACCCTCACGAAATACCTTACGGAAAAGCTCTATCTCTGCGTCGTCAAAGTTCTTACGGACTTTCTCAACCATCCAGATGTTACGGAAAAACTCGGCACGCAGGTTTCCATTGCGTACCACCGTCTCACGAATCATGCTCAGGTGCATATAAATCAGCTCTATAATCTTTGCCTGAGGGGGAATACGCTTGGCTGCAACTTCGTCAAGCTTATCTGACAGGCGCTCCAACTCGCTCTCTATCACCGCATAGTATATATCCTCTTTTGACTTAAAATAGGTATACAAAGTACGGCGGCCCTTCTTCGACGAAAGAGCGATATCATTCATCGTCGTATTCTCAAGCCCCTTTTTGGCAAATAATTGACGAGCTTCATCAACCAGTAACTGTCTTGTCTTCGATATTGACATATTCCTTATCCTCCCAATTTCTCAAATATTGCACATCACTGATACAGTGTGCAAAAGTAAGAAATAATGTTGAAACCTGCAAATATTTGTACCCAAAAAGTGCTAAAACTGCTATTTTTTACGAAAAGTAGCGCAAATATTTGGCTATATCAAAAAATATATGTACCTTTGCACCCGCTTAAGAGAAATAATATCGCGGAGTGGAGCAGTTGGTAGCTCGCCAGGCTCATAACCTGGAGGTCGCATGTTCGAGTCCTGCCTCCGCAACTAAAACCACTAAGGAAGCCCCTGACGACGGGGCTTTTCTTTTGTCCGGGGACGAAACACTCGGACAGAAGTGGGACATTGTTGAACCTGTTGGGGAGGACATGGTGTTTTCCCCAACAAAAAAAATGCCCATAGGTGAAGATTTCCCGAACTCGGCAAATGGTATAATAGGTTTTACCCTGCCAAGGCTGCATACCGGCAAGAGCTGGTATGTGGACTTCTTTTCTTACGACCCCGTCAGTAACAGGATGAAGCGCAAGAAGTACATGCTTGACCGCACCAAGAAGCACAGCGAGCGGCGGATCATGGGCACCCTGCTCATCGCGCAAATTACCCAGAGGCTCCTCCGCGGCTGGAACCCGTGGGTGCGCGATGACAGCACCAGGCACCTGACGGAGTTCGACGAGGTGGTGCGGAAATACTGCGAGTATGTGACGGCCATGGAGACGCAAGGGGCGCTGAAGCACAAGACGGCATACGACTACCTGTCGAGGGTCGGAACGCTGACCACGTATATCCAGGAGTGCAACGTCGCCATCCGCTACATCTACCAGTTCGACCGATCGTTCGTGGTGGATTACCTGGACTACCTTATTCTCGACAAGGATGTCAGCGCCACGACGAGGAACAACCACCGCACATGGCTGTCCACGTTCGGCAGCTGGCTGGTGGAGCGGAGCTACCTGAGCGCCAACCCCGTCGAGGGCACCCACATGCTGAGGGAGAAGGAGAAGCGGCGCGACGCACTGTCTGCCGGCGCTCTCGCGCGCATGCGCGTATACCTTTATAATAATAACAAGCCTTTCCTGCTGGCCTGCATGATGGAATACTACACCTTCATACGCCCGGACGAACTGAGGCATATCCGCGTCGGCGACGTATCCGTCTCGGAGAAAGAGGTGCGTGTGCCTGCGGAGGTGTCGAAGAACCACAAGGAGCGCCATGTCGGCATCAACTCGAAGGTGCTACAGCTGATGATTGAGCTGAGGGTGTTCGACGCACCGTCACAATACTACCTGTTCGGAAAGGAACTGAAACCGGGCCCGGAGATGACGTACCTCAACCGCTTCCGCTACGAATGGAAGAAGATGCGCCAGGCGCTTCGCTGGCCTGCCAGCTACCAGTTCTACTCGCTGAAGGACTCTGGCATCCGCGACCTTGCCAACGCTGCCGGCGTGGTGGTGGCACGCGACCAGGCGGGTCACAGCGACATCGCCGTCACGAACAGGTACCTGAAGCGGAACAGCACGATTCCGGAAAGCGTCAAGGAGTTCGACGGGTCACTCTAGTATCTCGTAGAAATAGCCGGTCTTGAGGCGGTCGATGCCGTCATCCGAGATGCTGACATCTATCTTCGAGCAGAGGAACCGCTTGCCGTTGAAGATGTAGTTCAGCGAAGGGTCGGGAATCCCGTCGCACAGGAACGGTATCTTCTGCTCGTCATTCGCATCGATATTGCCACCCATGTTAATCTTGGTGGAGTGTTCGTGGAACTGTCCGATGTAGGGATGGCCACCGGCATGGGTGAGGGCCAGCGTATAGTAGCGCATGCAGTTGCCGATGCGCCAGTCGACATGGCATTCGGGGTAGACCAGCTCCATAATCCCGTCTTCACCGACGAGATACTGGTTGAACTGGCCGACCCACATCAGCTGCATGGTCTGCTCTTCCTCCGTCTCCTCCCTGGTGGCCGACTCTCCGGCAGCCACAACCTCCTCTACGGTTACATAGGAACGCTCGTCCGCATCGTCTGCGGTATTCGCATCCTGGTCGACAACCTCGCTGTTCTCGATCTCAGGCAGCCACGCCTTGACGGTCGGGTTGTATTCCACCAAGGGATATTCTGCTATCAGCAACACAAATTCCACGTAGTTCATGGCTACGGGACACATGTCCAACTCAATGGTGTTGTCGGACGCCGTATCCCTCAGGATACGCGAGAAATAGCCGAACCGCTGCAGCTGGATTTCGCCCGTCTTCTGGCCCTCGCTGTCGGTGACCTCCGAGCCGTAGAGGAAGCCGAGCGGGTCGACTAGAAGCGTGGTCAGCTTCTCCTTGACCGTCATGGCGTCAAAGGCGTTGGCCATCTCGGTGGTGGTGTTGTACTCGCGGGTGTCGAAATTCTCCGTCACATCCTCGGGGACCTCGACGAGCGTCTCGCTCAGTCCGCTCAGGTTGTAACCGATGTTCGACGAGCCTATATAGTCCAGCCCCTCCTCGTCGTAGTCGCTGCTGAACTCGTCGGCAGCCTCGTAGCTCACGGTGCCCGTCTGGTCTGCCGCGTCAGCCCTGACAATATCGACGGTCTTCTCGTCCTCGTTGAAGAGAAAGGCGGCATTGAAGAGCTTGCGGAACTCGTCGAGGAATTTCCTGACGGTCCAGTGCGGAAGGGCCTTGGCGATGATGGCCGTCTGCCGTGCGGAGCAGATGATGAGCTCGTTCCATGGCGCCACGTCGTAGACGTTGCCTTTGACCGTGTAGCCCATGCTGGAGAGGACTGTCCGCAGCACCATCATCAGGTTGGGCTGGACGGCACGGTTCAAGAGACAGTACCGGGCTATGTCACCCGTCTCGCCTTCCTCTCCCGGCAAGTAGACATTTATACGGTTGGCGATACAGTCGTTGCTGGCATCCCGCACGGGCATGAAGACCGCCGTGGAGATGTCGCCGATGTAGCGATTGTTCCTGACTTCTGTACTCACGTCTGTGTATTGCCCATCCACGGCCAGGCGGATGTTCCACCTCGTATGATTCGTCCTGTATTTCTGGGGTACCTGCGGATAGGTCAGCCTGTCTATGTATATCCGGCTGAAATCAGAGCGGTAGCGCAGGCTGCTGGCGCCTGCCAGTATCTGCAGCTTCAGCTCATCCTGGTTGACTGCGGTGACAGTCCCCACGCCACGGATGACGGTGATGTTGTCGACCGTCAGGATGCAGTCGTCGAACTGGCGTATGCGCTTCGACGTGTCGAGCCTCCCGCGTGCGCCGAAGACCAGAACGTTCTCAGCGATATCCAGCGGGAAGACGATATCGTAGGTGTACGAATCCTTCTCCTTGATGTACGGGTTTTCAAGGGTCAGCTTGATATTGTCCGCAAGACGCGGGACGGCCACTTTGCCGTCAATGAAACACTGTACCATACTATCCTCTGTTCTTCAAATTATCAAAATGCTTCAGCTTGGAACGGAGCGTACCGACGTCATCCCGCATGGCTATACCCTCGGCCAGCGCGCCGTTGAGCTCCGCGATGGAGGCGTTCAGGTCGTCGATGGTACTGCGCAGCTCCTCGTTGTCTGTCTGGACGTTGACGACGGGAGCCACAACAGTGCCGCCGCCCGGCCCAAGTTGTCTGGAGATGTCGTCGGCTGTCAGCCTTCCGACGGTATTGTTGCGCTGCGCCTGGTCGAGGAACTCGAGCATGGGCAGGACGTTCGGGTTGTTGACGGCCTGGTGGTTGGCGACGAACTCTCCCTCGTGCACCACGCCGGCCTCCTTGCGGTAGCGCCTGCCGCCTGTGAAGCCTCCCTCGTAGTAGCCAGCCTGCTGAGTCTCGTGCTGCTTTTTGATAGCTGCTACCTGGGTTAGTCCAGCAGCGGTTGCCATTGCGGCAAAGGCTGCCGCAATTATCGGCGCGGCAGGGCCTCCTACGGAAAGTCCTGCTCCATAGGCTTGCAAGGCGTTGACTGCAGTTTGTGCAACGGCTTGTGCCATCTGGATTACCATTTGTTTTCTATTATATTTCGTCTTGATGGCTGCCTCTTCCTTCGCCTGCTTCTCCTGCAGCTTCTTGACCTTCTTCTGATTGTTGCCTGCTGCCTCAATCTGCTTCTCGTACTTCTTTTTGGTCATGGCGACCTCGTAGTCCGACTGTGCGCCAAAGTAAGAAGATGTTGCGGACAATATCTGATTTATCTGCTGATAAGCTACCGCAAACTCTTGTCCAAGTTCTCCCAGGAAACTTTTTGTCGCTTCTTTCTTGGCCTCCAGGTATGCCTCATGATTGGCTGCGTCCTGTCCGTAAAGCTCCTTGAGCTTTTCCAACTGTGCCGAGTACATCTGAATGGTACCGATGATGGGGATGCTGGTACCGCTGCCTGCACCCTTCGCTGCTTCCGACGATGCCACCTTCAGCATGTCGGAGGCTGTGGAAGCGGTCTGCTGGTCTGGAGTCTGGCCATTGGCATACTGGGCCTTGATGGCCAGCAAGGCGCGCTGGTATTCCTCTTCCTTCAGAAGACCTCGCTTGTGCAGATCGTCGAGGGCATTCAGCTCCATCTGCTCGCGCTCCGTGTCCGACTGTTGCAGGTAGGTGGCCTTCAGCTCCCTGACACGCTCCTGGTAGTAGCGCTCGTTCTCCAGCTGGTGCTCGTGCATGCGGTCGTCTATCTCCCACTCTATCTGCATGCGCTCCAGAGAACCTTCGCGGGTGAGCGACTTCTTGTTCTCAAGGAAGTCCATCTCCTCCTGGAAACGGGCTTCACGGTATGCAGCCTCGTTACGGTAGATGGCAGAGCCTGAGGTCTGGTAATCCCTCTCCAGCTGGTGCAGCATGTCAACATGTATGCGCTCGTAGTCCATCAGCGACAACTTTGCCTGGGCATTGTCGCCACCCAGCATCAGGGCAGCCAGCTGCTTCTGGTACTTGGCGTACTCGGCAGTATCCTCACCCCATACCTTCATGCGGTTCTCAAAGCCCTCCTGCTGAATCCTCAACTGCTCGTCGACGTACTCACGGTAATTCTTCAGACCTGCCTGATAGGCAAGCATGTTCTCAGCCAGGCGAGTGTCGGTAATGGCCTTCTCCTGACGGTCGGCCTCCTTCAGCTTCTCTAGACGCTCCTTGCGGGCCTTTTCAGCTGCAGCCTCCTGCTTCTTCTGTTCGGCTGCAGAGGTATAGGTGGTGGTACCAGCCTTCTTGCGGTGGCCGGTGACCACTACTTCGCCTATCTCGCTGATGCCGTCGGGGTTGGCAGGGGAGGCACCTGACTGCCGGGACGGTCCTGGCACGGAGAAGGTCTTCTGCCACTGGCGCTCAATGATATGAAACTGTGTGACGGCGGCATCGGCCAAGCCCTTGAAAGTCTGCGTGAAGCCCTCCTTGACCTTTCCCCAGTCGAGGGTGAAGATTCCCTGCAGCACCTTGCCGACACCGTCCAGCTCTTCCACGACAAGCTTCACGCCATTGGAGATGGTGGAGAAGCCTGCCGCGAAATTTGCGACGACAACACCTATAATCCAGCGCAGGAGTCCGAACTTGTCATACAGCGAGCCGACCCACTTGACGACCACGACAAGCTGTCTGGCGATAGCAGCAAAGCCGTCCAGCAGCTTCGCGGCTGCCGAACGCAGCATGCCCATCGCCTCGTTGGCCCCTTCTATCCTGTCGCGATACTTGACGAACAACGCCACGGCTGCCGTCAACCCAGCCACAAGCAAGCCGATAGGGTTAAGCTTGAGCGCGCCGTTGAAAAGCTGTGTGGCTATGGTGGCTGCCTTTGTCATGGCGATGTCGGCCTTGACGGCCATGGTCTTGAGCTTGACGTATGCAGTATATGTCGCAATGGTCACGGCAGCTATTGCAAGCGCCTCCTTGTGCTTGAAGACGAAGGAGGTGAGGGTGTTGAGGATGCGGACAAACAACGACGCGGAGGAAATGGTGTACTTTACAATAGGCATCAGCCTCTCGCCCAGCTCGACGGTCATCTCCTGGAACTGCTTCTTGGCCTTCTCGATGCCGGCCTCGACGGTGTTGTTCATGGTGTTATACTCCTTCTGGACGCTGGTAGCCTCCTTGTATGCCTCGGTGGCCAGCTGCTGGCGCTGGCGCACGTCGTCAATCTTGTCGGCCATCGTCGAGAGCACCCCGACTGCACGGTTGCCGTCCAGCCCCATGTCGTCGAGCATCTTCATCATGCTCTGCGGGTCGGCCTGCTTCAGGCTGTCGGCCAGCGCCAGGATGGCGGCGTTGGCATCCTTGTTCAGCAGGTCGGTGAACTCCTTCACGCCCATGCCTGCAATGCGGGCGAACTTCTCTGTGTCGGTCTGCATCTTCGTGAGCATGTTGCCGAAGGCCGTTGCGGCCATCTCGTCGCGCAGCAGGTTCTCGTCCATGACTGCACCGAAGCCCATGATCTGCGCCTGCGTCAAGCCCAGCTGCTTGCCGAAGCCTGCCACGCGGGCCGTGAAGTCTACCAGGTAGCCCGCCTTGGCGCTGGAGTTCTGGGCGAGCTCGTTGACGGCGGAACCCGTGGCGAGCATGGCGCCACGCAGGCCCATCCGCTCGTCCTCGCCGAAGGCCATGGCCAGCTTGCCCACATTGTCTATGGCTCCCTCGCCCAGGTCGTCGCCCAGGGCGACCTTGATCATGTTGCCGGCTTCGACGAATTCCAGGATATCCTGCTTCGACGTCTTTCCCAGACGGCCTGCCGCACCTGCCAGTTCGTTGAGTTCCTCACGACTCGTGCGGGTGTCCATCTTCTTCAGGTCCTCGTTCAGGTCGCGGATGGCCTCGTCGGTCAGGCCTGTATATTTCCTGGTGTCGGCCATCGCCTCCTCCATGTCGGCATAGGCCTTGACCGATGAGCGTATGGCGACAGTCAGTCCGGTGATGGCGCCGATGATCTGGGTGATGGCACCCCAGTGGGTGTTGAGTCCCACGACAAGCCGCTGGAAGACGTTCTGCTGCTTGGTCGCCTCCTTGGTGGCGTCCTCGTAGGTCTTCATCTCGCGCTTCGCAGCCTTGATGCGCTCGGCCAGGGCGTTCCACTCCTCGGAGTTCTTCTTGACGGAGCCGTCGCGCAGCAGGCGGTTCAGCTGGGCCACCTCCTGCCGCAGGTCCTTGTAGGTCTTGTCCGCCACGGTCTTCAGCGCAGCATTGAGGCCGTTCACGTGACGGGTCTCCTCCTTGATGTCGCGACTGACACGGTTGATGTCCTTCTGCATGGCGTCAGCCTGCTTCTTCGACTCCTTGGTGCCCTGGGCGTACAGCGCCTTCTGCTCGTCGAGCAGCTTCTTCTGTTCTGCCTGCAGCTCTTTCAGACGCGACTGGGCCTGCTTGGAATTAATCTCAATGGTAGCCTGGAATGTTTCGTTATGGTTTGCCATAGAAAAACGGTATATTTGTTTTCCGCAAATATACCGCTATTCCCATGATAGTGAAAATACTAATGTCTGTCCCGTTCCTGTTCTGCGTCCCGGGCGATCTGCTCGGCAAGCTCCTCAAGCTTCCGTTCCAGCTCATCCTTTGCCGGAGCCGTCCCTGGTTACCAGGAACACCACCAGCCATACGATGGGTAACAATGCCAAGAACTCCATACGCTTACACCTTTTGAACGGTTTTATTCTCTTTCATGCTGCAAATATAAGAATTATTTCTGAATGTTCCAAATAAAAACAGCGGGAACTATCCTCACGGACCGCATGGCCCCGCTGAAAAAAATACCACAAAGGGACAATGTTGTCATTCTGTCCACACCAGCCGGTCGTCGTCGCGCTCCAGCCGGTAGCCGTGCTTCAGCATGTAGCCTGTCACCTGGTCGGGCTCCAGCCTGGCAGTCTCGCGCAGGTTGTCGCAGATGTCCTGCGACGTCCAGCGCCCGCTGTCCTTCTGATGCATGAAGTAGGCGTCCAGCAAGCAGTCTAAAATGCTCACTTCCTGTTCTTTCTCCTTGCTCATGGCTCTTCTGTCTTTAGGGTTGCGTCAAGTATCTTCTTCAAATCCTGCTTCAGGTAGCGCAGGCACCTCAGAGTGTCGAGAACCTCTGCGGGTTCTCCGCTGTCGTCGTCGAAGTAATGGTCTTCGATGCTGTTCAGCAGGTCGATGCGGTTCTCCAGCCCCTCCCTGTCGAGGAAGCCGGACAGCGCTGCTGTCAGTTCCGGGGTAAGCGTCATCTTATTCATCGTCATGCTGCTCTAAAGTAGAGGGGGGGGTAAGTTTCGCAGGGCGCACGTCCTGGACGCCGTTGACGGTCAGGTACTCCATGCGCAGCGCATGCATCTGCTGGGTCACCTGGCGCTTCTCGTCGCGGTACTTGCGGTGGAACCACGCCTTGTCATTCTCGTACTGCTTGTTGACCTCGGCCCGCTGGTGCTTCAGGTTGCCTATCTGCGAGGCGATTTTCTGCAGCTGTGCCTGGTGCTTGATGCTGAGCTCCATCTTGTGCGCCGCCTCGCGCTCGCCAATCTCCTGCATCTTCTTCTCGAGGGCCTCACGCTTGGCCTGGTATTCTGAGAGTATCATACGCCTATCCTTCTATAACTGCTGCGAGAAACAAGAGTGAGAAACCGAAAGCGACCACTACCGCTGCCTGAGAGAAGAGCTTCACACGGCTTACCACTTGCTGGAGAGCCGCTGATGCGTTGACCTTCCTGAGAGCCCAGCCTACTGAAATCTCATGTAACTTTACTCGATGGCACTGTTTCGCCGTGCCCGCGTCGATGCTGCCTCCTATCGGAGCGTAGCCATCAAATTGAAGGGTTAACTGTTGCATATTACTGCTTTGTTTAGCTATACAGGGATCCGCCCTGTGCGGTTTGTTTCCTTGAAAATAGGGGGAGAGCTAGGGGCACCTGTCCGACGCCATTTAATCCCTGCCAGGTTCTCCGTCCTCGCGGATGGGAGCATCTCCCCCTGGGGAGGAAGGCGTCTCTAGGTTCCAGACATGACCCTTGCGGGCGGTTCTTCGTTCATCTCCTGCCTCACGGCGAGGAGCGCCTTCCCCTATGAGACAGAGAAAGCGGCAGCCCTCCCTGTCGCTAAACAAAGCAGATTTTAGTCCGAGGACTTTATATTCTACTGGGTGGCCACCGCTATTGGTGTAGTGAGACCTCTGGCAGGTCTCGGAAGTATGGACATAAAAAAATGCCCAGAGTCGTTACTCGGGCGTCTCTCACCGCCCTCGGAGCTGAGCGCTCTGCTTTGTTTAGCGATGGCAAAGATAGACAAAAATCCCGAAACCTGCAAGAGATTTCGGGAAAATGTGTAGCTATTTAGACGGAATATATTTTAATCCTCCGAATCTTGAACTTCAAGGCCATTCATTATATCGTCATCAGACTCAATCTTCTTTTTGAGGACAAAGTATAAGACTAACTGCTGCTTGAAGTCACGGTCAGTATAGGTGCTGACCACTTCCCATCCACGTTTTCCCATGTAATTAAGACTCTCTCCATTGCTATTGAAATGCTTTTTCTTGCCGTTCTCGTATATCTGCTTTCTTTTGCTTATGACCTCTCCAAAATCAAGTGTAACGACATACTTCGAACTGAATAATTTGCCAAAACATTGCATAATGCAATAAGCATACTTCTCACCTGGTTGAGTTGCGTTTTGCGCACTCACCTTAGCGCCCATCAGCGCCATGACCATAATAAAAATGACCTTTTTCATAATGTAGTTTTTAGAATTATCGCTGCAAAAGTGCGAAGAAAAATGTAATTACCAAAGAAAAACGAAGGAAAAATACGCTCAACCGCGAAAATCGGAGGCATTTTAGTGATTTTATCGCCGATTTCGACATTTTCAGAACGCATTTTGGCGATTTTGGTACATCTAAGAAAAAAAGGAAAACGCAATATAAGTTTTTATTTTCTGTTGAATTTCGCCCAGGTTTGGCGCAGTTTCTCATGAAAAACAGTCATCTTCCGCATCGTGGTCACTGAGTCGTCACCCTCGAAATCAATGAACCTCGACGTGTCGAAGGTGAAGAGCAGCTCCGACTTGTCACCCTTCGGACGCAACACCATCTCGCCCATCAGGATGATGTCCAGTCCGATGATGAAGTCCGGCACACCCTTCACGTCCGGCAGCCACGACGCTTCCACCAGCGCCGCATAGCGACTGTTGCCAGGAAAGGCAAAGCAAATGGATATGCTGCCGTCTATGGGACCGCCTACGCCGATGCTTAACGCCTTGCCGTCAGCAGGAAGCTCCAGCCTTTTAACCACCCACGGGGCTACGGAAGAATAAGAGGCACCTGTGTCCCATACGGCATTGACAATCAACTCCCGATTCGGATTCAGGTTTAGCACCCGCAGCGGGGTCTCTATCCTGCCGAGGTCTGCGGGGAACTCGTGGCGGAATACGTTGTCGGGGATGTACTTGTCTTGGTTCATGCCGCAAAATTACACAATAAAACCGAGAAACGTGCAAGAGGCTGAAAAAAGTTCCCGACTTTCACAAGCCAGGAACCTCGGAGATGAAATCAAACGAACTTTTCTATTAATTTATTTAAACATGGTTTGGAAGAGAGGTATTTGCTATTCCGGTTTTATATAGGTATTGTATCGTATGTGCGCGCGCGGGTTGAAGTTGATCAGCGTCACCTTGTAGCCCTTGGTGCCCCAGCGGAACCACAGGAAGCGGTGCTTGTACTCGCGGTGCACGACGGTCGCCAGTGAGTCGCGGATGTTGTAGTAGAAAGTGGAGTCCTGCAGGCGGAACTGCAGGTGGCTCCACTCGTCGCAATAACTAAAAACCTTATTATGACTATTGACTTCCGCTTTCACGCTGTCCTCTGTCTCGGTGACCGTGGTCTGGACGGCCTCCAGCTGCTTGAGCCTGAGGCCGAGGGTCTTGATGAGGTCCTCGTCGACGAGGTGCTGCCGTCTGAGGTCGGCAAGCTCCGCCCGGATGACCTTGGAGCTGACGGCCTCGCGGTAGACGGTGTCGCCCGGCAGGAGGATGGTGTCGCGCTCGAGGGGCGTGAAGGTCATGGCGTAGGCCAGCTCTGACTTGAGATGCTGTATCTCCTGCTCGTAGCCGATGCTCTGCCAGCGTGCGTGGGCGAAGGCTGCGGCAAGCAGCAGGAGGGGGATGAAGATTTGCAATGCTATTCTTTTCATGATGTTACGCTTTTATGAGTCCTACCGCTATCTTCGCCACACGGAGGTACGGCAGGCGCCTGGAGGCCGTGGCGGTGGAGCCGTTGATGATTCTCGTGATGTTGGTATGCTCGTCGCGGTCGGCACGCTCGTTCAGGCCGTGGGTCTTCCAGAACCAGCCTGCTGAGTCGGCGGCATAGCGGGGCTGGCGCAGCAGCAGCCAGTTCCGCTCGTTCATGTCCTCCATATCCTTGCCTATGATGATGCCGTAGAGCTTGTAGTTCGTGCGGCCTGTCACTTGCAGCAGCCCGCGGCCCTTGTAGCGCTGTCCGTCGCCGTCGGCCTGAGGGGTGTTGCCGAGGGCCTGCGCCTTGCGCCCCGTGTCGTAGGCCGCTCCGCTGGCAATCTCCTCGACGTAGCGCAGCGACCCGCTCTCCCAGGCGCACTGTGCGAGGAAGTGGGCCGCCCGCAGCGGGGTGTCGATGTTGTACCGGAACATCGCGTTGTTGATGGGTTTCAGGAACTCGCGGCACCGTGCCATGGAGGCATGGGGCATGGCCGTCCGGAGCTGCTCAATAGTCAGTTCTTCCATAGTCTTTCGTGTTAGGGTCAATCAAATCGGGGTTTATCGTGTCTTCCTTCGTGACGTTCAGGGCACGGAAGAGGTTCTCGACGGTACCGTACTCGCGGATCAGGGCAATCAGCGCCAGCTTGTAGTCCTGCTGCAGCTTGCGCTCCTTGATGTCGGCAGGCTCCCAGATGCTCTTCACCTCGACAAAGCCCACATAGCCGAGGGCTATCAGCGTGAACCAGGGAATCATGACGATGTCGATGCGGTAGAAGTGGTAGAGGAAGAAGATGATGGCCAGCTGGAGGGCATCGAGGAGCGACAGGGCGAAAGTCATGTTGTAGTACTTCGAAATCTTCTCTATGGTGCGCTTGTAGCCCGCACTGGTACGGTACTTGCCCTGTTGCTTGGCCTTGCGGATGCCCGCACGGAGGTCGCAGAAGATAAGGCCCAGGATGATGACGTATGCCAGCAGCATGATGCCGCTGCAGAAGAGAAGGGTTGTCAGTCGTTCCATAACTATCGTGTCATTTTTCCACAAAGGTAGGTGTTGCCATGGGAAGCGAGAATACTAAAAACGGGAGAGTGCGGGCGTGACCACCGTGCCCATGCTGCCCGAGACCCTGACGCTGCCGAACATGGCGTCGACGACGTTCGACAGGGTGCCCATGTAGGCCTCGCCGTAGAGCTGCACCTCGACCCGGTTCAGCACGTCGATGCTGGAGAGGTAGCGGCCCGTGAACCAGTCGCGCTTCTCACGGGGCTTGCCGCTGGTGTACTTGTCGCTGCCGTCGGAGTACTTCAGGCCTGTCCTGCGGGGTTTGTTCAGGCCGTGGGCCTTGCGGTAGTCCTTGTTCAGGATGTCCAGGTCGCCGGGGTTGCCGCGACGGTAGCCGTTGCCGACGCCACGGGCCACATAGATGCCGTACAGCATGAACTCGTGGGCTATCTGTATCTGGCCGCCGGTGTCTGTTATGCGGTGGCTCATCTTGTTGTGCAGCGTCATGGTGTCGACGATGCCGAGGCGCAGGATGTTCTCGCGCCAGATGGTCACCATCATCTCCGTCCACGCCTGCTCCCAGCGGCGGATGTCCTCCTCGCTGACAGGGCGCCTGATCTCACGTCCACTGCTCATCGTCGTACACAAGGTCCACGGGTTCCTGGACGTAGATGGTGAAGAACAGGCCCGTCATGCCCGAGAGGTAGTAGCGGCCCAGCTCCTGGTTGGGGATGTTCTGGGTGTCGATGTACGTCAGCTCCTCACGGTAGGTGTACTTGTCGCGGAGGATGCGCGAGACGAGCTGCAGGAACAGCCGGCGGCAAAGCTCCAGCTGCCGCTGGCGGTCGTCCATGTTGTCGTGCTCGTAGGCTGACAGGATGAAGACGGTGTATGCACGGCGCTTCGTGAAGCCGTAGGTGCCGTCAGGAGAAGAGAGGCTGCCCGTGTTGGTGTCGCTGACAGCCACGAAGCGGTCGTGGTCACGGTAGAGTTCAAAGATGCCCTCCAGGTTGTCGGGTCCGCTGATGACAACAGGCTGGAAGCCCTCCTCCAGCGCCAGCTTGTTGCGCTGGCACATGTCGGTGAAATAACCGACGGCGTCGAACATTCTGTTTTCCATATCAGGTCTTTGGGTGTTTCTTCTTGAATTCTTCAGACTCACGGGTAAGGGCGTCCAGCTCGTAGAGCGCCTGCCAGGTGTCGGAGTCCATGACTTGCTGGTAGCGGGTGACGTCGCCTTTGGTAAGCAGGCGTACCTGCATCTGCATCATCTCGAACTGCGTCTGCCTGGTGCCGCTCTGGACACCCTCGCCGACAGGCCTCAGGAAGTGCGTGAACACCTGACTGAGGCGCTTCTTGACGGCCGTATACCAGAAGAAGACCGACAGTAGGACGTGAGGCTCGACGTCAATGCTGACGTAGGGTGTCAACCTGATGCCGTACAGGAAGTGCAGCATCCTGTCCAGCTGCTTGGGGTCGTTGGTCAGAAGATAGGCCTGATAGTGGTTCTCGAGGGCAAGGTAGTTGCCGAAGGGGTATCCCTGCAGCCACTGGCTGGCAGCCTCGTAGTCGCCTATCTTCTCTATACGGACGGTCATGTCCTCGGGGTGCTCCAGCCACGACAGCTGCTCCTCCATGGCGGGCACCAGCTCGGGGTTGAGGAGAAAGTCGCGCCCGGTGTCGTTCAGCCGGCAGAGCCAGCCTGCATCGGTGGGGCGGACGACACGGAAGCCGCAGAAGTAGCGCAGCGCACACGTCTTGACGGCAGCCAGCCCCGACGGGTGATGGCCGTAGATGTGGTACAGCTTCAGGACGTAGTGCAGCTGCTGCTGTGTCAACCCGTCCCACGCCGCGGGAACGGTGAAGCTGACGTGTCTACATAAAGAAGAACGTGGGGTCATCCTGCTTGTTCGTGTAGCGTTGGGCATGGCGTCCTTTGTATGTCTCGGAGTTCTGATAGGTGGGGTACAGCTGTATGTGGGTCTCCAGCTGACCGACAATGTCGTCGAGCATCAGCTGGTTGGGACGGCGGTTCTGCTCGTAGCCGCTGATGAAGGCACCCGTGAAGCTCAGGCACTTCTCGACGATGACGGTGTCGGCGTCGCCGAGGGTCGACGTGCGCAGCTTCTCCAGCAGCTCATCCATGTACTCGCCGCTGATGGCCTTGCGCAGGAAGCCGTCGGCGACAATGGCCAGGCCGCTGGCCGTCTGCCAGCTCTCTGCGGTATAGCGCAGCGTGGTGTGCTTGCGCAGATGGCCGATGCTCCAGAACAGGCACGTCACAGCCTGGCGGGCGTGGGCGGTGGTGCCCCACCCTTCCGTCCGCATCAGCTCCCCGAGGATGTCGTCAAGGGCTTCCGCCGCCCGCAGGAGGCAGTCGTCGATGAGCGCATCGACGCGGGCCTTGCTGGCAGGGGCCGTACTGTTGGTGCTGACGATGCCGAAGCCGGTAGCCGTCAGTACCACGTCGAGCGAACGCGCCGAGAGGATGAAGGCCCTGAGGCACACGAGGCGCAGGACTGCACGCATGAGCGACTCGCTGGACTCGATATAGGTCCAGATGACGGGACCCGCGATGTCCTCCAGCTGGCGGCTGGCAATCTCGAGCTGCTCCTGGAGGCGCGTGAACACACTGCTGCTACGCTCGGGCATGCGGGCCGCGGGAACGTAGTTCTCGAACACTTCCTTACTGATTTCCTTGATTATTTCCATTGTCGTCTGAATTGGCGTTGTTGTTCATGTTCACCTGCTTGGCGTCGGTATTCTTGTCGAGCGTGGTGAGGATGATCATCGGAATGACAGGCTCCACGCGATCCTCCCATCCGTTGAAACAGATGGCGAGGTGGTGGACGGTCAGCAGCATGTCGTGGGGAAGGGTCTCGAGGGACTGCTTCATGGTGAACAGCTCGCGCTTGTCGCTGCCCGAATTGTTCATCTGGCTCTTTCCTGGAGTGGCACCGGCAAGGTTGGGGTGTACATTGTCGTCGTAGCACAGCACGTTGGCCGCCTCGGCAACATCGTCGTTGTACTCGCTGCCTGCCTTGGAGGTGTCGACGACATTGATCTTCAGGTAATGCTTCTCCTTGCCGTCGATAAGACTCTCGAACTCGCTCCAGACAACCTTGTCGCTGTTCTGCGAACCGCCGAGATACATCTTCAGCTGGTCGATGAACTCTGTCTTCATGTCCTCGAAGGCAGTGGAGCCGATGCTGATGCCGCGGGAGCGGGCACGGCTCTCCCAGAACTCGAGGTTGATCTCGACATGGTAGCGGATATTCTGGCCGTTCTTGATCTTGGCCTTCTTGGCTGCCGTGAGCAGGCCGTAGATGTCATACCAGCCGTCACGGAAGACGGCGCTGTAGGTCGGGATGGGATAGTACTGGCAGCCCGGCGTCGGAATCTTGCAGACCACGGCATACATGCAGCAACTGGCCCTGTCGGGGGTGAAATTGTTGTAGAGGTCTCTCTCGCGTCCCGTGCGGGCCATCAGGTCGCCCAGCGGGTCCTGCTCGTCGAGCAGGGGGATGGCCTCGACATTGTCGGGGGCGTTGTCGTCCTTCCAGTCGGCAAAGAGGACGTGGCCGATGCGCCCGGTTCTGTCGTCGGCCTTCTGGAACCTGCAGTGGCAGGCGTCCTTGTGGACTATCTTCACGATAGTCTGGCGCTGACGGTCGAGAATGACGACAGCGACGGCGAAGAAGTAATACTTCAGATCGACAATCTGCTCGGCGAAGAAGCGCTTGACGGAGCTGCGCAGCAGCCAGCGCCTGATATCCTTGTCACGGGTGGGCTTGGGCTCCTTGTCGCCCAGCGTGGCAACGTCCATGTACTCCAGGCCGCGGCCGTAGCAGGTGAGCAGGTTGAAGAACTTGTTCTGCATCATCACGCTGTTGCGCTCCACCTTGTCCTTTATCTCATAGGGCAGCTGGTTGTCGTTACCCCACCCGATGATGGTGTACGTCTTTCCGTCTTTCGCCTTGACCTCTATCTCCGTCAGCTTCTCGGGAGACGAGTACAGGCTTCCGCTGGTGACCGTATCGGAAAGCCGGTCGTTCGGGAGGTCAAAAACAAAACTTTCTATTCTTTCCATATTATATATATACTGGGTGTCCGTTCACATTGAAAATCAACACGTCGCGCACCTTGCGTATCTGACCGCTGACGGGACTGCGGAAGTCGTGGTACCCCTTGGTCCACCAGCCGCTGATACATATCCAGCCGTCAAGCTGGAGCAGGGTGCCGTCAGCCTTCAGGGCTGTAAGGGTTACCGGTTCACGTGTCTGTTTCGCGTGGTCCAGGAAGAGCTGGACATCTTTGAGGTAAAGGGCTGTATTCATGGTGTCCTAATTGAAAGTGGCGTCGAAGGTGTTGTCGAAGATCCTGCCTGCACGGGTCGTCTGTATCACGTTGTGGATGCGCTGGGCGTACTGGTAGCTGAAGGTGTGGGAGGGCAGGTAGTCGTCGTCGTTCGTGATCTCGCTCTTGCTGTCCGTGATAACCACTTCCTTGCCGATGTCGGGATAGCCGCCCACGATGTTCACCACATAGACCTCCTGGGAGCGGAACAGCTCGTCGACCCACTGCGCCATGGCGGTGTTGAGGATGCCCGTGTCGGCATGGAACGTCCTGGTCTCGCGGATGGAGTAGTTGCGCAGGTTCTTGCCGATGCGGGCCTGCTTGCGCTCGTAGGTGGGCTCTACGCGATGGGTGCCCGTGCAGTAGAGCAGCTCCTGGACACCGAAAGAGTTGTCGAAGATGAGGATGGGGGCGCAGTCGGGATTGCGGAGGTCCATCTGGAACTGCTGGCTGCGGAGGCCCGCCGTCACGCTATAGCAGACAAGGGTCTTCCCCGACCGCACGAAGTTCGACGGACTGACGTCTATGGTGGTGTAGCTGCCGTTGCCGGCAATGGCCTGAGGGGTGAAGGTGGCGGTCGTCCCGTCGGAGTAGACGGCCACACAGGACGCCGCATCGCTGCCGTAATAGTGCAGGTACTCGAGCCTGCCCTGGGCCGTCACCTTGGGGCCGTCAAGGATGGTCAGGAATCGGCTGCCGTAGAACTCGGAGGCCGTCATGCCCACATCGCAAAGGGAGAAGAGGATGGTGGCCGAGGAGGTGCCGGTCTTGACCGTGCTGTCACTGCTGCTCAGCTGGCGGACGGCGACCTGCAGGGGGATGACCAGGCTGGCCCTGGCGAAAGGCTCCAGCAGCCGGCCGATGTCGGTAAGGGTGACGAAGCCGCTGACAGGCCACAGGGTCTCCTTGAAGTAGACGTCGCCGGTGTTGAGGTTTGTCAGCGTCACCTCTGCCTTGACGGCACTGGAGCTGACGGCCTCCCGGATGTCAGGAATGTCGGATGTGAAGTAGTGCCCAGAAAAGGAACTGAGGGTTATATAGCTCATACGCATTACTTTTGACTGCAAATATAAAAGGTAAGCAGGTAATGCGAGAATACAGAAAGACCTTCCGCAACGGGAAGGTCTCTCTGTCAGATGCCGAGCCAGCTCCTGGCCAGCTGCTTGGCCGACTCGCAGAAGGCGTTGTACTCCCTCCACTCGTCAGCATACAGGGACGGGTCGTTTCCGTAGTGGCGATGGATGGCCATCTCGTCGCTCTCGGTGTACTTCGAGCGGATGATGGCGTTCGTCACCTCCGGGTAGGACGTGGCGTCGCCGCACGGCATGACGGTGCCGCCGTCGCGCTCCGTGCCTGTATAGCGGTACGCGGTGACGGGGGATGCCTCCTCCCCGGGTTCCGTAACTTCAGGAGTGTAGTCGGGCAACACCTCCTCGTTCATGTAGCCGATAATGTGCGTGGCATCATACTTGGCCATGGTCATCGGCTGCTGGTAGACTGCTGAAAACTGTACTTTCTCCATAACTATGTGAACTTAGTGTAACTCTTACCTTGCTTGCCCTCGAACTGCGTGACATAGGTGGGGGACGGCAGGTCCTCAATGGTGAAGTCGTTGATGGCCTGGTCAATCATGATCTTGCTGCCGCTCCAGCTGTAGTATTCCGCATCGACCTCCGTAGGATGGCCCTCCTTGTCCTTCACCTTCTCGAAAGTGTAGGTCTCCACCTCCTCACCGTTGGTACCGGTGGTGACAAAGGTCTGAAGGATCTTCTTGAAACGGAAAGCCAGCGCCTTGCCCGTGACCTTCTTGACAACCTGCTGCTGCTCACCCTGTGAGTCGGAGACGTTGACAAGCACGTCCTCCTTGTACTTGCTGTCCGTCACCTTGCACTCCAGAAGGTATATCTTCTTGTCCCAGCCGACGCATCTCTCGCCTTCCTGCTTGACAAGCTCCGAAAAAACGTACTTCTGCTCTGGCTGCATTCCTGGGAATGGCGGCTTGACACGCCTCTTCTTGATGATTTTTCCTAATGTTTTCTCCATACCTAGTTTATAAAATAGATTAATAGAATTAGCGTGCTTTGCATAAGCAAACATGCTCGACAACCTTACACGTATCTGCTCTTCGTTGAAACCCAGCCTCTGCAGCTTCCTGACCTTCCTCGCCAGATTCTTCTTGTTCGTCTTGGAGACGGCTGTCTTGCATGGGAAGAACCCGTAACCGATCAGGCGCTCGCCCATCCATACCGGACGGACATTGTAATCGGTATTCATCAGGCAATGGTAGTCGCGCGTGAGATGCATGATCTCCAAGTCGCGAACCATTAGAAGAAAGGCTTTGTCCTCATGGAGATTGATGATGTTGTCGACGAAACGGTAATAATGCGGAAGGCCCCTGCCTACCAGCTCGTCGAAACGACGGCCGATAGCCTGGCTGCCCTGGTCGAGCAGATTCCTGTCGTCAGGTGTGCAGGCCGTCAGTATCTTGGCAGTGATATAGCGGCTTCTCCAATAGGCCATCTTCTCGGGGTCGTCGGCAATCCGGAAAAGACGGACGGCCTCGCGGTCGAAGTCGGCAAGGTAGATCATGCCCAGCAGCTGGGCGAGCTTGATACCGAGGGGGATGCCCTGGGGGTAGCTGTCGATGACCTTGAAGATGAGACGCCTGAGCTTCCCTTCCTTGAACATGTTGCTCACCTTCTCCTTGAGAATGGAATGGTCCATCAGCGGGAAATAGTGATGGATATCCTCTGCAAGACAGTATCCCATGGCCAGCCCAGGATGCCTGTAGATGGCATTCCGCAGGAAACGGAACATGGCATGGGTTCCCAGTCCGGGACGCACGGCAGGAGCCCGCCAGCTGATATAGTCGTAGATGCTTTTCTCATACGGCAAGATGGCGGCAGCCTCGACATGATGGTCGTAGATAGGAACCTTTCCTAACACCCTGACCTTCTTGTCGTGAATAGTCTTCGCCTTATAGCCTGACGGCCGAAAGGTCTCGTCCTGAATGTCGCGGAGAACTTCCGAGACATGAGTATCCAACTCAGCCTCGTATCTCTGCACGTTCTTTCTGGAATGTTTTTCCTCAGAGAATAAGCAGAAGGCCTTGCGGATATTCGACTCGGTCTCGTTCTCCCCATGGTCGCGGATTCGTCGCATTGTTCTGGGGTCTGACGTGAATAAAATTGGGTCTGGCTGGGTCTTCTGGGGTTTTCTGGGGTCTCGGGATCTGTGGTGCATGAGGGCTCTAAGAACCCATCCGACGGGTATGGCGCTCGGCTGAAACCTACGAGCCTCGCCGTCATCTCAGCTGTATTCTTCCAATTGGAAAGGCTCACTCCCTTATACTTTTATGGTTCGTTAGCGCGAAGCCCCTGTTCGCATTGGCATTCGAGGGCGCATTGTTGCCATTGAGACAGCCGGAGCCAGCTTGGCCGGCATTGTTCGCGTTGCCCAAACGGATAGCGCCGCGAAGGAGCTGTGGGAGTTCCGCCTACACCGAAATGCGAGCACAAAGGTACTACATTTCCACCTATGTTCAACAAGTCAAAGAGCGATTTTAGAAATTTTTAAGATTCCCTCCGTCCGATGGGAACGGAGGGGGAGGCGCTGACGCGCCGGTGTTCCTCGTGCTCTCCGAGCACCCTAATACCACGTCGGCTCCGTGGTGAAGGCCTCCGAGAATTCACAGAGCGCGAAGCCCCCGTGCGCATCGGCATACGAGGGCGCATTGTCGCCATTGAGACAACCGGAGCCAGCTCGGCCGGCATTGTTCGCGTCGCCCAAACGGACAGCGCCGCGAAGGACGGTATTGCCTGAGGCTGGATTGTAATAGCCGTCAGCCCAGCCGGTGGTTTCGCTGGCTCCTATGACTGTCGGTACCATACAGGCATTGTCGAGCTGCATCTCCTTGATCCATTGCCAGGCACTGGCTGAAGGAGTGGTGCCTATCAGCGTATGATTCGCAATCGAAGACCTGTCAAAGACATGCCCGTCGATATTGTTGTCGATGTACATGCTCTGCGTCTTGTCGGTGTTATTGATGAACAGCTCATCCTCTGTCGTTGCCCACAGATACTTGTAGTCGTTCTTCAGTCCCAAGAATGACGGAATATCTGACAGTGTAATCTCCTCGTCGTCCTTGTTCAGACCCGTCACACTGAAAGAGCCGGTATAGTCACCCAGCTCCAGGCCTGCGTCGAGGTCGATATAGGGATTGTATGCCAATTCTTCCGTCCAGTTCGGATGCTGTGTCACACCCTGGCCGGTACCACCCTGGGGAAGGTTGTCGGCGGTCAACGTAGCATTGACGGCTGCCTGGATGTTACGGTTGTGGAAGAAGATGCGCTTGATGACTGCGGTCAGGAAGAACACGGCACGCTCATTGACGAACCATAGCGTACCGTTGGCACGGGCATAGCCGACGACAGTGGCCACGTTGATATTCGTGACAGGCTTGCCGAGCAGGCTGCGCCAGGTGCCGTCCCAATTACTGTTGTTGCCACCACGGAACTGGGCGGTCTTGTTGATGCAGGACATCAGCACCAGGTTGGTGCGGTCGAGGGCCGCAAAACCTGCACAGCTGCGCGAGAAGACCGGGAAACGGATATTTTTGTGGCCGGGGATGGGCACGATGTCGATGGCTTCGTACTCGTAGACGGTATCCTTCCAGTGTGCATAGTAGATGGGGACGTTCGACCCCCACTGGTAGTGGCCTGCGGAGCCGTCCAGGACTGCCTGCTGGCCGTCGGCAAGGTAGTTATGGTCGGAAGCGGACAGTTTCTGTCGCGTGTGGTCGCTGGCGACGAGGTAACCGCCCAGGCCGAAGATGGAGGCCATCTTCTCGATCTTGGCAAGGGAACCCACAGGCTCGCCTTCCGTGGCTACGGAGTCAAGGCGCCAGCGGCAGCCGCACCAGGTGGTGGAGTGGCTGATGTGCAGATCCAGCGCATCCTGCACCTCCTGCACCTTGGCATCGGTCTCAGACTTCTTGTAGTACCGGTCGTCATGGGTGTGCGAGGTGTCGCTCTTCTTGTCGAACTCCGCCTTCAACTTCTGCAGAAAGACGGTTTCGGCATCGGTACCGGACAATTTGTTCAGAACGTTATCAGCCATGGCTCGGTTGTTTAGGGTTCTTGCTCATTCGTCTGGGGGTTGAACACGGAGTCAAACAGGGTTGCGGCGTCCTGGGCGGACATGACCTCGACATTCTCCAGTGTCGTGATGCGGCCGGAAAGGGCGCCCTCTGCGGTAGTAGCACGGGTCTGTTCGTCGGTGATGCGCTGGCCGAGGGACGTCTCGGCAGCCTGGGCGCGCGCGGCCTCGGCAGAGACAGCGGTATCGACGGCGTCAATGAGTGACTTCAGGGTGTCATCCTCACTGTAGTCGGCAAGGAAGGCCTTTACCTCGTTGAAGGTGTTGATGATCTTGTCGAGGTCGCCGTCACCGCCGACAAGGGTGTCCAGCTGCTGCTGGAGACTGTTGACCGCATTCGAGCGGGCCGTGCTCTCGGTGGTCATCTGCGTCGTGATGTACAGCTTGAGGTCGATAAGGGTCTGCTCCAGACTTAGGTCTGTGACAATCTGCTGCTGTGCAGCTACTTGTTTCAATGTTGCCATATCATTAATCAGTTATAGGGTTAAAAATTCTGTTGAAGAGGTTTGTGGCCTCGGTGACTCCCAGCACCTTCATGTCCTTGATGGCATCAAGGTCGGTCTTGTCCTCGGCACTCATCATACCGTCAGACTCATGGGTGGCCGTGCCTGTGACATACTGGTTGAGGAAGTCGTCCAGCGTACCGCTGTTGCCGGCCTCCAGCCATAGCTCGTAGGCGTTCTTGCCCGCAGCGACTGCACTGCCGACAATGGCGATATCCATAGAAAAGGAGGCTGAGCGGGAACCGCCAATACGCTCGAATACGGTATTCGCCTCGGCGTTCGTGGCGACAATGGAGAAGACAGGGCTCTCGAAGCTGGCGACAGCCGCACCGTTGAGCATGGCTTTCACACGGACGCTGTAACGCCCTCTCTCGGTCTCGGCGGGAATGCTCAGGACAAGGCCGTTGGCACTGCCCTCGACACGCCGAGCCACGACCTCGCGGAACGAACGCGCATTGTGGATGGTGACCTGCAGAGAGGTGGCTTCCTCCAGGGGGAACTCCCTGAAGACACCACGACCGTTGCCACCTGCGACCTGCTCGTACAGCCAACACACCAGGAGGACATCGTTGCCCTCCACCCAGGATAGAATGTCGTTGCGTCTGTTCATAATGCTCTGCTCTGATTATTCGACGATAAGCTCCCCGACCGTGACGGCCTGGTCCATGTTCCAGTCGTTGCTGGCCATCAGGTGACAGAAGGACTCCTCGGAAAGAGGCTCGAACTCAAGGGTGACTTCCTTGTCGCCATATTCCTTGACGGCGTCTCTGACGAGCTTGTTGTAGTCGCGCAGCTCAATGTTGAAGTCAAGGTACTCACCCTCGGTCATGCCTTTTTGGGTGGTCTGGTAACGGACGGCGTCGTCCCAGCGCCCCTGGAAGCCGTCGTCAGGCATCATCTTCTCGCGGGCGTCCTGCACGTCTCCGTCGTACTTGGTGGCGACAGGGGCCAGCTGCCGGGTGATACGCCACAGCTGCACCTTCTCGGCATCGCTGAGACAGGTGTACTTGCTGGCAGAGAGGATTCTGTGAGCCAGAGCGGCTACAGAGACTTTGACTGTCTTCTTCATGCGGCACCTCCTTCCTGCACGTCTGCCGTGACGTGGTTCTCAATGTCGGTAATGGCAGCCCATACGTCGTCGTAGTCCTCCTTGGTGATTTCGCTGGTTGTGTACTTGATGACGCCGTTGCGAAGGCCGCCGGAAAAGCTGCAGAGGTAGACGCTGTTGCCGTCGGCATCGCTCTTGTTGACGGAACCGCCGATGGAAGTCACGCTGCCGTCGGAAGCGTTCCTGGTGTAGGAACCGCTGGCGGTGATGTCTTCGTTCTCGTAGGTGAACTGTGCGTTAATCACCTCATTCTGAATGCTGAATGTACTCATAATCGATAATTTTTTTTGAAGTTGTTAATAATGTTCAATCCCGGTCACTGAAGTCAGCCCTCTTGTTGCGGATGTGCTTGTAGACGGCCACTCCTACGGCTGCGATGACTATCACCGCTGCCACTGCCAATGCAATAGAATTCATGATGCTCATAGTCTTATCCATTTAATGGTGATGTACTTAGTGTTCTCTCGCTTATCGTCAGGCTCGGGCCGCCAGCCAATGTCAGCGACACAAGGGTATTGCCGGACGTTGCCAGCGTTACTTCGCCCTCCGCGGTGTTAGTTATGATGAGCGGCGTGTTGCCGCTGTAACCTGCCACGTATGAATACGTCACCCTGTAATATATGGTGGTGTTAGGCATGGCGTACTCCTTCTGCTGGAGCACTGCGGCCCTGATTTCATGGCGCTTCCATGACTCCTCGCCCATCTGTGCGTAGGTGCCTGTAGATACGTTTGAGATGACGGCCAGCTGGTAGGCGTCCGTATTCGAGTAGTTCTTGTTGTCCGTCACTATAATCTCGAACCTCGACATAGCCGACGGCGTGGAGTATATCAGGCTCTCGCCTCCAATCTTGCAGTGGTTGTACGTGTTGCCGTTTATGCTGTCCCTGTCAAGGAACATACTCTTGACCAGACACAGACAGGCAGGAAGCCTGAACGTGGGGCTTGCCTCGGAAGTCCTCGTGTTGCCTATGACATCCGTCCCGCTCACCGTCTTCAGGTAGTCGGCGTATTCCACGATGTAGTTGCATAGTGTCTGGTTTGTGCTCAGGCACGGCAACACCAGTGACGGGGAGTTCGACTGCTCGTGAGCATCCAAAAAGGACCAGCGCGAGCTGAAGAAGCGCATCGTCTGCAGATTACCCTCACTACTCGGCACCTGCACGGCAATCGCCAGCCGCCAGTACTCAGCCGTGTTCATGATACCCAAGAGGTCGTTGAGGGGTATCGCCTTGACATCCATGCCGCCGACATTATCATACGACGAGCTGCCGAACCTGAATGACAGCCTGCTGTAGACGGGTGCCGCGATACCGGTGTTGACACCAACCTTCCATGCACTTATGGGAGAGCCTGCCGTATAGGGGATGGAGCCGAGACACGTTTCGATGTCTTTCAGGTTCAGCCCCCAGTCTGACACGCCCGACATAGGCTGGGGTGTGTCGTGGTAGTAGCCGTAGCCGCCGTCATTGTCTGCCGGTGCGTAGAAGTCCGTCAGGCGGTAGGGTGAATTCGTACCGCCCGTAGGCCGGTTATACGTCCAGTCCAGGTTGGCGTTCAGTATGTTCTCCAGTACCGTTGAGTCGGTGACGTTGGCACCGCCGCTTCCGTCGCCGAACGTCTTCAGTATTGTGTTCAGTGCGGGCACAAGCCCGAACTTCGCGTCGGCAATCTCTGAATATGTAAGACGGCCTATTTTCGCCACCTTCACGGGCTTGAACTTCGCCCACTTGTTGATGTCGGCAGACCTGCGCACTGTCCAGGTGACATTGTATGTCGTGCTTCCGATAGTAAGCTTGCCGGATATGGTGTCGCCGTCCTGTGCGCTACACAACAGGCCGACGTCGCCACTCAGCCTGCGGTAGGTTACACCGTTAAGGGTCGTCGTCAGAATGACGGGGACGGCCTTCTGTACGTCTGCCACACTAACCGGGGCTGTGATTGTTCCATTGCTGTATGCCATAATTGCGATTTGTTGTTAACTGAACGACTGTCTTAACTGGTGAACGCTATTTGTTTGCGTACTGAACCGTTATAATAGTAGAGATTGCCGCCGCTGACGTAGATGTACCTGCTCGAATCGAGGAACACCCGGCCGCCACCAGTGTAAATGCTTCCGCCGCCGGTGTTAATGTCGTACCCGTCGACGATAAGGTTATTGTCAATTATAACGCCCTCTGAACCGCTAATAACCAGGCTTCCGTTGCTGTCGCCATAGAAGGAATGCGTAAAGCCACTTCCTTTGACGTGCAGTCGGGTATTGACCGTCAGATAGTTGAACGCCATCGTGTCTACGGATGACGTGCCTGCGCTCATTCCGAGGGCCGACACTGCACCTGTGGCGTAGAAGTTGGCAGCCGTACCGTCTGGCTTTATCACCTTCAGGGCATTGTTGACTGAGTCCCACACTATCATGCCGTCACCGACGCGTATACCGCCAAAGGCGTGTGCGATGTATCCATATGAGCTCTCGTTGTAGACACGAAATGCCAGTTTATTGTTGCCCTCGGTAACGGCAAAGCCGTCGCTGCTGGTGTCAGCACTACGCAAGTTGCCTATCTGCCACTCTGAACTGTACCACTTGAACGACAGCGCATGGCGAATGGCCGAAAGTCCGTACAACGCGTTTGTGGTGATGGCACCGTTGGTATTCCTGATTACCGTGATGTCATTGCTCTCGACGCCGATAATACGCATGGTGCCATATACATCAAGCTTGTAGGATGGGTTGCTGGTGCCTATACCAACATTGCCAGCTTGGTTCATACTTATGTTGCCCGAACCTGTCTTGAGCGTCAGGCCGAAATAGTCTGAGATGGTGGTGCTGAAGACACCTGTGTTCGGTTTCCGGTGGTCGTAGCCATGCCAAGGATGCGTGTTGGTGCCGTCGCTCCATGTGTCTGTATAACTGGTGGCCATCGCGAGCGTCGAGAACGTCATGATGCCGTTCACGGCACCGTTGCTCGCTGCCTGCCCCCAGAAGGTGGTAGCGTTGCTGAGTGGTGTGTAGCCCAGTGCGCTTGTCACCATCGACTGCGTGATGCCTGTCAGGTAGCCTGCCTGCGAGTGATCGCCCCAACCGTAAGCGGTGTCCCACTGTGTCTGTTTGGCCGTGGTGGGCAGGGAGTAGCCGCTGGCGAAGGTCAGGGCAAGCGTTCCGCTTGCAGTGATGGGCGAACCGCTGACGCTGAAGCCTGTAGGGACACTCATAGCCACGCTGGTAACGCCGCCTGCTGCCGCTCCGTAGTACCAGTGCTTTGTATCGTTGTTCCACAGCAGGCTGTAGCCGTTGACGGTAGGA
>JAFPWS010000075.1 GCA_017412705.1 Prevotella sp.
GCTTCCTGCAGGCTGGAGGTGTTTTTTACAAACATAATCCGAATACCAGTCGTCAGCTATGTTTCACTCGGAATGTCAGCCAATGACAAAACCGAATATCAGGATTTATGTAAAACTGCCACTTTTTAAAGTGGGCTCAATTTATTTATTCTACAGATGAACATAGAAGATGTAAGAGAATACGCATTGAGTCTGAATGAAAAGGTGTCAGAAGAACTGTTTGCCGAGCAATGGATTTCTTGGAGAATTGCTGGGAAATGGTTCCTATTGATGCAGCTTGATGCCCCAGAACCAAGAGTTGCAGTAAAGTTGCTGCCTGAAATAGGTGTTGCTCTGAGGGAACGCTACGATGGTGTCAGACCTGCTTACCACATGAACAAGACCCATTGGAGCGACCTTTATCTAGAATTGCTAGACGATGCTTTTGTCAAGGAGCAGATAATGGCATCTTACAGGTTGGTTGTTAGTAAACTACCAAAGAAGTTAGGGATAGTATGAGCTTTATTAAGTACAGTTCGATAATGTGTGGATTGGCAAGTTCTGCAAGGACTGTGGCCGACGTGAGTATTGTTCAGACCCCATTAAATAGTACCACATGCAGATAATCAGAGAAGCAAGACCAACGGACATGGCTGATATTATGAAGGTCATGGATGCTGCAAAAGGAATTATGCGGCAGTCAGGTAACATGCACCAATGGGGAGAAGGCTACCCGTCGAAAGCTGTCATAACTGCCGACATAGAGAAGAATGGCGGCTTTGTCATTGAGGACGGAGGTCGTATTGTAGGTTATTTCGCATCCCTGTCATCCCCAGAGCCTACCTATGCCAGAATCTATGAAGGCAAATGGTTAGACGATGACCTGCCATATCATGTTGTTCATCGTATTGCCAGCTATCCTGAGGTTCACGGCATATTCAACAGCATCATGGACTTTTGTTTCTCAATGGATTCAAACATTCGTATTGACACCCATCGGGACAACACTATAATGCAGCACAACATTGAAAAGCACGGTTTCACCTATTGCGGCATCATCTATCTGGCAAATGGAGATGAGCGTCTCGCTTATCAGAAACTCAAAGACAAGCCAGTATTTCATCAGAAAACATTCCAGGAACTGACAGTAGATGAACTATACGAACTTCTGAGGGTTCGTAGCGAGGTGTTTGTTGTCGAGCAGAACTGCGTCTATCAGGACATGGACGGCGATGACCAGATGTCCATTCACCTCTGGCTGACCGTTGCAGGCAAGGTGGTTGCCTTGGCTCGTGTATGTCCTGCAGGTACTCACATGCAGGACATTTCCATCGGAAGGGTTATCACTACCGAACGGGGCAAAGGTTATGGCAGGCAGATGCTGCTTCATGCCATTGAAGCAGCAAAAGAGCACTTCGGTGCAAAACAAATAGATATTGAGGCACAGGAGTATGCCAAAGCCTTCTATGAAAGTGTAGGATTCAAGCAATCCTCCGAGACTTTCATGCTCGACGGCATTCCCCACATTAGAATGACATTAAATATTGAAGAATGAGAAAAGCAAGCAGAGAAATGGATGTCGCCTTCGCTATGGAGGTGTTGGATAAGGCACCGTATGTCACCGTCAGTTTCACACGACCCAATGGCACACCATACGGCGTACCCTTGTCGTTGGTTCGCACAGATGGTAAGACGTTCTACTTCCATTGTGCCTTGGAGGGCGAGAAGCTGGACTGCATAGCAGCCAATCCAACTGTGGCATTGTCGGCAGTCACCCGATGCACCCCGACTGTCGGGCCGAAGGATGGCAGCTTTACGCTACAGTATAAATCGTCGATGGCTGTCGGCAGGGCAGAAATAGTGACGAATAGGAACGAAAAGATAGAGGCACTGAGGGCAATCTGTCAGCGGTTTCTGCCCAAACACATGGACGCCTTTGACGATGCCATTGCCCGCAGTTTAGAGCGTACTGCCGTCGTGAAGATAACCCTGACGGAGCCTCCTACCGGCAAGCGTAAGCAGTATGACAAAGAAGGTGAAGAACTCAAATGGGGACGAATGGAATGAACATAGATACAACAAACATATCTTAATCGATAACAATTCACCACATGCCAAAAGAAAGAAACAAAGCAGACGATTACCGCGAAAAGGCTTATGCGGGCGACACCAAGGCGATGAACAACCTCGGTGTCTGCTATGAGCGTGGAACTGGCGTAAAGGTCAGCCTTGAACTGGCATTCGAGTGGTATATGAAGGCAGCAGAGCTGGATGATGTCTATGGATGCTTCAACGTCGGCGAGTGCTACTATCACGGCAAAGGTGTGGAGCAAAGTGCGGAGAAAGCCTTTGAGTGGTACATGAAGGCCGCAGACAAGGGTGATATGCAGTCGCAGGTGAACGTGGCTAACGCCTATTACCTTGGTGATGGCGTAGAATGTGACCACCACAAGGCATTCTTATGGTATCGTGAAGCCGCGTTCCAAGGACATGTGTTGAGCCAGAAGAACTGCGGAGCAGCCTATTGGAATGGCGATGGTGTAGAGAAAAACTTGGAGGAATGTGCTTTCTGGTATGAGCTGGCGGCCAACGGCGGCGATGCTCAGGCACAGTTTGCTACAGGCTGGTTTCTGATGACCGGCACAGGTGTTCCGCAGGATGAGCGCAAGGGATTAAAGTGGATTCACAAGGCCACATTTCAGGGCTATCAGCCAGCAATTGACTATTGCAAAGAACACGGCTACAAGTGGTATTAGTAAAACCAAGATTAGAAATAAAATGAAGAAGAATGAATTTTATTCGACCATTCTCACGCTCGGCAAAAAGAGTAAACTCTTTATGCTCTCGCTTAATCGAATGGTTCTATTTGCATTTACAATGTTGCTTGCAATAGCAGCTTGCACAAACAAGCCGGTGGCGGCAGTTGAAAACGACACGGAGGGAAGCGAAAACAAAGATATCGTGCTCGTCAACAAACAGGCAATCACTCGTTCGCAAGCTATCGTCGATTATTTGTCTAAGGAAATCGGGAGCCAATATGCCAAAGGCGAACACTGCGTACCTTTCTATACTATAATAAGCTGGGATGACAGCAATACAGAGGATGTCAAGATGTGGGGTGATTTCTGGGTCTTTAACTACAATCAGGTGGGCGACACGCTGAAATGCGTCTCTGGAGGCTGCCATCCTGGCTTGATGCACATGCAATATACAGCCAAGGGCTTTGAAGTGATAGCTTTCGACCAAGTGGAGGACGGCTCCAGAAACCTTCCAAGTGCCAAGCGCATCTTTGGTGATAAGTATGATACTTTCCATGCTGTCAACAGCGATGCAGAAGAACGAGAGGACTTGCGCAGGAAGGTTTTGGCAAACTATGTGAAAAAGAATAATCTCAACGTTACAATGTATCAAGACTACGGGTGGCCAGCCCAAAAACTGGAGGAGTAAACATGACACTTACCTACATCTTCCATGATAGCCTTGCCGCTCGGCTTCGTCGCTTGCATCAAGCAAGAACTTTTTACCTCTGAATAACGTCTAAAAGTCAGAAATTTTAGAAAGAGATTAGAATGAAGACATTAGGAAACATCATCTGGATCATATTCGGAGGCCTGCACATAGCCTTGGAGTATTTCATCGCAGGACTGATACTGATGATAACCATCATCGGTATTCCTTTCGGCTTGCAGAGCATGAAGTTGGGTATGCTGACCATATGGCCATTCGGAACATAGGTGAAGTGGAAGTCGTCGCAGCCAGGATGCCTGAGCATATTCATGAACGTGCTGTGGTTCTTAGTAGGCGACATCATCGACATCTTCCACCGTGCCAACACTCAGAACATGCAGATGATTCAAGGCTTTGTGGATGGTGACGAAGCAGTCATCAAGCAGGTGAACCAACGAGCCTGGCAATCAGCCATTGTCCTCATCTTTCTTCTTTTGTTCGTCCAGTACGAACAAAAGAAGGCAGTCGTAAAAAACTGCCTTCTCTCTATTTTGGGGATATTCGTGGATTACATCATGCCACCCATGCCTGGAGCACCTCCCATAGGCATAGCGGGCTCCTTCTCAGGCTTGTCGCAGATGAGGCACTCGGTGGTGAGGAACATGCCAGCAATAGAAGCGGCATTCTCCAGGGCCACACGGGCTACCTTGGCGGGGTCGATGACACCTGCCTCGCGCAGGTCCTCGTACTTATCGAGACGGGCATTGTAACCGAAGTCGCCCTTACCCTCGCGAACCTTCTGAACAACGACAGCCCCCTCTTCGCCAGCGTTGCTGACAATCTGACGCAGGGGCTCCTCAATGGCACGGCAGATGATGTTGATACCAGTCTGCTCGTCGGCGTTGTCGCCCTTGAGGTTAGCCAAAGCCTGCTGAGCGCGGATATAAGTAGTGCCACCGCCGGCAACGACACCTTCCTCGATGGCTGCACGAGTAGCGCAGAGCGCATCGTCGACGCGATCCTTCTTCTCCTTCATCTCTACCTCGCTGTTAGCACCTACGTAGAGCACAGCTACACCGCCTGCCAATTTGGCAAGGCGCTCCTGCAGCTTCTCCTTGTCGTAAGAAGAGGTGGTGAGTTCGATTTCCTTCTTAATCTGTGCGATGCGGTCCTGAATGGCCTGCTTGTCGCCAGCACCGTTTACAATGGTGGTGTTATCCTTGGAGACTGTCACCTTGTCGCAGGTTCCCAGCATCTCCAGTGTTGCCTGCTCGAGCTTCAGGCCCTTCTCCTCGCTGATGACGACGCCACCAGTCAGCGTAGCGATGTCCTCAAGCATAGCCTTACGACGGTCGCCAAAGCCAGGAGCCTTGACAGCACAAATCTTCAGGCCGCCACGCAGACGATTGACAACCAGCGTCGTCAGAGCCTCAGAGTCAACATCCTCAGCGATGACCAGCAGGGGACGTCCGCTCTCTGCAGCAGGCTGCAGAATGGGCAGGAAGTCCTTGATGTTAGAAATCTTCTTGTCATAGATGAGGATGTACGGATTCTCCATGACGCACTCCATCTTCTCTGAATCAGTTACAAAGTAACCAGAAAGATAGCCGCGATCGAACTGCATACCCTCGACAACACCGATGTGGGTATCACGACTCTTGCTCTCCTCAATAGTGATGACACCGTCCTTGGAAACTTTGCGCATAGCGTCAGCCAACAGCTTGCCAATCTCCTCGTCGTTGTTGGCAGAGACGGTAGCTACCTGCTCTATCTTATCGTAGTTGTCGTCAACCTTCTCGGCATTCTCCTTAATGAAATCAACAACAGCCTTGACAGCCTTATCGATACCACGCTTCAAGTCCATCGGATTGGCACCGGCAGTAACGTTCTTCAGACCTTCGGTAACGATTGACTGGGTCAAGATGGTAGCAGTTGTCGTACCGTCACCTGCATCGTCGCCAGTCTTTGAAGCCACACTCTTTACGAGCTGGGCACCCGTGTTCTCGAACTTGTCCTCCAACTCGATTTCCTTGGCTACGGTCACACCGTCCTTGGTAATCTGGGGAGCACCGAACTTCTTCTCAATCACTACGTTGCGTCCCTTAGGACCCAGCGTCACCTTTACTGCGTTTGCCAACTGGTCCACACCATTCTTCAACAGGTCGCGGGCCTCAATATTGAATTTAATGTCTTTTGCCATAGTTATAATTACTAATTATTCTGATTACTTTTCGATGACTGCCAGGACGTCGCTCTGACGCATCATTAGATACTTCTCGCCCTCAAACTCCAGCTCTGTGCCACTGTACTTGCCATACAGCACTTCATCGCCAGCCTTGAGAATCATCTCTTCGTCCTTTGTACCCTGTCCTACAGCCTTGATAGTGCCGTGAAGGGGTTTTTCCTTGGCGGTATCAGGAATGATGATGCCACCGATTTTCTCTTCTGCCGGTGCGGGCAATACCAGCACGCGGTCTCCTAATGGTTTGATGTTCATAATACTTATTTTTAATTAGACTTTGAATCTTTTTCTGCACACAGCTTAGCGAAAAGCGTGCCAAATGAGCAAAACTGACACTTTGGCAGTCGAAGAATTTGGTAGTTAAAAAATTAATTCCTATCTTTGCACCTTGATAACCAAATAAAACTATCAAATTTTTATGAAAGACTTTTTGAAATACGTTCTTGCGACAGTTACAGGTATTATTCTGATAACAATTATCATGGGTATCCTTTCTGTAATCTCGCTGGTTGGCTTGGCCGCCTCAAGTGCCGGCAGCACCAAAGTGGAAGAAAACTCTGTGTTCACCCTGAACCTATCAGGCATCATGGATGAGCGTGTCACTCCAGACCCGATGACGATGTTGACTGGACAGGTGAGCGAAGAGCTGGGATTGGACAACATTCTCTCAGCCATCCGCAAAGCCAAGGAGAACGAGAACATCAAGGGTATTTATATTGAGGCTGGCATTTTCTCGTCAGACTCACCTGCCTCCACACACGCAGTGCGCGAGGCCCTGATAGATTTCAAGAAGTCAGGCAAGTGGATTGTAGCCTATGCCGACTCCTACGACCAGACCACTTATTACATCTGCAGCGTTGCCGACAAGATTTTCCTGAATCCTCAGGGCATGCTCGACTGGCACGGTTTGGGTGCTTCCCCCTATTTCGTCAAGGATCTGCTGGCTAAGTTTGGCGTGAAAATACAGCTTTGCAAGGTAGGCAAATACAAGAGTGCGCCAGAGATGATGACAGCCGACGGCATGAGCGAGCCCAACCGCGAGCAGGTTACTGCCTACATGAATGGCATCTGGGATGTCATGCTGAAGGAAGTATCTGCCAGCCGTAAGATTGCCGTTGACTCGCTGAATGCCTATGCAGACCGTTTCATCACTCTCTCCACACCCAACGAATATGTAAAGATGAAGCTGGTGGACAAGCTCATCTATACCGACGAGGTAAAAGGAGAAATCAAGAAACTGCTGAAGATAGACGCTGACGAGAAAATCAAGCAGCTGAACCTGACAGCCATGGAAGGGGTGAAGCCGAAGAAGGAAGAGGGCGATCAGGTGGCTGTCTACTACGCCTATGGCGAGATAGTTGACTCTGACGCAGGCAGTATGGTTTCTGATGGAGACAACATCATAGCCGCTGTGGTCTGCAAGGATCTGGAGGCTTTAGCTGAGGACGACGACGTAAAGGCCGTTGTGTTACGCGTCAACTCGCCTGGTGGTTCAGCATACGCATCAGAGCAGATCTGGCACTCCGTCTCACAACTGAAGACTAAGAAGCCTGTCGTAGTATCGATGGGTGGCTACGCCGCATCGGGTGGCTATTATATCAGCTGCCCAGCCAGCTATATTATAGCAGAGCCTACAACCATAACGGGTTCCATCGGCATCTTCGGCATGTTCCCCGATTTCAGTGGTTTGCTGAAGGAGAAGTTAGGCATTAAGTTCGACGAGGTGAAGACCAATAAGCATGCAGCCTTTGGTACCGCGTCACGTCCTTTTAATGAGGAAGAGATGAAACTGCTCGAAGGTTACATTGGACGTGGCTATGAGCTGTTCCGTAAGCGCGTGGCAGACGGTCGAAAGCAGTCGGTAGACGCTATCGAAGAGATTGCACAGGGACGTGTCTGGCTGGCTAACGACGCGCTGAAGATTAAGCTCGTTGACGAGATTGGCGGGTTGGACAAGGCCATCGAGAAAGCTGCCGAGCTGGCAAAACTCAGCGGGTATTATGCTACGAGCTATCCAGAACAGCCCAGTTGGTTTGAGAGTCTGATGAGCACAGCTGAGAGAGGCAGCTATCTGGACGAGCAGTTGCGAGCCACGCTGGGCGAATACTACGAGCCCTTCGTGTTCGTTAAGAACCTCAACAACAGGAATGCCATCCAGGCTCGCCTGCCCTACTACATCCATATTAAATAATAGTAAGGGCAGTCAGTACAAGGCAATAGGGAATCTAAATAACACATGTAGTTTTGGAAGGCGACTTCATTAAAATCAACAAGTGGCTCCTCCCGTTGAGCTGGGCTTACGGATTAGGTGTGAAGCTGAGGAATATGATGTTCGACATCGGAATCCTCAAAGCTCGTGCCTTCGACATACCTGTCATCTCCGTAGGCAACATCACGGTAGGAGGCACCGGCAAGACCCCGCATGTCGAGTATCTGGCCCAGCTGTTGAAAGGGAAGTTCCGCATTGCCGTCCTCAGTCGAGGCTACAAGCGTAAGAGCAAAGGCTTCATCAAGGCTGACGCCACGACAAGCATGCAGGAGATTGGCGACGAGCCCTTCCAGATAAAGCAGAAGTTCCCTGACATCACCATTGCTGTAGACAAGAATCGTTGCCATGGTATTGAACAGTTGGCAGAGCAAGACCAGCGTCTGGAAGTGATATTGTTGGACGACGCCTTTCAGCACCGCTACGTAAAGCCCGGCATTAACATCATGCTGGTAGACTACCACCGGCTCATTATCTACGACACGCTATTGCCTGCAGGACGCATGCGCGAACCCATTACAGGAAAGAACAGGGCCGACATCGTTATTGTCACCAAGTGTCCTAAGGACCTAAAACCCATGGAATATCGCGTCATCACCAGGGCTATGGATCTTTATCCGTATCAACAGTTATACTTCACCACCCTGGAATACGACAAGCTGAAACCACTCTTTCCTCACACAGGACATGCGGGGCACCAGCCCCTGTTGACAGCCTTGGGCGACACCCACGTCATGCTGCTTACTGGCATAGCCTCTCCTAAGCAGCTGGAGCACGACCTGTCGCCAATGATTCCGCACCTGTCACCACTGACCTTTGGCGACCATCACCACTTCAAAACAAAGGACGTTCAGCTCATCAACAACACCTTCGCCGGCATGAAGAGTCCCAAGTGCATCATTACAACCGAGAAAGACGCCACCCGACTGCTGGAAGCTGAAGGACTCAGCGACGAGGTTCGTCAGAATCTGTATGCACTACCTGTCCGTATCGCCTTTATGCAGGAGCAGAAAGAAATGTTTAACAATCATATTATTGGCTATGTACGCAAAAATTCAAGAAACAGCATCCTGGTTAAAAACAAGGATGTCAACAAATCCAACGACTGCAATAATACTGGGAACGGGCCTCGGACAATTAGCTTCCGAAATAACTGACAAGCTCGAAATCCCCTATAGCGAGATACCTAACTTCCCTGTATCCACCGTAGAAGGCCACTCCGGCAAGCTCATCTTCGGCAAGCTGGGGGGTGTTGACATCCTGGCCATGCAAGGTCGCTTCCACTTCTATGAAGGCTACGACATGAAGGCTGTCACCTTCCCCGTCCGTGTCATGTACGAGTTGGGCATCACGACACTCTTTGTCTCCAATGCCGCAGGTGGCATGAACCCAGCCTTCAAGATAGGCGACCTGATGATTATCACCGACCATATCAACCTCTTCCCTGAGCATCCGCTACGTGGCAAGAACTTCCCAACAGGTCCCCGCTTCCCTGATATGCACGAAACCTACGATCCCAACCTTATCAAAGCTGCTGCTGAGATTGCCCGCGAACGCAAGATTCGCATCACCTACGGTGTCTACGTAGGCGTACAAGGTCCCACCTTCGAGACCCCTGCCGAATATAAGATGTATCACATGCTGGGAGGCGATGCCATAGGCATGTCTACCGTTCCAGAGGTTATTGTGGCGCATCATTGTGGCATCCGCACCTTCGGCATCAGCGTCATTACCGACCTGGGAGGCTTCGACACGCCCGTAGAGGTCAGCCACGAGGAAGTGCAGGAAGCTGCCAATAAGGCACAACCCCTCATGACAGAAATCATGCGTGAGATGATTATCCGTGCCGAGGACATCAATAATAACGCTAAAAGTAAAATTCATTCCAACCATCCTACAAAGATATGGAAATCCAAAAAATAGGCGAATTTGGTCTGATAGACCGTCTGACGAAAGACATAGAGCCCAAGAACGCATCCACCCTATATGGCGTAGGCGACGACTGTGCCGTCTTGCACTATCCTGACACCGAGGTGCTCGTCACCACCGATATGCTCATGGAAGGGGTACATTTCGACCTTACTTATATTACCCTGCAACACCTGGGCTATAAGTCGGCCATGGTCAACATCAGTGACATCTTTGCCATGAACGGCATCCCCCGTCAGATGACCGTATCAATAGCCTTGAGCAAGCGCTTCACGGTAGAGGATATGGAGCTGTTCTATTCCGGCCTTCGTATGGCTTGCGACAAATGGGGCGTCGACATTGTTGGTGGCGACACCACCTCCAGTTACACAGGACTGGCCATCAGCATCACCTGCATTGGCGAAGCCCGCAAGGAGGACATCATCTATCGTAACGGAGCCAGGGAGACCGATCTCATCTGCGTCAGCGGAGACTTGGGAGCAGCCTATATGGGACTCCAGCTGCTCGAGCGCGAGAAGGCTGTCTACTACCAGATGGTCGACGAGGCAAAGGCCAAGGGTACTGCCCTACCCGACTTCCAACCCGATTTCGCCGGCAAGGAATATCTGCTGCAACGCCAGCTGAAGACTGAGGCCCGTGGCGACATCGTCCAACGACTGCGCGAGGCTGGCATCCGTCCTACTGCCATGATGGACATCTCCGACGGCCTGTCGAGCGAGTTGTTGCACATCTGCACCCAGAGCCATGTGGGTTGTCGCATCTTCGAGAAACAGATTCCTATCGACTACCAGACTGCCGTTATGGCCGAGGAGCTCAATATGAACGTCACCACCTGTGCCCTGAACGGAGGCGAGGACTACGAGCTGCTGTTCACCGTTCCCATTGGCGACCACGAGAAGATACAGGCCATCGACGATGTCAAACTCATCGGACATATCACCAAGGAGAGCCTTGGTCATGTGCTTGTGACACGCGACGACCAGGAGTTTGAACTCAAAGCACAAGGGTGGAATCCTTTAAGTGAGAAGTGAGGAATAAGGAGTGACGAGAACGGCCTGATTCCTTAAAAAAGGTTAACATCGGAAAGATTCTTCCTCGTTCCTTCTTCATTCTCCATTTTTTCTTTGTACCTTTGCACCCGCAATCAGGAGGATTGCCTTAGAAAACAACAAAATGGTGCCTTAGCTCAGTTGGTAGAGCATCGGACTGAAAATCCGTGTGTCCCCGGTTCGATTCCTGGAGGTACCACTTTCCTCCTTTCATTATGAACCCCTGTCTTAGAGATTTCTCTAGCAGGGGTTTTTCATTTGTCTTTCCCTTTGTCTCCACTATTTTGGCTCAGTCGATTATTTTTCATACCCTTGCCAGCGTCACACTAACTTGCTAACGTCTTACGGGTACCGAAATAAGCCGCTACTGCAAGAAATTTCTCTTTTTTTTTGGTGTTTTGCTGACTAATTCGTACCTTTGAACGCTAATAGCTCACATAACTAAAAAACAAATACGAACGATTATGGCAAATGTAGTTGATTTCAAGTACGCCCCGATGTTCCAGTTGGGCGAAGACAAGACCAAGTACCGTCTGCTCTCAAAGGCAGGCGTGACCACCGCAGAGTTTGAAGGCAAGCAGATTGTAAAGGTGTCGAAGGAAGCCCTGACATTGCTGGCCCAGCAGGCTTTCCACGACGTAGAGTTCATGCTGCGTCGCGAACATAACCTGCAGGTGGCAGCTATTCTGAACGACCCTGAGACATCCGAGAACGACAAGTACGTAGCCCTGCAGTTCCTGCGCAATGCCGAGGTTGCTGCCCGTGGCATCCTGCCTTTCTGTCAGGATACAGGTACGGCTATCATCCATGGCGAGAAAGGTCAGCAGATATGGACAGGCTTCGAGGACGAGGAAGCACTCTCGCTGGGTGTCTATAACACTTTCACACAGGACAACCTGCGCTATTCGCAGAATGCGCCTCTTAACATGTACGACGAGGTGAACACCCGTTGCAACCTTCCTGCACAGATAGACATCGAGGCTACAGAGGGTGCTGAGTATCGCTTCGTCTTCGTGGCCAAGGGTGGAGGCTCTGCCAACAAGACCTACTTCTACCCCATGACCAAGGCTACTATCCAGAACGAGGGCACTCTGCTGCCTTTCCTGGTAGAGAAAATGAAATCACTGGGTACGGCGGCCTGTCCTCCTTACCACATCGCCTTCGTCATCGGCGGTACCTCTGCTGAGAAGAACCTGCTCACCGTAAAGCTGGCCAGCATCAAGTATTATGACTCGCTGCCTACTACGGGCGACGAGACCGGACGCGCCTTCCGCGACATCGACCTCGAGAACAAGCTGCTTGACGAGGCCCACAAGATTGGACTCGGAGCACAGTTCGGTGGTAAGGCACTGGCTCACGACATCCGCGTCGTCCGCCTGCCCCGCCATGGTGCCTCCTGTCCTATCGGCATGGGCGTTTCTTGCTCTGCCGACCGTAACATCAAGGCCAAGATTAATGCTGACGGCATCTGGCTCGAGCAGATGGACGAGAACCCCGCAGAGCTCATCCCCGCTGAGTATGCCAAGGCTGGCGAGGGTCAGAACACCATCGTCATCGACCTGAACAACGGCATCGACGCTGTCCGCAAGGAGCTGTCCAAGTATCCCGTATCTACCCGTGTCAACCTGAAGGGTACCATCATTGTAGCCCGCGACATTGCCCATGCCAAGCTGAAGGCCCGCATCGACGCTGGCGAGCCCATGCCCGAGTATTTCAAGAAGTACCCCGTGCTCTATGCTGGTCCTGCCAAGACGCCCGAGGGTTATCCCTGTGGGTCTATGGGGCCCACGACGGCCAACCGCATGGATCCCTACGTTGACGAGTTCCAGTCGTTAGGAGCCTCGCTGGTCATGATTGCCAAGGGTAACCGTTCGCAGGTCGTTACCGACGCCTGCCAGAAGCATGGCGGCTTCTATCTGGGAAGCATTGGTGGTGTCGCTGCAGTACTCTCTCAGAGCTCCATCAAGAGCATCGAGTGCGTGGAATATCCTGAGCTGGGCATGGAGGCCATCTGGAAGATTGACGTCGAAGACTTCCCAGCCTTCATCCTTGTGGACGACAAGGGCAACGACTTCTTCAAGCAGCTCAAACCCTGGTGCCCGAATGCGAAATAAGCTCGACATTGTCATGTTCTTTGTGCTGTTGCTTGTCACCCTGACGGCAACGGCACAAGACGTGTCTGTGCGTGGCTGCCGGAGGGGCGTGCAGAGAGGGGGCGTCACCCGTGGTCTCTGCGCAGCTGACGACAATATCAAGGTTGGAGGCGACTTCTACCATGGCGACCGTCACCAGCTGGTGGTGCTGGCCTCTTTCTCCGATTGGCAGTTCGAGGACGACGAGTCCGCAACCATGCAGAAATGGGACAAGATTTTCAATGCAGTGGGTTACAGCGAAGCACCTTTCGTGGGTTCCGTCCACGACTACTTTTATGCCCAGAGCTACCAGCAGTTCTACCTTACATTCGACCTGCAGTATGTGCAACTCAGCGAGGGGCGTTCCCGATATGCCAGCAACTCCGTTGACGACGAGAACTCGCAGTACCTCGTCAACGACATCATGGATGTGCTGTCGACACGCGACATCGACTGGAGCCTTTACGACTGGAACGGCGACGGCTACGTCAACCAGCTACTCATTGTCTATGCCGGGAAAGGCATGAACGACGGTGGCGGCAGCAACACCATCTGGCCCCATCAGTGGTGGCTCAGCCTGCATGTAGACCCTACGACGGAAGCGTATTGCCAGCCCCGCACCGTCACCAACGACGACGGCACCCAGTATACCGTCGACAGCTATTGTGCCGTGCAGGAGGAAGGCAATCACTCAGCCTCCTTCGGCACCATCTGCCACGAGTTCTCCCATTGTTTCGGCTTCCCTGACTTCTACTATGGTACCACCATGTATCTCAAAGACTGGGAAATCATGGACTACGGCAACTGCAACGGTGGTGGCTACCGGCCTGCCAACTACTCGGCCCACGAGCGCTGGCTCATGGGATGGCTCACCCCCGTCGAGCTCACCTCCACCACAACCATTAGCGACATGCCTGCCCTCAGCGACCAGCCACAGGCATACCTTGTGCGCAATGATGGCTGCGAGCAGGAGTACTACCTTCTTGAGAACCGTCAACAGAAGGATTGGGACACCTCACTGCCTGGCAATGGCATCGTCGTCTTCCACATCCACTTCGATAAGGAAATCTGGGGCGATCCGTTCGCGTCCCCTAACACCCCCAGCGAGAAGCATTACCTTATCATCCCAGCCAACAACAAGAGCGCCACCTATTATAGTAATGGCTGGGCTTATCCCTATCAGGCAAACGACTCGCTGACCAACAACTCCAAGCCCGAAGCCACTCTGTGGAATGCCAACAGTGACGGTACGAAACTGATGAACAAGTCGCTGCATGACATCAAGGTGGAGAATGGCCTCGCCTCCTTCCGCTTCACCGTCGACCAGAGCACAGGCATCGACGAACTGGAGACCGAGGGCGAACCGCGCGAACTCTATCGCATCGGCCCCGTTTCCATCCTGCGCTATCCCAACGGGGAAATCAAAAAAGTGATGAAGCGCTGAAAGCCTCATCACTTTTTTCTGTTATCCTGTTATCCTTTTACCTTTAGTTCCTGAATACCAGCCCGTCGCCAAACTCGTCAATGATGATAGGCTTCGTACGGTCTACCTGGTCAGCCAGTATCTTGCGCGACAGGTCGTTCAGCACCAAGTGCTGTATGGCACGCTTCACAGGTCGTGCACCGAAGTCGGGGTCGTAGCCCTCCTGTGCCAGGAACCTGACGGCAGCATCCGTCGTCTGCAACACGATGCCCTGAGGCTCCAGCATCTCCGTCACCTTCTTCATCTGCAGGCGTACCACGTCGGCAATCTGCTCCTGCGTCAGCTGCTGGAAGGTAATCGTCTCGTCTATACGGTTCAGGAACTCCGGACGCATGGTTATCCTCAGCTGCTCGCGTGTGGCGTTCGACGTCATGATGATGATGGTGTTCTTGAAATTAGCCGTACGACCTTTGTTGTCCGTCAGTCGTCCGTCGTCCAGCACCTGCAACAGGATGTTGAACACGTCGGGATGGGCTTTTTCTATTTCGTCGAACAGCACCACCGAGTAAGGCTTGCGCCTCACGGCCTCCGTCAGCTGTCCGCCCTCGTCGTAGCCCACATAGCCCGGAGGTGCGCCAATCAACCGGCTCACGGTATGCTTCTCCTGATACTCCGACATGTCTATACGTGTCATCATCGACTCGTCGTTGAACAGGTACTCGGCCAGTGCCTTGGCCAGCTCCGTCTTACCCACACCTGTGGTGCCCAAGAAGATGAACGAAGCAATGGGGCGCTTCGGGTCCTGCAAGCCTGCACGGCTTCTACGTACAGCGTCAGAGACAGCCACAATGGCATCGTCCTGACCTATCACGCGCTTGTGCAACTCCTCCTCCAGATGAAGCAGTTTTTCGCGTTCGCTCTGCATCATACGGGTGACGGGGATGCCTGTCCAGCGCGATACGACCTCTGCGATGTCATCGGCTGTCACCTCCTCACGCACCAGCGAGTTACCGTCCTGGGCAGAGGCCAGTTGTGCCTGAATCTGCTTGATGTCGTCTTCGAGGGCCTTCAGCTTCGAATAGCGGATCTCGGCCACCTTACCGTAGTCACCCTCGCGCTCCGCACGCTCGGCCTCGTACTTCAGGTTCTCCATCTCCTGCTTGTCCTGCTGGATTTTGTTCACCAGCTGGCGCTCGCCCTCCCATTTGGCACGGAACTGGGTCTCCTGCTCACGCAGCTCCGCAATGTCCTTATCCAGTTGGGCTATCTTCGGCTCGTCACCCTCGCGCTTGATGGCCTCGCGCTCTATCTCCAGCTGGGCCAGACGACGTGTAATCTCGTCCAGTTCCTCTGGCACCGAGTCACGCTCCATGCGCAGCTTGGCAGCAGCCTCGTCCATCAGGTCAATGGCCTTGTCGGGTAGGAAGCGCTCGCTGATGTAACGCTCCGACAGCTGCACGGCAGCAATACAGGCATCGTCCTGTATGCGTACCTTGTGATGGTTCTCGTAACGCTCCTTCAGGCCACGCAGAATCGAGATGGCACTCAGCTCGTCAGGCTCGTCCACCATGACCGTCTGGAAACGGCGCTCCAGGGCCTTGTCCTTCTCGAAGTATTTCTGGTACTCGTTCAGCGTCGTGGCACCGATGGCACGGAGTTCACCACGCGCCAGGGCAGGCTTCAGGATGTTGGCCGCATCCATTGCACCCTCGCCGCCACCTGCACCTACCAGCGTGTGGATCTCGTCGATGAAGAGGATAATGCGCCCCTCGGCTTTCGTTACCTCGTTGATGACTGCCTTCAGACGCTCCTCAAACTCACCCTTGTACTTCGCGCCGGCCACCAGCGCACCCATGTCTAATGAGTAGAGCTGCTTGTCCTTCAGGTTCTCAGGCACGTCGCCACGCACGATACGGCCCGCCAGACCTTCCACGATAGCCGTCTTGCCCGTGCCAGGCTCACCTATCAGGATAGGGTTGTTCTTCGTACGACGCGACAGAATCTGCAGCACGCGGCGAATCTCGTCGTCACGCCCAATCACCGGGTCCAGCTTACCCTGACGGGCCAGCGACACCAGGTTCTTGGCATACTTCTCCAGGCTCTGGTAGTTCTCGTCGGCACTCTGCGACTGCACCTTCTGACCCTGGCGCAGTTCCCCGACTGCCTGCAGCATCTCCTTCTCCGTACATCCCGCATCCTTCAGGATACGCGACGCCGTAGAGTTCACACTCAGCAAGGCCAGCAGCACAGGCTCCACGCTGACAAACTCGTCGCCCATCTTCTGTGCCGTCTCCTGCGCACGCACGAGTACATTATTACTATCGTTCGACAGGTAAGGCTGTCCACCCTGCACCTTCGGCAGGTGCTTAATCTCCTGTTCCGCCAGCAACGCTATCTGCTGACCGTTCACGCCCAGCTTCTGGAAGATGAAGCTCGTCACGTCCTTCCCCTTCTCCAGCAAGCCTTTCAGAATATGTACAGGCTCTATGGCCTGCTGACCGTTCAGCTGAACCGTATTCACAGCCTCCTGCACGGCCTCCTGAGCTTTGATTGTAAACTTGTCTAATGTCATGTTCTTGTCCTCCTATTATTTTTATTGTTTCTACCCTTAGGCGCACAAACTGCGTGCCGAAGAAAAGAAACTGACAAAACGGCATTGGAGCCTGCCGTTTTGTCGTTACCCCCAATGTGAGGATGTGAGTGAGTCGATGCTCCTGAGGAATAAAATGCAAGATACAAAAAACAATAATTTATAGCTCACAATGAACGTCGTTTGAAAAATTATTCTTATCTTTGCCCAAAATTATGGCAGATAAACATCTCTATATTATCAGTGGACCTAATGGTGCAGGTAAGACAACGGCATCTTATACCATATTACCCAAGATTCTGCAATGCAATGAGTTTGTAAATGCAGATGAGATTGCTCGCGGATTGTCACCATTTAATCCAGAATCAGTAGCAATTGAGGCTGGTCGATTGATGTTAAAACGAATTAGCGAATTACTACAGAAGAATGATAGTTTCTCTATAGAGACCACTCTCTCCACTCGTTCGTATTTTCATCTGGTTGAGAAATCTCATCAACAAGGATATGATGTGACACTTCTTTATTTCTGGTTGAAATCACCTCAACAGGCCATAGAGCGAGTTGCTGAACGTGTTGCCACAGGGGGGAGGGATCAAGAAACAACAATAAAAGATAATGAACATTTTAAAATAATAGAAGAATATGTCAAACGCTGAACATCTTCAGATGGTTGAGAAAATAACCAACGGTTTAAAGATAGCCGAACGGGAAATGCTGGAAGAGAAAGCACGAAATAATGAATCTGTTTTCGTCTGTGGAGACGATAACGTGATTCGTCGTATTCCTGCCAAGAATTTCTTATAGACACCAAAGATTCTTTGAATTTTTGCAAAATGGAAGAAATGGTCACGCCGTTTCTTCCATTTCTCATTTTATATTCTTACCTTCGCCCTCGAAAAAGAGTGTAAGACAAATTAAACCCAAATCGGTCGTTAGGCTGAATTTGATCCGTTTCTAATGGCCGCCATTAGAAAGTTGTCTTTGACATCACCAGAACCAGTTGGGGCTGACGACCGTTTGGGTTTAAGAAAAAGATGCACATTTCGCCCTTATTCTGCTCCTTATTCCAAGAATTCTTGCATATCATGCGACCATTTTCACGCTCGGCAAAACAAGTATATTTGCTTTGCTCTCGCTTAATCAAATGGTTCGTACTTTTTGTAGTCAAAGCCCTCCACCTCTACCACCTCATCAGAGAATATAATCTGCTGACGTGGTGGGATTAGTTTTCTTTTGAGTGCAAATTCTTTTCCTCATCAGAAAGACCAGTACCTTGTTTTGCGATGCAGGCTTTTCCATGCTATTTTGATGGGGCTATGGGCTTTTTCATTTAAATAATGTATATTTTTGTGGCAATCTGTTTATGTTTCGATTATTTTTCGTACCTTTGCTCCTGCAGTCTGTGTGAAAGCACAGTGAGCAGGAGATCTTTTCTTATGAAATAAACAGCGTTCTGCTATTGTTCTATTCACGTTGAAACCTGAGAAATTTCAAAAAAGGAAAAGAAAGAAGCAGTCAAAAGCACACGTGCTGTATAGGCACGTGGGTTGACTCTTGTGCTTCTTTCTGGTTTTCTCAGGACCACAACGTGAGCAAGATGATGCCCACGTTTTTTGTGTCCTGTAGTGCGCTCGGCTCTGCCGCTTTGCTGCGCAAAGAACCGCCCTAAGATAGAAGCATAGACAGACGTTGCCAAAACTTAATTGGTAATGAACGATGTACAGAACCAGCGCTTGCCGCTATTGACAGAGGAACAGCAGAAGTACATCGCCTGGCTGCTCACGTCGAGGCGGTCGGGTGATGATGATATGCGTGTGGCTGGTGTTCTGTCTGAGGCTCGTGTCGATTTGAATCCCCATCAGGTGGAGGCTGCTTTGTTTGCCTTGAAGTCGCCTTTCTCGAAAGGTGTAGTATTGGCCGACGAGGTAGGTCTGGGTAAGACCATCGAGGCAGGCATCGTTATCAGTCAGTACTGGGCAGAGCAGAAACGCCGTATTCTCATCATAGTCCCTGCCACCCTGCGTCGTCAGTGGAGCACTGAGATGGAAGAAAAGTTTTTCCTAAAGTCTGAGATTCTGGAACGTGGTTCGCTGATTTCACCAGACATCATCCTGCGCAAACATCACCTCTTCATTTGTTCCTATCAGTATGCCGCTAAGTATGCAGACCAACTGTCGCAAACCAACTGGGACTTGGTGGTTATCGACGAGGCCCACAAACTGCGCAATGTCTATAAGAATTCTTCTGCCGCCGCACGTCGCATCAGCGATGCCTTCCGTCGCAACAAGAAACTGTTGCTGACGGCCACACCACTACAGAACAACATTCAAGAACTCTACGGCCTAGTATCTGTTATCGACGACAAATATTTTGGCGACCTGAAGAGTTTCAATACCCAATACGGCTACCACTCATTAGAGGACAACCACAGCTTCCATGATTTGAAGTTCCGCCTGAGCACCCTGATTCATCGTAACCTGCGCAAACAGGTGACGGAGTATGTGAAATACACTTCGCGCATTCCAATGGCTCAGGAGTATATGCCCAGCGAGAAAGAGCAGGATCTCTACGACAAGATGAGTGCCTATCTGCTTCGTGACGATGCTTACGGTCTGCCCGCTGGTCAGCGTACCCTTCTGTTGTTGCTTATCCGTAAGTTGATGGCATCATCATCGTTTGCCGTCTGCGATACCGTTCAGGCAATCATCAATCGCTTGAAGCGACTGGTAGGAGAAGAGGAAACTGAGGAAGCTGAAGTTGATGAAAGCCTTCAGGACCTCTTCGATGACAGCTTTGGCGAAGAGACAGAGGAATGGGACGAAGATGACGAGGAAGAACTCAAGGAAATAGAGAAGATACGCCTTACACCAGAGCAACAGGCTGCCGTCTATCATGAGATAGCCGACCTGCAGGAAATCTACGACCTAGCCAATAGCATCAAGGACAACAACAAAGGTGAATGTCTGTTGAAAGCTTTGGAGGTTGGCTTTCAAAAGATGGCAGAACTTGGTGCCAACCGCAAAGCTCTGATTTTTACAGAAAGCCGTCGCACTCAGGAATACCTCTTCGAACTGTTGGAAGCCAACGGCTATAAAGGCCAGATTGTGCTTTTCAATGGCAGCAACAACGACGAGCGCAGCAAGCAGATCTACAAGAACTGGCTTGCTGTCAACGAACGTACAGGTCGTATCTCTGAATCCAAGTCAGCCAATCGTCGCCAAGCCATTGTAGACTACTTCCGCAATAAGGCTTCTATCATGATTGCCACAGAGGCCGCTTCTGAAGGTATCAACCTCCAGTTCTGTTCATTTATCGCGAACTTCGACCTGCCGTGGAACCCGCAACGTGTAGAACAGCGCATAGGTAGATGTCATCGTTACGGCCAGCGCAATGATGTGGTGGTGTGCAACTTCATCAACGTGAAGAATGCTGCTGATATCCGTGTCTATCAGTTGCTCTATGAGAAGTTCCACCTGTTCGATGGCATCTTTGGTGCCAGCGACGATGTGCTGGGTAGTATCGAGTCGGGAGTGGACTTTGAAAAACGCCTGTTGGAAATCTATCAGACCTGTCGCACACCTGAAGAAATCAACGCAGCTTTCGACCAGGTACAGACAGAAATGGATGCACAGATACAGCAGACGATGAACGAGACACGCCAGGCCCTGCTGGAGAATCTGGACGAAGATGTGGTTAATCTGTTGCGCATACGCAGGGAGAACGATGACAAGAACATCAGCCGCATCCATCGCTGGCTCTATGCCTTGACAGTATCATATGCCCCAGAATGCATTGAGGCAACAGATGCCGATAACCTCATTTTTACACTGAAAAGAAATCCCTTTCCTCAGCAGTATATAGCCACAGGCACTTATCAGATTAGCAATACAGACGGACGTTATGAAAACTACCGTCTGTCACATCCCTTAGCCAAGGCTATCATCGAGGCTGCAAAGAACAAGGAATTGCCCCATCGAGAACTGCATTTCGACTATAATCGTCACCCTTATAAAAACTCAATCATTGAGCAAACAGATTGCTGCAAAGGTTACTTAGCGGCTCATATTGTCAGCTATCACAGCGACGGGCAGGATGAGGACCATATTGTGCTAACAGCTATCAGTCAGGATGGTCAGGAATTGTCATCAGAACTGGCCCAGCGTATATTGGGCATTGTAGCTACTGCAGGCAATACCATCCATGATGTTCCACAAACAGAGATGATGCGCTTCTATGATGTTCGCAAGGATGCGCTGACCACCCAAATCAGCGAGCGCAACGACAAAATGCTGAAGGACGAGATAGCACATGTAGAAGCCTGGGCTGATGATAAGGAGCTGACCATTGAGCGAGAAATCAGACAACTGAAGGCCAAGAAGAAAGAGAAGCAGCGACTACTCACTAAGGCTGACTCGCTGAATGAGAAATTGGCGCTTGAAAAGGAACTGAAACAGGTAACAAACGAACTGAAGAGAAAACGTGCTGAGCAGGATGATTTGGACGAAGAAATCGAGCAGCAGCGCGATGAGATGATTGCCCGTCTGCGCCAGTATCTTAATCAGCAAATCTCAGACAAGGAACTGTTCTTCATTCACTTCACACTAAGCAAATAAACGATATTAATATATGAATCAACATTACGAAGCATTTCGCAAGAAACTACAGGAGATATTCATGATGGATCATGCCGAACTGGACTTTGGCATCTACCGTATCATGAACCACAAGCGTAATCAAATCAATGACTTCCTCGACAAACAGCTGTTGCCACAGGTAGAGAAAACCTTGCAGGAGTATGTCAAGACAGACGACTCCCTGCAACAGGAGTTGACTAAAGCCATTGAGGGCTGTAAGAATCTTGGCATCGATCCTGATACAAATCCAAAGGTACAGCAACTGCGACAGCAGATAGCACAAAGCAGCACTGGTATCGACGACCTGCAAAATACCGTTTTCTCACGCCTCACGCAGTTCTTCAGCCGCTATTATGAAGGTGGTGATTTCGTTTCGCAGCGACGTTATAAGAGTGGCGGCAACTCTGCCTACGCTATTCCCTATAATGGTGAAGAGGTAAAACTCTATTGGGCCAACTACGACCAGTATTACATCAAGACCTCTGAGTATTTCAAGAACTACACCTTCAAACTGCGTGATGGTCGTAGAATCTGTTTTGTTTTGGTGGATGCTTCAACTGAGCAGAATAACAATAAGAACACCAACGGCATGGAACGTCGTTTCGACATATTGCGCACAGAGGAAGGACAACCCGTTGTTGAAGAGGTGGATGGTGAGTTGCATATCAGCTTTACCTACGAATTGATGTCTAAGGCCACTAAACAGAAGGACTTAAACGAAAAGGCCTTCGAGGCATTGTCTGCTGTCGTACCTGCTGGTTGGCAAGACCTGTTGATGAAAGAGCAGGTGACAGACGAGAACGTGTTGTTGGAGAAACACATCAATGCCTATACTGCCAAGAACTCGTTCGATTACTTTATACATAAAGACCTTGGTGGCTTCCTGAGCCGTGAGTTGGATTTCTACATCAAGAATGAAGTGTTCGTTATTGCAGACCTCGATGCTGCCAAGTTGCAGAGCCAGTTGGCGGTGGTGAAAGCCATAGAAAAGGTTGGTCAGAAGATTATCGATTTCTTGGCACAGTTAGAGAACTTCCAGAAGCGACTCTGGCTGAAAAAGAAGTTTGTGGTGCAGAGTGACTATTGCATCACGCTCGACCGTGTACCAGAGAAGTTCTATCCAGAGATTTGTGCCAATGAGGAGCAGCGCAAGGAATGGATTCGCCTGTTTGCTATAGACGAGATAAAAGGCAACGGATTGTTTACCAAAGGGTATAGTGAACCTCTGACTGTAGACTTCTTAAAGCAAAATCCTTTCTTAGTGCTCGACACTAAGTTCTTCTCCTTGCAGTTTAAGCACAAGCTGATTGCTGAAATTGAAGAATTGGATGAACAAACAAATGGTCTCTTGATTAATAGTGAGAACTTCCAAGCGTTACAATTATTACAGGAAAAGTATAGATCTGCAATAAAATACACATATATTGACCCACCATACAATGCAAAGTCAAGCGAAATTATGTACAGAAACACGTTTAAGCATTCTTCTTGGCTTTCATTAATGGAAAATCGAATTGGAATTTCAAGATACCTAATGACTGAGAATAGTGTGTACACTATCGCTATTGATGAGGTAGAATCCAACAAGTTAGGTGTATTAAACGAATGGTTGATGTCTCACTATACAGGTGAGACCTGTGTTTCAATTATTATAAATCCCTCTGGGCAACAAGGGAAGAATTTTTCAACAAATGGAGAATTCTTATACTTCTATTATATGGACAATCCCAATATGCTATCGAAAGAGATACGTTCAGAGGAAGATGCAGATGTTAGAGGATTTATGAATGGGGCAAAGGGAGAAGGTGGCAATTATTTGAGAACATCAGGTAAAACATGTTTCTATCCAATCTATGTGAAAGACGATGTCGTCATTGGATACGGAGATGTTTGCGATGATGATTTTCATCCAGAATCAGCTAATGTCATGAACGGTGAGATTTTGGAAATATACCCTATAGATGCTGAAGGAGTTGAAAGAAAATGGTTGTTTGGGCAAGATACAGTTGGTGATATTTTGGGAGAATTGAGTGTTAACAAGAATAGAAATACCGGTCTCTATGAGATAAAGAGAACAAAGACCAACATCAATTACAAAACGATATGGACAGATTCGAAATATAGTGCGAAGGAACATGGAACAAACTTCTTAAAGAAAATGTTTGGTCAAAGTCCTTTCTCGTTTCCTAAATCAATTTATGCAGTAAAAGAGTGTATTGATATAGCATGTAGACATGACAAGGATGCGATAGTCTTAGATTTCTTTGGTGGTAGTGGAACCACAGCTCATGGTGTTATCCTTGAAAATCGTCAAGACGAAGGAAAAGGGAATAGAAAGTATATTCTTGATGAAATGGGTGACTATTTTAATACTGCAACAAAACCAAGGGTAATGAAAGCCATCTACTCAGAAGACTGGAACAACGGCAAGCCTGTTTCTCGTAAGGGTATCAGCCAATGTTTCAAGTATATCCGCTTGGAGCAATACGAAGATACGCTGAACAATCTGGAGGTGAACGATGGCTTTGGGAAGCCTGATAACGAGAGTTATGTGCTGCGCTATATGCTCGACACAGAAACGCGTGATAGCCTTATCAATACTAAGGATTTCGTACGTCCTTTCGAATATACTATCAAGACCACTCGCGACAATGAACTGGTGGATACACCTGTGGACTTGGTGGATACGTTCAACTATCTGATAGGTCTGCATGTTGACAGCATCCACTGGCATAAGGACGACAACATCTGCGTGGTGGAAGGTACGACGCATATTGAAAAGGAGCATGTGTTGGTTATCTGGCGCAATCAGGATGTGATAAAGAACGATGACCTGAACGACTTCTTCCGTAAGCAGGACTATTCGACACTCGATCGTGAGTTTGACGTGATTTACGTGAATGGCGACAACACCCTGCCAAACCTGAAGAGCGACGAGGAGCATTGGAAGGTTCGACTGATAGAGCAGGAAATGATGAAACGTATGTTCGAAGGAGAGTAACTTAAAAATGCGGAACAATCTGTCTCAAAAACATGGAATGATTTGCCACAAAAAAGCGAAACAAATCGCCACAAAAAAGCGAAGTAAAATGCCACAAAAACAGGAAATGATTTGGTTAATTGATTGAAAATGTGTAATTTTGCACCCAAAACCAATCAGAAGAATTTATGAAATATTTAAAACGTGTTGCAGATATTGTTCTCCAAGAGAGGCTTGAAGCCTTTGGAGCTGTGCTTGTGGAAGGCCCGAAATGGTGTGGAAAGACAACAACATCCGAGCAGATAGCAAAGAGTGTTATTAAGTTGCAAGACACAGACATGCGGGAGGAGTATCTCGCTGCAGCTGCCAGAAAGCCTTCCCTATTGCTGCAAGGCAGCACACCACGCCTGATAGATGAATGGCAGGACGCTCCTGTGATATGGGACGCTGTTCGCACCACTGTGGATCAGCGTGGCATGCCTGGACAGTTTATCTTGACAGGTTCAAATGCTGTTGACAACAAAGCCATTCAGCATACAGGCACAGGACGTATTTCAAGGATGCAGATGCATACTATGAGCCTTTGGGAGTCAGGGGAATCAAATGGAAAGATATCTCTCATGCAACTATTTGATGACTCGTCTTTGGACATTGACGGCATCACCTCAGAGATGCAAATAGAAGATATTGTGTTTGCTGCTTGCCGTGGTGGCTGGCCTGCTTCATTGAATTTACGTTCAGACAAGGCCAAACTGCTTATTGCTCGCGACTACATGGAGAGTGTATGTAAAGTGGACATATCGAAGGTCGATGGCGTACAGCGTGACTTTCGTGTGGCAAGGATGCTTTTGCGCAGTTATGCTCGTAACATATCAACATTAGCAAAACATTCTGCAATATTAGCCGATATAACATCTTCTGGCGAGGTGTCGATATCTGACAAAACATTGGATGATTATGTGGGGGCACTCTCTAAGCTATTTGTCATCAACAATATTAATGCATGGTGTCCTGCAATCAGGAGCAAGACAGCTATAAGAAGCGGGTACAAACGAAGCTTTTGTGACCCGTCGGTAGCAGTGGCAGCACTTGGATTAAATCCTGATGCGCTCCTCATTCAATTGAAAACTTTCGGCTTTGTTTTCGAGCAACTGTGCGCAAGAGACCTGAGGGCTTACACCCCCGACTTTGATACCCACCTTTCTTATTATCGTGACCGGTATGGGTTAGAGGCAGACTTGGTACTACACCTGAGTGATGGTAGGTATGCCCTGATAGAGTGCAAACTAGGCAGTAGGGAGATTGAAGATGGAGCCAAGCACCTATTGGAGTTGAAGCGACTAATTCAAGAACATAATAAAACGGAGTCACAGATGCCCATTCGAGAACCGGACTTGTTGATTATATTGACAGGAGGGCAGATGGCTTATACGCGGACTGATGGTGTAAAGATAATACCATTAGGAACGCTAAAACCCTAATTTGAAGATATTTGAAATATGCCAAGAGGAAGACAACGAACAGACAACGGAAAGTTGCAATATGCGTTGGTGACGTTCAACTATGTGCTCCATCTGTTGGGTGCTAAGAGTCTCACGGCACTCTCTGAGGATTTGAAAGACCCCATCTACGAAGGTGTGGATGAAAATGGTATTTCACGTATCTATTATGCCATGCGCGACCATCTGCATAATGGCGAGGTGACCACAGACGACTTGCTGGAGTACGACCACCATATCGTGAAGCTGACCAACGAAATCAATGAGAAGCGACGTGATAAGATCGTTTGGAAGTATTTCCAGTATTTGAGTTTGCTGTTTACAGAGATATATTTGGATAGGTATTTCCGCAATAAACAGGGATTGGTAAAAGAACTCAATGAATTCCTATTAAACGATTTTACCTTTCGTGAAGGAACATGGGATGGGGTACCTGAATTTACAGAGGACGACCTGAACAAGCTGGCCTTCTGGTGTGCTACTGGTGCAGGTAAGACGCTGATGATGCAAGTTCACATCAAGCAGTATCTATACTATGCACAAAAGGCAGGTAAGTTGAACGATATCAACAACATAATCCTGTTGACACCCAACGAGGAACTAAGCCGACAACACTTGGAGCAACTACAGAAGTCTAATATGGCTGCTGAATTGTTTTCGAAAGGAGGACTGGGAGGATTCTTCCAAAAGCAGACCATTCAGGTGATTGACATCAACAAACTGGCTGATACCAACGGCGATAAGACTGTGGCTGTAGATAGTTTCGAGGGGAATAACCTAGTGCTCATCGATGAGGCTCATAAAGGATCTGGTGGCGATGTGTGGATGAAGTATCGCAACAAACTGACTGAGAACGGTTTCTCGTTTGAATACTCAGCAACGTTTGGTCAGGCTATTGGTGCATTGGGCAATAAGGATAAGAAAGAGTTCTTGCAGATATACGGCAAGGCTACGCTTTTCGACTATAGTTATCGCTATTTCTATAATGACGGCTATGGCAAGGATTATCGCATCATGAACATGCGTGAATGGCAGGAGCAACACATGCTGGCAGAGTACCTGACGGCGTATCTGCTCTGTCTGTATGAGCAAAAGGTGGTGTTCAAAAGCGACCATCGCATAGAGCGCGACTTTCTGATAGATAATCCACTGGGCGTGTTTGTGGGTGGAAGTGTCAGCGCATCGAGTGCAGGTAATGTGTGGAACGGTCATCAGGTGTCTGACGTGGTGATGATTCTGCTGTTCTTGAACGACTTCCTCAAGCAGAAGAACGACTACAAGCAGCATATCATCAATATCCTGAATGGAACCACCTCACTGACAGACAAAAACGGCAATGCTATCTTCAGCAAGGCGTTTAAGCGACTGAAGAAGGACAACGAGTATAACATTGATGCAGCCAAGGCAGAAAAAATCTATCAGGGTATTCTGAAGGAGGTGTTCAATGCCAGCATGGAGGCAACGCTGCATGTGGATGTGTTGAAAGGACTGGATGGAGAGATAGGACTGCGTGTGGGAACGGCTGATTATTTTGGACTCATCTTTGTGGGCGACACCAAGAAGGTGGCTGATATGTGTAGAGCTACAGAAGCGTTTGATGTGTTTGAAAAACCATTTACCAATAGGTCGCTGTTTGCAGAGATAACAGAAAAGACGTCAACAGTCAATATGCTGATAGGCTCGAAGAAGTTTACTGAGGGCTGGAGCTGTTGGCGTGTGTCGCTGATGGGACTGATGAACTTTGGCAAGAGCGAGGGCTCACAGATTATCCAGATGTTTGGTCGTGGTGTGCGTCTGAAAGGTTATAAGATGTCGCTGAAACGCAGTACGGCTCTTGACAGCAGCATCAAACCTCACGACAGCATGATACCCAAAGACCTGAAGGTGATGGAAACGCTGAATATCTTTGGTGTGCGCTCTAACTATATGGACCAGTTCAAGGCCTACTTGGAGGATGAAGGTTTGCCACAGAACGATAGCGAGATTGTTGAGCTGACCATTCCTACGATACAGACGCTGCCAGAGGGCTTGAAGATACTGAGAGTGGACAAGGATTATAACTTCAAGAAAGAAGTGCCTATCAGAAGTCTACTGGATTATCGCAAGACTGTCCGCGTCACACTTGACTGGTATCCAAAGATACAGAAGCTGCAAAGCGAGAAAGGTGGGAATGGTACTGCCGAGAAGCATGAAGACTGGCTGAGAGACTGGCAATTGGATTTACTGAACTGGACGGAGGTTTTCTTCGAAATGGTGGACTTCAAGAACGAGCGTTCGTGGTATAATATGGAGATTCATCAGGACGAATTGCGCGAGATATTGTCTGACCGTCAATGGTACAAGTTATGGGTGCCAGAACGCTCGATGCAGTTCAGCAGCGACTATGGACGTGATGTGGCGGAGTGGCAGGAGATTGCCGTTAGTCTTCTGAAAGCCTTCATCGATAAGACCTATAAGATGAAGCGAGGTAAGGAAGAATCGAAACATCAGCATATAGAAGTGCTGACGAAAGAAGATCCCAATTTCATCAGGGAATACGAGATTGCTGTCAGCAAAACAAAGGAAAATTGGATTAACGCCTTACAGAATATAGAAAAAGAAGTACGAAGGGGAACGTTGAACGGACTGCATCGCATCGAGAACGAGAACTTCGAGGCTCTGTATTTCGCTCAGCACTTGTTTAATCCTGTGATGTTCCTCAATGAACATTACAAATCTGGAGAGAATGAGTTGGTAGAAATCTATCCTGTGGCAGTGAACAAAGGTGAACGTAAGTTTATTAATGACCTTCAACGATATTATCAGCAGCATGGTGCAGGACGAGAAATCTATCTGCTACGAAACGTCAGTCGCAAGGGCATAGGCTTCTTCGAGAATGCCGGCTTCTATCCTGACTTTATCCTTTGGATTCGTGAGGGCAGAAAACAATATGTGAACTTTATCGACCCCAAGGGTATTAGTCGTCTGCATGGCATGGATGATGAAAAGATTCAGCTGTACAAGTATCTAAAGGATGTTATTGAGCCAACGTTAGGTGACGACAGCATCGCCCTGAACAGTTTCATCATCAGCAATACGGATTATCGTCAAGTGGACTTCTGGGGCAAAAACTTATTGGAGGAGTTCCATGAGAATCATGTGCTGTTCCAGCTGAACGATGGATATGTGGACGATATGATGGAGATGATTAAGACGGCGTAACATGAAGAAAAAAATGTTTATCATATTGACTACGACTTTGCTCTTTCTCTCATGTGGTAATAAGTCACGAGAGATGGAGCCGATTATATATGACTGTCAGCCTGCTGTTGAGCAGGCTGAGTATGATACTATATCTGCAAATATTACAAATGATTCGCCTAAAGCAGAAGGGAAAACATATATCCCTGCAAGTTCATCATCTTCGTCAAACTCTCACATATCAAACAGTTACGACAACATGCGCGGTTTCGATCCTGCCTCCGAGGACGACATGGGTGATAACGGAATGAGCCGTTATATAGAGAATAACGATGAAGAGGGATGGGACTGATAATATATGATGGTAAGGGAATAGGTTAGAAAATCTCTATTGCAGCAATTGTGGTTGGGGATTTGTTTTGCTTAATACGCTATATTTCCTCGATTAAGGAGCAGGATTTGAGAAGAATTTATGTACTGGACATGAATTTTTGCTCAATAGAGGTCAAAATGTGCAGGAAAATTTGTAATTTTGCCGGCAGTATCAAGCAGAGGACTTAATTTTGAGAAGAAACGTTATAGAAATAAAGTAAGTCGAGAGATGAGTAAGAAGTCTATACGATTTTTCAATGACCGCGAGGTGCGAGCGGTGTGGGACGAGGAACACAGTAGGTGGTGGTTCTCGGCCACCGACATTGTAAGGGCTATCAACGATGAGGATGACTATATCAAGGCGGGTAACTACTGGCGTTGGCTGAAGAAGAAACTTACCACGGAAGATATTCATCTCGTGAGTGTCACTCACGACTTCAAATTTCAGGCTCCTGACGGCAAACAGCGCAAGGCCGATGCACTGGATGCAGAGTGCGTTCAGACTTTGGCAAAGAACTATCCCAACAATCGCGCACGTGCTTTTCTAGAATGGTTTACCTATAGCGACAGCAGTATCGACGGGCAAAGTAAGAAGAAAGCCTATACGCTGATAGAGAGTGGACTGCTCGACAGTATGGAACCAGGTACTGTGAGGTGCTTGCAGCAGATTCATGCCTATCTGTTTGGCGGTCTCTACGACTTTGCAGGCCAAATTCGTACAAAGACGATTTGGAAGGACGGAACTCTCTTTTGCCGAGCAGAATACTTGATGCAGAATCTGCGGCTCATTGAGGCAATGCCGGAAAAGACCTTCGACGAGATAGTCTGCAAATACGTGGAGATGAACGTGGCTCATCCCTTCATGGAAGGTAACGGACGATCAACACGTATCTGGCTTGACCTGATTTTCAAGAAACGTCTGAAACTATGTGTCGATTGGAGTAAGATAGACAAGAAGGAATATTTGGCCGCTATGCGCAGAAGCACGACTGATGCCACTGCCATCAAGACCTTGCTTCAAGGAGCGATGACCAACAGGATTGATGACCGAGAAATTTTTATGAAGGGCATTGACTATTCATACTACTACGAGCAGGAAGAATAGTGATTCAAAAGGCTGGCTGGAGTATGCCTAAAACAGCATAGAAGCAGGCTGGAGTATGGCTTAAATAAATTTATTCAGAAGATAGCCGCAATGCGGCGAATCTGTTTGAGTTTTTCCATAAACGAGTCGTTGCGCTCGGCCATCAGCATGTCGTATTCGTTCTGCATGGCCAGCAGGGGGGCGGCATCCACGCCGAGGGCGGCTTCCATCATCATGGCCAGTGGTCGGAACCTGACGACTGCTGCCCTCCACCAGTTCCATGTCCTGCACCTTCTTGTGTGGACTGTCCTTGGTCGGTTGTCTGTCCCTGCTGCGTCTGCTCATGGTTGTGAGGATTGTTGAAATACTGCTCCAGTGCATTTGCAGAAAGTTCCTTGCACATGCGCGAACCATTCAGAACACTGCGGCTGTCGTGGTCAATGAAGGTGGCACCATAGATGCGTCCCGTGTCCGTGTAGCGGAAAACCACGTCCATACCCTGAGCCTGCAAGCGGCTTTTGAAGTCCTTTGTGTTGGAACTTGCCGCCAGTATGGGCAGTATCTTTTCTTTCAGCGAAGCGGCTATGCCCTTGTCTGCAATCTGTTTCTTCGACCATGCGAAACGCTTCTGAACTGCCTCGTAGCCGACAGACGGCCCAATCTTGGAAGCCTTGAACGGATTGCCAATCTTGTTGCCGTTATCATCGGTGGCAGAATAGACCAGTCCATGATACTCACGGTTACGGGCCATGCCCCTTGTTTCCTCAACATCTATATTATATGGAAAAGCCGCGCGAGTTTGCCCCCCGAGGGCAAAGCGACGATGACCCCTTAAAACCTTTTATTTTTGACCCCTGTAAAGTCCTGGCCGACGGGGTCATTTTTATTTTACCCTGTTACTTCTTTGCATTCATCTTGCGGA
>JAFPWS010000076.1 GCA_017412705.1 Prevotella sp.
AATACAACGGCCAGCCTATGAGCATTGGCTTCAAGGGGTCTTCGTTCATCGAGATACTGAGTAACTTCGATTGTCAGGAAGTCATCATCCAGTTGGCCGACCCCAGCCGTGCAGGACTTGTGCTGCCTTCAGAACAGCCTGAGAATCAGGATGTGCTGATGCTGATGATGCCCATGCTGCTCAACGACTAACAGAACATTAAGGCTGAACATTGATTGTTTATGAAACTGAATCTTCAGAAACCACTTGTGATTTTTGACTTGGAGACGACGGGCCTTGACTTGGTGAAGGACCGCGTCATCCAGTTGTCATATATTAAGGTTTATCCTGACGGACATGAGATTCGCGGCAACGAGCTCGTCAACCCCGAGGTGAACATCCCTGAGATGATTACTCAGCTGACTGGCATCTCCAACGACGACGTCAAGGGCAAGCCAACCTTCAAACAGCTGGCCTCCAAGCTGAACGAGGTCTTCACGGGGGCTGACATCGCCGGCTTCAACAGCAACCACTTCGATGTGCCCCTACTGGCTGAGGAGTTCCTGCGTGCCGGCATCGACTTCGACTTCTCCAAGTGCCGGCTCATCGACGTCCAGACCATTTTCCACAAGATGGAGCGTCGCAACCTGGCCGCCGCCTATAAGTTCTATTGCGGGCGCAAGATGGAGGAAGACTTCGAGGCTCACCGTGCCGACCAGGACACCGAGGCCACCTATCGGGTACTGATGGGAGAGCTGGACAAGTACGCCCCAGGTGCCAACGAAGACCCCGAAAAGGTGCTGGAGAACGACATGCAGGCATTGGCAGACTTCTCGAAGCAGAACGACAATGTAGACTTTGCAGGCCGCATCGTGTGGGCTGAGGTGAAAGGACAGCGCACCGAGGTGTTCAACTTCGGCAAGCACAAAGGCATGCCCGTGGCCGACGTGCTGCGCTTCGACCCAGGCTACTACAGCTGGATATTGGGAGGCGACTTCACTTACAACACCAAGCAGGTGCTGACCCGCATCCGTCTAAGAGAAGCTAATAAATAAAGATGTTAAAGGGAAAGAAAATCGTACTGGGCATTACGGGTAGCATTGCCGCCTACAAGGCCTGTCTCGTCATCCGTGGACTCATCAAGGCTGGCGCAGAGGTTCAGGTGGTCATCACTCCTGCCGGCAAGGAGTTCATCACGCCTATCACACTCTCTGCCCTGACGCAGAAACCCGTCATTAGCGAGTTCTTCTCGCAGCGCGACGGCACTTGGCACTCACACGTCAAGCTGGGCCTGTGGGCTGATGCCATGCTGATAGCTCCCTGTACGGCCTCTACCTTAGGCAAGATGGCCAATGGAGTGGCAGACAACATGCTCATCACCACCTACCTTTCCATGAAGGCTCCCGTATTTATTGCCCCAGCAATGGACCTGGACATGTACCAACACCCTACTACGCAGCAGAACATGGAGCGCCTTAAGGGTTTCGGCAACCACATCATCGAGCCTCAGAGCGGCTTCCTGGCATCAGGTCTGGAGGGCAAGGGCCGTATGGAAGAGCCGGAGAACATCGTGGCCTGTCTGGACGACTACTTCGAGCAGAAAGACCTGGAGGGCAGGAAAATCATGATTACCGCAGGGCCTACCTACGAGAAGATTGACCCTGTGCGCTTCATAGGCAACTACTCGAGTGGAAAGATGGGCTTTGCCCTGGCTGAGGAATGTGCGCGCCGTGGGGCTGAGGTGACTCTTATTGCAGGGCCTGTCAACTGTCAACTGTCATCGGTCATCGGTCAACGCATTCACCGCATCAACGTAGAGAGCTGCGAGCAGATGTACCAAGCTGCCACAGAGGCCTTCCCCAAGCAGGATGCCGCCATCCTCTGCGCTGCTGTTGCCGACTACCGGCCTGAGCACATTGCCGACCAGAAGATAAAACGTGAAGGCGACGACCTCGTTATACGGCTGAAGCCAACACACGACATAGCGGCAGCCTTGGGCCAGATGAAGCAGCAGCAGGTACTGGTGGGCTTTGCCCTTGAAACCAACGACGAGCAGTCCAACGCCCAAAAGAAGCTGGAGAAGAAGAATCTGGACTTCATCGTTCTCAACTCCCTCCGCAACGAAGGCACCTGCTTTCAGGCTGACGAAAACCAGATTAGCATCATCGCCCGCAACGGTCAGAAAGACTACGAAAGGAAGCCCAAAAAGGACGTTGCGCACGATATTGTTAACGCACTGAAAGACAGGCTATTATAGAAGAAGCAAACAAACGGGCAGTTTCTCGGTAGGAAACTATCCGTTTGTCGGTAGGAAACTGGTGGTTTCTCGGTAGGAAACTACCAGTTTGTCGTAAGGTAACCCCTCGTTTGTCGTAATACGATTTCCCGTCTACCTGATTCTGTCTGCTGCTCGAACCAGTTTTTCGTCAGCAATGATGGCCTTACGAGCCATGAAACAGAGTATGGCGGCAATGATGGGCAGGCATGCTGTCCAGGGAATGTTCTCCGAGAGTTGGCCTTGCTGTATCAATACTGCCAGCACGATGTACCATGCCAAGTTGGCAAAGATGCTGACCAGACAGAAGGCTGCCTGACGCGGACGATGCTTATATAGGAATATGGTATACAAGCTGACTGCCGAGGCAAACATCTGAATGACGAACAGGGCCCAGGCCATGAAGAACACCATGCCCAGGATGACTGCCACGAGCAGGAAGATGCTTTGCTTGCGTTGTATCATAACCGTTTACGAAACGTGCTCGTCGTCCATGTTCTGCTGTGCGTCACGGGCAGGATCGCGCCAGTAGACCTTATCTTCCACGAACTCCTGAGTTGCCAGCAACGAGGGCTTTGGCAGCTTCTCGTAGTAACGTGAGATTTCTATCTGCTCGCGATTCTCGAAGACTTCCTCCAGCGAATCGTTATAGGAAGCGAACTCGGCCAGCTTCTTCTGCAAGTCATCCTTAATCTGCAGGCTGATCTGGTTGGCGCGCTTGGAGATGATTGCTACACTCTCATAGATGTTGCCCGTATCCTGGCAGAGGTCCATAATGTTACGGGTTACGGTGTTAACCGGTGCTTTTGATTTCTTGTAATCCATGTTTGATATTTGATTTTACTTTTCTGTCTCTCTATTGTTCTTAGTCGCCTGTCACTCGTTTGCACCTGGCGATGTACTTCTCAGCCGTCTTGCACTCCTCCGACTCAGGGAACTCGTTGAGGAATCCATAGCATTCATCCTCGGCGTCGCGATAGCGGTCAATGCGCTTCTCCTCGCTGGAGTTTTGAGCCAGCTCATACTTCGACTTCATGATAAGTATCGAGAACTTCTCGCGCAGCTTGGTGAAGGGGTATGTCTTCAGCGCATTCTCTGCCGTAATGATGCACGACTCGTAGTTCGACTCGGTATTGGAGTTGATATTGCCGAAGTAGCCTCCCAGGTTGTAATAGAGCTCGGCGGACAGGTATTCCTTCATCACCAGATTGTCCTGCAGAATGAAGAGACGCTCCTGGGCTGTCTCACGCAGAGGTGAGTCGGGATAGTAGTCAATGAAGTTCTGATAGGCATTGATTGCCCCGATGGTTGACGACTGATCCAGACGCGGGTCAGGCATGCTCTGGAACAGCGACTGGCCGGTATAGAACGAAGCCTGTTCGGCAAAATCGCCCTTGGGATAGCTTTGGAAATATTTCTTGAAGGTAGCGCTGGCCGTCTCGAAGTCCTTGTTGCAATACTGGGCCATACCCAGCATGTAGAGGCTCTCCTGAGCATTGGTCTTTCCTTTCTGCATCGTCACAAGCTCCTGCAGCAACGTGGTTGCCTGCGAGAACTTGCCCATAGCAAAGCATTGCTTGGCATACTCGTACTTATAAGTATTGTCTGCAGACTTATAAACCTTGTTGAACTCATGAGCACAGCCCGACAAAAGAGCAGCCATACAGAGGGTTATGATGATGTTTCTGTTCATCGCATTACATTTTTGACGTGCAAAAGTACGCATTTTCCTTAGAAAACCAAAGGTTTTTTGATAAAATTTAGGGAATCGGGGCTTAAATTATGATTTATTTCGTACCTTTGCGCTCTATGAACTTCCATTTAACATCCAAATACAAGCCGACAGGCGACCAACCCGAGGCCATCCGTGAGCTGACCGACGGTCTGAATCGTGGTGACCATGCCCAGGTGCTGTTGGGCGTGACGGGCTCCGGTAAAACCTTCACCGTTGCCAACGTCATTGCCAACGTCAACCGCCCCACCCTCATCCTGTCACACAACAAGACTTTGGCAGCACAATTATATGAGGAGATGCGAGGTTTCTTCCCCGAGAATGCCGTTGAGTATTATGTCAGCTATTATGACTACTACCAGCCGGAAGCCTATCTGCCTACGTCAGATACCTATATTGAGAAAGATTTGGCTATCAATGAGGAAATTGACCGCTTAAGGCTCAGAGCCGTAAGCAGTTTGATGTCAGGACGAAAAGACGTCATCGTTGTATCTTCTATTTCATGCATTTACGGTATGGGAAGCCCCGTAGCGCTGAACGAGAACATCATTGAGATTCATCGAGGCCAGATTATCGACCGCAACGCATTGTTAAGAAAACTGGTCAACGCATTATACGTCCGTAACGACATTGAACTGAAACGTGGCAACTTCCGCGTCAAAGGCGACACGATAGACATTGCGATGGCCTACTCGGAGGTCGTGTTGCGCATCACCTTCTGGGATGACGAGATTGACGCCTTAGAGGAATTGGATGCTGTCACCATGCAGCGAATGGCAACCTTCGAGGAGTACAAGCTCTACCCTGCCAACCTTTTCATGACAACACAAGAGCAGACCAACATCGCCATCCGTAACATTCAGGACGATCTGGTCAAGCAGGTGGCTTTCTTTGAGGAGCAGGACGACGCCATCAAGGCTCAGCGCATCAAGGAACGTGTGGAGTATGACATGGAGATGATTAAGGAGCTGGGGCACTGTTCAGGCATCGAGAACTACTCTCGCTACTTTGACGGTCGCCAGGCTGGCGAGCGTCCCTATTGCCTGCTCGACTTCTTCCCCGACGACTATCTGGTGGTTATCGACGAAAGCCACGTCAGTGTGCCCCAAATTGGAGCCATGTATGGTGGCGACAGAGCCCGTAAGACCAACTTGGTGGAATATGGCTTCCGCCTGCCTGCAGCCTTCGACAACCGTCCGCTGACCTTCGAGGAGTTCAAGCAGATGACGCATCAGATTATCTACGTCTCTGCCACCCCTGCCGACTACGAGCTCAACGAGGCAGAAGGTGTGGTGGTTGAACAGGTGATTCGTCCCACCGGACTGCTCGACCCCGAGATAGAAGTGCGCCCGACAGAGAATCAGGTTGACGACCTGATGGAGGAGATACAGCAGCGCATAACCCGCAAGGAACGTGTGCTGGTCACGACGCTGACCAAGCGAATGGCAGAAGAATTGTCAGAGTTCCTGCTGAATCACGACATCCAGACAGCATATATCCACAGCGAGGTAACCACCCTTGAGCGAGTGAAAATACTGGAGAACCTGCGCAACGGCACCTTCGACGTCTTGGTAGGCGTCAACCTGCTCAGAGAGGGCCTTGACCTGCCTGAGGTCTCACTTGTGGCCATCCTCGATGCCGACAAGGAGGGATTCCTTCGTTCACACCGTAGCCTGACTCAGACAGCAGGCCGTGCAGCCCGAAACGTGAACGGCAAGGTTATCATGTATGCCGACACCATTACTGCCTCCATGCAGCTCACCATTGACGAAACATTGCGCCGTCGCACCAAGCAGTTGCGCTATAACGAAGAGCACGGCATCACCCCCACGCAAATCCAGAAAGCACTGAAGCAGAGTGATTTGCGACAGGAGGCGGACGAAACCACCAACGACATGCCCCATGCCCAATCAGCATACGTCGGCCCATCAGAAGCAGCCTTTGCCGCCGACCCGATTATTGAGCGCATGACACGTCCTCAGTTGGAAAAGAGCATTCGGGAGACGACGCGCCTGATGAAGGATGCCGCCAAAAAGCTCGACTTCCTGCAAGCAGCACAGTATCGTGATGAAATCGTGAGATTGCAGAAGGAGCTGGAACTTAAATAAATTTAAAATTTAAAGGTTTTAGATTAAAAATGCAGGCATCATGCCTACGTTGACGAATATTATTCGTACTTTTGCACGAAAAATAAACAAACAGACAGCTGATATGAAAAAGATTTTAATCATGGTACTGGGTCTGCTCCCCCTATCAATGTGGGCTCAGGACAATAGTTGGGAGCGTCCCGAAGAAGAACAGGAACAGGAAGAAGTCAAGAAGGCAAAGGTCAATCCTGATGCCAAATACCTGCGTGGCGCTGTGCCCGAGGTTGACGGCAAGGTTGTTTTCAGTAAGACCATCGAGGCTCCCGGCAAGAGTGCAGACCAGATTTTCAGCATCATTAAAGGCTATATGAACAAGATGCTGCGCGAGAAGAACCAGCTGAACAGTGTCATGCTGGTTGACGACAGCACAGCTCACCATGTGGGAGGTCGCTACGAGGAATGGCTTATCTTCAAAAAAACTGCCATCATGCTCGACCAGACACGCTTTATGTACGTGCTGGACGCCCAATGCCAAGACGGAAAGGCTGAGGTGACGCTGAGTCATATCCGTTACCTCTATGAGGAGCAGCGTGACCCTCAGCGCCTGAGAGCCGAAGATTGGATTACCGACGCTGAGGCCGTCAACAAAAAGAACACCAAGCTCTATCCCATTACAGGCAAGTTCCGCCGCAAGACCATTGACCGTAAGGACTTCTTGTTCAACAAACTAGAGTCGCTTCTGAAATGAATACAAACGTCATTCGCAACTGGTTGAACATCATCTTCATGCTGGGAGCCATAGTAGGCCTCGTCTTCTACTTCAACCATCAGAAGGAGACGGGCATCTATATTATCCTGGTATCGATGGTTATCAAGTTCGCAGAAGCTGCGCTGCGCATGTTTAAAGTATGATGAAAAGAACACTCACTCTGCTCTCACTACTGGTCTGCACGGTTTTTGTCATGCAGGCTCAGACCTATAATGAGATGACCCCTGACGGCAACATCAGCCAACGCAACGAATACGGTACCAACAGCAACTTCAATCCCAACAAGCGCGACTCCGTGAAGGGCAATGTCGAGATTCCCATCGGAGTGCGAGTATGGAAGATAGACCGTCGCTTTGGTGACGTGATTCCTGCCGAGCCGGACACTATGCCCCACCTGTACCAGAACAGCATATACGCCACAGGTCGTTATGGTGAGTTCAATACGCTGGGCAACAACTTCACAGCCCGTCAGAACCGTATCTTCATTGACAGACCCGAGACCAGCGAGTTCTTCTTTACCCAACCCTACAGCTTCACCACAAAGGAACCCGACGAGTTTCTCTTCGTCAATACCCTCTCGCCCTATGCTCACGTCAGTTACGAAAGTTGTGGCGACAAGCAGAACGGTGAAGACCATATCGACGCCAAGTTCGCCACCAACGTCAACAAGAAGTTTGGCTTTGGTTTCGACCTTGACTACCACTATGCTACCGGTTATTTCGAGGGTCTGAACAACTCACACTTCCGTGCGGCACTGTTCGGCTCGTATATCGGAGACCAGTATCAGGCCCACATGATTACCTCGTTCTATCATCGCAAGGCATCAGAGAACGGAGGTATTATAAACGACGAGTACATCACCCACCCAGAGGCTCAGGAGTCTACGTTCACCGAACAGGAGATACCTACCGTGCTATCATCCAACTGGAACCGCAACAACTCGCAACAGATATTCTTTTCTCACCGATACAATCTCGGTTTCTACAGGAAGGTAAAGATGACCGACGAGGAAATCAAAGCACGTCAGTTCGCGCAGAAATCGGCCAGGGAGAAAGAAGAGCGCGAGGGCAAGAAGGACAGGAACGCGTCAAAGACAGCCGGTCGTGGCGCCAACGAGAAGATAGCCGGCGACCAGCCTTCAGGACGTCCTGCCAATGCACAGATCATGGGCGACGAACCTGTCCAGGGCAAGCCCCAGTTAAGCGACAGCACACGCATCAAGGTTGAGTCGCAGGCAGAACTTGACAGCCTGAAGCGCGCCAAGGAGATAGAGGACTCCATTGAATCCACCATGAAGCGCGAGTTCGTACCCGTCACCAGCTTCATCCATACGGTGGAGGTGAACAACCACGACCGTATTTATCAAGCTTACGATAGTCCTACCGGCTATTATGAGGACATCTACTATCAGCTGAACGACGAAGGAACCTATGGTTCCGACTCCATCTACGACAAGAACAAATACCTCTCCGTCAAGAACACCTTTGCCGTAGCCCTGCTGGAAGGCTTCAACAAGTACATGAAGGCAGGCTTGAAGGGGTTCATCAGCTACGAGACGCGCAAGTACCAGATGCCCGAGTACAATGCCGACTCGACAGGCTATGTGCTTGGCAAGCGTACAGGGCACTGTCTGAATGTAGGCGGTCAGCTGTCCCGCACACAAGGCGACGTCTTCCATTTCAACCTCGCTGCCGAGCTGGGCGTAACGGGAATGAACTCTGGTGGTATCAAGCTCGACTTCAATACCGACCTCAACTTCAGGCTCTTTGGCGACACGCTGACGCTGGCTGCGAAGGCTTACTTCCACAGGCTGGTGCCCAGCGCCTTCATGACCAACTACCACTCGAAGCACCTTTGGTGGGACGAGTCACTGGATAAGGAGACACGAACCCACGTGGAAGGCATCTTCAGGTACCGCAAGACGGACACGCAGCTCCGCCTGGCCATCACTGAGATACAGAACTACACCTTCTTCGGAATGGCATATACAGTTGATTCGGATTACAACCGTGAGGGGCTGACAGCCGGTGTCTATCAAGAGGATGGCAACATCCACCTCATGACTGCCCAGCTGATGCAGAACCTGCGCTTGGGCATTCTCCATTGGGACAACGTGGTGACATACCAGAGCAGCAGCAACCAGGAAGTGCTGCCTCTGCCCAAGCTGAACCTCTTCTCGAACCTCTACCTGAAGTTCAAGATAGCCCGCGTGCTGGATACCGAGCTCGGTGCCTCCCTCACCTATTTCACCAAGTACACCGCTCCTGACTATCTGCCACAGCTGAACCAGTTTGCCATTCAGATTAAAGAGGAGAGCCGTGTGGAGCTGGGAGGCTATCCCTGGGTCGATGTCTATGCCAACTTCCATCTGAAGCGTGCCCGATTCTTTGTGGCTATGACGCACGTCAATGCAGGCTCGGGCACGAAGATGCAGTTCCTGACTCCTCACTACCCCACCAACAACCGTACCTTGCACCTCGGCGTATCGTGGAACTTCTTCAATTAGGCCATGCAACAGAATCCCTCGTTAGACCTCGTAGAGTTCGTTGAGACTCAGATTCTGCCCCAATATGCGCAATTCGACAAGGCGCACAACATGGAGCACGTCATCCGTGTCATCCGTCGTTCGCTGGACTTGGCCCGCAAGATTGGAGCCGACCTGGATATGGCATACACCATTGCCGCCTATCACGACTTAGGACTCACGGGGCCACGAGCCATTCACCATATCACCAGTGGGAAGATGCTCATGCAGGATGCCCGTCTGAAGCACTGGTTCTCGCCTGAGCAGCTGCGCATGATGAAAGAGGCTGTCGAGGACCATCGTGCCTCGGCGTCAAGGGCGCCACGCAGCATCTACGGCAAGATTGTAGCTGAGGCCGACCGCGACATAGACCCAGAAACCGTCATCCGTCGCACCATCCAGTTCGGGCTTTCCAACTATCCTGAGATGGATACCGAGGGCCACTGGAAGCGGTTCATGCAGCACATGGACGAGAAATACTCCGTCAACGGCTACATCCGCCTGTGGATACAGGGGTCTGAGAACGAGCACAAGCTGAACGAGTTGCGTAGGCTGATTACCAATTCTGGCGAGATGCGCACCGTGTTTGACCGCATCTTCAAGGAAGAGAATAAGTAACGTTATAAATGGTAATGAGAGTGAGCATGTTAAACGAAGACCATGTAAAGCAAGACTCGCTGAAGGCTTGGCTGTTGGCAGCGCGCCCTAAGACGCTCAGCGGTGCTGCCGTGCCTGTCATGATAGGCTTGGCGCTGGCTTTCTGCGATACCCGTGCGTATGGCGACGATGTTTTCAGCTGGCTGGCTGCGGTGCTGTGCCTGCTGTTTGCTTTCATCATGCAGATAGACGCCAACTTCGTGAACGACTTCTTTGACTACACCCGCGGCAACGACGACACAGCGTCACGCCTGGGGCCTCTGCGAGCCTGCACGCAAGGCTGGGTCAGCATTGACGCCATGAAACGTGCCATAGCCTCCACCACTGTCGCAGCATGTCTGGTAGGACTGCCTTTGGTGTATTACGGAGGGCTGGAGATGGTGCTTGTGGGACTGCTCTGCGTGGTGTTCTGCTTTCTCTATACCACCCATCTGTCGTACCTCGGCTTGGGCGACGTGCTGGTATTGGTGTTCTTCGGCATCGTGCCCGTCTGTTGCACCTACTATGTCCAGCTGCATACGGTGACGTGGCAGGTGTTTGTAGCCTCGCTGGCTTGCGGGCTGGTGATTGACGGGCTGCTGATAGTGAACAACTACCGCGACCGCTACAACGACCAGCGCGACGGCAAGAAAACGCTGGTGGTGCGAATAGGCAGCGACCTGACGGAATGGCTCTATCTGGCGCTGGGCGTAGTGGCTTGCCTGATGGGGTTGGTGTTCTGGATGAATGGTCACGTCTTGGCCTTCGTGCTGCCCTTTGTCTACCTGCTGCTGCACTTCTTCACATGGCTCAAGATGCGCCGCATGAACTTCGGGCGCCAGCTGAACGAGTGTCTGGGCGAGACGGCTCGCAACATGTTCGTCTACGGTTTGACGGTAGCCTTGGGGCTGCTGCTCATCTGAGGTAGAGCCAGTAGATGGCTGCGGCGGCGACAATGAGCACGATGGTGACTACGCTCTTTATCATACACGAGGCCACCTTCTTCACAACGATGAAGCCGATGATGATGAGGGCCAGCAGCGCCAGATAGTAGGTCAAGTTCTCCATATTTCTCTATTCTTCAGTTTTCGTTCTACTTAAACAGGTGTCTGAATGTCGCCGGCAGAGGCATCTCAAACTCCATGGGTTGCTGCGTCACGGGATGATAGAAGCACAGCAGCCAGGCATGCAGGCAGAGGCGGTGCAGCGGGTCGTCGCCATTGCCGTACTTAGGGTCGCCGCAGACGGGATGTCCCATGTCGGCCGCATGCACGCGAATCTGGTTCTTGCGACCCGTCTCCAGCTTAAACTCCACCAGCGAGTGCTCCGTCGTACGCGCCATAACGTGGAAGTGCGTGATGGCCAGCTTACCGCCATTGTCGACGGGCGACGAATAGGTGACGTAGGCCTTGTTGTCCTTGAGCCAGTTCTCGATGGTGCCCTCGTCCTGCTCCATCTCTCCGCTGAGCACGGCCACATAACGGCGGTCGTAGACTATCTGGTGCCAGTTGTGCTCCAGCGTCTGCTCCACGTCCATATCCTTCGCATAGACCATCAGCCCCGACGTGTCGCGATCCAAGCGGTGCACCACATGTGCCGTGCAGTTCTGGCGTGACTTCTTGAAGTAGTCGTCAAGCACCGACTTGACATTCAGCGACGAGTGTCCGGCAGCCATCGACAGGATGCCCACCTGCTTCTCCACCACAATGAGCCAGCGGTCCTCGTAAACAATCTTCACATATCGGCTGCGGAAAGGCTGTTGGTTGCGCTTGGTTTTGCTTACCGCCACCTTCATGCCAGGCTTCAGCGGGTAGTCAAACTGCGTCACCGTCTTGCCGTTCACACGGATACCCTGCCCCTGCAAGGTCTGCTTTATCTTGGTGCGCGTCTGATGGACGTTCTCCAACAGGAATTCGAGAAGCGGCTGTTCCCGCCTCACCTCCAGGTGTTCGTATTCGCCCTGTGCGTTCGTATTATACCTCATAACATGTGCAAAGATACGATGAAAATTTGAGACCTGCAAATTTTACGGTAAATATTTGTCTTCAGCATAGGATTGTGCATGACGGATGACAGATGACGGGAATCGTATTACGACTGAAGGGTCTTCGTATTACGATTGAAGGGCCTTCGTATTACGACTGAAGGGGCTTCGTATAGCGAGTGAGCAAAAAGTGACGAAAAACAAGCCCTCAGATTTGGCGTTCTCAGTTTTATTTTGTACCTTTGCACCATATTAATTAAAAGAAAACGTTCGTATTCAAGAAAAGAGAGAAGCTATACAGGTGATAGAGAAGCATATCGTACTAGAGGACATCGACCCTGTGGTGTTCTACGGAATAGGAAACCAGCACCTCCAGATGCTGCGGGCTTTGTACCCGAAACTGCGCATAGTGGCGCGCGACAACGTGATACGCATCCTCGGCGACGAGGAACAGATGGCTGCCTTCGAGGAGGCGGCAGAGAAGATGCGCCAGCACGTGCTCCGGTTCAACTCGTTGAAAGAGGAGGACATCCTGGACATCGTCAAAGGGCACCGTACCAAGGACGAGGTACCTGAGGGCGTAGTGTGCTACTCCATGTCGGGACGCGCCATCAAGGCCCGCTCGGAAAACCAGCAACGGCTCATCGACGCCTACGAAGAGAACGACATGGTGTTCGCCGTAGGTCCAGCCGGAACGGGTAAGACCTACCTCTCCATAGCCCTGGCCGTACGCGCCCTGAAGGACAAGACGGCCAAGAAAATCATCCTTTCGCGTCCGGCCGTCGAGGCTGGCGAGAAGCTCGGATTCCTGCCAGGCGACATGAAGGACAAGATAGACCCCTACCTCCAACCGCTGTACGACGCCCTGGAGGACATGCTGCCACAGGTGAAGCTGCAAGAGATGATGGAGCGCCACACGATACAGATAGCCCCGCTGGCTTTTATGCGCGGGCGCACGCTGAGCGATGCTGTGGTCATCCTGGACGAGGCGCAGAATACCACGCCTCAGCAGATACGCATGTTTCTGACCCGCATGGGATGGAACACGAAGATGATCATTACGGGCGACATGACCCAGATTGACCTGCCCCGCTCACAGAAGTCCGGACTTGTAGAGGCTCTTGAGATACTGGGCGACGTGGAAGGCATCGGCATTGTGGAGCTGAACCGCAAGGACATTGTCCGCCATAAACTGGTGACCCGCATTGTCAACGCATACGAGAAATTCGACAAAAACAATAACAGTAATGAAAGCATTAACAAGAACTGACTTCAACTTTGAAGGACAAAAGAGTGTGTACCACGGAAAGGTACGCGACGTGTATAACATCAACGACGACCTGATGGTGATGGTGGCCACCGACCGCATATCAGCCTTCGACGTCATCCTACCCAAGGGCATCCCCTACAAAGGTCAGGTGCTGAACCAGATTGCCGCCAAGTTCCTAGACGCCACCAGCGACATCTGCCCCAACTGGAAGCTGGCAACTCCCGACCCCATGGTGACCGTAGGCCTGAAGTGCGAGGGGTTCCGCGTGGAGATGATCATCCGCTCCATACTAACAGGCTCTGCCTGGCGCGAGTACAAGAACGGCTGTCGCGAGCTTTGTGGCGTGAAGTTGCCCGACGGTATGAAGGAGAACGAGCGCTTCCCCGAGCCCATCATCACTCCTACCACCAAGGCCGACGAAGGTCACGACATGAATATCTCCAAGGAAGAGATTATCGCCCAGGGCATCGTCTCAGAGGAAGACTACGCCGTGATGGAAGACTACACCCGCAAGCTCTTTGCACGCGGACAGATGATAGCCGAGAAGCAGGGCCTCATACTGGTCGACACCAAGTACGAGTTTGGCAAGCGCGACGGCAAGGTGTACCTCATTGATGAGATTCACACCCCCGACTCCTCACGCTACTTCTACGCCGAGGGCTACGAGCGCAACCTCCAGGAAGGCAAGCCCCAGCGCCAGCTCTCGAAGGAGTTCGTACGCCAGTGGCTCATCGAGCACAACTTCATGAACGAGCCAGGACAGGTGATGCCAGAGATTACAGACGCCTATGCTGAGAGCGTCTCGGAGCGCTACATCGAGCTCTTCGAGCACATCACAGGCGAGAAGTTCGAAAAGGCCGGCGACAGCGACGACATTGCCCGGCGCATAGAGCAGAACGTCAGCAACTATCTTAAAACCAGAAAATAAGTCATGTACCGGCAAGAGACGATAAAGCCCTATCATGAGGGCGGCAAGGCACAGCAGGTGGAGCAGATGTTCGACAACATCGCTCCCACCTATGACACCCTGAACCATCGTCTCTCATGGGACATAGACCGCTACTGGCGACGCAAGGCCATCAAGCAGTTGCAGCCCTACAAGCCACAGACACTGCTCGACGTGGCTACAGGCACCGGCGACTTTGCCATCCAGGCCTGCCAGACGCTCAAAGATGTCAGCATTACAGGCATCGACATCAGCCAGGGCATGATGGACGTAGGACGCAAGAAAGTGCAGCAGCTGGGAATGGCCGACCGCATCAGCTTCCAGCGCGAGGACTGCACCAGCCTCTCCTACCCTGCCGACACATTCGATGCCGTCACGGCAGCCTTCGGCATCCGCAACTTCGCCGATCTCGACAAAGGACTCTCCGAGATGTGCCGCGTGCTGAAAAAGAACGGCCACCTGTGCATCATCGAGCTGACCACACCCGTGGCGTTCCCTATGAAGCAACTGTTCCGCATCTATAGCCACAGCGTTCTGCCCGTCTTCGGACGGCTCATATCAAAAGATACCTCTGCCTACTCCTACCTCACCAAGACCATCGAGGCTTTCCCACAAGGCGAGCGCATGAAAGAAATCCTACACAAGGCAGGCTTCACAGAGTCATCCTTCCAACGACTCACATTTGGCATTTGCACCATGTATTTTGCAACTAAATAGAAAGTATTGATTTATGGAAAAGTACGGACTTATCGGATTCCCACTAGGACACTCGTTCTCCATCAGCTACTTCAACCAGAAGTTCAAGGACGAGGACATTGACGCCGTCTACGAGAACTACGAGATTCCCACCATCGACGCACTATCCGAGGTGCTCGACATGAATCCCGAGCTCTGCGGCCTGAACGTGACTATCCCCTACAAGGAGAAGGTACTGCACTTTCTTGACAGCATCTCGCCTGAAGCCCGCGCCATCGGAGCCGTCAACGTCATCAGAGTAACCCACCAGGGCAAGAAAATCAAACTCAAGGGCTACAATTCTGACGTCATTGGATTCACCAAGAGCATAGAGCCGATGCTCGACAAGAAATGGCACAAGAAAGCACTCATCCTGGGCACAGGCGGAGCCTCGAAAGCCATTGACTACGGGTTGCGCAACCTGGGATTGGAGACCGTCTTTGTCAGCCGCTATGAGAAGGAGGGCACCATCCAGTACCAGAACATCACCCCTGAGATTATCAAGGAGTACAACGTCATCGTCAACTGTACCCCCCTGGGCATGTATCCAAAAACGGAAGAATGTCCGCAACTGCCCTACGAGGCTATGGATGCTCACACCATCCTCTACGACCTCATCTACAACCCTGACGAGACGCTTTTCATGAAGCGAGGCGCACAATACGGTGCACAGACAAAGAACGGACTTGAAATGCTGCTCCTGCAAGCCTTTGCCTCGTGGGAGTTCTGGCACGAAAAATAACAATGAACTATACAGACAACATCAATCAGCTGACGCGCCAGTATAACGATGTTATCCGGGCGATGGAAAACTCCTACAAGATGGAGAACAATTCGCGTGTATTCCTATCGTCAACAAAGCTGAAACGCGAATACTCAAAGCGCTACGAGGCGCTGGTAAGCGAGTATCGCAGCAGTTGCCGCCAGGTGCTCGACGACTGTAAGCGTGCCAACCCCGAGTGGGGAAAATGGCGCGACCGCTGGCCCGTCATCTTCGTTGTCTGCCTCCTCTTCACCTTCGTCGGCTGTACGGCCCTCGTAGCCATGACCGACGAGTCGACACCCTCCACGCTGACCAGCCTTGACAGCAGCGAGACAATGGCCAGCGAGGGTAGCACCACCTATTGGAATGCCGACAACATTCCCATCCCCTACCTGCAAGACTCCACCCAATACGTCTCCAACCCCGACAATGTGCTGTCACAAGATGCCGTCAACCGCATGAATGTGACGCTACAACGCCTGAGGATTGAGCTGGGTGTGCAATCGGTAGTCATCGCCGTCAACCATATTGAGAACGACGATCCCTTCCGGATGGCGCAAGACGTGGGAAACAAATATGGCGTAGGCTATCACGACAGAGGACTGGTTGTGGTATTGGGCTATCTTGACCACAGCATCAACATGTCGCCAGGCAGATCTCTTGAGGCTGATCTGACGGATGCTGAGTGTCACCGACTGGAACAGCAATACGTCGTGCCTGCCATGAAGGCCGAGATGCCCGACAGCGGAATGATATACCTGGCGGAGGCCGTCTATGCCACCCTGCAAAAGAAAGAACTGCCGCAGATGTCAACGCTAAGTAGCCAGTCGGGTGACGATGATCTTGACGACGGGCTGCTTGCCATCTTTGGCATTATGTTTTTGGTAGGCATCGGTGGAACAGCATTTTTCCTCCATCTGAACGGCAAATATCAATGGCTTCGAGTCGTCGGAGCCGTAGCCCTGTTGCCGAATCCTTTCTATGAGGAGATTGTCCACATCAGCAGTGGAGGCGGCTTCGGAGGCTTCAGCGGTGGCGGAGGAGGCGGAGGCTTCGGAGGAGGCTCTTTTGGCGGAGGCTCGTTCGGTGGTGGTGGCGCCACCTCAAGATGGTAAGAAAACGTAATTCACAAAAAATAATAGCTATTATGAAACTCAGTAAAGGACTTATCGGAATTATCGCAGCTGTCGTCATCATCGGCGCATGGGCTGCAAGTGCTTACAACGGAATGGTAAAGGAACAGGAGAAGGCCACTACGGCTTTGGCTAACGTACAGTCGACCTATCAGCGTCGTGCCGACCTCATTCCAAACCTCGTAGAAACAGTCAAGGGCTATGCCGCTCATGAGAAAGAGACACTCGAAGGCGTAGTGGCAGCTCGTTCGAAGGCTACCAGCATCACCCTCGACCCAGAGAACATGACGCCTGAGAAGCTGAAGGAATTCCAGCAGGCCCAGGGCGAGCTCGGCTCAGCACTCGGAAGACTCATCGCTATCCAGGAGAACTATCCCGACCTGAAGGCTAATGAGAACTTCCGCGACCTGCAGGTGCAGTTGGAAGGTACCGAAAACCGCATCAACGAGGCCCGCAACAGCTACAATGCCGCTGTTCAGCAGTATAACGTCGTCATCCGCTCGTTCCCCAAGAACCTGCTTGCCGGCATGTTTGGATTCGACAAGATGACTAAGTTTGAGGCCGAGGCTGGTGCCGAGAAAGCTCCACAGGTAAAATTCTAAATAGATATATGGATAACAGATATATGATGCGGGGCGTCTCAGCCGCTAAGGAAGACGTGCACAACGCCATCAAGAACATCGACAAGGGCATCTATCCACAGGCTTTCTGCAAGATAATCCCTGACATCCTTGGGGGCGACCCTGACTATTGCAACATCATGCACGCCGATGGTGCCGGCACGAAGTCGGCGCTCGCCTATATGTACTGGAAAGAGACAGGCGACCTCTCCGTATGGAAGGGTATCGCGCAGGATGCCATCGTGATGAACACCGACGATCTGCTGTGTGTGGGTGCCGTCGATAACATCCTCGTTTCATCGACTATCGGGCGCAACAAGATGCTGATTCCCGGTGAGGTGATCTCAGCCATCATCAATGGTACCGACGAACTGCTGGCAGAGTTGCGAGAGATGGGTATCGGCATCTGGCCCACGGGTGGTGAGACGGCTGATGTGGGCGATCTGGTTCGCACGATTATCGTCGACTCAACGGTTACCTGCCGTATGAAGCGTAGCGACGTCATTGATAATGCCAACATCCGTCCGGGCGATGTGATTGTGGGATTGTCGTCTACAGGTCAGGCTACTTACGAGAAGCGCTATAACGGCGGTATGGGTTCTAATGGCCTCACCTCAGCCCGTCATGATGTCTTCGCCAAATATCTGGCAGAGAACTATCCTGAGAGCTACGACCACGCTGTGCCCGATGAACTGGTGTATAGCGGCAAGTACAAGTTGACTGACGCGGTGGAGGGTTCTCCCGTAGATGCCGGACAGCTGGTACTCTCGCCTACCCGCACCTATGCACCTGTAATCAAGAAGCTGCTCGACGAACTGCGCACAGAGATTCACGGTATGGTGCATTGTACAGGTGGTGCCCAGACGAAGGTGCTGCATTTCGTGAACGACAACTGCAAGGTTGTTAAAGACAACATGTTCCCCGTTCCACCACTCTTCCGAGCTATCCACAAGTGCTCTGGCACCGACTGGAAGGAGATGTACCAGGTGTTCAACATGGGGCACAGGATGGAAATCTACGTAAGTCCTGAAGTGGCCGAGAAGGTTATCAGCATCTCAAAGTCGTTCAACATCGATGCCCAGATTGTTGGTCATATCGAGGAAGGCAAGAAGAGTCTGACGATTAAATCAGAGTTCGGAACCTTTGAATATTAATGTCAATTATCAATTCTAAATTTAATAAGTGGAGAATAACAGCATATTACAAAAGCTTGACGGCTTGGAAGCCCGCTTCGAGGAGGTATCGACGCTGATTACTGACCCCGACGTGATAGCCGACCAGAACCGTTTTGTAAAATTGACCAAGGAATACAAGGATCTGGGCGACATCATGGATGCCCGCAAGCGTTATGTGGCCTGCCTGAATGCCATCAAGGAGGCCAAGGACATTCTGGCTAACGAGGACGACGCGGAGATGAAGGAGATGGCTCGTGAAGAGCTGGCAGAGAACGAAGCCCTGCAACCCAAGCTGGAGGAGGAAATCAAGATTGCCCTCATTCCCAAGGACCCTGAGGACGCAAAGAACGTACAGATGGAAATCCGTGCAGGAACGGGTGGCGACGAGGCATGTCTCTTTGCCGGCGACCTGTTTAAGATGTACAAGAGCTACTGCGACTCGAAGGGTTGGCAGCTCTCGATTACGAGCGTATCTGAGGGTGCTGTGGGTGGCTATAAGGAGATTGACTTTGCCGTCTCGGGTGCCGATGTATATGGTACGCTGAAATATGAAAGTGGCGTACATCGTGTGCAGCGCGTGCCTGCCACTGAGACGCAGGGACGTATGCATACCTCTGCCGCTACCGTTGCCGTACTGCCTGAGGCTGATAAGTTTGAGGTGCACGTGAACGAAGGTGAAATCAAATGGGACACCTTCCGCTCCAGTGGTGCCGGTGGTCAGAACGTGAACAAGGTGGAATCGGGTGTACGTCTTCGCTATATGTGGAAGAACCCCAATACGGGCGAGACGGAGGAGATACTCATTGAGTGTACCGAAACCCGCGACCAGCCGAAGAACAAGGAACGTGCACTCTCGCGCCTCTACACCTTTATCTACGACAAGGAGCACCAGAAGTATATGGATGACATCGCCTCGCGCCGTAAGAGCTTGGTATCAACAGGCGACCGTTCGGCGAAGATCCGCACCTACAATTTCCCCCAGGGCCGCGTGACGGATCACCGCATCGGCTATACCACTCATGATCTGCAAGGCTTCCTCGGAGGCGACATTCAGGCGATGATCGATGCCCTGACGGTAGCCGAGAATGCAGAACGCATGAAAGAAACGGAACTGTAAACTATGGGAATGCTGAACGACATTAAAAAAGAATGGACATGGGCCGGCACCATTAAAATGTGGCCTGACTTTTTAGCCATACTACCCGCTGTGTATTTTGCTGAACGTTATGGTAAACATAACTTTTGGGGCTGGATGCTCATTTGGATCCTCGTGTTCATTACTGCAAAATACTGTATTCGTTTAATTGTTAAAATAAACAAGATATTCAAATCATGACAAGACAACAACTCATACAGCAGATTAAGGAGAAACTATCGTTTCTCTGCGTCGGCCTCGACACCGACTTAAAAAAAGTACCCCAACACCTACTGAAAGAGGATGACCCCATCTTCACTTTCAACAAGACCATCATCGACGCCACAGCACCTTATTGCGTGTCGTACAAGCCTAACCTGGCTTTCTACGAGGCCTTTGGTGTGAAGGGACTCATCTCGTTCGAGAAAACCATCAAGTACCTTAAGGAGAACTACCCCACTCATTTCATCATCGCTGATGCCAAGCGTGGTGATATCGGTAATACATCAGCTATGTACGCGCGTACCTTTTTTGAAGAATATGACGTCGATTCGCTGACCGTAGCTCCCTATATGGGTGAAGACTCTGTAACACCCTTCCTCGGCTATAAGGGTAAATGGGTGATTCTGCTGGCGCTGACCTCCAACAAAGGCTCACACGACTTCCAGCTGATGGAAGACAAAGAGGGTGAGCGTCTGTTTGAGAAGGTGCTGAAGACCTCACAGCAATGGGGCACCGACGAGAACATGATGTACGTGGTCGGTGCCACCCAAGGCCGTATGTTTGAGGATATCCGTAAGATAGCCCCCAGCCACTTCCTGCTGGTTCCTGGCGTTGGCGCTCAGGGCGGTTCGTTAGAAGAGGTATGCAAGTACGGCATGATTCCTGGCGATGTTGGCCTGTTGGTAAATTCCTCACGTGGCATCATCTACGCCTCTCAGGGAGCGGATTTTGCTGAGGTCGCTGGTCAGAAAGCTCAGGAGCTGCAACAGCAGATGGCGAAATTAATTGTTAATTGTTAACCGTTTATTAATAATTATTTCGTACCTTTGCACTCAAATATTGAATTCTATAGAAAGAGAATATGATACTTGACAAAATTGACGAACTTCTGAAAGAAGTACAGACACTAAGTGCGCAGAATGCTGAGGAAGTAGAGCAGCTGCGCTTGAAATACCTGAGCAAGAAGGGCGAGATTACAGCCCTGATGAACGACTTCCGTACAGTTGCTGCCGACCAGAAGAAAACAGTAGGCATGAAGATTAACGAGCTGAAGCAACTGGCTACAGAGCGCATCAACCAGCTACGCGAGAATTGTGCCACACAGGAGTCGGGCGACGATGCCATCGACCTGACGCGTACTCCCTATCCTATTCAGCTGGGTACACGTCATCCTTTGACCATCGTTACCAATGAGATTATTGATATTTTCTCACGCATGGGTTTTGTGCTGGCTGATGGTCCTGAGGTAGAGGACGACTTGCATGTGTTTACCAAGATGAACTTTGCCGCCGACCATCCCGCTCGCGATATGCAAGATACCTTCTTCGTATCGCAACACCCCAACGATGTCACCAAGAACATCCTGCTCCGTTCGCATACTTCAAGTGTACAGGCTCGTGTAATGGAACAGATGCACACCGAAGATGGCAAGCTGACAGCACCCATCCGCGTCATCTGTCCAGGACGTGTTTACCGCAATGAGGCCATTACCGCCCGTGCGCACTGCTTCTTCCATCAAGTTGAGGGATTGTATATCGACAAGAACGTCAGCTTCACCGACCTCAAGCAGGTGCTACTCAGCTTTGCCCGCGAGATGTTTGGTGCTGACACGCAGATACGTTTGCGTCCTTCCTACTTCCCCTTCACCGAGCCCAGTGCCGAGATGGACATCTCGTGTTTCATTTGTGGCGGCGAGGGTTGTGGCTTCTGCAAACATACCGGCTGGGTAGAGATTCTTGGATGTGGCATGGTAGACCCCAACGTACTGGAACAGTGCGGTATCGACTCCAAGATATACAGCGGTTATGCCTTTGGTATGGGCGTTGAGCGTATTACTAATCTAAAGTACCGCGTTTCTGATCTCCGCATGTTCTCAGAGAACGACGTACGCTTCCTAAAAGAGTTCGAATCAGCAAACTAAGAGGCATGAAACTCGCAGTGATGACCCAACCCACGTTCTTCGTTGAAGAGGACAAGATACTCACGTCACTCTTCGACGAAGGGCTGGATAACCTGCATCTCTACAAGCCTGACTCTTCGCCCATGTATTCTGAGCGACTGCTGACGTTGCTCTCCGACGATTACTACGGTAAGATTACCGTTCACGATAATTTCTACCTAAAAGAAGAGTACAAACTGCACGGCATTCATATCGATGGTGCCTCCACACCTATCCCCAGTGGCTATCGAGGACACGTCAGCCGTACCTGCACGCGTCTGGAAGAGTTGAAGGAGGCTAAGAAGAATGCAGACTACGTTTTTCTGAAGTATATCTTCGACAGCCAGACAGAGCCAGGCCAAAAAGCCACATTCACTGAAACACAGTTGAAGGAGGCTGCCAATCGCGGACTCATAGACCGTCATGTTTATGCCCTTGGGGGCATGAACCTCGACAACATTCGCATAGCTAAGGATTTGGGCTTTGGTGGGGTTGTTATCAGCGGCGACCTATGGAAGCGTTTCAACATCCATCAGGAACTCGACTATCAGGAACTGATAGACCATTTCACGAAACTTCGTAAAGCAATAGGATAAATTATGTCTAACAAAAACTACATGGTATTTTCAGGTACTGCCACGAAATACCTCGCAGAGAAAATCTGCCAAAGCTTAGGATGTCCGCTCGGTGAACTGGTTATCACCAAGTTCTCCGACGGTGAGTTTGCTGTATCGTATGAAGAAAGCATTCGCGGACGCGATATCTTCCTCGTACAGAGCACCTTCCCCAACAGCGACAATCTGATGGAGTTGCTTCTGATGATAGATGCTGCCAAGCGCGCCTCTGCTAAAACAATCAATGCGGTTATCCCCTACTTTGGATGGGCCCGTCAGGATCGTAAGGACAAGCCTCGCGTCTCAATAGGTGCTAAGTTGGTGGCCGACCTACTCTCTGCCGCTGGTGTTAATCGTGTCATCACCATGGACCTGCATGCCGACCAGATTCAGGGATTCTTCGATGTCCCCGTCGACCATCTCTATGCCTCAAACGTCATCCTGCCCTATCTGCAGAGCTTGAAGCTCGACAATCTGGTGATTGCCTCACCCGATGTTGGTGGCTCTAAGCGTGCCAACACCTACGCTAAGTTCCTGGAATGTCCCCTCGTGCTCTGCAACAAGACACGTGCCCGCGCCAATGTCGTTTCTTCTATGCAGATTATTGGCGATGTGGAAGGCAAGAATGTAGTTATCATTGACGATATGGTTGATACTGCAGGCACTATCACCAAGGCTGCAGATATCATGAAGGCAGCCGGTGCCAAGACGGTTCGCGCCTGTGCCAGCCACTGTGTGATGAGTGGTCCTGCCAGCGACCGCGTACAGGAGTCTGCCCTCGAGGAGATTGTCTTCACCGACTCCATCCCTTATACCCAGCGCTGTGCAAAGGTTAAGCAGCTCAGCGTTGCCGACTTATTTGCAGAAACCATCCGTAGAGTCATCAACAATGAAAGTATTTCGAGCCAGTATATTATATAAGGTATTAGGACTTTGCAGCCTGCTCCTTCTGACAGCATGCCAGTCTAATGGCTATAAAGTCAGCGGCGACGTGGCTGGATTGTCTGACGGTGACACCTTGTACCTGACGCGTGACCTGGAGACAGGCATCCCTGCTGACACCATCATCATCAAAGATGGTAAATTCTCATTCAGCGGCGAGACAGGCTCAACATCCCTGTGTATGTTGTATAGTGCCAGCCGCAATGAGATTAACGCTCCCTTCTTCCTGGAGGCTGGCAACATCACCATCCACCTGACAGAACAGCCTGGCGGTTCTCGCGTCAGCGGTACAGTATGCAATGACCAATGGCAGGAACTCAATGACTCTGTGATGATTATTGGCAAGGAGATTAACCGCATTGCAGAGCATATCTATGGCAACAATGTTCCTGAAGAAGAGCAGCAGAAGGGCATGGAGCAGATAGACCGCCTGAACCAGCGCTTCTCTGCCTGTGTCATCAAGAAGGCCGAGAAGAATATCGATAATGAGTTTGGCTATTTCCTCCTCACCTACTATCCTGAGGAACTCATCAATAACGAGACGCGTACCCGCCTTATCAAGCAGCTGCCGGCAGAAATGCAGAAGCGTCCTGCCATCCAGCAGATGGAACAGCAGATTGCACGTGCTGCCCAGACAGCAGAAGGCAGTACCATCAGCGACTTCACGCAGAAGGCACTTGATGGTACGGATGTCAGCCTCATGGAGGAAGTCAAGAAGAACAAGGTGACAGTCATTGATTTCTGGGCTTCATGGTGCGGTCCCTGCCGTCAGGAAATGCCCTTCATGATTCAGCTCTATGACAAGTATAAGCCCAAGGGATTCGGCATCATTGGCATCTCTCTCGACAATGAGCAGGATGCATGGCAGAAGGCAACAGACGCCATGGGTGTCAAATGGCCTCAGATGAGTGACCTCAAAGGCTGGGAGAACGAGATTGCCCAGCACTTCAACGTCACCAGCATCCCTCATACTATCGTTGTTGACCAACAGGGAAAGATTCTCCGCCGTGGTCTTCGCGGTGAACCGCTGGAGCAGTTCATTGCCGAGCAAATTAAATGACATACTGGCACCTGACAGTTTCTGAATGAGAAAAAAAGCCATATTGATCCTTTCACTTTGGTGCACATGCCTCATAACATGGGCTCAGCCTACTGACAACATTAGGACTTACACGCAGGAAAAGCCATTGATATATGAGGATGTATGGGACCTGTGGCCCTACTCCTACCTCAACGAGCATGGTGAGCCGGAAGGATTCAATATTGACTTGATACGTTTGCTGATGAAGGAGTTGAACATTCCTTATGTCATCAAGCTAAAACCATCAGCAGAAGCATTCCGCGATTTGAAAGACGGCAAGTCTGACTTGATGTTAGGCCTTGCCGTAGGCTTCCACGATGAGTTCGGCCACTATTCCAAGAATGCTGTCACGCTGTTCACACAGAGCTTGGTACGCCCCAAGAGCAAGCCACAGACCATTAAGCGTTTCCACGACCTAAGTAACCATCAGGTCATAGTCAACGACAGTTCCCTGGCTCACCACCTGATGATAGAGTACGGATGGGGAGAGAAAGCCAAGCCAGTAGAAGACATGCGTGAGGCCATCCAGACTGTAAGTGCTAAAGAAGATGGACAAATTCTGTGGAACACACTCTCGCTGAAATGGCTCATGCGCAGATACCATACCGATAATCTTGAGCTGACACCTGTCAATATGCAGCACGGACAATATAAGTTCATGTCTAACGACACCCACCTGCTGGACCTGTTAGACAACACGTATACCCGTCTGTATTCGGAAGACATGATTATCCCCCTGCAAGACAAGTGGTTCTATCCTGAACGTGAGGAGGAAGTGGTGGAGCCTTGGATGTGGTACACCATAGGAGGCAGCATCCTGCTATTGCTATTCATGAGCATCTATGGCATCACCTATCGCATTCAGGCCCGCAAGCTGACTGAACTCAACCTAAAGCGCAACAAGCGACTGGCTCTGATTCTGGAGACCAGCCATGTCCACATGTGGACCTACGACATCAAGAAGGAACAGTTTGCCTGGCGCAACGACAATGGCCTTGTGGCTTATGAATACACCATGGACGAGTTTGCACAACGCTATAGTCCTGAGGACTTCCAGCGACTGCATAATGCCTTGAAGGATATAGCCCAACAGCCTAAAGAACAAGAGAAAGACATTACACTGGAGCTGAATGCCAAGGACGTAGAGGATGGTGATACAGAAAAGTGTGACTACTATGTAGTGCTGTCGGTGCTCGATCGTGACAAGGAAGGAAAGCCCACAGTCATTTTGGGCACCAAGAAAGATGTGACCGAGGAACGTAGGCAACAACGCCTGTCCGACGAACGTACCCTTCGCTATTGGTCTATCTTCTATCTGCCCATGATAGGCATCATGCTGTTTGACCGTAACGGCATCCTCATCAACATTAACCCCAAAGGCTGTGAGCTGCTGGATTGTGACGCAGAGTCCATCATCAACAAAAAAACGACCATGAACGACATCCTGCATACCGGCGACCTGAAGCCTGAGGATGCCGACGGCTACCATGCCACGCTGGATAAGGACATCAGCATGGAATACCAGCTGATGACGGTCTATGACGACTCCCATGAGCTCTTAGGCATCTTTGCCATCTGCCGAGACCGCTCCAACTACCTGAGGATTAGTAGACAGCATGACGAGGAAGAGAAAGAACTGACCGCAGTCAAGAAAGTGCTCAGTGGCTATAACCAAGACATCGATTTGGTTTTACGTGGCAACGACATCCGCATGGTGTCCTACTCGCCCAAAGAGCACCTGCTCACCATCCACCGCAGCGTGAACGAGATACAACATGCACTGACACAGACACGATGCATGACACTGGTAGACGATCGTTCCAAGAAAGTAGCCATGCGTATGCTCAACGACATGGACAGCCGTGAAAACAAAGACATCCATGCCCATATCCACTCCACCCTGCGAACCAAAGGGAACAGGAAGCTATGCATGGATTTCAGCCTCATGCCCTTACACGACAAGGGAGATGACGTCATCCTGTATCTAGGCCTCTGCCGAGATACTAGCGAACAATGTGCAATGACTATGGAGATGGAACGCCAGACTGCCAAGGTACAGGAGGTGGAACATACCAAGAACAGTTTCGTGAAGAACATGGTACAGGAAATCACCAAGCCCATGAGCACCGTCACAACCTACGTAGGACAGCTGGGCGACAAGAAGCCTGCCGACAATGAGGACGAGCTGCGCAAGGGCATCCTTGAAAACGCTGACTACCTGCTGCACCTGATAGATAACATCCTATATCTGTCCCGTCTGGAGGCCCACATGGTGGAGATTCAAAAGAAGCCCTGCAACATTGCCGAAGTCTTTGAGTCGCTCTGCGCCAAAGGCTGGTATAAGTACCAGAATGAGAACACCCGATACGTTGTGGAAAGTCCCTATACGGAGCTGACGGTAAACATCGACCCCGACAATCTGGGACATGCCATTGAGCAGCTGACAGCCAATGCAGCCCAGCATACCAGCAGTGGTGTTGTCAAAGCCCGCTATGAGTACATCGGACGCCGACTTATCATCTCTATTGACGATACTGGTGAGGGCATTCCCAAAGACATCATGGCTCGCATTCAGACCAACGAGGAGCAGATTTCCCACAACACGTCTGGCTTGGGACTATCCATCTGCAAGGAGCTCGTACGACAGATGGGAGGCACCATCGACATCGTCTCTGAGGTGGGTGAAGGAACAACGGCATACATAACGATTCCGTGTCAGGCTACAGTCATGAAGCGTAAAAGAATGGAGAATTAGACATGAAGATGAGGTATATATGGTTTATGATAGTGCTTTTGCTGCTACCCCTTTCCGCTAAGGGGCAGCTTAGCAGCAAGTACAACCAGCAAAGGCCCATCACCATTGTCTGCGATTGGGACAAGCCGCCCTACGAGTTCCTGGATGATGAAGGTCGGCCTGCAGGCTCCAACATCGATGTACTGACACGTATTCTGAACGATATGGGCTGTTCGTTCGAGTTCGTCATGAAAGAATGGAGCCATGCAACCAAGACGTTCGAACGTGGTGACGCTGACCTCATTCTTGCCAATGTCAACCGCTTCAAGGGTAAGCAGTTCTTTGCCACCCAGATTATCAACTACAACCGCATCCGCGTTGCCATGACTAAAGACACTGCCGACATTATTTCCATCAATACGCTGACCAATGAGGGAGTTGTTCTTAAGGCTGGCGACTATACAGGCATGTATTTCAAGGATGCTGACTCAGCCATGCAGAGCCGTATAGAATATCAGTCACCCAAGGTGGCCTTGACTGGTCTGCTGGCAGGCGATAATAAATACTTCGTCTGGGGAGAGGAACCCCTGAAATGGAAAATCAAAAAGTTGAACCTGGAAGGTGTCTATCTCAACGGTGTCAGCATCCCTGTCAGTGAAGTACATATCATAGGTCGCGACAAAGAGCTGATAGACCAGATTGACGACCACTACTCGCGTCTCAAGCAGAGCGGCGAACTGGAGGAGATGCTCAACAAATGGTTCCATCCAGAGAAGGTGCACGACACCACCCCACCCTATATTATCTACACCATTCTGGCCTTGGTGGTACTGGCAGCACTCCTGTTGCTGTTCAGCCGACTGGCCAGGGCACATGTCAAGCGTGCCACCCGTAGCTCTACACAGCTCAATGAGATGATGGACAAGGCACTCCACATGGGTAACTTCCAGGTGATGGAGTATGATATTGCCCATGACCGTTTCACCAACAGCATGGGAGGAAGCATCCTGCCTGACAAGGGGCTGACGCTGGAGGAGTTCACCCAACGTATCCACCCCGACCAACGCGAGGAGTTCGAGCAGAAGATGCAACAGCTGCTTTCAGGCCGTGAACGCCATTTCGAACTGAACAAACGTTGGAATGCAGGAACCGACGAGGAGCCCCAATGGCTTATCTTCAACGGACATGCCATCTCAGAGCTGGGACATGACGGTCATCCAGCCTATGTCGTCAATGCCATCCACGACGTGACCCATGAGGTGGAGGAAGACACTGCTGCCCGCCTGCTTGTCCATAAGTACGACCAGCTGGCCAATATGCCGTTTGTTGGCATCTCGTTCTACGACAAAGACGGCTGGCTCATCAACCTGAACGACTCTATGAAGGAGCTCTGTCGCATTGTCGATGGCAACCCTGAGACCAGACGCTTCTGGGAGAAAGCCTGCATGTTCGACGTCCCCCTGTTCAGGGAACTGCTGACACCAGAGACCACCGACGATGTGCTGGCCTGCCAACATATGTACTACCCCAACCTAGGCATCGACAAGTTCATCGAGCTGCAAATCCTGCCCCTCTTCAATGCCGAAGGACAGATTGCCAACTACTTGGTAGCCTCCATCGACCACACCGAGGAGCGCACCAACGACCACGAGATGCACAACCAGCGGAAAGAGATTGTCAGGACCAACCAACAGATTAACACGCAGAAAGAGCGCCTGGAGTATCTGCTGAAGAACAGCACCCGCCACCTAGAATGTGACGCTAACGGCACCCACCGTGTGGTAGTAGACAACAGCGCTCTGGAGCGTGCCCGAAAGCTGTTGCAGGAGGAGACAAAGCGGGCAGAACAGAGCGTGCAGCTCAAGAGTGGTTTCATGGCCTCCATGACTCACGAACTCCGCACCCCTCTGAATGCAATTGTAGGCTTCACAGGCATTCTGGAACATTTAGGCGAAAGCGAGGAGCGTGCAGAGTATGTCCGCATCATCCGCAACAGCAGCGACATGCTGCAGCGCCTCATCAACGACATCATTGAAGCCTCGTCGATGACTGACGGCCCGACAAGTATCAAGATGGAGGAAGTCGATTTCGTATCTGCCTTCGACGACATCTGCATGACGCTGAAGCAGCGTGTCCAGACACCTGCCGTCACCTTCATCAAGGAGAATCCCTACGAGACATTCTATACCACACTCGATATAGAGCGCATCCAGCAGATATTGACCAATTTCGTCACCAATGCCGTGAAGTTCACTACTGAGGGCCACATTCGTGTGGGCTACCGCTATGAGAACCACGGTCTGCACCTCTACTGCCAAGACACGGGTATCGGTATTCCCAAGAACAAGCAAGAGCAGATTTTTGAGCGCTTCGTCAAGTTGGACGAATTTGTGCAAGGCACCGGCATGGGCCTGGCTATCTGCAAGTCCCTGGCAGAACGCTTCCATGGCGATATTGGTGTCATCAGCGAGGGTGAAGGCAAGGGAAGCACTTTTTGGATATGGATTCCCTGCGAACGTAAATTAAAGATGGAGAATCAAGCATCATGAAGAAGATCGTATTCGGTATGATGGCAGCCTTGGCGTTGATGGGTTGCCAGGAGACAATGGATGAGCGTTGTGCCCGTGAGGCCCGCGAGTATACGGAAAAGAAATGCCCTGCACAGATTATTCAGGGAGTGACCATCGACAGTCTGGTGTTCTATCCTGACACCAGAACGCTGTCCTACTACTTCACGGCAGAAGGCGTCATCGACGATGCCGAAGCACTGAAGGGACACGACCTCAGGGGTATGATGCTCAAGGAGCTGCGCAACTCTACAGCTATGAAGGACTACAAGGATGCCGGCTATAACTTCGGCTACGTGTACTACTCCACCAAAAACAAAGGAACGCGGCTCTTTGAAACCACGTTCCGTAAAAAGGATTATCAATAAGCTAATAGCTAACTGCTAATAGCCTACATCTACTCTACTCGTCTATCTCCTCGGGCTTCATGTTGGTGTACACCGTCTGTACATCGTCGAAGTCCTCCAGTTTCTCTACCATCTTGTCTATGGTCTCACGCTCCTCGGCAGTCACGTCCTTCAGGTCGTTGGGGATGCGGGTAAACTCAGCACCCGTCACCTCGAAGCCGTTCTCCTCCAGATGCTTCTGAATGGCAGCAAACGATGAGGGGTCGCCATAGATGGTAATGCTGTTCTCCTCCTCGTCCTCGTCGTACTCATCCTCCACACCAAAGTCTATCAGGTCCAGAATCATCTCGTCCATATCCAGACCGTCCGTTTTCTTAAAAGTAAACACAGCCTTGTGGTCGAACAGGAACGACAGCGAGCCCTGCGTACCCAGGTTGCCGTTGAACTTGTTGAATACTGAACGCACGTCACCTACGGTACGTGTGGTGTTGTCTGTCAGCGTCTCAACGAAGATGGCTATTCCGTGAGGACCATATCCTTCATAAGTCACCTCCTTATAGTCCGCATGGTCCTTGCCCATGGCGTTCTTGATGGCACGCTCAATGTTGTCCTTCGGCATATTCTCACGCTTGGCGTTGGCGATACATGCACGCAGCGCAGGATTCATGTCAGGATCAGGACCGCCAGCCTTCACGGCAATGGCAATCTGCTTGCCAATCTTGGTAAATGTCTTGGCCATGTGGCCCCATCTCTTCAGCTTTGTAGCTTTACGATATTCAAATGCTCTTCCCATAAATTAATTATACCTATTTTATTATTTTTACTCTTTTACCTTTTATCTCAGCTCAGCGCCCAGCTTCTGCTTCAGGTTGGCGATGAGCTTCTGCATGATGGCGTCAATCTGCTTGTCGCCCATGGTCTTCTCTGCATCCTGCAGAATGAAGTTCACGGCATAGCTCTTCTTGCCGGCAGGCAGCTTGTCGCCCTCATAGACGTCAAACAGCTCTACCTTCTTCAGCAGCTTCTTCTCCGTCTGGCGGGCTATCTCCTCTATCTGTGCAAACTCCACCTGCTGGTCTATCAGCAACGCCAGGTCGCGGCTCACGGCAGGATACTTGGGAATCTCCGTAAACTCTACCTTCTGCTTGCGAATCACCTTCATCAGGGCCGTCCAGTTCAACTCGGCATAGTAGACCGTCGTATCAATGCCAGCCTGCTTCTGCACCTTTTTACTGATGATGCCCAGCTCTATGAGTTTCTTGCCACCACGGTTCTCGATGGTCAGTCCTGCTGCGAAGACGGGGTTGTCGCAATGACCGGTGCTCACCGTCATTTTCTTGCGCACCAACATACCCTGCTGCACACCGATACGTGCCAGAATGTTGTCCACGTAGGCATCCAACTCGGCAAATGAGGTCTGCTCGTCGGCATGTGCCCATGAGCCTTCCACGCGCTTACCCGTCAACCACAGTCCCATGTGGTACTGCTCCTTATAGGCCTGCATGGGGTCGTCGGCATTCTCCCTCTCGGGCGAGAAATGATAGACATTGCCAAACTCGAAGAAGCGGCAGTTGCCATTCTTGCGGTTAGCGTTGTGGGCAATGCTCTCCAGACCGCCATAGAGCAGCGTGGCACGCATCACGTTCAGGTCGCTCGACAGAGGGTTCATAATCTTCACTACCTGAGGATTGAGGACTGTGGTCTGTGTCTCCTCGTCCTTCACCTCATAGTAGGCACCCTTCGTCAGCGAGTTGTTCAGTATCTCGTTGAAGCCGGCACCTACCAGCTGCTCGCTCACCAGATTGGCCAGCTTGTGCTTCTGGTCTTCCTCGCCCTTGATGACGAGGCTCGACTTCAGCTGTGTGGGAATCTCCACATTATTATATCCATAGATGCGCAGGATATCCTCTACTACATCGCAGGGACGCGTCACGTCCACACGATAGGCGGGAACCTCTATCTCTATGGCCTCTGCCGTCTCGCTCAGAATCTTCATCTCCAGCGAAACCAGAATGCTCTTGATAGTATCCTGTGGTATCTCCTTACCTATCAGCTGGTTGACATAGCTGTATGCCACCGTCACCTTCGGATTCTCCATCTTCGTAGGATACACATCCTTGATGTCCATCGACACCTTACCGCCAGCCAGCTGCTTGCAGAGCAAGGCGGCATACTTCAGGGCGTCAATGGTGCCGTTGGGGTCTACGCCACGCTCAAAGCGGAACGAGGCATCCGTTGACAGGCCGTGACGACGGGCCGACTTGCGAATCCAGGTAGGATGAAAGTAGGCAGACTCCAGCACCACGTTACGAGTAGTCTCATACGTACCACTACCCTTACCGCCAAAGACGCCTGCAATACACATGGGCTCCTCGACATTACAGATAGCCAGGTCGCGGTCGCTCAGCTTGTGTTCCACACCGTCCAGCGTCTGGAAGGGAGTACCGTCGGGCATCGTCTTCACCACAATCTTATGACCACTCACCATGTCAGCGTCAAACGTATGCAACGGCTGACCCAGGGCCATCATCACATAGTTGGTGATATCCACGATATTGTTGATAGGACGCAGGCCGATGACATTCAGCTTCTCCTTGAGCCACTCCGGCGACTCCTTCACCTTACAATCGGTGATGCTCACACAAGCATAGCGGCGACAAGCCTCCGCATTCTCTATCTCCACCTCTATGGGCAGGTCGTGGTTGTCAACAGCAAAGTCAGCCGTCGAGGGACGGTGCAGCGCTGTCTGATAGCCGTTCTGCTTCAGCCAGGCATACAGGTCGCGGGCCACACCCCAGTGCGACAGGGCGTCGGCACGGTTGGCCGTGATGTCCACCTCGATAAGCCAGTCGCTCTCCAGATGGTAATACTCCGCTGCCGGCATACCCACCTTGGCATCCTCCGGCAGTACGATGATGCCGTCGTGACTGGTACCCACTCCTATCTCATCCTCTGCACAAATCATACCCAGCGACTCCACGCCGCGCAGCTTCGACTTCTTGATGACAAACTCCTTGTCACCGTCGTAGAGCACGCAACCCAGGTCGGCCACAATCACCTTCTGACCTGCTGCCACGTTGGGAGCACCGCACACAATCTGCTGTGGCTCACCCTTGCCCAGGTCTACTGTCGTTACATGCAGGTGATCTGAGTCAGGGTGCATCTCACACGTCAGCACCTTGCCCACATATAGTCCCTTCAGACCACCCTTGATACTTTGTACTTCTTCCAGCGCGTCAACCTCCAGACCTGTCGACGTCAGCGCGTCGCACACCTGCTGCGGTGTCAAGTCGAAATCCACGTACTCCTTAAGCCATTTATACGATATATTCATTGCAATGATTTTATTAATTTCCGAAAATCTGTGCAAAGGTACGAATAAGCGAGCGAAAAACCAAATTTATTTGGGTTTTTCCGAGCGAAAGTATGCCTGATACGAATAAATGTTATAAAAAGGTGGGGCTTGAAGCAATTTCGCCAAATTATTCGTATCTTTGTCCCATACATCGGCAATCTTCCATCCAGATTCATCCCCCTTCAGGAAAGCCCTCCTTTCCGGTATAGGCGTTCGTCAGAGGTGTTCGCCTCCAAAGAGGTGACTTATGCGCATCTTCATTGGGCACTGTCCAGCGACGCTTGACAAAGTTACCGTAAGTGTCGATGATGGTCACACTGGGCAGATCCCTCGACTCCGTCCGCACGTAAAATGAGTTGTACCCATACGACAATATCCGGTGGGGGCTGTAGTCCGTATCAGGTGAGGTCCCGCTCTTGGATATCAGCCAGTCGTTCATCCAGACGATTTTCTCGTTGTAGTAAATGTCACGTTTCCTTGTCGGCCTGACCAGTTCCGGATACTTACGCAACACGTAGCCGGCCTTCAGACTGGTCATCTCAACACCGCCAAGACTTACGAACTCAGGCTTCTCATGGTAGTAGGTGCCGTATTTCCTGTCCCAGTAGAGCGGATTGCCGTTGATGTCAGCCCCTTTCAGTATGGCTTCGCCCTCCCATTCCAGGTTCCCGTACATCGACAGCCGCAGGTCACGGCCGTCATTGTCGATGATGGTCACACGGCTCTTGTACACCACATAAGGATAGGTGCAGTAGGCGAAATAGCCGTCGTCGGCCCTCTTGACCTGTTGGAACAGGGGCTGGTGGATGATTCTCCCGTCCTGTGCAATGCCGTAAAGCCCGTTCTGCATGAAGATCTCAAGTCCCCGATGCTCTTCGTCAGCACGCTTGATATGCACCATGTGGGTGTTTACAAGCTCCTTCCCATTGCCGTCGCCTCTCACGTACAGCAGGCTCTGACGGCCCATGCCGGCCCTGCCAGCCAGCTGACCGGTGAACATCTGCTGCCAGTTCCAGTCCTCCGTAGGCAGGCCGAAGGCTTGGTACATCCCAACATGGTCGAGGATGACCACCTTGTCCTTGCCCTCGGCTATGCGCATGCCTCGCCCCACCTGCTGCAGGTACTTGCTCAGCGACAGTGTGGGGCGCGCCAGCTGTATGAACTCCACCTCGGGGAAGTCCGCCCCCTCGCTGAGGATGTCCACGTTGACGACCACGTCTATCAAGCCGTCACGGTAGTCCTGCACCAGACGGTCACGCTCTGCCGTGGGGGTCCTGGCCTCTATCCAGCGGCAGTTCACCTTCTGCATCTGATAATATTCCGTGATGTGCCTGGCATGGGCACGGTCAATGGCATACACGATGCCCTTCTTCCCGTTCACGAACTTCCGGTACGCCTGGTACAGGTTCTCTACCGACTCCTCGCAGTCCATCACCAGGGCCATCTCCTTCGTCTGGTAGTCACCGTCCGTCCCGCGTTTCTTCAGGCCCGCCACCTGCTTCAGGATGGGGTTGTCAGGCTCTGCCGTCACATAGTCGAAGTCAGAGAGCCACCCCATCCTGATAAACTCCTGTATGGTGTGCGACTGTACCAGCGTCTGGAACAGGTCCTGGAACCCGTCGTTGTTCAGTCTGCACGGGGTCGCCGTCAGTCCAAGGAACTTCGCCTGCGGCCACCTCTCCCACAGCATCCTGTATGTCCTCGCCAGTGCATGATGCGCCTCGTCGATAATGATCAGGGAGGGGTTCCAGTTCCCTTCCCACTTGGGAGGGGTCAGGGGCAGGCTTTCCCGCGAAAGCTTCTGTATGCTTTCCACAACGATGTGGCTCTTCCCCATGTCAATCCCGAAGTACCTCACCGTCCCGCGTATCTGCTCCAGCAGCTCCCGCCGGTGGGCCACTATCAGCACACCACCCTGGCAATCGCTCCCCTCGCCATTTGGAGAGGGGGTCGGGGTGAGGCTTCTTATCACCTCCGCCATCAGCACCGTCTTTCCCGTACCCGTCGGCATCTGCACCATCACACTCCTGTACCTCGTCCAAGCCTCCTGTAGTTTGTCAATCATCTCCTGTTGGTAGTTTCTCAGGACATCACTCTTCATGATTTCCTCTACCACGCTCTCCCACTGATTCACACGTTTCAGCTTGTCGCCTTTCGCCATCAATCGCTTGAACTTCGCCACCCTGTCAGGCTTCAGTTCACCCTTGTTCATCAGTTTCCGCTGATGTTTCATCCAGTTCAGCATCAGATGGTCCTCAACCCGGTGCTTCGACGGATTCCGGTGGTAGGTGTCCATATACTGCACAACCTCCCGATAATTCTTCAACCACTTCTCGTCCTGTGTCATCTTGTAATGCTTGTTTCATTTTGTTGTAGCGAAAAGGCAGGCCATGTGTCTTCCAAATCATAATCACGCGACTGTTGGCCGGCTCCGGACACCATGTCCTTGAACTCTGCACTGTCCCAAGCCCCGAGGAAATTATTGTAGCGGGCATTCCTCACGACCGCTATACAGTCCATCTCTTCTGCAATGTCGGCAGGAAGTCCGTCCATACCCCTTATCGTGCAAAAGAGTCCCCTCGTCATTTCCAATATCAGTTCCAGACTGTAACCGACATCTTGCCTGGTCTCTGCGAACATTTCAGGATGCCACACGAACAGCTTGTGCAACACCCTGAACAAAACGGTGAGGTTCCCGACGGCCAGATAGGTCAACCTGCTTGTGCGCCAGACAGAGGTAGATTCTCTTATTTGCCATGATATCTTATTTATTGTTAATTATTTGCCAATAGTCAAACCATTATTCTTTCAACTTGAAAATTTTATGTAATTTTGGAGCACAATTCCGAAATTGCATAATCTTTATGGATAAAAACTTATATCTTACCCGTTCTATCGAGGATGTCATTACTGAGGCTTCCCTGTATTTCTCTGTCATTTCTGTTACTGGTCCTCGTCAGTCCGGAAAGAGTACACTCCTGAAACATCTTTTCCCCGATATACCCAAATACAGTCTGAAAGATGTCAATATCCGCGAATTTGCAGAACACGATCCCATTGCTTTCCTCCGCCAGCATCCCAAAGGTATGTTTATCGATGAGGTACAGAAGGTTCCCCTACTGTTGGAGTACATTCAAGGCATTGTAGACGATGCCCCTGACACTCAATTTTTGCTCACCGGCAGTTCCAATTTCGAATTACTCAGCCATCTCAGCGAGTCGCTTCCTGGTCGAGCGGGAGTATACGAGCTATTACCCATGACCTATAGCGAGACTGCGCCGACCATGAGCGATGCATCGCTCGACGAGTTTCTCTTCAGCGGACTCTATCCGGCCGTCTGTGCCAAGAAGAACAAGCCCCGCTTGTTTTACCCCTCATACGTCAAGACCTATCTGGAACGTGATGTGCGCAACCTTCTTAAAATCAAAGATCAGATGCAGTTCATGCGTTTCATGAAACTTTGTGCAGCACGAGTTGGCTCCATTTTCAATGCCTCTGAACTGTCAGCCCAGCTTGGCGTAGATAGCAAGACCGTCACACACTGGCTTTCCGTGCTCCAGGCATCCTATCTCGTCACGCTCCTGCCACCTTATTATGAGAACATCTCCAAGCGACTTGTCAAGAGTCCCAAACTATACTTCTGCGACCCAGGCCTTGCCTGCTTCCTGCTCGACATTGAAAGCCCCCGGCAGTTGGAACGCGACAAGATGCGTGGTGCCATTTTCGAAAACTATGTGGTCATGGAGGTCATCAAGCACCGCTATAACCGTGGCCTCCTTGATGGTGTATTCTTCTATCGCGACTCCAACCAGAATGAAGTAGATATTCTTTTAAAGGAAGAGGGAGAGATAACGGCCATTGAGGTCAAGTCATCCATGACCTACCATTCCTCATTTGCCGACAGCCTCAACAAGCTTTCCGATTGGATTAAGACTCCTGTAGTCAGAAAGATAATTGTCTATACAGGAAACTTCGAAAATACCGCCAGTGACATCAAACTCATCAATTACAAGAATCTTCTTCTGTGAGCACTAAATCACCTCCCCCGCATACTCCATTTTCTTACCAAGTACAGTACATAATATCATTTGTATATCCTTTACAAATGAATAATGCCTATAATAATAGCAGTTAAGCCTTACCTTATCAGGATAGATGACATTGTCATTATACCACACCGCCACCTCCTGATCCGACATTTTGTCAATCTGCTCCTGCGGAAGACGTCTGCCCTCAGACATCAGCCTTCTGACATCTGCCAGCATCTCATCCTCCAAACGATACTTCAAAGTTGCCGGTCCAGTGATGCCGGGGCGCAACTTCAGCACATCCCAAAGTCCTGACAGCTCATCCAGCTTCCAGTGCCGCAATTTCGCACCAATGGGCAGACCCTATATGGGCTGAATATATGATATTGATACTTATCCATTGTATTATTCCTTATTTTTACCCCATTGAGGTACAAACAAGTAACTACAGAATTGCCAGATGGCTATCAAAAGGCTCTTCATCCGATGATGTTTTCCTTGATGGTGTCAACGATGTATTTTACATCCTCGTCGCTCACGTATGGGCCGGCAGGCAAGCACATACCCACCTTGAAAATAGCCTCTGATACACCATTGACGTATGCTGGAGCATCCTGATAAACCGGCTGCTTGTGCATGGGTTTCCAGACAGGACGAGCCTCAATGCCAGCGGCATCCAATGCTACACGCAACGCCTCTACATTATCATTCGGCTGACAGTCAGTAACTGCCGTTGATGCCGCATGGATAACACCCGCAGCCCCGCCAACTGCACCCTGCACAATCGTCTTATAGGCATTCTCCTGACCTTTCACCTTCACGTTCTCGTCAATCGTGACGGTGCAAAGCCAATAGTTAGAGTCGTAGACGGAAGCCCCCTCTAAATCTCCCCCCTTAGGGGAGACTTTGGGCTGCGAGTGTACAGTTATACCTGGAACATCAGCCAAAAGCTCTTCGTACATCTTTTGCACATGCTTGTGATGCGCAATATGGTCATCAACAATGGTCATCTGACCACGACCGATACCTGCACAGATGTTACTCATGCGGTAGTTATACCCTATCTTCTCATGCTGATAGTAAGGATAGCTTTCACGATACTGCGTGGCATACATCATAATCTCGCGCCAAGACTCTTCATCAGGAGTAATCAATGCACCTCCTCCAGAAGTGGTTATCATCTTATTGCCATTGAAGCTCAACACACCATACTTACCGAACGTACCCAACATCTGTCCGTTATACTTCGAGCCAAAGCCCTCAGCCGCATCCTCAATCACGGGAATCTCATACTTGTTGGCTATCTCCATAATGCGGTCAATCCTATACGGCATACCGTAGAGGGCTACAGGTATGATAGCCGCAGGCTTCCTGCCCGTCTTGGCAATTCTATCCTTGATGGCTTCTTCCAGCAGTTCCGGGTCCATGTTCCACGTATCCTTCTCTGAGTCAACGAACACTGGTGCAGCCCCAAGATACGTGATAGGATGGCTCGACGCACAGAACGTAAAGCTCTGAACCAGCACCTCATCCCCAGGGCCAACGCCACAAGCTATCAGTGCCAGATGCACCGCCGCCGTACCACTCGACAACGCTACGACTCTCTTATTTAGGGACTCACATCTTACATCATCCTTCAGCCCTCTTACATCCGAAACGAACGTTTCGAGATCCTTCTCAAACCCATTCACATTCGGGCCCAACGGCACCACCCAGTTTGTATCAAACGCCTCTTTGATGTACTTCTGTTCCAGTCCGGCCTCGCTCATATGAGCCAGACACAGGTAAATTCTCTTTCTTTCCATAATATATTGCTTTCTGTTTCTTCAGTGACTTCTGTGTGACTATATCACCTCCCCCGCATACTCCATCTTCTTACCAAGCACAGTACAGAATATCATCTGAATGTCCTTAATGAAGGAATAATGCTTGTAATAATAGCAGTTAAGCCTTACCTTATCAGGATAGATGACATTGTCATTATACCACACCGCTAGTTCCTGATCCGACATTTTGTCAATCTGCTCCTGCGGAAGACGTCTGCCCTCAGACATCAGCCTTCTGACATCTGCCAGCATTTCGTCCTCAAGACGATATTTGAGAGTGGCAGGTCCAGTAATCCCCGGCCTCAACTTCAGCACATCCCTGTCCTCACCGACAAGTTTATCCGCATATCCAGGTACGTCAGGCCTTGGCCCCACAAAACTCATATTGCCTATCAGCACATCCCACAGCCCGGGCAGTTCATCCAACTTCCAATGCCTCAGCGTAGCCCCAAACGGAGTAATCCTACTATCCCCTGCCACACTGACCGTCGAGCCATTATGCTTCACTGTCATTGTCCGGAACTTATGGCAGTCAAACAACCGTCCATCTTTCCCTACCCTCTTCTGCACAAAGAAGGCAGGCCCTCCCGGCATCTTAATCTTAACAAGGATGGCCACAATCATCAGTACAGGCCATAAGAACAAAAGCCCAATTAGTGATACTAACCGGTCAAATATCCATTTTAGTAACATAGTTATATTATTATCACCCTTCCCCTCTCACTGCACTCCGTATCCCATAGAACATTATCCTTGGGAAGAACCGCAGTGAGTCCATCGGGAATATCCTTGCATGATTAACCAAGTCGCCTATACGCCTGAACATAGAGAACGCCTTGCGGACAACAAACTGGCGACTTAACCATGAATCATGCTCCATTAACCATGAGCCACGGTTGTGGCCCATATTGCCGGACATCATTATAAACTCGATGATACTGTTGGCCTTCTTGTTCCAACGAGGCGACTCATCATACATTGGCATGGCATCCTTAGGCATTCCCAACCATTCGACAGCCAGGGCAGCAAAAGCCTTCCACTCAGAAACCAAGCCCATCTGCTTGATTCGTGATTCCAAAGCTTTCTTGTCAAGTTTCTCCCTATACGTCCATAGCAATCTGCACCAATCACATATCTGCCTCAACCCCACACCCTCTATAAAGAAATGTTGTAAGATATGGGTAAAAACATAAAATGCATCGTTCTCCACGCTAAGCAGAAACACCTGAGTACCATTGTTATTCCAAGACCTCACATTCCCGCCGGCGAAAGTGTCATTTCGAATATCGTCTAATACGCGGTTTATCCTTTGGGACAGTCCAACACGCAAACTGCCATGAAGTTCAACTACAAAGTCCTCGATGGTCATTCCAAGATGTTTTTCCTCTACATACTCGTCTTCTACCGACGACGCTAATGGGACTACAACTTCCTTCGCCTTGTTATAGTTATCCTCACTGAGAAACAAGTCAACATCCCCGCTTGCTCGCCACAATGGCTTTTCATAGCACTGAGCTATACCCTGCCCTTTTACCAATACCGCATGAACATCCTTTTTGCGAAGCTTTTCCAACAGCACAGCAATGAACCTATTCATAGCCAGATTCTCCTGCTCTATCTGTAATGTGCTCCCGATAAACTGAAGCAATTCATCTTGCGGCACTTTCACATCCACAACATGCTCCAATCCGGCTGTCACCAGCCCCACTACCGCCTGTTCCTCAGCAAGCCGCATTATCTCCTCGTAATTCACCTTACCACATGGCGAAAGTCGGACTTCTTTATTCCAAAGCCCGGCTCTCAGCAAAGCAAAGAAAGCACTTGTGTTAATATCTTTCACGCTTTACTTCCTTGCAAACGTCCTGAATACCCATCCACGAACACTATTAGGTAGCAGCAGCTGAATGATAAAGCGCTCAACGTAGTTGATAATATACTCCTTACGTGTTATCATCCCCTTCTCCAGCATCAGTCTCTTGATGCCAATCTCACTATTAAAGTATTTTTTGCCTCCACGACGCCCATATTGGTCCAGCCCTGAACGCATATTCACCAGCACATCGGGTAAATTGGCAAACACGCATCGCTGTTCCATCATCCTCACCCACATATAGTAGTCCTCATTCCAGAACCAGTCCTGATAGTTACCTGCCTTTAGCACCGATTCCTTTTTGAACATCACCGTAGGATGATTCAAAGCGCAGCGGCTCCTCATATACTTATATATTTCTTCGTTTACACAAGGCACTTCACGCTTACCTACAATATTGTTAGGTGAATCAATGAACTCCGTTATCTGCCCTCCTACTATGTCGCACTCGGGATGTGCTTCAAGATAAGCCAATTGTTTCTCGAACCTATCAGGCAAACAAATGTCATCGCTATCCATACGAGCGCAAATGTCGTACTTAGCATTCTCAACATCCAACTTCAATGCATTGCCCAACCCGCCATTCTTTTCAAGGCGAATCACATGTATAATATTTGGGTACTTTCCCTCATATTCACGCAGCAAGTTTGATAATTCTTCTGGTACAGGCCCATCTTGCACCATAATTATCTCCGATGGTTTCACACTCTGATGCACCAGCATACTATCAAGCGCGACACTTACATATGAAGGATTGTCGTTCTTATATACTGAAGTACAGACACTAAATTTCTCCATTGTTATTCCTTGTTCTTCAATTTCTGACGCACTTCGTCCAGCGTCATACTATTATCCATATTGAGGTAATAATGATAATGGTGTGAAACCCTCTTCTCGATAGGTGGGTACTTCATATAGTCACCATATACATTTGTTAGATATTCATGATACCCTGATGGCACCTTTATGGTGAAATCTGAGAAAGGCATATCTACATAACTCTCAAACCATTGCTTATCAAAATACTCTCGACCCCAATAATCACCATAATAAGACACTAAATGACACCCTTTCTCTTCTGCAGCCTCATTTTCAAATGTGATGATCTTATCCCTATAATAACCCGACAAGCAAGCGGGGAAAAATAAAGAAGCAATTTCCTTAATTACCATTTTCTTGTCACCATCCTTTAGGTGTTTTAGGATCTTTTTCGGGCTAAAACATATTTGGGTTAGCTGATATTTTCTAAAAAGATTACGAAAATAACGATATTTTTTTAAGAATTCCGACTTAGTTATTGATGTCGCATCAAGAGGGAATACATCAACATATACACCGCATATAAAAGGTATTGATTCAATTTCCCACAAGGTGGTATCTTTACTATAAATTTTAGCAAATGTTGCATATGAAGAGCTATTCTTTGCCGCTATTAACTTAAATCCTTCATCCTCCATATCTGGTGCAAGACTTATAAGTTTCTCATAATCCTTTCTTGGCATAAACACATCAATGTCATCATCCCATGGAATGATATCATGATGTCTCACAGCTCCTAACATTGTACCTGTAGCGCTACAATAAGTTAGATCATTTTCCTCACAAAATGAAATAAAATATTTTAAGATACGATAAAGATGAGACTTATACTTTTCCTCATCAACATATTGCTCTTTCATCATCTATTTTTCATTAATTGTATACTAATAGCCCTATAACAAACTGTGTCATTTCCAAAAATACTTGTTATCAGAATGCCCTCTCACTTGTTTAGAAAGTGGTGGTAATTGCATATAATCTCCATAAATTGCTCTTAAATAAACATCATACTCAGCAATAACCATTGTTTCTATGCCGCCAAATTCTACTCTATTATACCGTTCAAAAATATCCTTTCTATGTGTATCTTTTATTCCGTAAGGACTTCCGATATTACAAACAGTATCACAGGAACCATATTCAGGTAACTGCATTATCATTGAATTGTATCGCTTTATCTCCATATCGATATTCTTCCAACCATAAAGACAACGTTTACCAATAATTTTCAAAACCCTTTTAAAATCTAATTCTCTAGAAATAGGTACTCTTGAACCACATATATTATAACATATACTGCTCTGTATCCTTAGTGCCTTTCCACCATCTTCCGGCATGCTATCAATGGGAAATATATCTATCCACAATCCAGTTTCTGCATCTGTCCATTGATAATACTTTCTGACTCTAGTTCGTTTCATATCACATATACGAGCTATACTAAAAAAAGAATTACCTAATTCAGGAGCAAAAAATTCCAATTCATTCTCTTGAGCGATCTGACTATTATTGAACAACTCAACTAGGCGATTATAATTTGGTCGAGTCATTATAATATCTATGTCATCATCCCAAGGGATACAATCTTTATGGCGGATTGCACCAATTAGAGCTCCATAACCTAAAGAATAAGATATCTTATTCTTAATACAGAAACTATCTATAACCTTTAGTATTCTCTTACTTTCCTCTTGTATATCTTCAAGTGTAAGTTCCTTAACCATTATCGATTTGTTATTGGACAATTCTATTATATAAAGCTGAAATAGTAATACAATCTAGTTCGATAGGATTATTTTTCATCCTCACAGGATTAACTGATGTTGAAAGCACATCTAGTTCCTCTTCCCTTTTCAACGCAACAGGATTCTTTAACTCCATTTCAAACATCATCTGACGGAATTCATAAATGGCTTTAATAGGAGAACCACAACCCATAGCTTTTGCAATCAAATCAAATATTTCAGAAAGATATACTCTTCCTCTTTTATCAATGCACTTATCCATATGACCTTCCATATACTCCCATATTTCTGGTAGGCACACAGCTACTGCATGACCATGAGGCAACTTATACAAAGATGTTATCTTATAACTAAAAGCGTGAGCGGCTGTTGTCTGTGTAATATTTATTGCTCTTCCACCATAATTGGCACCCAACATAATTTTAGCTGCAGCCTCATCATCATTCTCGAAGATATACTTTCGCCAATTAGCCATGATTAGCTCAATGGTCTTGCGGCTATACTCGTAGCTCTCTTCAGTAGAGTTGACACTCCACCAAGACTCTATGCCTTGGCAAAGAGCATCCATCATGGTACACTTCTTCTGATACAATGGGAGTGTCTTTAGAACTGATGGTTCCATAATAGCATAATCAGGCAAAACGCCATCATTGGTGACAGTTTGTTTGGCACCCTCATAATACATCACAGCATTATGAGTGGACTCACTTCCTGTACCTGCCGTTGTTGGAATGGCAATGAAGGGTATTTTTGAACCATCACACTCCACTCTTGTACTTACCAATGGTGGAATAAGCGAAGCATTGCCTTCTTTTGCCAGAACAGCCAACTTGATACACTTAGCTACATCGATGGCACTACCGCCACCGACAGCCAAAATGCTATCACACTTGGTTATCTGGAAAAGGTCAATACCTTTACATACTTGCTCGTATAGAGGGTTAGGAGTGAAGTCCGAGAAGAGAACATGGGGCTTGCCCATGTTCTCTATGTCAGTCTTAATATTTAGGAAAGGAAATGAAGAGTCGCAAACAACGAATACCTTTGTTGCGCCTTCTAAAGCCTCACCTAAATGAGAAATACCATTATAAATTACTTGCATAAGAATTCCATTAAAGCTTCTTTGTTCTGAATTGGAGTGGTAGTAGGTCTGCCAAGATCCTTGCGATTGCCTTTCTTGACTTTCACCTCTAAGAAGATTGGCCCTTCTTGATTTTTAATCTTATCAAGAAGTTCCTTTAAATATTCTTTGGTCTCAACACTATAAATAGCCTTATATCCAACAGCCTTTGCTACAGCAGGCAGGTCAATTTTGAGGCCAACAGTTGGCTGACCACCTACTGAATCATGGGCACCATTGTTGAAAACCACATGAACATAGTTCTCCGGTTTTTTTTTGGCCACAATTGCCATACTGCCCATGTGCATAATGCTGGCACCATCGCCATCAAAGCACCACACCTTTCTATCCTGCTTTGCTAAAGCAATACCAAGGGCAATCTGAGAGGCATGGCCCATAGAACCTACTGTCAGGAAGTCACGCTCATGGCCTTCGTTCATCGCTGTACGATACTCAAAGAGCTCACGGGAAATCATACCTGTAGTCGATACTATAGCATCTTTTTCGCCAAGGGCTGCAGCAACTGTCTGGATAGCCTCTTCACGACTCATTGTGAGGTCGTTCTTCTCAACATTCTGGAGCGTATAAGCATCGAAAGTATCCTTCTCAATAATGATTGCATAGCACTGCTTGGTGGCCTGCATAAAGGCAACAGCCTTCTTAATCTGGGCCTCTGCCTTATCTTCTTCTTTGCTCAGAACTGTATAATCAATGCCCATCACATTGAGCAAGCCAGTAGTAACCTTACCTTGCTTCACATGCTGTGGTTCATCATGCACTCCAGGTTTTCCTCGCCAGCCAATCACCAACAGAACTGGGATGTTATATACATCGGGATCTGTCAGAGAGGCGAGAGGATTAATGATATTACCCTCACCTGAGTTCTGCATATAGACTACAGGAATCTGGCTGGTTGCCAGATAATGACCTGCTGCCAAACCCATTGCACCACCCTCGTTGGCAGCAATGATGTTATGTGCAGCATCAGCTTGATCTGTGATATAGGCACAAAGATTCTTTAGCAAAGAATCAGGAACGCCAGCATAGAAATCAATGCCATAGCTGGCTAATGTATCATAGAAAAACTTAGGACTAATCATTACTCTTCGGGAATTAAGGTGATAATTTCTTTAATTGACATACACTTGTCATCGCACTCCTTGGCACGATGGTTCTCCAAGATTGTACGAGCTGCATCCTGCATTGCAGGGAAGCCTGTACGAGTGAGCTGGTTGGCATAGATAACCACATTCACGCCACGTTCCTTGAACTCTGCCTCTGTAACAGTATTGAATGAGGTCGGTACTACCACAATAGGAGTTGTGCTATTCTTCTCGCGGAACTTGGCCACAAACTCAAAGATTTCAGCAGGATCCTTCTTGCGGCTGTGAATCATAATGGCATCTGCACCAGCCTCACTGAATGCGAAAGCACGTTCCAATGCGTCTTCCATTCCCTGCTCCAGAATCAATGATTCAATACGGGCACAAATCATAAACTCCTTGGTCTTCTGTGCTTTCTTACCAGCACGGATCTTCTCGCAGAAATCAGGAATAGCTGCTTGTGTCTGCTTGACCTCGGTTCCAAACAGGCTGTTCTTCTTCAAGCCAGTCTTGTCCTCAATGATGACCATAGAAACGCCCATACGCTCCAGTGAACGGACAGTATAAACAAAGTGTTCAGTCAAACCACCTGTATCACCATCAAAGATAATGGGTTTGGTGGTCACCTCCATAATGTCGTCAATGGTGCGGAAGCGGCTGGTCATATCCACCAACTCAATGTCAGGCTTGCCCTTAGCAGTGGAGTCGCAAAGTGAGCTTACCCACATGGCATCAAACTGATAGGTCTTGCCATCCTGGAGTACCTTGGTGTTCTCCACAATCAAACCCGTGATACCGCTATGAGCCTCCATAGCCGTTACCAGTCCCTTCATGTTAATCAGCTTGCGCAAGCGTCCACGGCGGATGTCCGGCATACTGGCCTCGGAACGGTGGTTGGCATCAAGTTCCTTATACATTGGATTGTTGCTATAGGGATACTCAACCAGCTTGCCGCCATACTCAGCCAGCACTTCACATACCTCTTGGCGAATGGGTTTCTGGAAACCTTCACACCAGTCATTGCCGTGAACCACAAAGTCAGGACGAAGAGCCTCCAGATTCTCTTTATAAGAGAGCGTCTTTTGTTCAACCACACGCTCAACACCTGCCAGGTTCTCAAACAGGGCTTTGCGCTCTTCGTATGGAATCAGTGGGAAGCGTTTGAAACTGGAGATGGCCTCATCACTCAGTACGCCAATTATCAGGCGGCCAAGCCTTCTGGCCTTGTTAATAATGGCCATATGACCGCTGTGGATGTACTCTGTAGAGAAGCACATATATACTGTGCGCTCATTGATTTCTGCCACCTTTTTGCTAACCACTTCCAGGTCTTCGGGAGTGTCAATCTCTGCGCAGAGCATACTCTTCACATCGCAAGGATAAATCTTACACTGGTCAGAGACCTCGTTAAAGGCATTCTCTGCATACACCTTTCTGTTATCGCTTTCGCAGAAATTCTCAATGTTCTGTAGCCATACCAGCCAGTCTTCTTTCTTAATCTTGTAGAGAGGCTGGGCGGTCATAGCATTGTCAAAGAACTCAATGCCTACCTTCTCAATGCGGCCATCCTTAATGACTGCCTTAAAGTCCTTCTCAGGCAGGGGCAGTGTGCTGCTAACAGCCATGCAGCTGTTCTCGCTGTCGATCACAGCCTCCATCACACGGCTCTCAAACACCAAGTCACCATGCATCAAGATGATGTCATCATCCTTCAGTGCGTCTTTGGCGCAATAGATGCTGTAGATGTAGTTGGTCTTGTCGTAGAGCGGGTTGTTGACAAAGGTATACTTCAAAGGGAGGTGGAGCTTTTCACAATAGTCCACCAGAACCTTGTCGTAGTAGCCTGTGGTCATAACGACCTCTTCCACTCCGAAGCTCACAAGCTGTCTCAACTGTCGGCTGAGAATTGTGTTTTTGTACGAGATCTCCGTCATGCACTTAGGATGTTCACTCGTAATCACACCCATTCTGTGGCCAAGGCCACTGTTAAGAATTAATGCTTTCATCTTAATCTTAATTAAATTGAATATCTATTTATCAATGCACGTAAAAATACCGTTCCCACTTGGAAACAGTTTGTAACCTTTCCCTAATTATATCATCGTATGCACGATTCAAATTTATTATTGTTTCACCGTGTAACGACGCGTTTTTTACGGGTGTCATATAGTCACCATATTCCTCAGTTAATAAAGAGTGATAATCTTTGGGGCAGGGCAGCTCTATATCGTCAAAGGGTAATAGTACCGTTTCTTTGAACCATTCTTTTCTATATTTTTTTATCTGAGCATACTTTTTATATTTTTCCGTGCGAGCATACAAACAAACATTTGCAACTATACCACTATTCTCTCTATCAACATCTACCAGTATGTTTCTCACTTTATTACGGATATTATTTTTACATATCGACACATACACATTACAGAACAAATGCCAGGCCTTGCCAAAGAACCCTTTTGACGAGGCATAGCTCATCTGATAAGCATTGGCTTCTATTCTTAATAGAGTTCTAAGATACGAATACCTCTTCTCAAATGTCTCTGTTTCTTTTGGCATACCATCTAGACAAAAAATGTCTATCCATACACTTTGGTTAATTTTAGTATCTAACTTGAAATGTGGCATAATCATACTTGAACCATTATACCGTAACTTTGTTACATCAACACGGTCTATATCGAAGCTTATGTTCGTATCGACTGGCAGAGAAATCATCCTTTTTGCGATCATCTCTCTCAGCCTGTCAAAGTCTTTGCGCATCATAACAAAATCCATATCATCATCCCATGGGATAAATCCTTTATGGCGTACACAACCGAGCAAAGTGCCATAACCTGCCCATATGTGAAGTCCATGCTTCCTACATATGTCAAGAAGTACTATTGCCATTTGCTTTTGTAATTCTTGTAATCGCGGGAGGTATTTTTCTGTGTTCATATTTTCATCTATTGATTAGTCTACATCTATTAATTTCAATAAGGTACCGCCAAAAGACAGTCCAACTCCAAAGCCCAAAAGCATAACGATATCCCCAGCCTTAATAAAATGATTATCTAAACAATCCTTTAATCCAATAAAAACAGTTGACGAAACAGTATTGCCTGTTTTTTTCAAATTCACATAATACTTTTCTTTCGGTATCATACATACTTTCCGGATAGTATTAAGCATAAATTTGTTAGCTTGGTGAAAAATGTAATAGTCTATAGCATCTTTCGCTGTTCTGTTCTTTTCCAATATATCTCCAATCATCTCAGGTACCACATCTAATGTAAAGTTAAAAATACCTCCACCATTCATATATAGATAGTCATCATACCAAATATGGCCTTCATCATCTTCTTCATATTTACCAGTTGCATCTTTCTGTCTGGCGGCTCCTGTCTTTACTATCAGATTATTCGCACCACTACCATCTGTTCCAAGTGAGAACTCACCTATTTCAGCAAAGCCATCCGTAGAAATCAAGCAAGCTGCAGCTCCATCGCCAAAAATAGAACGATTGCTCTTATCTGAAGGATGCAGATATTTATTATAGGTTTCTGCTGTCAGTAAGAGTACATTCTTAGCTATACCAGCTGCTATCAAGCCTTTAGCCATAGCCATGCCATATATACAGCCTGAGCATCCGAGATTATAATCAAATGCTCCGGCTGAAGTTGATATTCCCAACCTATCTTGGAGTAAACAAGCTGTTGAAGGCAAGAAATAGTCAGGACTTTGGGTGCAAAGCATTAAGAAGTCAATTGTCTTGGGATCAAATTGATACTCCTCAAACAACTTACGTGCAGCTTTCTCTGCCATATCTCCAGCTGTTTCATTTTCAGCTGCCAAATGGCGAGAATCCACACCGACTTTCTGCGCAACCTTATCGACGCTCCACTCAGGGAACTCTTTAACAAGTTCCTCATTAGTTACTACCTTTTCAGGAAGATAGTATGATATTGCCTTTATAAATGCCATATTCAACTCAATTTACCCCCCCCCAGATATCTTAACGTTGCTACCTGTCATCCAGGTACTCGCATCAGATAACATATAGACTGCAAGATTTGCAATATCATCAGGCTGCCCATATCTCTTTAAGGGGTACTTTTGTTCGTCTTCTTTTAACTGTTCTTCATCAGTTCCATCTGCCAAAATGAGATCTGTCCACACCATAGCAGGACTGATGCAATTTACTCTTATCTTTCTTGGCGCTAATTCCAAAGCCAAACAATTGGCGTATGAAATGATAGCGCCTTTTGATGCACTATAAACAGAATTGCCAAAACTTGGAGACCATGAAGCAATTGATGCTACAAATACTATCGAAGCGCCCTTGTTGATTTTCTTTTGGCGCAACAATTCTGCCTGTAACATCACTGGCGCTTTAAAGTTTACGTCCATCACTTGATTAACATCTTCTAAATGCAAGTCTTTACAAGGTTTACGTTGCCCCATGCCTGCACATTGAACAATTCCATCTAATTTAGGAAGATTGCCAACCATTTCAATAAGAGATGTAGACTCTGTCAAATCTCCAATGGCAACAATATGGCCTTCGCCCTCCATCTGCGAGAGCGTTTCTTGCAGACGTTCCTTATTTCGACCATTGATGATTACAGTTGCTCCCATTTTGGAACAAGTGACTGCAATGCCTCGTCCTATACCAGACGAAGCACCAGTCACCAAAATTATTTTTCCTTCAAGTGAAAAAGGATTATCTCCAGTCATTACTTAGAAGCTATGAGGTTAAACAAATCCTCAACAGTATCACATTCTCTTATTTCTTTACCTGTAATGGTCTTACCATATTGCGTTTTAGCCATAGCAATAACGCTCATTCCTGTTAAAGATGACCACTCATCAAGTTCATGAAATTCAGTTGACGCAGTGATTTCAGATGCATCCGTGTCGTCAAACTGTTCTGCAAAATTTTTAATAAATTCGTTTAATTCCATAATTTTCATTTTTATTATTAATAATCTAAATCATCAAAAACAGGCTTATACCCTTCATCAATTGTTGTTGCAGGATTACCTACAATAATACAATTTGGCGAGGTGAACTTGTTTTTTATTACACTACCAGAACTTACAATTGTATAGCTTGCAAGTTTTACCCCTTTTGACACTATTACATTGTGCCCTATCCAAACATTGTCTCCAATAGTAATTGGAACAGCCGTTTTAAGAGACTTGTTTCTTATTGTATCAACTATAGGATGAAAATCAGTATCATAAAATTGACAATCCCAACTTACTCTTGCCTTATAATCAAATATTATACTTTTATCACAAACTATCTTGCATCCACAATTAAAAGCAGTTTGCTCCCCAATTTCCAATCGTCCTCCCTTGTTCGTCTGAATTAACATTCCATGTCCCATTCTACAATTACCTTTAAAAATAATTGTGCCCCTATTTCTCCAAATAATTCTTTCTGGAGGTCTAATAGGTGTTCTCTGCTTTCCAATCCTTATCATACCTTTTCTTATTGGGCCTTCTATCAAAACATCTCCTTCGTTAGATAGAATCATTGGTTTGGAATAAATATAAAAAGGAAATTTGATTGCCTGTTTAAACGGTAAAACTCTAAAATTGAAAAATATGCTATATAAAATCAACTTTATGTTTTCCATCTTTAGATATTTTGTCATTATTTTCATGTCATTGTTTCTAATGCGTCAAACAAAAATTGCACTCTATATGAAATCAATTGGGCATTTCTTTCCCAAAACAAATATCTATAGTTCCATATTTATGCTCATATGTTGAATACGAACGTATTCTATAAGCCTCATCATCGATATCAAGTATTCCAACATATCCTAAGCCACCATCAGTATAATGCTGATAGTTCACTTCTATCATGTGCACCTGTTTTCCTTCTACATTATATTCAGAATGTACATTAATGTGGAGTGGCGTCAGGCAATGCCCACAAACCACCAACTTTACATTTGGATTATGGTAGATAATTTTATCGAAAATTTCCCGACTGTCATTTTTGTAATCCCCTCCCATTTTATACTTTTTGTGGGAAGAACCCTTATTTACTATTTCAGTATTTGCAGCATCAAACATTTCTCCATTCTGATCCAGAAATACATGCAGTAAAATAATATAAGGAGTTGTGGGGTCGGATTTGATTATGTCATTAGCCCATTCCAAAGTTTCATTTCTTGTACAAAATTCCAAAACGAGAACCCCGTATTTCCGACCGACTAAGTTAATATAGCGCACATAGTTTTCCCATTGCGAATCCTCCATTCTCTTATCATAATGTGGCATCAGAATATTTGGGCAATTAGATTGTCTAATATCCGAGGTACCGTTTTTACCATAGTCATGGTTTCCCAAACAAAACACCATCTGGTCTTCAATGCTAAATTTGCTAAAGAATTGATTATATGCATTCTCGTATTGCCATACCGCATTATTGTTTGTCAAATCTCCTACCTGCAGAATTGCATCATATCTATCTCTATTAGCATGATAATAGTCTGCAATCGCATTAAGATATCTGAATCTTTCCTCTAAATGAGTATAGTTCTGAATATCTGGCACTATCACTATGGATGATTTCGTTGATTCCTCCATTAACAACTTATTATCACCTTCTGAACATGCCCACACCACAAATGGGAAAAAGAAAGCGAAAAGAAGAATTAGTTTTCGATAATTATAAATCATATAATGAAACTAATTCACTAGTGTCCACTAAAAATTAGCGGAGATGTTTGTAAGTTATTTAAATATAGAGTTTTAGAACGAAAAATTGACGGTGACGATTTGAATTGACTACCTTTGTAATTCAAATGCAAATCAGTCATTCGATGAACACCGGAAAATATATCTTCGCCCAACTTATAGAGTTCTTGCCTCAGAGAATCTTTGATAGAATTGTAATGAAATACGAAGGGAATAAATACGTGAAGCATTTCACATGCTGGAACCAGTTGCTCGTCATGATGTTCGGGCAACTGAGCAACCGTGACAGTCTTCGCGATTTGACAAGTATCATTTCTGCACACTCCAACAAAGCATATCATCTCGGCTTTGGCAAGAACGTAACGAGAAGCAACCTCGCAAAGGTCAACGAGAGACGAGAGCCTCGTATCTTCGAAGAATTTGCCTACCATATGATAGACATTGCGAGACGGAAGAGAATCTACAAAGAGTTTGAGATAGAGGGGAAGGTGTTTGCCTTCGACTCTACTACCATCGACCTTTGTCTGAGTGTCTTCTGGTGGGCAAAGTTCCGCAGAACCAAAGCTGGCATCAAGATGCATACGCTCTATGAGATTCAAACGTAAACTATCACTTTGACGTAAACTTGATTGTCAGCAAGTTACGTACAAAACAATTTTAGAAAAAATCACTTGGGTTTTAAAATTGCCCGATTGGCAGAGTCAGGCCGCCTCTTTTTGCCCTTCACCATCGTCCTTGGGAA
>JAFPWS010000077.1 GCA_017412705.1 Prevotella sp.
GACGAGCAGAACCAATGGGAAAAGGAAGAAATCCTAAACGCCTGCACAGACATCCTCACCGTCATGGTAAAGGACGTCCTAGAGGATGAAGAGGACTTCATACAATAGAAAGTGCGATTGCACTTGCCAGTTGAATTCGCGAGCTGTGAAAAAGTGTATAAAATGTTAATGCGATTTAACACGCACCACCAAAAGGTGCCTCTACATACACATCATACACATCCGAAAACGGCATCTGTAGCGGATGTGTATTGACATCTGTATTTCGAGCGAAACACCCTAACTCCTTGTTTTTCATATTCTTAACATTTTCACTTATTCTACATATACAGATTTATAGATTTTTGGCTTAAAAAAGGAAGGGGCAGGGGGTAGGAAAATGGGGTGCCTGTGGCCTTTGTAAGAAAAAGTGAGGCCTGCCGCCAAAATCTATAGCAGCAGGCCTCACGCCGGGAGGGGAAAACTGTAAATGGTCAGAAGATGTCGCCGTCGTGCCAGTCGGTGTCCGGACGGTAGTCGGGGTCTGTCCTGAGGTAATAGCACATGGGATGCATCTGGCGCTGGTTCTCGCCGGTGACCCACTTGTCGTTGTCGAACACACGGCCCTGGGAGTCGCACAGCTCACGGGGGTCGATCTCGGCAATCCAGGGGGCCCACTTCGCAAAGGCATGAAGGGTCTGGGTGAAACGCTTCGCACTCCACTTGCCCTGAGGCCTGGCCATCCTGATGAATGAATTGAGGCACTCCTCGCGGGGAATCTTACGGTTGACATTGCCTCCATCGGGCGAGAAGAACGATTCCGCCCAGCCCTTGAAGTCGTCGACGGACATCCTCGAGAGAAGGTTGCGCTGCACAATGTTGTCCATAGGCGGCAACAGCTTGATGGGCGTGTTGGCCACGCTGAGGTAGAACCGCAGGCATTGGAGGAGGAAGTTCTGGTCGGCATTGTACTCGTCGGCAGAGTAGGCCGACCCGAAGAGATCCTTGCCGAAGTCGTCGCGGATGGAACGCGTCTCCAGGTAGTCGGTGCTGCCGTCACTGGTGCGCTGGTGGTAGTAGTCGCCGAACACCATATACAAAAGCCTGGCATCGCTCGACGGGTCGAAGTCGGTGGGAACGTAGTTGGTGGTGAATGCGAACTTGGGACTGGACTCAAAGGGGATGGTGTATGACTTGTTGTTCTTGGGGTTGACGGTCATGTCGCCCGTGATGAGGTCGTAGAAGGAGTTGGCCTGGATACGCTTTGACAGGTCGTCAATCTGGACTATCTGGGTGAAGCGCGTGACCTGGTCGTAGAGGTGGGGGTTGTCCGTCAGGTGGTCGTTGCGGCCGCTGAGCTTGACAATGTTCATCTGCATCAGCTCGAAGGCCTTGAAGAAGAAGGACTTTCCGCTTCGACCGTTGGCCTGGGAGTCCTCGCTGATTCTGTTGTCCATGGCGTAGGGCGCCCAGGAACGTGACTGCGACTTGTGGGTGTGCAGCATATAGCCGATGGTGAAGATCTTGTTAATGAGGCAACGCTTCTGCTCCTGCTGCTCCTGGACGGTCAGATGCTCTCCAGCTATGTCAAAAGGATGAAGCTCGCGATAGGCGCGGCGCTGTTCCTGGTCCGCATACGGCAGCTCCATCTCCTTGCGCCAATGCAGACGGCTGCTGTTGATGAGGTAGCCGAAGAAGTGGGAGCTCCTGGCATCGCTGATGGTGATGTCGTAGGCCGGCTGGCCGTCGGCATACTTCGCGGGACTGCCGTCGACGTTCATACGCTGTCGAATCTGGAACATCGGCTCCATCTTCCTGAAGTTGCGGGGGATGATCTGCTCCTGCCAACAGTAGGTGTCAAGGTTCAGCTCCTTCCAGCGCTTGAAGTCGATACCGTCACGGGTGACCGTGACCACGCCGTCGAGGAAGAAGAAGTGCTGCAGCGTGGCGGTGGCCACCGTAAAGGCTATGCCGACCTCCGGCAGGGCGCTAAGGTATGTGGGCGAAAGCCTGGCGTCAGTCAGGACGACATTGCGGACGGAGTTGGTGACGGGGATGCTGCTGCCTTCCCTGAGGTGGACGCCGGGGCGGTCGGGGTCCTGCTCGTCCTGTGTCCAGAGGCGGACGAAGTCACGCACGTCGCGGGGCTTCTTCCTGTAGACCACGTTGTCGATGACACGGATGTACTGGGGTTCCTCGATGTCGTCATCCTTCAGCCGGTAGAAGCCGTGCAGGCGGAGGAAGTTGTGCAAGGCCGTAGCGTCGATGGTGGTTCTGGCCTTGCCGGTCTTGTCGCTGGTCTCGGTGATCCAGAAGCGGGCAGGGGCAGCACGGTCCATCAAATCCTGGTAGTCGGTCTTCATTGGCCTCCAACCGCACCAGTCGCGGAAGTCCTTGCACGGACGCCCGCGGTTGTCTTTCCTGGAAGAAAGCCATGACGGCAGCCATACGGTCTTGATGTCGGGAAAGGTCAAGGCCTTCAGAGTGCCCTGCTTGATGCCTGTAGTGTCCAGGTCGGGGATGTTGTATAAATCCCCGGAATAACGGACGATGCTCAAGTATTGCTTTTGTGACAGCACCTTGGTCTCGCTGTTGGCCCACAGGGGTATGTCACCGCGGGCGGCCACACAGAGGGCATCGCGCTCACCAGAGCAGAGGACGACACGCCAGTAACGGGTCATACCTCGGTCGCTGCCGGCCTTGGGGATGTCAGAGATGCGCTTGGTCTGCCACTTCTCATCCTGATCACTCATCTCCTTATTCAGCTTCGCGTGAATCTGCTTCATCTCACGGTAGCCGTGCATGTAGTCGGCAGGCATGACGTTCTTGGGGTAGTACTGGAAGCGCCACTGCTTCTCCACCTCCTTGGGACGGTATATCTTATAGAACCTGTCGGGCTGGCCGTCCTTGGCATCCTCTATCATGCACTCGCGCATGAAGATGGGATATCGCAGGGGGTCGCTGTGCCACTCCAGGATGCGGCGATCCTTGACGGTGCCGTACCACTCGAGGCAGTAGTAGCCGAGGCGCTGGCAGGTGTCCCTGTCGACGAGAGGGCCGAGCAGCTTCAGCTCCTCGTCGGTGAACTCCCGGATCTCCCAGTACATCCTGCCCTCTTCCTCGTCAGGCCTGGCGTCACGCTCCACGCAGCGGCTCTTGTTCTCTTCCTTGGTCAGGACGTCGACAATGCCGTAGTCGGCGGCAATGGCCTTGCAGGCCTCCCCGAACCGGGCCTGCTCGTAGCCGTTCTCCTCCATCCAGCAGTCGATGGCGTTGCGTCTGATCTGGTCGCCTCCGTAGTCCTTGACGGTCCATACGCCGTCCTTCAGCTTCAAGTGGGCTGAAGGGGTCTTCTCGTCACGAATCTTGAACTTGCCGTCCTTGTTGACATCCGCCAGGCCGGAATACAGGTCCTTCAGGATCTGCAGTCCGCCTTCCGTCGCATCCAGGATGCGCTGTTTTAGGTCTCCATCCATATATTTTCCCTTCCTGATACAGTTTTATTGTTTTATTCTTCCCTGGTGCAAAAATAGGGGGCCGGGGGAGAAACGTAAAATACATACCCACCTACCCCACGCAGCAGGGTGTGGTGTCAGAACAAGTTGCCCTCGCGCTCCGCCGGCTCCACCTTCAGCAGCCTGTAGACGGGTTTGGCCTGTTTGCCGTGCCTGCGCTTCCAGCTCTCGCATATGTTGTTCTCGGCCGTGAGCGACATGGGAGAGGAGACGGTCTCACGGACTCCCGTCAGGCGACTGACGGCGGTGATGACAAACTTATGTTCCGGAGTCTTTCTTTTCTTCTTCATCACCGTCGCCCTCCAGTGGCAGCCACGCCTCTTCCCAGTCTTTGTAGACTTCGCTATTGATATAACACTGTGCGTCCTCGCGATCCTGGAAGAGCAGCTTCTTGCCGGTAGCAACGGCAAAGCTGTACTCTGTCATGGCGCTGTCGCTCTTCGTGAAGTCGTCAAGGAAATAGACGGCATCGCAGTCTCTCCATATACTGACGATATTCGTCACGAGTGCAAAGCTGAAGAAATCCCCATCGTATCCGTACTTCATTTTTTCCATACCCAATGAATACCTCAACAGTCTTTGCATCTTTTCACTTGCAGGGTTGCATAATTCATACCCTCTCGCCCGCAGCATCTTCTCTGCCCTGTCGAACTTCTTGCAGGTCTGGTCGCTGATGTGCACCTGGCCCGTCGTATCACGGATATATTCAATCCTACCGCTGATATACACTTCCATAGCTAATCGAATTTAAGGTCAAAATCATCATCACGAACGTAGTTAAGATATTCGGGATGCGAAACAACTGTGCAGCTCTCCTGGTTCGGATTGATATCAAACCGGAAGCCCCTGCCGTTGGCATCCCACCACAGGAAAGTCAGTTCCCCGATCTTTCCATAGACACCTTGCACCTCGCCCCCGTTGGTGGCGGAGTACCTCACTTCTGTAATTTCAAGGCCATTTACACCCAAGGCATGAATGGCGTTTTCAAAATCTTCGATCTTCATATTCGCTTTCAAAAAGTTACTCTTTTTTTTCGTTATACACCATATTACCTTCAGGGTCTAACCGGCATAGCTTGACAAAATCACCCCCGATGATCCTCTGTGTCAGGGCTTTCTCTACAATCACGAAAGAAATCCTCGCTGCATAGTCCAAGCCATGGTTTACTTCTATCTGAACCTGACCTATTCCCTGATGGTCCTCCGTTCTTGACAGTTGGATGCCATTCTTCTCAAAGCGTCCACCAGTTGTTTCCCGCAACATTCTCCTTAGTTCCAATACCCAGGAGTCGAAGTCGCCATGACGAAAAAAGCAACAGTTATTCACGCTGCGCATCATTCCTACGGCTTCATTCAGGTATTTCGGATGAGACTTGTAAAAGAAACTGTGACAAACTATCATGACTCCACCTCCTTTCTCAGCAATCCGGGGTTATTCACTGTCGCACCCCACGCTCCACATGGGGTGGGCTCGTCAAAATGCACATCGAAAAATGATGCTCTTCCGAAGTCATAAATATCCTCAATGACTCCGTGGTGATGCACGCCGTCACCCGTGACGGCAGCGTCTACGACTACTCTTTCACCTATCTTCATAGTCTCTTTACATTACAGGTTCGACAATATTTTCTGCTTGCGCGAATACTGGATGGCATCCTGGTACTCTCGCAAACTCTCAAAACTCACTGCCCTGTTCTTGGCAGCCTCCTTGCGCATCAGAAACCGGAGGTTGGCGGTAATGTCGGTAATCAGACTCGACGGAGCGTCCAGGCTGAGGATCATACGCTCCAAGGCAGCATCGAAGAGCAGCCGCGCCGAATCCGTCTTCAAATTGTGCTTGACGCTATACCATCGTATGGTGCCTTCACGCAACCCTTCGCAATACTCCTGCAGCTCCTTCCGGTCACCAGTCTCGTATACCCTGCGCATCAGCTGCAGCTCATGCTCCTTGCGACGGAACACTTCGCTGCGTGTCGCGATGAGACGGTCACGCTTCTTCTGCATCATGTTCGTATACAGGCCTGCAGGATTGCGGAGTACCAGACTGCCGTCATCCGTCAGGCGGACACACAGCTGCTTGGGTATCTGGTGGACAGGGATATTGTTACGGACGGCGTACCACAGACGGTACCATTGCAGAACGTGGTTCTTTCCCTGCTGCTGTAGGGTAACAACCAGACAGCCGTTGGGACGCTTGTAAATGCTCAGCTTGCGCTTACCGTTACGGTAAGACCAGACGCTGCCGTCCGTGATATCCATCAGGTAGCCGGGATATCCTATCACTTCTCTGAGATTCATCATACGCTCTTTCACCTATCTATATGTTGTATGCTATTGATTCTCTATCCTCACCCCACCCCTGTAGTCGATAATCGGCAGCAGCACCGACTGATGGCGCCCCGCGGTGCGCTCTATCCGGATGAAGCCGCTCTCGTCGGTCCTGAGCGGCTGGTAGCTCACGACCAGGTACGGCCCCATGGAGCGGCTGGCGTTCAAGTCCTCGATGCGCAGCTGCAGCCTGCGGGCAATCTCGTCTGCCTGGTCCTGCGTGGTCGACCGGTGCACCAGCTTCTCCACCAGCCACACCAGCAGCTCGGCCTCCTGGGCATCCATCGTCCTGCGGAACTTCTCCGACACCTGGAGCTGGCAGAAATACTGCTGCTCCGTTACATTCTCTCGCACAAAATAATTCTTCTGTGACATAACAATTGAGTTTTTGACATAAAGAAACCACGCTACGAGCTGTCGGGTACTCAATTGCTGAAACCCCCGGACGGTTTCCCTGCTCCGGACTCGGCGTGGTTACACCTTTGTTCTTTAATATGGTGGCACAAAAAAGGCTGGATGTGATTCCAGCGGTCTCTGCACCGCAATTGAGTTTTGACGCTGCAAAGATAGGCAATATCCCTGAAACGGCAAAACTTTTACCGATTTTTTTTTGAAAATTCTTCATTGTCCAGATTATTTTCGTACCATACTCCCCCACAGCGTCGACGTGAAATGGTTCTCGTCTGCCGACATGCCGAATAATTCAAGTTGCGTTCCGTTCATGCGTTACCTCCCCTCTTATAAGCCCAGCCGACTAAGCGGTTATAGGGCATTGCAGCACCGAAATTCTTGTTTGGCTTGAAGATGGCGAAATAACCATCTTCGTCCACCTCCCCGTCGCTCTTCCCTTCATAGACTTTCATGTTGTCGAACAGGAATATCGCTGTCTGGTTTTTGTCTATCTCTGACAGGGTCTCCGGCAAGCGCAGTTTGTACTTTTGCCCGCTGGTCAAGGTGATTTTTATGTCAGTTGTTACCATATAGCATTCAGGCATTTAATCAAATCCCAGTATCCTTAGCTGGCGCTCTTCGGCCATGAAGTCCTCAAAGGTGGAGGCGTTGATTCGCTTCAGGCGCGTCTCGGCCTCGTTGAGAACCCTCTTGGCATTGTGGAAGTTCTCCTTGGCCGTAGCCACCACCTCCATCTGACGGGAGAACTCCCGCTCCTTCTTCTGTGCGAACTCTGCACGGCTGAAGAAGTAGTCGTACAGAATATCGTTGCACTTCTTCTGATACTCGAGAAGGTTCTCGCGAATCTCTTCCTTGACATTGTTAGGATTGATGGAAAAGAGCCACGAAGGGAAATAACGGAGGGGCAGGCAGACCATCTCGTAGGCCTTCCCGTCGGCTCCAGTTGAGGTGCTGAGCACCCTAACTGAACTGAATAACGGATGCTCGTTAATCTTGTACCGCTGGGCCTTGTCGTCCACACCAAGGATTTCACGCACCGGCTTTACAGCCACTAACTGTTCACTCTCGCTGGCCACAACCTGAAGGCTGATGCCGTTAATAATCGCTACGTTTGTTGTATTCATAATATATTTGTTTTTAGTTGCAGAAAACGCCCGTCTGTCCGGGCTTCCCAAGGAACTGCGAGAACCTCACGGCGGTCGCAGCGTGAATAATAAAAATCCTAAAAAAGCGAACTCTTTCGCAAGAAAACTACATTTATACAATAATACATATGGGAAACCGCATGTCAATAGTTGCCGAGGCGCAGAACCTTGATGATCTCGCGGCAGTTCTTCACCTTCAGCTTGTTCTTGATGCTGCACAGCTGGACGTTCACCGTCTTTGGCGACTTGCCCAGAAGCTCCGCTATCTCCTTCATCGTATAGCCCAGCTTGTAAAGGTCGGCCACGCGCTTCTCCTCGGGGGAGAGCGACAGGATGCTCCTGGGCTTGCAGATGATTCCTTCATGCTCGCACATGCCGCGAAGACGACAGTGCACCTCCTCGAAGTTCATCACACCGTCCTCGATGTCGTGCGTCAGCAGGTCGTGCTCGCCGAAGTTGCAGCGGACGAAACGCTGCACCTGGTCAAACACGCTGCGCGGGTACAGCGTAACCAGCCGGGCGTAGGCTGTCGGGAACCTGCCCTTTATGATTTCCTCAAGCTCGGATACCACGCCTTCGCTGAACTTCGTCAGCCTGCGCTCCTGGCTTCCGCCAAGCTTGTAATACACCTGGCCGTCGGGTGACACCCTGAATTCCACATATGCCATAGGCCGCTATGCGTTACGCCATTCACCTGACTTGAAAACCCTTGCGATGTTCTCTCGCTCGTCACGTCGCAGATGGCTGTCATCGTTGTTCAACTTGTTCGACAGCGTGCGTGGGTTGTAATCATACCGGATGAGCATGTAGCGCTGCAGCTGGCCGCGCTCCGTCCTGCTCAAAGTACGGTAATAAGCCCGCACGTCTAATTCCTGTTTTTCCGCCATAATTTCTTGTTTAAATAAAAAAATAGTGCTAACTTTGCTGCAAAAGTAGTGCTAATTTTTGAAATATCCTAATATTGCAGGAAATATTTTCTCGATATTGCAGGATTTTAACGTTTGTTTGGTATATGAGGTATAATTGTATTAGCGTAGACCTCGATTTCCTGAAGAAGATTATCAAGGAAAGAGGCATGACCGAGAGACAGGTAGGCATCATCATGTGGGGAGACAAGACCCACAGGGGGATTAACGACTTCCAGAGGAGACCCAATATGAGGATAGAGACCGCCATGAAACTATGCAACGTACTCGACATCTCACTGGACGAGCTCTTCCGTCCGAGTGAGAAAGTCGGACAATTCCCCCCTATTGTCGGAAACGAAAACATCATCAATTCGTCATTCATCACCGGCGACCCGTCATCATTGCGCTCGGAAATAAAAGCCCTAAGGGCTTTGCTCAGGGAAAAGGACGCAAGGATAGAAGACCTGAAATCGCACAACGAGGAGCTTAACAAGCGTCTGGACTTTCTCATCCATTTCGGACAAAACTCGGACAGTAGATGAAGCGGAAGGAGAATTACCTGGAATACCTTGCAGATAAGGCATTGGAGAGGCTTGCCATGGCCAGAAAAAACGCGGATTTTCTCAATCCTGCCTCCGCAACTAAGAGAAAAGTCCGATAGTTATCGGACTTTTTTGTATGATAGAAATTAAATGCAGCAATAAAAAGAGCGCCCAGTCATCAAACTAAGCGCTCTTTCTTATTAGAATGAAATAATCCTCTACTTCATTTTGCTCATCACCTTCTCAAAATACCTTTGAGTACCCCTCTTGGTGTAGTGCATACCGCCATTCCATGAGCGGATAGCAAGCTCCACATTGTTCTTAGGGTTGTAAAATGACTGGAAAAGGAGGAACATCTCTTTAGACTTCTGGACACTGAAACGATCTTTCATCGTGTAACGCTTACTGCTGTTCTTCAGTTCCAATATACGGTTGCACTCTTTCACCAATATCGGTGTAATCTGCATAATACCGCATGATTTGCCGCTCTTATCTACGGCATCAGCTTTTCCTTCACTCTCCACTTCGATAATCGCATCGATAACGGGATTCCAGTCGAATCGTGAGCTTTGCTTTCCCTTAGTCCCTGCCGAAGCACTTGTCGGAACTAACATCAAAATCATGCCCAACAGGCATGCAATATTAGCTATTCTTTTCATTGTGTTATCCTTTTAAGCACAACCGTCTCACCACGAGACATTCTATTGTCATGCTATTGTTATCGCGCACAAAGGTACGGCAAAAATATCAAATATCCAAACAATTCTTCAATTTATAACATTGATTATCAATTTATTAACATAAATCAAGATAATCAAAATTCTGCTATACCCCATTAAGACTAAACAAAAAATGCTGCTCCACATACTCCCATCTGGCTACGCCAAAGCGAATGAGTCGGGCCAAAAGACCAACTACGACATGCCGGGGAAGTCGGGAACGACGTGTCAACTGATTCAATGTTTGACGACCGCTCATGATTCCTAAGAAGTAATGCACATCATCAGTATAAGTCATCATGGTTCCACGCTTTGCTTGCAACTCACGCCATATAGCCAGATGTACTGGCGAAGCAACAATATTCTCATCCGCTATCCGAATATAGGCTCTTTTCTTTCCTTCATCGTCAACTGCATATATAGGCTTTCGATCCGAAGGAGGCACGGTAGCGACCACTATCGTACGACCTTCCACATGATACGTATCAAATTTGATGCTGGATTCAGGTTTACAATACTTATAGGCTGCTTGATGCATCATAAATATTTCTTCTTCGGAACGAACTCCTGACAAATGACCATCGTCACGTACACCTATCAGCAAACGGCCTCCTTCGGTATTGGCAAAAGCCGAAACTGACTTGGCCAACTTACATGCATCAGCCACTTTGTACTTGAAGTCTTGCTGTTGATGTTCTCCTTCACTGATAAGCCTCAAGAGATATCGCTTGTCGTCCATCTTATATCTAACAATTCCTATTCGTCTGCAAAAGTAAACAATTTCTTTCTGAATTCATATAAAACCGAAGTCCTCTCATCATTGCTGACGAAAGGACTTCCCTCATTTAATGAAAAGTGGCGGCCTCCTACTCTCCCGCATTGCATTGCAGTACCATCGGCGCAGGCGGGCTTAACTTCTCTGTTCGGAATGGGAAGAGGTGGGACCCCGCCGCAATAACCA
>JAFPWS010000078.1 GCA_017412705.1 Prevotella sp.
ATACAAGCGGCCTGTCTGCTTCGAGTAGTCCATCAGCAACGGCTCCATCTGCAACGGTTCGGAGGTCAGGTTCCAGGTGGTGCGCAGACGGTGCTCCGTGTTGGCCTGATAGTACTCAGTCATAGGCAACAGGTCGCTGCCTCGGCGGATGTTCAGCAGCATAATCTTGAAGCGGTTGGAGGACCGCCATGCCGCCATGTCTTTCTGGTCGCTCATGAACAGTCCCTGCGAGGTGGCCACCCACAGGTGTCCATCAGTATCTACACCCATGTCGTTGATGAAGTCGCCGCGCAACCCCTCGCCGTAGCCGAAATGCTGCATCTCCTTCAAGTCGTAGCTGAAGCGGAACACACCGCGCTCGGAGGCCAACACATAGTAACTGTGCATGTCGTCCACCATATTGCGACACCACTTGTCGTTAAACCGGATAGGCAACTGCAACTCGCCGAAGTCGGTCATCTGCTCGTTCGTGTAGAAGGTCTGCGGTCCTGTGCGCATAAACACCAGACCGTCGTGGCCGTTATAGGCCTTCATCCACGTCTCGCGGTTGAAGAAACCTTTGGGAAAGTTGGTATCCACGATGTCATGGCTGCGCACGCTGTAGAGCGAGCAGCCTGTAGCTCCCGTCAACCAGGCATTGCCACTACGGTCGAAGGCAATGCTTAGGATGAGTCCGCCCACGATGTGGGAGTTCTGTTCGGTGAAGTGCTCTTGCAGCTTGCCGTCGCCGACAATCATCAGCCCGTGTCCACAGCCTATCCACAGCCGTCCGTCAGGACCAGTCTTCAGGTCGCCTATCGAGGTGTCGTCAAGCAGTGGGGAGAATGTCTGAGGGCTGAGCTGCAACGTCTGTGGGTCGAAGACGTGCAGACCGCCGTCGAAGGTGCCGACATAGAAGCGGCCCTCCCACCAGACAATGGTGGTGACGATATGTCCGCCGCCCAGCTCCTGTGGCGAGTAGTAGCGATGCTGGCCGGTCTGCGTGTTGACATAGTGAAAGCCGTTCTGCGTACCGATGAGCGCATCGTCGCCATGCCGACAGAAGGTGCGCACATTCATGCCCTCCGTGGTGAAAGCCCTCTCAGTGCTCCCACTCCTACGGGAGGGGGCTGGGGGGAGGCTGAACACGCGGAACACGTCACCGCTATAGTAGGTATAGGCCAGCCCGTGGCGCACGAAGCCAAACCAGTTGACACCGTTTGCATCGCGGTAGTAGCAGTAGACACCATTGCTCATCAGCCGGTGCGAAACGTCGCCCTCGGTGTCGAAGTGCTCCCTCACCTCTAACCTTATTGTTCCCCTCTCTTTGGGAGAGGGGTTAGGGGTGAGGCTTAATCGATACGCCCCCGCTCCGTCGGTCGCCACACAGATGCTGCCGTCGGCAGCACGCTGCACCGACATGACGATATTGCCCACGCCTTCCACTGGCTTCATCTCATTGGTATGGATGTCGAAGGTAAAGAGTCCGTTACCTCGCGTACCTATTATATATAAACCGTCACCGATAGGAGCAAACTGTGTCAGGATGAGCTGCCGCCCCAGAGGGTAGGGGGTCATCTTTCCGCTGCGAGGATTGTAGCTGTTCAGGTCGAAGCGGCTGAGGAACCATACCAGCCCGTCGTCACCCAAGACGTACTGGCGCACGATGTTATCCAAGCCCTTGCCGCTCGGACTGACATCGACGTGCTTCAGCTGTCGGCCGTCGTAGGCCATCAGTCCCTGCTGGCCGCCGATATAGAGCGTGTCGCCAACAGCTAACAGGCTGCTGCATTGTTGTATTTCGGGAAGTACGCGCTCAAAGCGGCCAGAACCATGCGGCAAGCGGTAAAGTCCCTCTAACGTGGCGGCATAGATGCCTGAGTTCCCCACCTCGCACAGGCTCTCCACCGACACATAGCGCCCCCGCTCGTTCTCTATACGGAAGCTGTCCATCGACTTGCCATTATAGACGTTGATGCCGCTGTTCGTCGCTATCCATGTCATGCCATTGTGGTCGGTCATCACGCAATGGGCTGTCTCGCCCGTCAGCCCGTCGTTCAGCGTCAGGCTGACGATGCGCTCCTCACCAATAGTGGCCGCAAAGAGCAACTGCCCCATCAGCAATAAACATGCAAAAATCCCTGTCCTTGTTCGTCTCATTACAGCTAATTAACCGTTTTCAACGACAAAAGTAGAAAATATTTGGCAAATATCCAAATATATTTGGATTTTTCTGAGCGAGGCAGCCACTTGCTTCCGTGTTGCCTGCCTACTTGAGCTTCACCCAGTATAGGACGCCCTCTTGGCTGTGCCTGCTCTTGAACTTGTATTCAGGACGGTTCAGGTAGCTGCCCATCTTGCGGAAGGTGGCGTCATCCTCCTTGTAGCCTCGGAAGTGCTTCTTCATCAGGGCTGAGAGGGTTTTCAGCGACATCCACACACCCTCGTCATCTGGTCGGGGCTTCTGGATGAGCGACAGCATCATCTCGCCCAATCCGTTCAGACGCTGGTATTGCAGGTTGTGCTCCATCAGGTTGTGCTCCTCGTCCTTCGTCAGCCAGTAGCGCTCGCCATGATTGATTTCGTGGAGCAGCTGGGCATATAGCTGGTCGTGCTTGACGGGTGTCTGGAAGTCGATGTCGCCGTCAATACTGACACACACGAACCGACGGCTGCCGCTGGGGTCGACGAGGGGTGTCTGCTCGTTGGTAGTACCAATGAACGAGGCGTAGCGCCGGTTGGTGGTATAGGCCTTGCCGTAGGGCGGACGGTATTTCAGGTCGGCAGTCGACACGAGGTACTTCAAGACGATTTGCTGGCGCTGGGTGACGCGGTCGAACTCGTCGAGGTTGATGAGGCCGAACGAGGTAAGCCCCAGGTTCAGGTCTTGCTCGTTCTTGAAGTTGATGCGGTCGTTGTAGTAGTCCAACAGGTCGCGAGGCAGCAGGATGCGACAGAAGCTGGACTTGCCACAGCCCTGCCGGCCTATCAACAGCGGTACGAGGGCATTGCCCGTGAGCTGACCCTTGCCCAGCCACATGGCCACCATCGAGCGCATCCAGATATGGAACAGGTAGGTCCATTCCGCCCACTCCGTAGGCACTCGTCCGGCAAGCTCCGTTACGCGGTCCTTGCCGTCCCACCGTGGCAGGTGGTCGAGATAGTCGTTCATGGGGTCGTAGCGCTGTATGTCGTCAGAGTTGACATAGCGGCGGATGTCCTTGTCCCAACAGCGAATGCCCTGTTCCAGGGCGCGCATGGTGATGGAGTTGCGGGCCTCTTCCGTCAGGTCCTGGAACGAGAAGCCGACGCCCGTCCTCACACGATACTCCGCCACCCCTCGCATCACGTTCTTACGCAGCTCGTAGTGGGTATTGAGGAAGATGTTGACCTTCATCGTCAGCAGCGTCTCCGGCGGTATGTTCTTCTGGCGCCGGAGGCCTTTGCGCTCCATGTATTTCCTGACATGTTCGTCACGATAGGCATTCTCGAAGACTTTCTTCACCAGCTCGCCATCTTTCCAGAAGGCAGAGTGCATCAGGGCCTGACGCATGGCGGGCCCCATGGCAAGCCCCGTCTCCTGACAATATTGGGCCAACCGGACGAGGCGGGCATGCAGGCGTTCGTCAGCATCGGCAATACCCTCCGTGTCGTCACAGGCCTTCGACAGGTTGAACTCGAACACGGTATGCAGACTGCGATAGCGGTCGTAGCCTAGCTCGTCGTCGGTCTGTTCGAGCGTTGAAGGCTGGCGGTTCAGCGCGTCGGTGGCCTTCTCGGCCTTGGCATAGATGGCTGTCGCCAACGGGTTGAAGACCAGCTGGGGGTCGTAGCTCATATAGCAGATGCGCTGAGGCAGGGGCTCCAGCTTCTCTACCGTCACACCTAACTGACCATTATATATCATGCGGGCGCGCTCATACAGATTCTCATGGAACAGCCCCATATCGCCATCCCCTGAGGGAAGACGGAATCCCTGGCCAGGAAACAGCTCGCCCCGACAGATAATCTTCACGGATTGTCCGTCGGCACCCACAAAGGCCATCAGCGTCTGGGGCATCTCGGCAGCACCGCGACGCACGGCACTGGCCTCATCGTGGCCGGTCAGGTTGTTCACCTCCAGCAGCACCAGTCCGTTGTAGCCTCTGACAACACGCTCGCCCTTGCGGTTCTCCTGCTCCAGTGCAAAGCAGATGCGAGGCAGCTCCTTGGGCCATTTCACATAGCCGTTCAACGTCCCGTCGCTCTTGCGGCTGGCCAGCGTCATCAGCGGGAACTCCCGACGAAACTCGCTCACCTCTTCCTGATATTCACCCGTGCGGATGGCTTCTGCCACAGCCTGCAACCCATCGAGTCGCAGCGTCTCCCTGTTACGGTAGTTCTTGATAATCGTTACTCTTGTATCCATCGTCATACATTGTTTTCTGCAAAGTTATTAAAAAATTTCTTGTTATCCAAAAATTTTATCATTAAATCATCATCAAAATTAGATTTTATCGTCATTTTATCACTTAAGCCACTAACATACACTGATTTAACTCATGACGTTAAGCCATTATTATCGTCATGCTAACATCATTTTAACGTCATTTCTATCGTTTCAGCCTAGTTCTCATGCCCGTTCAGGTTCGGCCTAACACCTTTTCACGCTCGGCCTGAAGGCCGTTCAGCCTCGGCCTGTGACATAGTTTCTCGGTAGGAAACTGGCAGTTTCCTACCGAGAAACTAACAGTTTCCTTATTGGAAACTATATATCTACCTAAGACAAAATGAACCATAAACCATTGGAAATAAACCTTTTAAGAGCTATAGAAAGACGATTCGCCATTGAATAATGACGTTATACTGATGTTATACAATTGTTACCGTCAGCACTTAACCTTCTGATATAAAGCAATATAAGTCATGAAGTGACGTTAATACCTATTTTTAATAGATTTTTTAATTGGAAAATATTTCGTACCTTTGAGGCAAGACTCGAAGATACTTTCGCTCGGCAATAAAAACAAAAAAATTGGTTTTTGTTTTGTATTGCGCTCGCTTATTCGTATCTTTGCAGGGATGAATACGACAAAACCTGTTTTGACTAAAGAAGAAGAAAAAGCGTTTCGCGAAAAGGCCGGCCACTACCTGGTATGTTTCAACGACCAATGTCCGCTGCACGAGGAGTGCCTGCGCTGGCTGGTAGGTCTGTATGTCGATACCACACTGCCTGCATATACAGGCGTTAACCCACGTAATCCGCAGAATGGTGGCGAGCAGTGCGCGCTGTTCCGCAAGAAGGAGCGCGTCATGATGAAGCGTGGCATGACCCAGCTTTATCAAGAGATGCCTCGGTACAAGGAGCACCGTATTCGCCTGCTGCTCCAACTGATATGGGGCAGGAAGCGCTACTTCGAGATGCGAAAAGGCGAGCGCCTGATCAACCCCCAACAGCAAGAGGATGTCATCTACGCCTGTCGGCATCATGGCTGGACAGGTCCTATTGTCTACGATGGCGAGGTAGAAGACTGGAATTGGTAAGCGACAAAAAAACCGGGTGCTTCACGCATCCGGCTTTTACCTTAAAAAATACTAACCTAATCTGAAAACTACTAACTACATTACTAACATAAACTATATGAAGCTAATTTTTACTTTATGTTTGTTATCTATAATACGGATGAGGTGACACTACTACGCAATGTGCTCAGGCTTTTTTTACGAAAAAGGCACAATAGGTCAGATAGGCTATCTCCAGTGCGATGACCAGTGCGCCGCCCATGATGCCCGCCTGCTCGTTGGCAGCACCTACGAGGAACGACACCGTACCGCCAGCCACGGCCATAATCATCAGACCGCTGATCTCGTTGCCCTTGTCGGGACGGCTCTTCAAGGCCAGACCATAGACAATGGGGAACACGCACGAACAGCAGAAGCCGATGCCGCCGATGCAGATGAAGTCGAGCCACTCGTGGCTGACCAGGGCCAGCACCACGGCAAACAGCAGACAGGCGACGATGTTCAGGCGGAAATAGCGGACCTCCGACATCTTTGTCATGAGGAACATGCCGATGAAGGCGCCGATGGTGCGGCAGACGAAATACACCTGCGGAGCCATGCCGGCAGCCTCCTTCGAGTAGTCGAAGCGCGTTATCATGACTTTCGAGGAGAGGAAGTTGGTCGATACGTCAGTACCCACGGCGAAGAAGATGCCGAAGAAGAGCAGCAGGATGGTCTTGTCACCTAACAATCCTAATGTCTTGCCGATACCTGACGAAGATCCGTCGGGAACGGTGGCCTCACGCGGGATGGGGGTCAACAAGAGCCATAGGCCCGACACCAGTGTGATGGCTCCCATCAGCGGGAAGCACAGATACCACTTGCCCTCGTCGCCACCGCCTAACCAGTTGACGGCAGCCAGCACGATGAAGGGTCCGACAAAGGACGAGATAGCCTTGACCACTTGACCGGCTGTCAGGCTCGAAGTGAGCAGCTTCTCATCGGTAATGACGTTCTGCAGCAGCGGATTGACTGACACCTGCAGGATGGCATTGCCGATACCCAGCAGGGCGTAGGCCAGAAGGGTCATCGCGCTGTCGTAGTGGATGAGGGGTAGCGCCATGCCGATGACAGTCACGAGCATCGACAGCAGCACCGTGTTCTTGCGCCCGATGCGGTTCATCATCAGACCGACGGGTACACCCAACAGGAAGAACCACACGAACACCACGGAGGGAATCAGTCCCGCCATGGTCTGGCTCCAGCCAAAGGCCGACGCGGCATAGTCAGAAGAAATGCCCACGATGTCGCAGAAGCCCATCACGAAGAAGCCGAACAGGACGGGCAACGCCGCCCAAACATTATTTTTCTTTTCCATAGTCACTTTCATTTTGCAGTTAGCAATTAGCTGTTAACTAATAGCCAAATCAGGGCTGCTTGCCGATGTAGGCCAGGATGCCACCGTCTACATAGAGGATATGACCGTTGACGGCATCAGAAGCCTTCGATGCCAAGAACACGGCCGGACCTCCCAACTCTGAAGGATCGAGCCAACGACCTGCAGGAGTCTTGGCGCAGATAAAGCTGTCGAACGGATGACGGCTGCCGTCGGGCTGACGCTCACGGAGGGGAGCGGTCTGCGGGGTGGCGATGTAGCCCGGACCAATACCGTTGCACTGGATGTTGTACTCACCATACTCCGAACAGATGTTGCGGGTCAGCATCTTCAGGCCACCCTTGGCGGCAGCGTAGGCAGAGACGGTCTCACGACCCAGCTCTGACATCATCGAGCAGATGTTGATGATCTTACCCTCACGACGCTCCATCATCTCAGGGATGACAGCTGAGGCGCAGATGAACGGACCCACAAGGTCGATATCGATGACCTGCTGGAACTCCTCGCGCTTCATCTCGTGCATGGGGATGCGCTTGATGATGCCGGCATTGTTGACGAGGATGTCGATGTTGCCCACCTCCTGGTGAATCTGCTCGACGACAGCCTTCACGCCAGCTTCGTCAGTAACGTCGCACACATAGCCCTTGACATTCTCAATACCAGCCTCCTTGTAGTTCTGAAGTCCGCGCTCCAGAGCCTCCTCGTTGCGGTCGTTGAAGATGATGGTTTTGATACCTGCGGCCACAAAAGCCTTTGCAATGTTGAAACCAATGCCATAAGAGGCACCCGTAATCCAGGCATTCTTGCCCTCTAATGAAAAAATGTTTGCCATAACAATATCTTTTAATGAATGTTTTCTGTCAATACGAACGATGCTGCGACTTTACTTAACAACAACCACTTGTAAAGGAGCCTGTCGGGCTTGCATGAATCCGTCGATGCGCGACTGCCACTCCTGCTGCGAGCGCACGTCGAACTCGCTCCAGGCGGCACCGATATAATAATGGAAACGCTGATTGGAGGTGTAGCCTCGAAGGATGCCCACGCCATGCTGCTGCACGACGTCGATGTCAACCTGCTGGTCGGGGAACAGCAAGGCGACATATACCTGCGACTGATAGCGGTCCGGCTCGATGGTGGGGTCGGCATACTGGATGTAGCCACCGCCCTTGACCAGCGTCTCTGCCCCTGCCGGGCGGATAGGGAAGCCAGCCAGCACGTCGGTGGGCTGTTTCAAACCGTCGAACCATACGGTGCTCTCGACAAAGTTCGAACCCTTGTCAATAGACAGGATGCGATGCTCGGTGATGCCGTCGTCCGTTGTGGGGAAATCTATCTGTACGGTGAAGCGCAGCGGTCCCTTGTCCAGTATCTTGTACGTCTCGTAGCACCATGGGAAGCGTATCTCTCCATGCTGTAACATGGCTGGCGTGCCGCAACCTAACGTAGGACCTACGGCAAAGCAGTCGACGCCCTTGCCATAGTCCAGATGGAACGACAGGCGCGGGTCGTTGCGGTAGAGTTCACCAAGGACGAGCTCTGTGGTACGCTTCACCCACAGGTCGTAGCCGTAGCCTTTCTCGCCCTTGCGCTGTAAGGCCGGACCATAGATGCGGAAGCCTATGCGGTCGTTCTCGAAAGCGATGTCGTCGAGACGCTCAGGATACTGTCTGCCATCCACCCACGAGCGGAATGCAGCAGGGGTTCCTGACTGCAGGGTAAACACGGCCTTGCTGTGAGGACGCGCATGCACCTCCATCAACAGCTTGCCGTCATACGTCCACTGGGTAGGGCGTTCTATGTTGGACACGTCGCGCACCACGACATCGGTGCCGCTCTTTATACCCAGCTCATCGGCACTGACAGCCACCAGTTCCGAACGTTGCAGACTGGTTGTGTTCTCTATCGTAATGGTCTGTGCCTGCGATATCATTACAGAACACAAAGAAACAAAGACACAAAGGATTATTTTCTTCATCATTCTTCTATTATTTGGTAATTCTCATCCAGTCAACATCTAACCAGCCGCGTGAGTCCTTATGGTTGCGGCACTCGGCCACGAAGCCGAACTTGGCACCAATCCACTTGCCCTCGCGCATCTTGAAGGATTCACCCGCGTCCTTAAAACGCTTGCCGTCGGTGCTGTAGCTAAAGGTACAAAGGCCGTCGTTGACGGTCATACGCAGGTACAAGTCTAAATAGATGGCAGGCGAATAAGGGATGGTGTCGCGGTCGGTAGGCGGTAGCGTGGCGAGTGACTGCTCCGTCTCCGTCTTACCCTCGTCGGCTCCCATGCAGGTGTGACGCTGGAGCAGGAACGTGTCGCCTTGTCGATAGATGACCAATGCGCTGTAGTCGCGACCCATCATCACCACACCACCATATTGGTTATCCTCTTTTGAGGCAAAGCGCACCTTGGCCGTAGCGGTGAAACGGGGAGCCGTAGCCTTCTGTAGCAGCAGGTTAGGGGCATCCCATAAAGAGCCTACCCCCTGCCCCTCCCCAAGGGAGGGGAGATCATAAGTGTAAAGACGCATGGTGCCGTCAGCGGTTGGCATGCCGTAGAACTGATGATAGTTGGCGTGCCACTGCCACTGTTTACCCAAGATGCCGTCGTTGAACTCGTCACTCTCCTGCGGATTGACGATGGTATTGGAGGAAGACTTTGGCTTGCGATATTTGGTATAGGGTTCACCATGATTTCCCATCATGGGCCAACCTGATGACCAGTCGACAGGCTGCAAGTAGACCACTCGCCCGTATGCACCTTTGTCGTTGAAGTGCAGGAACCAGTCTTCACCGAAAGCGGTATGAACCCATGCCCCTTGATGCGGGCCGTTGATGTCGGTCTTACCCTGCCACATCACCCGCTTCCATTCGTAGGGACCGTAGGGCGACTTCGACCGCATGGCCAACTGCCACCCCATCGCTACGCCACCAGCAGGATTCATAATCCAGTAGTAGCCGTCGCGCTTGTAGAACTTAGGACCTTCTGAGGTGTGGTTCACCTGACCGCCGTCGAAGACGATGCGCGGCTGACCAATCTGCTTGGTGCCATCTTTGGAAAGTTCACGAACCGTCAGCACGGAATTGAAACCACAGCGACTGTTGGCCCAGCCGTTAACGAGATAGCAACGCTCGTCATCATCCCACAGCGGACAGGGGTCTATCATGCCCTTGCCAGGGATGATGCAGACGGGCTTCTCCCACGCTCCCGCAGGGTCTTTCGTCTTGACCATAAAGATTCCCAAGTCAGGGTCGCCCCAGTAGATATAGAATTCGCCATTATGATAGCGGATGGACGGTGCCCACACCCCCTTGCCGTGCTGTGGCTTGTCGAAGACCTCCTTTGGCTCCAATTCCTGTAGGGCATGGCCGATAATCGTCCAGTTTACCAAGTCCTTAGAATGCAGAATAGGTAACCCAGGAATACAATTAAAGGAACTTGCCGTCAGATAGTAGTCTTCACCAACAGCACACACGTCAGGGTCGCTATAGTCGGCATACAACACGGGATTAGTGTATGTCCCGTCACCATTGTCTGGGCACCACACACTCTCTCTCACCTGAAGGTATGAGTGTGGCACGCAATGAGCTCCTGCGGTGTTCAATAATAAAGAAAAAGCAATAAATAACAAATAGGTCTTTCGCATCTCTTACCTTTTATATTTAATACGAATCGGCAGGGAATAATACTTAAAACCCTTTTCTTTGTTAATTTTAACCGTAAATTTATTATCTTTTACCTAATATATTTGCATATAAGCGAAATTATGTTTACCTTTGCAGTATGAACATATCGCAAATGTACACCATTGAGATTGTGTCGATGCTGGGCAAACGCTTCAAGGACTACCGCATCGGTACGGACATGACGCAGCGGGAGGTATCCGACAAGTCGGGAGTCAACATCGTAACCATCCGGAAGTTTGAGAACGGCCAGCTGCATAACATCACGATGGCTACCTTCATTGAACTGCTGCGAGCCATCGACTTTATGCAGGGACTGGATGATGTATTGCCAGAGATACCCATTTCGCCATACGAGTTAGAGAAGATACAACAAGGAAAACGTAAAAGAGTGAGACATGCAAAATAATATTGTACGCGTAATGCTCTGGGGCAAAGAGGTGGGCAGCCTCTTTTGGGAAGAGCGGCGCAAGCGAGCTGTGTTCAGTTATCATCCCGACTTCCTGAAGGGCGGACTGGACATCGCGCCCCTGTCGGCAACCACTCGAAGGCCGTCATCGCCATCAACCGTGAGACAGGTGAGATACGCAGCGGACAGGTCATGCTGCCAGAGGGCTTCACCTACTATCTTCTGAAGTTCGCCGAGAGCAAGTATTATCCGCTGACAACGGTGGAGATGGTATATGCCGACATGGCCCGAGAGGCCGGCATTACGATGATGCCTTCTGAGTTGATAGAGATAGACGGAGAGCGTCATTTCCTGACGGAACGTTACGACCGTCGGGGACAACATAAAGTGCATACCCTCTCGTTGGCAGCGATGAATCCCGAAGCCACTTCCTACGAACAGCTGATGGAAGTGTGTATTAGGTTGGGACTACCCTATAAGGAGCGCGAAGAGACATACCGCAGGGCCATCTTCAACATCCTGACCTGCAATGTGGACGCCCATATACGCAACTTCGAGTTTATGATGGAGCCAAGCGGACAGTGGCATATCACCCCAGCCTTCGACCTCACCTTCTCATGCTTCAACCCAAACAACAAGCTCGACGAATACCACTATCTCAGCATGAACGGCAAGCGCACCGCTATCAGCCATGATGACATGATCAGCTTTGCCCGAATGTCTAACATCGACAAGCCCGATAGCATCATCCGCCAGTGCGTGGACACTATTCTGAACTTCCGCCAATACGCTACGCAATACGGAGTTAGCGATTATTGGCAGGACGTTATCGAGCGCCACTTCGCCGAGATGTCACCCGATCTGCTGTCGGGGCTGCACGGCTACAATCCGCATGTGTTCAGCTTCATCTTGCAGGGTGTACATGTGGAGGATGCACAATGGGAGGAGATGGGCAACAGAGCCATGCGACTGACTGCCAAGCTCAATGGACAGGAATACAAGGTAACTTTCAGTGCCAAGTCGCCCAAAGGTCGCCTCGCTATCGAACAAGGCGGCACGAAGATGAGCGAGGCGCACGTCCGCCAGTTCGTGTAAGAGTTGTTCCTGCCCCGTTATCTGGAACGGCATTAAATTTGCCCTCTGCATTATAGCCGCCTCCCGCTTGTCGGGAGGCTCTTAATCCAATATACCACATAGCGGCAGTGCTGGAGGTCGTAGAAGGGCTGAATCGGTGTGCCGTCGCTATTCGCAAAGCGGAGACCGCCGAGGTGTTTGACATCACCCAACTTAACATCAGGGTGCTTGCCGTAGTCGAAAGTGTAATAGTCGTTATGCTTCGTGGGGTCGCTGAAGGGCTTTTCCACATCTGTCAGGCGACCGCCGAGAACAATGGGCCCATAGAGTAGGGCGACACGCGTGGGGTCGTCCTTGGTAGCCTCCTCGTGCAGATTCATGCCAAATTCTATTTCTGACTTTTTGACGTTCTTAACCAACACATAGCCATCGGCTCCAGCCTTCACTTTCTTGCCATTCACCTTCATGTATGTTGCCCAATACGGGTATCTGACTTTCATATTTACCTTCGATGAAGCCGTGATGACGGTCTTGTTTGACTCAGGGAATGATGTCTCTTGACGGACAATCGTACCGTCCCAATTCAGTTCAGACGGAATAAAGAGATTTACATACAGGACTTTACTCCCCTCTCCCTTTGGAAAGGGGCCGGGGGTGAGGCTTCTATAATAGATGCCTGCCTGGAACTTGGCGTTGGTCTCGAAACCAGAGCCCACACAGCACCACCAGCTGCTGTCAGGAGTGCTGTAAAGCCGATAACCGCCCGTCATCAGGGGCGTGAAGTAGCACACCATCGACGAGAGCGTGTCCTGCTGACCTAACAGGTGGTTGTAGAGTCCGCGCTCGTAGTAGTCGGCAATCTTGCTATTCGGTTCGTAGCAGAACAGACGGTCTGCCAACTTCAGCAGATTATAGGTGCAACAGCTCTCACCATCATAGCCCGTCAGATGCTTCGACTGTGTCTCTGGCTTGAACAGATGTTCCTTGTCTGATACCTCGCCCGTTACAAAGGCGTGGTCGTTGACCAGCGTCCAAAACAATGTCTCGGCAGCATGGCGACTGTCCTCCTGGCCGAACAGCTCATAGTTGCGGCATTCGCCCAACAGCTTGGGGATAAACGTATTGGCATGATTCGTACCCAGATCCGGTTTCCCCCTTTCTTCGGAGGGGGACAGGGGGAGGCTCTTCAGCGGGTCTATCTTGTCGTTATGATAGAAGAAACGGGCCACCCAGAGATATTTATCGTCGCGGGTGATGCTGTACAGGTTATACATGGCCTCATTGAAGCCACCGAACTCGTTACGAATCATCTTCAGACGGGTTTCTTCTGACAATGGCTTCAGTTTGTTGTATGCCCAGTCACCCATACCTTTAGCCACTTCTAATGCCTTCTCATTACCACACATCGTGTATTGGTCTATCAAACCCTGCAGGATTTTATGCAACGTATAAAACGGTGCCCAAACCGACTTGCCTTGGATATTACGGTCTATAAGCCCTTCGCCGAAGGCTGAGAGATAGCCCGTACCATACTGACGCTGCACCTCGGCCAAACCCTGCACCAGCGAGTCGGCTTTCTCCTTCATCTGCAGATAGGCCATTGCCGAAAGCAGATGACCGGTGATATGCCCGCGCAGGTCGCAGTCGGGCGACTCCCAGCCACCGAGCCTCAGCCCTGCGTCATAGCCGCCCTCCAAAGCAGAATACACGCCCGCCGTATTGCGGAACGAGTGCAACAGCCGGTTTACGGGAATCGAGGCTATCCATGCCGAGTCGCGCTGCATGTTACGCTGAAAGCGACTGTGTAGCAGTTTTACATCTTTCAATGCAAACGGCTGACATAACGTTTGTGCCGTCATCGACAGCGAAGCAAACGCGAATACTGTTAATAGCATCTTTTTCATTTGATGACGGGTTTTATGTGCAGGGCGGCTCCACCGCTGGGTTGGAGTTGAAGGGTGATGGAGCCTCCCCCCTGCCCCCTCCAACGGGAGGGGGTGCCTACTTTGATAGTTTTCCTCATGGTGCTGACCTTGGTCTGGGTGTCAAGCGTGGGGTCGTCGTTATAGATTTCCACTTCATATTTACCTGCGGGCAGGAAGTCGGTGGGGATGCTAACGGTGCGGGCCTCAGTATTAGTCATGCAGCCCATGAACCAGTCCTGACCGCTGCGGCGGGCCTGGATGATGTACTCACCAGGCTGACCATCGAGGGCGATACTCTCATCGAAGACGGTAGGAATATCTTTCCAGAACTTCAACTCAGCATTGTTCCATCCCTTCATATATGGATTATCATACCAGAAGTAGAACTGCAGGGGAGAGTAATAGACGGCCGCCATCGCCAACTGATGGCCCTTGGTATTCTTCACCCGTGAGTTGAAGTAGCACAGCGTATAATCGCCAGGGCCGCAGAGGTAGCGGGTGAAAGGCAGCGTCACGTTGTGCGTGGCGTCGGGCATTTCCTCGTTGCCACGAATACCCTCCTGGGTCAGTAGATGAGGATAGGTGCGGGAGAGACCCGTGGGACGGTACTCGTCGTGGATATCAACCATGATGTGATACTTGGCGCACTTCTCCACAGCGTCATGCAGCCATGTGCTCCACTGTTGGTTGCCGATATGCACAAAGCCGAACTTGATGCCGCTGATTCCCCACTGCTGATAGAGCGGAAGCAGTTCGTCGAGCTGACGATAGAGGGCACGCTGGTTGACATATACCCACACGCCAATGCCTTTCGACTTGGCATAAGCACAGACCTCGGGCATGGTAAAGTCGCGCGTCTCGATGACCTTGCGGGCATCGCTCGCCACCTTACCTTCAGGACCGTACCAGCCAGCATCCAACTCCACATACGGAATACCAAACTCTGCACAGAAATCGATGCTCTTCATAATGGCATCCTTAGCCAACTTGCCACTACGGAAAGCCTTGCCGGGACGTACCCACGACCAGTCTTCCTGAGCGCGCTCTTCATTCAGGTTCAGCACCAAGTCTTTATGATTGATGAGGTCGACGGCGCGGTCGCCCGCCATGATGACACGCCATGGAGTATCATAGGGCGAGATGATGTCGGCACATGAGTACATGGCTATCTGCAAAACATTGTCTTTTGCCAACTTGAACTTGCCTCGGGTATAGTCTTTCATCGCTGCTTCAAGCAGGGCGACATAGGTGGCCTCCCCCGTCCCCTCCGAAGGAGGGGGGACAAGCAGCAACAGCGGTCGTTCACTCTCAAACCATTCACTCCCCTCTCCCTTTGGAGAGGGGCTGGGGGTGAGGCTTCTTTTCTCGTATGCTCCCTGTGCCCATTCCTCATACCAGGCCATTGTCCCTGTCGGCATGGCAAACGACGTCTGCTCTCCCGTGATGTGCAGGAAGAGGCTATTGGCCGTTTCGGGGAAATGGTAGCGAAAAGCAATGCCCTCGTTGTAGGCACGAACCACGATGTCCATGGCATAGTACTTGCGTTTGTCGTAGCCTTCAGTGACGGTGCCCTGACCATTGCTGCCCTTCTCATAATGCAGCACCAACTGGTTGTAGTGGTCGCGAATGCGGGTGTTCTCACCATACAGCGGAGTCCATGTGGTGTCTACTGACAGGCGTTCCTCGCCCTTCAATTGCAAATCGGCGCACCAGTTTTCGTGAACGCCACGAGGCACGGCAAGAGCCGACTCAAAGAGCCGGTTGTCAATGTCGACGCCCAGCTGGCTCTTCTCGATAATCACCTTATTATTATAAGTCACACTATAGGTCATGCCGTCGACGCTGATAGTGTACTTGCCGTCAGGTGACGACAACTGCTGTGCCATAGACAGCAGGGGCAGGAATGCCAAAAGAAACAGGCTCTTTCTCATTATTTCTTGAATATTAGGTTTTCTACATGGGAACCGACGAACATCGGCACGTAGTCGGCAGTCTGATGCCACCTGGGCTTGCCTGGCATGTCATCGTAAATCTTCTTACCGTTTATCTTCAGTCCTTCGAAGGTGACGTTCTTCACCTTGTGCTGACCGTCATAACCCATGATGACCGACATGTTGGGATGCGCACCGTAGTAACGGATGTTTCGGAAGAGGACATTCTCCACACCTCCACCGGCTGCCGTGCAGTATTTCTGGTTCCAGCCCACTTTCACCTGCAGGATACTGCCCTGTGGAGCCACCTGGGCAGGCAGTTCGATACGGATATTGTCGAACACGACATCCTTCACGTAGTTACCGTCACCGCAGTTGATGGCCAAGCAGCCTTGGTAGTCCACCTGCGGCTCGTTCTGACAGATGATGTCGATGTTGTCGTACTTCAGTCCCACGATGCTATCGCCCACCTGCGGATTACCATGCAGACCGATGAAGATGGGGTGTGCCACGTCGGCCCACAGCGTCGAGTTCGTCATGCGGACATTACGAACACTGCCTTTGAAGCCTTTGACCTGTCGGTCGAGTTCAGGCTGCGCCTCGGCAGAATTCAAGCCTGCTTGGTTCTGCTCTCGGCTTGCACTGAACTTGCGGGTAGCGTATACAGTGGTACAGTCGTCACTATTACGACAGAATACACGGTCGAAGAGAATATCGCTGCTGCCACCGAAGACATTCAGACCGTCGCCCCACTGGGGATGGGAAATACTTCGCACATCGTGCAGCGTCACCTGCGAGGACTCGCCAATAGGACAGGTATTCACGATGAGTCCGTCAATCAGCACATTCTTCGAGCGATATACATGACAGCCCTCATAGCCATTCTGCGGACGAGCAATGCCACGCCCCAGTATGCTAACGTTCTCAGCATCTTCCACAGCGAAGGTGCCGGAGAAATAACTGCCACCGTCGAGATAGACCGTAGTATTCGACGGCACCTTGATTATGTCTTCCGTGTACATGCCGGGGGCATAGTAGCGGAAGTCACGGCCCTGTGCCTTGGCTGCTTTCTCGGCTTCTTCCTTGCTGATGGTTGGCTTCGAGGTAAAGACTAACAAATTATCGGTGATATTCCCGTCAAACTCCACACTGACATTTTCGGGCTGGAACAACAAGAACTGCACCGTCGAGTCGTTCTGCACATTGGCAATCGTTCCGCGATAGTCGGGACGGATACATGCTGACTTAAATTTCTTGTTTTTCGTGATGACACGCACAAACACGTCGCCTGTAAAGTTGAAGAAGGCATAGCTGATCTCGCCTCCCTTGACTTTCGCCATATAGGTATCTATCTTCGTCCACTCCTTTTGTCCGCGTGGCTGGATGTAGACGTCGTAGTCAGCTTTGAGCGGAGCACCTTCTGGCGCAGCATAAGTATAGATGCTGTGCAACTTGGCACCCTCCTTCACGCCCTTTACGCGGAATTGGTCGGCCTCGGGATTGCGCTTGATTTCACCATGTTTCTCGGCCTTGGCCTGCAAATCGAGCAACTTCTTGGTATAAGGCATCTTCAATCCCTTGCGTCCCACATAGTGCTGATAAGGCAAATCGTAGATGCAGCGAATGTTGCCGCGTCCCATCGCGCCTGGCTCTGTCCAGTCGTTATAGAGACCTGTGCAGTCGGTCCACGTCTCGAAGGGCACGTCGTAGCCCAGGTTGTACTTCGCTGTATATTCGATACCTTTCATCAGGCGGTTGTCCAAGGCTCCCCAAAGGTCATCCCCTTGTTCCCACGCCATCTCGCAAATTTCACACATGGCACCCAGTCCAAGCTGGGCATGTCCCTGGTCGCGCCCAGTCTCCTGACACTGACCCGTCTCGCTGACATAATTGGGCAGGGAGCCATTGTCGTTGGCATATAAATAGGTGTCAATAGCATGCTGATAGAGCTCTTTGTCTTCCAGGAAGATAGCTGCGGCCATGCGACAGCGGTTCACGATGTGTCCCCAGTTGCCGTTGGCATACGGGCTGTCAGCCTCAAACTTATCAAGAACAGGCAGTATGGCCCGACGAACCATCGCTGTCCACTCTGGTGTCTGATGCGCCTTGGACAGTATCATCGCACGCAGCAACCAGTAGGCCTGAATGGTACACAACGGTGCATCATGACCGTCGAAGTGCTGTAGCGTCTTGGCGTAAGCATTAATAATATATAATGTAGTGGCCGTGTCACCCTTCTGGACCCGCTGCCACGCCTGCCACATATCACGCTCGCTACCGCCTTTCGACTTCCGGTACTCACCGTCACGCGCCACCACCTCGTAGGGTCCCGCCAGCTTATAGTTGTCCTGTGCATAGCCTTGCAACAATGGGCAGATAACCAACGATAAAACTATAATCAGTCGTTTCATATAATAATAATGTTTCTAATAATACGCTTGAGAGTGCAAAGATACGTAAAAAGATTGTTTTTTTAAGTAATAAAAGAAGATGAATCGTAGTTAATAATAAAGAATGCATAAAACGATATGAAAAAGGTAGTTTTAGGAATGATGCTCTGTGGGCTGGTGGCCTGTCAAGCCCCAAAGGCAGAGTCATTTGATGTTAACAAGGCACTGGACTATTGCACATCACAGGTTAGCAAGGCTTTGGATGCTTTGCACGATGTCGAAGGCGGTTACGACTTCACCATGGAGCCTCGTAACATTCTGGAGGGAGATACGGTATGGAACTGTCGCAAAGCCAGTGCCGAGGAGTGGTGCTCAGGCTTCTGGCCGGGCGTGCTGTGGATGGATTACACATATACCAAGGATGACAGCATCCGAAAGGTTGCCGAGGGATATACCGCGTCGCTCAACTTCTTAGCTGAACGGCCTGTATATGACCACGACTTAGGGTTCTTGGTCATCAACTCATTCTTGAAAGGATACGAGGCTACGGGTAATGAGGAATACAAGCGCATCGCACTGGCTGCTGCCGATACACTGGCCACATTATATAATAATAAGGTGGGTACCATCCTCTCGTGGCCTCGCCACGTCAAGGACTATGGTGGTCACAACACCATCATGGACAACATGATTAACCTGGAGCTGCTGTTCTGGGCCAGTGAGAATGGTGGGAGTCAGCGGTTGCGCGACATTGCCGTCAGCCATGCCGACACCACCATGCGCTATCACTTCCGCGAGGATGGCAGTTGTTATCACGTCGCCGTCTACGACACACTGACAGGCAATTTCATCAAGGGCGTCACCCATCAGGGCTATGCCGACTCGTCAATGTGGGCACGAGGTCAGTCGTGGGCTATCTACGGCTATACCATGGTCTACCGCTTTACCAAGGAACAGCGCTTCCTCGACCATGCCCAGAAGGTGACTGACATCTACCTGAAGCGACTCCATGAGACCAGCGACGACTGGGTGCCCATCTGGGATATGGATGACCCGCGGGGTCAGCAGGCTCCCAAGGACGCCTCTGCCGCCTGTGTTGTAGCCTCAGCCCTATTGGAGCTACAACAGTATGTTGATGCAGAAAAAGGCAAGGTCTACGCACAAGCAGCAGAAGACATGTTGCGCGACCTGAGCAGCGACCGCTACCAGAGCCGTGACCGCAACGTCGCCTTCCTGATGCACTCCACAGGGCATCACCCCGCCGGCTCGGAGATAGACGCCAGCATCATCTATGCTGACTACTATTATATCGAGGCCTTACTGAGATACGCTCAGAAAAATTTGAAGAACTAACTTATAGTCATGAGAGGGGGTTGCAAGCCTCACGAAGCCACTCCGTTTCCTCAGCACTGAGGTGAGGGGAGAGCATGTCGAAGACGTGCTGGTGGTAGTCGTTCAGCCATCCTGTCTCCTCGTCTGTCAGCAGTTCCTTCATAATTGGCGACTTGTCGATAGGGCAAAGCGTTAGTGGCTCCATCTGCAGGAAATGCCCAAATTCCGTTTCCTTGTAAGGAACGATAAGCAGCGTGTTCTCAATGCGTACACCAAACTTTTCCTCTATATAGATGCCAGGCTCGTCGGTGACGGTCATGCCTGCATGGAGGGGGGCAGGACGATACTCCATGCGAATCTGGTGAGGACCTTCGTGGACGCTTAGGTAGGAGCCTACCCCATGGCCTGTGCCATGCAGGAAGTTAAGGCCTTCGCTCCACAAGTCGCGACGAGCAATGGCGTCAATCTGGGTACCGATGGCGCCATCGGGGAAGTAGAGCATTTGCAGCTGGATGTGCCCTTTGAGCACCAGCGTATAGATACGTCGCTGTTCTTCGGTGACAGGACCGAGGGCAATGGTTCGGGTGATGTCCGTCGTACCGTCCTGATACTGTGCCCCACTGTCGAGCAGGAGCAGACCTTCAGGCTTCAAAGGTGCATCTGTGGCTGGCGTAGCTTCGTAATGGACAATAGCGCCATGAGCTTGATAGGCGGCAATGGTGTCGAAGGAGGGACCTCGATAGAGCGGTTGTTCAGCACGTAGGGCCGTGAGTTTCTGGTCGATAGACATCTCGGTCTGGCCTCCCGCCTCGACAGCAGGCTTGAGCCAACAGAGGAACTTCGTCATCGCGATGCCGTCACGCAACATGGCTTGCCGAAAGCCCTGTTGTTCTGCTTCCGTCTTGATGGCCTTGAGGGCTGGGACTGGTGAGGACTCCTTGACAATCTGCTGAGCATGGATGGCCTGCATGAGCGTATAGCTGACCTCATCAGGATCGGCCAGAATGTTGTACTCTGGGTAGCGGGCCAAAGCATCCTTGACTGCTGGGTAAGGAGCGGTGGCAACGCCAAAATGTGAGAGCTGGCTAAGCGCCTCTGGAGACAGCTTCTCCTCCTGGACGAAGAGCGTTACCGTCTGGGTAGTGATGAGCAGGTAGCTGACAAAGACCGGATTGCAATGGACATCAGCGCCACGAAGGTTGAGGGTCCATGCGATATCATCGAGTGAGGCCATCAGCATGCCGTCAGCATGCTGTTGGCGCAGGGCCTTGCGGATGCGGGTGAGCTTGGAAGAGGTGTCCTCACCCGTATATTCCAAAGGCTGGGGCACGATGGGAGCCATGGGAATAGAAGGACGACCCGTCCAGATGCGCTGCAAGATATCGAGATTGGTACGTAGGGTGATGCCTCCCTGACGTCGCAGGCTGCTGACGAGTTCTTCGATGGTATTGGCTGTCGAGCACATGCCATCGATGCCGACATCCTTGTCGTCTACATCGGCCAATTCCTTGCCCAGCCATTCGTCAATGGCGGGCGTGCCTTCCATCTTTAGTTTCATCAGCAGGAACTCCGTACCCTTCAGCTGTTCGGCAGCAGCGATGAAGTAGCGCGAGTCTGTCCAAAGAGCAGCACTATGGAGGGTCACCACAGCGGTTCCTGCAGAGCCGTTGAAGCCACTAATCCACTCGCGTCCCTTCCAATGGTCGGCAGTGAACTCTGAGTTATGAGGGTCGGTAGTTGGGAAGATGAAGGCCCCCAAGTGTTCGCGCCGCAGCTCGTCACGCAAAAGTGCTAATTTTTCGTTAACTGACATCATATAATTAACTATTTGGGTGCGAAGTTACGAAAAAAAATGCAATAATCCTTCATGCTTTGCGTTATTTTAAACGTGTTCGAACGCAAATTATTCATCACAGGTCTCATGCTCATGGCCTTTACAAAGGTTTCTGCACAGCAAGATGCCTCCTTTGCCCATTATTGGGCAATGGAGCCATCGTTCAATCCCGCTGCTGCAGGTAAGCGGTCTGTCATCAACGTGACAGGAGCCTATGCCATGAGCATGACTGGTTTTGAGCATCATCCCAAGACGATGTACCTGGCAGGCGACATGCCGTTCTACGTGCTGAATGCCTATCATGGTGTGGGTCTTCAGCTGATGAACGACGACATAGGCCTGTTTACCCATCAGCGTCTGGCTGTGCAGTATGCCAACAAGCAACGCCTTTTTGGCGGCACCCTCAGCATAGGAATCCAGGTGGGCATGCTGAGCGAGAAGTTCAGAGGTTCAGAGCTGGATCTGGAGACGTCAGGCGACCCGGCCTTCACCACGACAGATGCCACAGGAACGGCGCTGGACTTGGCAGCAGGCCTCTACTACCAACACCGACAGTGGTATGCTGGTCTGTCCGTTATGCATGCCACAGCACCCTCTATAGATTTAGGCGAAAAGTCAATCTTGGAAGTCAGCAGAACGTATTATTTGACAGGCGGATACAATATTCAACTAAGAAATCCGTTGTTATCAATACACCCCTCTGTGTTGGGACGTACTGACGGCACAGCCTACAGAGTGGATGTGACAGCCCGTCTGAAATACGAGCATGAGAAGAAGATGTTCTATGCCGGTGTAGCCTATAGCCCCACCAATTCGGTGACGGCACTCATTGGAGGCAACTTCCACGGCATCAGCGTGGGTTACAGCTACGAGGCCTATACCAATTCGGCCATTGGCATCGGTAAGGGAAGTCACGAGCTGTTCGTGGGTTACCAGACAGAGCTGAACTTCGGCAAGAAGGGACGCAACAGGCATCAGAGTGTGAGAATACTTTAGCTAAGAGTTTAGAGAATAACGACATATGAAAAAAAGTATCATAGCGCTTAGCGCATTAGCAGTGCTCTCGCTGGCAAGTTGTCTTGGCAGCAAGGTAGCATCAGCGTCAGGCGGTGAGGTGACTGGTGTGAGCGGACGTGCATTCACAGAGCCCACGCCTCATGGTATGACGCTCATCAAGCGAGGCCATCTGAAGATGGGTATCGAAAAGCAAGACTCGCTGTGGGGCAAGCAGACTCCTGTGAGAGACATCTCGGTAGAGGGATTCTGGATGGACGAGCACGAGGTGACCAACTCAATGTATCGTCAGTTCGTCAAATATGTCCGCGACTCCATTCTGCGTGAACGTCTGGCTGACCCTGCCTATGGTGGCGATGAGAGTTACAAGATAGAGGAAGACAAGAACGGTGACCCCGTCACGCCTCACCTGAACTGGAAGAAGGCACTGCCCAAGAAGCCCAACGAGGACGAGCAGCGTGCCTTCGAGAGCCTTTATGTCACTAATCCTGTGACGGGTGAGAAGATGCTCGACTGGCGTCAGATGAACTACCGCTACGAGATTTACGACTACACCGAGGCTGCCAAGCGCAAGTATCGCATTCGTCATGAGGAGCGTGTGCTGAATACGGATATCCGTCCCAATCCCAACGAGCAGATATGGATATCGAAAGATACGGCCTACATCAACGACGAGGGGCAGATTGTGCGTGAGACTATCAATCGCCAGTATACGGGCGAATGGGACTTCCTGAATACATACATTGTTAATATATACCCTGACACCACTTGTTGGGTAAACGACTTCCCCAATGCGGAGAATGAGACCTACATGCGCTACTATTTCACAGGTGCAGCCTACAACGACTATCCGGTAGTGGGTGTCACCTGGGAACAGGCCAACGCCTTCTGTGCCTGGCGTACGGAGTATCTGCTGCGTGGCCTGGGTCCTGCTGCCCGTTATGTGCAGCGCTACCGTCTGCCGACAGAGGCTGAGTGGGAGTATGCAGCACGAGGCAAGGACCAGAACGAGTTCCCCTGGGACAATGCTGACGTCATGAGTGGCAATGGCTGTTTCTATGCCAACTTTAAGCCCGACAACGGCAACTACACCAAGGATGGCAACCTGATTACCAGTAGGGTAGGCATCTACTCGTCGAACTCAAACGGTCTCTACGACATGGCAGGCAACGTGGCAGAGTGGTGTAGCACCATCTATACGGAGGCTGGCGTGGAGTCAATGAACGACATCAACCCGCAGCTGAGGTATAATGCCGCCAAGGAAGACCCCTACCGACTGAAGAAGAAGAGCGTGCGTGGCGGCTCGTGGAAAGACCCTGAGTCTTACATCCGTTCCGCATGGCGCTCCTACGAATACCAGAACCAGCCTCGCTCGTACATCGGATTCCGTTGTGTGCGCAGTCTGGCCAATACCACCAGTGACAAGATTAAAGTAAAGAAAGGAAAGAAAAGATGACCAGATATAGCAAACTGAATTTCATCTACCGCTTGCAGAAGTGGATGGACAGCGTGCCAGGACAGACGTTCTTGAACTACGCTTACAGCTGGGGTGCCTCTATCGTTATCTTGGGTACACTCTTCAAACTGACTCACCTGCCAGGAGCGAACTTCTTCCTTTTCCTGGGTATGGGTACGGAGGTCGTTGTATTCTTCCTCGCAGCCTTCGATCGTCCGTTCGACAAGACAACGGATGGCATGGACCTCGACCTGCATGTAGGCGAGGAAGGCGTCCTGTCAACTCCCGAGGGGAGCACCATGGCAGCAGCCGTGGGTCAAAGCGCCGGTGGAGGTACGGTCATCATCAATGGTGGTGGCGGAGCTGTAGGCGGCGTTGTGGGCAATGGTGACGAAGCAGCCCGCTGGGAAGGCAAGCCTATCAGCATAGCAGGTGGTGGCGTGATAGCCCAGCAGCCTGAGACCCTGCCTATGGGCGAGGAGCTGAAGGACGCTACGTCCAACTATATTGAGGAGCTGAACCGTCTGACGGAGATGCTCACTCAGGTATCAGAGCAGAGCCAGCGCCTGACACGCGACTCAGAGGAGATGGAGAACCTGAACCGTACGCTGACAGGCATCAGCCGTGTCTACGAGATGCAGCTGAAGAGTGCCTCGGCACAGATTAGCACCATCGACGAGATTAACGAGCAGACCCGCCACATGGCCGAGCAGATAGTAGAGCTGAACAAGATTTATGCCCGCATGATTGAAGCTATGCAGGCTAAAGTCAGTTAAGAATAGAGAGAATTCATGGCAATAAAGAAAAGACCCGTTTCTCCGCGTCAGAAGATGATTAACCTGATGTACGTCGTACTGATGGCTATGCTGGCGTTGAACGTCTCGACAGAGGTGCTCAACGGTTTCTCCATCGTGGAGGAAAGTCTGAAGCGTACCACCATCAATGCCGCCAACGAGAATCTGGCTATCTACGACGACTTTGCCGTACAGATGAAGAAGAATCCACAGAAAGTAAAGCAGTGGTACGACAAGTCGCAGCATGTGAAGCACATGAGCGACTCGCTCTTCAATCTGGCTGACGAGCTGAAGCAGGCTATCGTCAAGGAGGCCGACGGCGAGGACGGAGATGTGCAGAACATCCGCAACAAGGAAGACTTGGAAGCTGCCAATCAGGTGATGCTGGCTCCTGGTCGTGGACGCGGCAAGGAACTGTTTGATGCTATCAATGCCTATCGTACGCAAATGCTGAAGATGGTAGCGGGCTATCGTCAGAAGAAGATGATAGCCTCGAACCTGACAACAGATATTCCCAAGGATGCTCAGGCCATGGGCAAGAACTGGCAGGAATACATGTTCGAGTCGATGCCAGCAGCAGCTGCTGTGACACTGCTTTCCAAGTTGCAGAACGATGTCCGCTATGCGGAAGGCGAGGTGCTGCACACGCTGGTATCGAACATCGACGTGAAGGATATCCGTGTCAATGCCTTGAACGCCTTCGTCATTCCCAACTCACAAACCATCGTACGCGGTGATAAGTTCTCAGCCCGCATCGTGATGGCTGCTGTCGATACGACACAGAAGCCCCAGATATTCATTGGTGGCAAGGAGATGGATCTGCCCGGTGGACTTTACGAGACGGTGACAGGCCGAACAGGCGACTTCACACTTGCCGGCTATATACAAGTAGAGAATGGTAATGGCGAGCTGCTGAAGCGCGACTTCGAGCAGAAGTATACGGTGGTAGACCCATCGGCTACTGTCAGTGCTGACCTCATGAACGTACTCTATGCAGGCTATAACAACCCGCTAAGCGTATCGGTACCAGGCGTTCCTGTCAATAAGGTACAGGCCACGATGACCGGTGGTTCCCTACAGCCCGTAGGACCAGGTCGCTATATAGCCCGCCCGACAGCAGTAGGACAGAACGTTACCATCACCGTGACCTCCACCAATACAGGACGTGCACAGCAGATGGGGCAGTTTACGTTCCGTGTGCGCCGTCTGCCAGACCCCACACCCTATATTGATATGAAGGACGAGAGTGGCAGTCCCATCCGTTACAAGGGTGGTGGCCTGTCGAAGGCTCAGCTGATGGGTGTTGACGGCATTGGCGCTGCCATTGACGATGGCATCCTTGACATAGCCTTCAAGGTGCAGAGCTTCGAGACGGTATTCTTCGACAACATGGGTAATGCCGTGCCGATGGTCTCTGACGGAGCCAGCTTCTCTGCCCGTCAGAAGGATACATTCCGCAAGCTGCAGCGTAACCGTCGCTTCTACATCTCTCGTGTGACGGCTGTCGGACCAGATGGCATCCAGCGTAAGCTGAACGCCTCGATGGAGGTTATTGTGAAATAGTTTAGAGTTTCGTGTTTATAAGTTTAAGAGAAATATGAAGAGATTATTGTTCTTATTGATGATAGCGCTGGTGTGTGGAACGGTGATGGCTCAGCCTAAAGCCCGCCGACAGCAAGCTCAGCAGCAGGCTCAGCAGAAGACTCAGCAGCAGACGCAGAATCAAGGCATGACCATGCGTGCCCGCCTGATGTTCCCAACGGCGACAGAGATGCCCGAGAATGTAGTATGGCGTCGTGACATCTATCGTGAGTTAGACCTTAACAAAGATGCCAACGCCGGCCTCTACTATCCTGTTGAGCCCATCAACAGGCAGCTGAACCTGTTTACCTATGTCTTCAAGTTGGCCTTGAACGGCTATATTCCTGTCTATGAGTATCGTCTGGATGGTAATGAGGTCTTTACAGACTCTGCCAAGGTGCAGATGAAGACCGTGTTGGACAACTACCACATCTTCTACGAGGAGAAGGATGGAAAGCTGCGTGTGGACAATAGCGACATTCCCTCTGCTGAAGTCAAGATGTACTATCTGAAAGAGAGTGCCTATTTCGATGATGCCAACTCGACCTTCCATCGTAAGGTGCAAAGCATCTGCCCTGTGATGATGCGTGAGGATGACTTTGGCGGAGAGACATCGAAGTATCCCCTGTTCTGGGTGAAATATTCAGACTTGGAGCCCTTCCTCAGTCGTCAGACGGTGATGACTTCCAATCTGAACAATGCTGCCACCATGTCAATGGAGGACTTCTTTACTCTGAACCATTACGAGGGAAAGATTTACAAGACCAACAATATGCTGGGCAAGACGCTGGCTCAGTATTGTCCCAACGACTCTGCATTGGCCAAGGAGCAGAAAAAGATTGAAGCTGAGCTGAAGGCTTTCGAGGAGAATATCTTTGGTGACAAGGCCAAGAAAGACTCGCTCGACTCCATTGCCAAACTTGACCCCAAACTGTTGAAAGCCACCAAGTCGAAGCGTTCTGCCCGCTCTTCCAAAGTCAAGGGCAGCAAGGTCAAGAGCAGTGGCTCAGCCTCCAGTGGAGCACGCATAACGGTTCGTCGTCAGAGACACTAAACATCAGTAATAACCATATGAAGAAGATTTGTGTAACGCTGCTGATGGCGCTTGCCTTGGCACTGCCCTCACAAGCTCAGGTAAACTTTGGTCTGAAAGGTGGTCTTAACCTAACCAGTATGTCGCTCAACCAAAGCGATCTGCAGAATGCCATTTCCAATAAGTCGGGCTTCTTTATCGGTCCGACGGTGAAATTCACGCTGCCCATCGTAAGCCTTGGCATAGATGCCTCGGTGCTCTACGACCAGCGCGAGGCTGAGATCAAGTCGACAGGCGAGAAGCTGAAACAGAAGTCTATCCAGATTCCCGTCAATGCCCGTTTTGGCTTAGGGCTGGGCGACTTAGCAAACGTATTCATCTTTGTCGGTCCGCAGTTTGGCTTTAACGTAGGTGGTGATACTGAGAAGCAAAGCATCAAAGACTGGTCTTTAAAGACGGCCAATATCAGTGGTAACGCAGGTCTTGGCTTTGTGTTCATCAACCATTTGCAGGTAAGCGTCAACTATAACTTCGCCCTGAGCAACAGCGCGGAATATAAGGTCTACAAGGATAATAGCAATACAACTGAAAACGTCAAGGTGAAGAATAATGCCTGGCAAATAGCCCTGGCCTACTATTTCTAAGACTCTTGCTGTAGATACTCTCTCGGCGACATGCCATAGCGCTTGCGGAAGCACTTGCCAAAGTAGCTGGAGTCAGCAAAACCTGAACGGAAAGCTATCTCGGCTATGCTGAGGTTCGTCGTTTGCAAGAGTTCAGTGGCATGACTAAGACGGAATTCCTTTATAAGGTCTATCGGAGCAAAGCCCGTTAGGCCTTTTACCTTTTTATAGAAGGCCGAACGCGACAGGCCCATCTCAGAGGCAATGGCATCCACGTTGAACTCCGTATTCGGGATGTTCTTGCGAATGATGCGGTGTAGCTTGTCGATGAACTCATCGCTCTCGTCGGGCTTTGAAGTGAGCTTGGCCAAACGCTGGCTGATATATATCTCGTTACGCATGCGGTTCATCTGGAGCACCGTACGGATTACGAGCCAGGCTATCAAGGCTGCAATAACTATATAAATAAGGTATGCCCACCACGTGGCCCACCATGGGGGCAGTATGCGGATGGCCAGCTGCGCCTTTGACTGCAGGACAGGATTGACGTCGTCAAGCGTCTCGACAATGAAGGTATAGCTGCCTGGAGGCACCTCGTTGTAGGAAGCGATGCGGTGAGGACCCGAGTAGCGCCAATCGCGGTCGTAGCCTTCCAACCGATAACGATAGCTGATGCTGGTCAGATTAGGGAAGTTCAGTGCAGCGAACTCTATGCTAAACGAGTTTTGGGCATGGGCATATTCCACATAGTCAGTATAGGGCATCGCCGTGGAGCCGATATAAGGCTGTCCGTCAGCCATCACATCTATAATAAAGGTACGATAATCTGACTTGCTCGTCTGCAACTGCTGAGGGCTAAAGGTCAGGATGCCCTGCTTGCAGCCTATCCACAGATGCCCGTCCGAGCTGCAGAGAGCTGAGGCTTCCTCTATCTTCACGTTGGGAATGCCGTCATACTGGTCGAAGTTCCGGATGCGCCCCGTCTGCTGGTTATAGCAAGACAGGCCTGCCTCAGTGGCAAACCAGAGATGTCCCTGCAGGTCTTCCACTATTGAGAAGATGACATCGTTACGCAATCCCTCCCGAGGACCAAGCGGACCGGCACCCAGCTTCTGCAGGCCACCTCCAAAGGCACCTATCCATATCTGCCCTGTCTGGTCGCGATAGAGCGTATAGATATCGTTGTTGGCAAACGAGGCTTCAGGCTGGTCGCGATAGGTCTTGAACTGTATCTGTTCAGGACGCTTGAAGTCGCCGTCAATGCTCATCAAGCCATCGATAGTACCTATCCAGAGATGTCCCTCCTTGTCTTCCACCATATTGCGTACCTCGGTGTAAAGGCCATAGGCCGGATAATGCTTCAGCCCGTGCTGCTTGTTGTAGAACGACAGCTGGCCTTTCTGCTCATTGACCAGATTCAGGCCACCGTCAAGCGTGCAAACCCAGATATGCTGGTGCGAGTCACAGAAGGTCATATAGACATTATTGCCACTCAGACTGGCGGGGTCATCAGTCTGATGACGATAATGCGTCATCCGGTAGCCTATGGGTTGCGAGGCATCAGGAACAGCCACAACGAGTCCGTCGCCCTTGGTAGAGAGCCATAAGCGGCCTTGGCCATCTTCCATGGCATGATAGATGGCTCCGATGCCGTATTGCTCATATGACAGCGTTTGTCGTAGCTTCCCGTCTGTTCCGTAAATATAGACATTACGACTACGCGTTCCTACGATGATATTCCCCTGGCGGGTTTGGTAAAGACAGCGTACACCCGTCTGGTCATTATCAGGCAGGGTAATCAGGTCAAACTGTTGGCGAGGCATGTTAAGGCAATAGACGCCATCCGAGGAGGTCGTCACCCATAGCAGGCTGTCTTTGTCCAGATACAGCTGTGTATGCTTCGCTATTCCTGCCTGCTTGGCCAGCTGTTCCATATGGCCTGTCAACTGCTGCCTGCCAGCCTCCTCCTTCTCCATGGCCATCTGTAGCGACTGTACCTTCTTCTTGGGAACGACAAAGATGCGGAAGTCGCGCCCGATATAGATATGATAGCCTTGGCTTTCCGTCACTATATCTTCCTTAAGCTGTAATGTCTGCGGGTCAATCTGACCCTGTGGCTCAAAAAGCTTGGTAAGATGTATACCCTTCGAGTCGCTATACGCCATGAGTAGCGTCTTGTCCTTGGTGAGCAGCAAGATGCGTCCTTCCTCTGTTCGTTGAATCTTGATGACCTGTAGGTTGTGGGTAAGCTTCTTTAATTCATCATTGATGGCATGGAAACACTCCGTCTGACGGTCGAAGGTATAAAGCTTCCAGTCTACCGTCTTCAGCCAGAGCCTTCCCTGGCCGTCTTCCAGCATGCTTTCTATCTTGCGAGGTGGAATGTCAGATCCTGACTTCATCGGTTTGTTGAAGGTCATGAACTTCTCGCCATCAAAGCGGCAAAGGCCATACCATGTGCCAAACCACATAAAGCCATCGTGGTCTTTCAGGATACACATGACATTGTTGGAGGGCAGACCTTCTGCGGTGGTATAATGCTGGGTAATGACAACAGGCACCACCTGAGCATAGCCCGCTGTCAGTGATGCAACAAGGCATACCAATATAAAAAAGTGTCTCCGTACTCTTGCCATGGGGACAAAAGTACGAAGATTTTCTGAAAGCAGCAAAAAGATTTACTTATTTTTGCAATCCGAAGTCAGCCTGCTGGGCTTCCACCTCTTGCAGCATCTTGGCTTTCTCTGCCTCGTTGAGGGTAACTGACGGCTGATGGCTGACGGCTGATGGCTGTTCTCTCTTTGAGAGTGTGGCGTTGCAATGGGTCTTAGCAACTTCCCTGACATCATAGCACATCGGCAAACTATAGGGTACGCTCTCTATCTCCAGCTCAGCAGGTGTTGGGGCGTGCGTGCCAGGGAACTGTACCTCGGCCTTGACCTTAATCTTTCCCGCCTGTCTGGTGGAACGGACCAATACTGGTGCAGAGCCCCACTCCACGGCCCTTGGGTTGGCATTGATGCTGGCATCGCCAATAATCTCTCCCTCACCTTCAACGGTAAACCGGATATTCTCCTTGGCCAGCCGGCGTACATGTCCCAGGTCGTCAGTAACCTCACAGATGACGACGATAAAGTCGCTACCGTCAGCCACCAGCTGTTTGCCCATCTCGTCAGCACGAAGACGCAACTTGGTAGAACGGCGTGAGGGCATCTTCTCCTCACTGCAGACCACCTTGCCGTTGACTATTCCTTCTGCCACCATCTTCACGTTCTGCCAGTTGCGCTGGGTGTAGCTCCAGTTGCGGGCCTCGAAGAAGTCCCAACCATCCTTGAAGACTACGCAACCATTGTCGACGGGCAACGTCCAGCAGTGCTCACCACCATACATCGTCAGGCGTACACTGTCGCAGTTGCTGAAGACGGTGATGTCTTTCTCAGAGAACTGCGTCATCTCATGGGCTATGGCGACAATGGGTTTCTCAGTGGGCTCTGTCAGTTTGGCGGAAAACATCGAGAATGCTGTCTTAGGCTGACGGAATGCATCGTAGATACCGCCCCAATAGGGGTCGGGATGATAGCCACGCTGGTGGTCGAAGGGATGCCATTGGCAACCACCAATAAACTGACCGGTGGTTTTGTAAAGCTCATTGGTGCTGTTAAGTAATGAGAGAGCCTGTGTCAGCATGGGGCGTTCACCCCAAGAGCGAGAGGCACGGTTCAGGTTGTTATGGGCATACCAGTCGTCTACCAGTTCGCCAAACTCACGGGTAAAGATGCACTGCTTAGGCTTGTCTGCCTTGAAGTCATCGCCAGGCCAGCCATAGACTACGTCATAATGGTCTGCCACACCAGCCGAATGGACATCGGCAGCCGCCACTGGACGATAGGGATAGGGATATTCGTCCTTGGTAATCTGCAGGGCTTGCAGGGCAAACTCTTCCGGATAGCGTGTTTCGTTGAGGATGGGTTCCCACATCAGGACACAAGGATGATTGCGGTCTCGTCGGATGATGGAGCGGGTGTTCTGGTGTACCTTCTCGTCCCAGCCCTTGTCCTTGTTCCAATATTGCCAGCCAGGGGTAGCCACAATGATAAACAGTCCCAGCTCGTCGCAAGCATCCATGAATGATGGGTCTTGCGGATAGTGAGCTGTTCGGATGATGGTGAAGCCTGCATCACGAAGCCGCTTGGCATCGCGCCACTGCTGAGCATTGGGCAGGGCATTGCCTACATAGGCAAAGTCCTGATGGCGGTTGGCACCCACCAGCTGGTGATAGCGCTTACCGTTTAGCCAGAAGCCTTCCTGCCCTTTGAACTCGAAGGAACGGATGCCTATCTTGGTGATGCCTCCGTCGAGCGGCTGCCTGCCCTCCTTAATGCGGGTAGCTATACTATATAAATAAGGTGTCTCGGGCGACCAGAGCTGAGGATTCTTGACGGTGAACTTCTGGGAGACTGTCTTCACCTCGCCAGCCTTCAGCCGCAGCTTGGTGCTGACGGTCTTGTCCAGCGTGTTCTCAACGGTGACGGTATGTGCCTTGCTGTCGTTGTTACGTACCTCGGTGTTGACATAGACCTCGGCACGCTTGTCGCTGATGTCGGCATAATGGACGAAGATGCCCCCTCCTGCCACTTTGTTTTCCTCCACGGCATCGGTGACAGCCACCTTAGACTTGGCAATGAGCCAGACATCACGATAGATGCCGCCATGGTAGGCAAAGTCGAGTGTCATCTGCTTCTTGCCTGGGGGATAGGTCTTGTCGTCGCTGTTGTCAGCCTTGACAGCAACAACCACCTTGTCACCAGCTGAACAGCCAAGGGCGGAGAGGTTCAGGTTGACAGGCAGGTAACCACCCTCATGGTACTTGACCTGCCGGCCATTGACAAAGAACGTCTGCTTGCCCATGACGGCCTCGAAATGCAGGATGACATCACGACCCTGAGTCTCTTTCGGCATGGTGAAGTGCTTACGATACCAGGAAATGCCCTGATAGTTACGGCAGCCACTGGCCTCGGCAGGCATCAGCTGCACGGTATGAGGCGTTGATACCACCTCCCAAGCCCGGTCGTCGAAGTCTTTAGCCTCGGCACCAGCAGCGTCGCCCAGGTGGAAGCACCATCCGGCATTGAAGTTCCAAACCAGCCGGCCACTGTCATCCAAGGGGAAGAGGCCGGCGACAGAAGGCCTGTCTCCATCCCCTGTCAAAATGGAGGGGAGTGCGGATGCATAGACGGCAAATAGAAGGGATATACAGGTAAAAAGCGTTCTTTTAATCATAAGGCACTTCATTTTGGTTCATTATAGTCCCCCTTCCCTTTGGAAGGGGTTAGGGGCAGGCTGTCCCAATTGTCTGTCCTAAACGACGATACCGGCAGGCCATCATGCATCAGGTCGCCCTCTGTCCAGTCTTTAAAGGCATAGCGGACGGCAGCAGGCTGCTTGACATCGTCACACTTGACATAGACACGGTTACGACTGACCCATACCTTCGAAGCAGGGTAGAACACTTTATCGCTGCCAGCCACCTCGAAGTTGTTGGAGGTTGTGCCGTGCTCAAAGTATACCCACTCCTTGGAACGGTCGAAGCTAATGACACAGGTGTCGTTCTTGAACTCCACCTCTTTATATTTGGCAAACTCCGGCAGGCCCTTGACGTCGTAGGTGTTGGCAAGTGCCAGCAAGGCCAGACGCTCACCAGCCTGGCGTTTCTTCCTGGGATGGATGCCATACTCCAGGCCGGCATCCATCAGCACAGCCATGCGGGCATTAGGAATCATCTCCTCTACCTTTGCCTGTTGCTCGCGAAGATACTGGCTGTCTTTCCACTGGATGAGCGAGTAGTCGTAGGGAGCTATCTGGCAATAGTAGAAGGGGAAATCGCCCTGTTGCCACTCAGCGCGCCACCCTTCGACCATCCGGGCCATCAGGGGAGCATAGTAGTCATAACGGGGAATGTTGTCCTCCCCCTGATACCAGATGGCGCCCCGCATGGTATAGCCGATCAGCGGTTTGAGCTGACCATTATAGAGGGCCGTAGGACAACGCTGCTGCAGCTTCTTGACGTCAGCCTCCGTCACATGCTGGTTGACCTTAGGGAAGGCCTTGAGCCAGTCGGCCTTCATCCAGGCCTCGCAGGCTGAGCCACCCCACGATGTTGCAATCAGGCCTACGGGTACGCCCAGTGTCTGACGCAGCGCACGGCCAAAGTAGTAGGCAGTGGCCGAGAAGTCGCGAACGCTGGCTGCTATGGCCTCATCCCAATGACCTGTGACATCCTGTTCAGGGGTCAGCGAGGCGTGGCGCTTAACGGTGAAGAGGCGTAGCTGCGAGTCCTTACAACGCAACAGCTCCTCCGTCGTGCCCTCGACAGGCTGCTGCTTGAAACCTTTCATCTGCATCTCCATGTTCGACTGGCCACTACATATCCATACCTCACCAATGAGGATGTTCTCCAGGGAGCAGATGCTGCCATCGTTGAACGTGATGCTGTAAGGTCCTCCAGCCTCGGGGGTCTGCACTTTCAGCTCGAAGCGTCCTGCCCGGTCAGCCTTTGTCGTATAGGTCTTCTGGTCCCAGGAGGTCGTAACGCTGACCGTCTTCCCTTTATCGGTCCAGCCCCACAGGTTACACTCCGTTTGTTGTTGCAACACCATGTTGTCACTGAAGAAGTTGGGCAAGGTGACATGTGCCACGACATGGCCAACTAAAAAATAACAAATAATCAATAAAGCGATGCGTCTCATATGCTATTGTTCTGTTTTGATTTCAGGTGGTGCCAAGAGACCTGCTGGCAGCAGGGCGTCGCCCTTGGTGCGATATTTGGCATTGGTCCAGATGCCTTCGTAGGGAGCCTTGCCTTGGCCGAGCCCGCGCAGGGCATTGTGCCAGGTGTTGACAACCTCTATCTCTATCACGTTCTTGCCCTTCTGCAGTACTCCTGTAATCTCTACCTCATAGGGGGCCGTCCAGGCGATGCCGCAATCCTTGCCGTTTATCCACACGTGGGCGATGTCCTTCACATTAGGGAAGGTCATCCAAGTGCGACCTTGAGGCACCTCCTTGCCCTTTAGCTTGAAGGTGGTGGAGTAGCGGGCATGACCACTGAAGTAGCGAATGCGGTCGTCCTGATGCTGACTCCAGTCAAATAACTGTTTGTCAGTGAGTTGCACGCCGCTCTCGACAAAACGGACATCCCATTGCTGCAAAGCGGGAGTTTCATGCCGAGAAACTGGTAGTTTCCTACCGAGAAACTGGTGGTTTCCTACCGAGAAACTATCAGTTTCCTGGGTGATGACGAAAACGGACTCATAAGGAGCCAGCGTCAGGGTTCCCTCGTAAGGGCTGTATTCGTCCGTCACAGGGTTGTAAAGCACCGTTGTTTTTCTGTTGCTGCGGAAGATGGGGGTCAACGTCTGCTCCCGGTCTTTCTGGTTCGACAGGAAATAGATGTCCCTGTCTGCCAACTGACGATGGGCATAGGTTATGCCTTCAGGCAGTTCGGCGTCGCGAGGCAGATCTTTCAGGACAGCCTGCTGGTAGGGCTTGTCGATGATGGTGACCCCTTTGCGCCTCAACTCGGCCACCTTTTCCCTGACCTCTTTCGATACGGGTACGCCCACAGGAATGACCAACACTTTATAATGGAAGGGCAGGGTGAGCAAGGCATCCTTGTTCATCGAGTCGTACTGATAGCCGTGCAGGGGATTGATCCAGTTCTTCAGGTCGAAGATATTTGAAGAGTGGCGCACCCCGACGGGCGACTCCTCCATAGGCTGGCCCACATTGGCAAGACGCATGCGCTCGGACGCGACGCGCTCTGGCCCAAACAATCCTGGCAGCATGGGTACCAGTTTGTCAGGGGTAAATGCACGACGTGGCATCTCCTCGCCTGTAAAGACGGCGATGTCAACCACAGGTTTACCTTGCTGCAACAGCGTCTGGCAGCGGGTGATGTAGTCGACAAAACCCTTCGCTTCAGGGAACCATGTCTGGTCGCGCTGGAAGAAGAGTCCTATGCCATCGAGCGTCATGCCAGGTTTTCTGTCCATCCAAGGGTTGTGAGTATTGACATGGAAGAACAGGCGATTCATGCCTAAGCAGAAATTGTTGTCTAACAAAGGCTTAACCATAGCCGGCGTCTCGTCCCATACACCTCGCACCTCGGTAAAGCCCTCGGCCTGCACGATATTCTTGCCATAGACGTGCGCCCCGCTGATAGCATCGAGCATGTCGTTGGGTTTGTCGTGGGTAGGCGAGTTGAGCCAGAACTCACCCATCGGCACGTCCACATATTTATAGTGTGTCATACCATCAGATACCATAGTAGGGGCGACACTCTCTGACGAAAGTTGAACACCATATTCCTTTGCCTTTTGGGCAACAGTGGCGAAAAAGACCTCGTTGACTAATTCGTCGATAGTCTTACGAACGTCGCGCAACACTTTATCACTTTGGGCTGCCGACTCTATGGGGATGCCAATCATAACAGGCAACCAAGGAATAAGGTCGTAGCCACGGCGCGACTTGAACTCCTGGGCAAAGTTCTTTCCCCAGTTCTGCGAACCACACTCCCATGAGTCAACGTGCAGGTATTTCACTACATTGGCATGAGGACGCTCTCTCTTTGAGAGTGTGGCGTTGCAATGTTTGAACTGTCCGAACCACGAGTCCACTTGCTTGCTGACAGCCTCACGGGAAAACTTGTCGCATTCCAGTCCTTTAGCTCCACCTGCCGTTGCATTGGTATGGCCTGTCGAGGTGTGGCCGATGCGGATGATACGGTAAATATAGGTGGAGTTATCTATGTCCTGCAGTGTATAGCCTGTTACGCTGTCTCCATCCAGAGTTAGCCGGGCTATCTCCTGCTGTCGCCAGCAGATACTGTCAGGCAATTCACGTGCATTGCCATCTGGGGCAATGCGCCACACATAGCCGGCTTTGCCCTCCCAGTTGTCGATTTGTGGTTGGGCACGGAAGATAGCATTCTTTAGTCCCAGACGAGGGTTCCACTTGGCTGCATCCAGGTCCTCACTGCCTGGCTCCGTTCGCTTGGGCGTCCACGACAGTCGCCAGAAACGGGCTTTTGTTCGCGGAAAGGCAAAGGTGGTATTGTAGTCGTAGTTCTGCCATCCCTGGCGCGGTGGGACGAGTTGTTTGACCGGTCGGAAGTCAACACCATCGTCACTCACCTCGACCACCATGCGTTGGGCTTGCATGTTGGTGCCGTTGGCAGCTATCTCTATATTGGTATATTCGTGTTCACCTCCCATGTCGAATGCTATCCAAGCCGGTTCGGAGGCAGTAAAGATGCCCTTGGCATTGCGTGTCATCGTAGGCGACATCATGACAGGTACCTTCTCTACGTCACGCTGCAGATTAAAGTTATCGGGAAAAGGATGGAAGTATCGTCGCGTCAGCGGAATAGCAAAGGTGGCAATGTCCTCGTAATAGCCTTCGACACCCTCTGGACGTGGCAAGACAAGACCGCCCTTACGATGAAGCATCTCCTCCACACTGCCCACAAAGAAGTCTTCACTATAGACGATTTTCTGCATCGACTCCTCGGGCTTAATCCAAGGCCCGCCAGCCAAGGCGAAGCCGTCGCAGACGTGAATGCCCATCCCCAAGCCGAGGGAATCGGCTTGCGCCAATGCTACATCCACCATTCGCCAGAAGTTGGGAGTTAGCGCATCGGCCTTGCCTTCGTATTCAGGCCGCTCTGCCGCCCCACGGATAGGCATCAGATAGCAGCCGCCCAGTCCTACGTCCTTCATGGCTTGCAAGTCGGCCTTGATACCTTCTTCCGATACGGCGCCGTACATCCAGTACCAGAAGGTCCAGGGGCGCGAGGTGTCGTTACCTCGCGACAAGATCGCGAGGCACAGTAACAGCGTGAGTATACTTAGCCGTTTCATGTTACTCGAATCTTAAAATGGCATTGAGGTGTCCTTTGCCCTTCGACCAGTAGGGTTGTGCCGACGGGCCGTTGAGGTCGGTGGTGTTCACCTTGTTGCGCACAGCGGGGATAGCCTTGAGGATAGAGATGCCCGTCTCTGGCAGGGTGTAGAGGATATGGTCGCGACCATCGCGAGGGGTATAGACGCCCACCTTTAGGCTGATGCCCTCGATGCCGATGTTGCCTTCTGTCGTCTGCAACTGCATCCACGACACGTTGGCGAAGTATCCCTTGAACTCAGGATATTCCCACGACTCACCAGGAATGGGGTCGTTGTAGTCGTTGCTCCACAGACCATACTGCGGACCCTCCATGCGGTTCTGCCACACGCGGTAGGGACCCTTGCCCACCCACGTCTTCGACTCCACCATCTGTTCAGGATAGTCGAACGCGATGCCCAACAGGTCGACGACACCGTTGAAGTAATAATCGACGTTCATATACACGCCGCCGTCGGCAAGGAAGCGCCACGTCACCTTCTCTATCGAACCATGCAAGTAGTTGGCCACGAGTGTACTGTCGCTGAAGGCGAAGCCAGCGAAAGTCCCTTGGTCGGCATATTCCGTGTACTCCGTCTTCTTCTGGAAGGCCTCCTTGTCGTCATGGTTATAAAAACCATCCTGTGAACGGTCGCTGCGTTTGGCAGCCACGAAGCGCGGGCCATTGCCGAATGACAGCTGCCTAGCATCCACCGCGACCTGCATCAGCATACCTGTCTTCTTGCTGAAAGTAAACTGGCGGTTGGCGTTTTTGACCACCAGGCGGTCGCCATCCTCGGTGTAGGTGTACTGTCGGGTATTGTCGTGCAGGACATACTTATTCAGATTGCCTGCTTTCGTCACATGTTTACAGTTCCAAGTGAAGATTTCCTGTCCGTAAGGGTCGATGGCTGTCAACTGCATCACCTCAGCCATAGAGCGGGGAATCTCCAGTTGCGCCTTCTGGCCTGGCGCTACATCAGGAGAAGCCAACTTACCCTCCTTGACGACCTTGACCTCCTTCTCGCCATAAGCAGGCATCTGCAATAGTTTGTAGCTGAACTGGCAGTCTTTCAGGTTGATGAAGTTGTAGCAGTTCTGAATGGTGTAGGCGAATGTGATGTTGCTAAACCCCAAGAACCGCACAGGACTCCACACTTCGCGAATGGTATAGAACGAACCTTCCTTCTCCATGTGAGGCCCCACGATGCCATCAGCACCGAAGTTGCCTACAGGGTCGAGGATGCCGTTCTGGTCGGTACGCACCACCGCCTGGTCCATCAGGTCCCAGAGGAATCCGCCCGCACAACGGGGATTCGACATCATCAGCTTCCAATAGTCCTTCAAGCCTGCTCCGTGTCCGCCGTCATACAAGCCGTGCAGGAACTCCGTGGGCATGAAGATTTCCTTCTGACGCATATATTCCGCCGTCTCGCCCCACGAACGATAATGCTTCGTCTCGAAGCCGTTACGGTTTGCCCAGGGGTAGAGCACCACACGCTGCTGAGGGTCAAACTGGTGGAAGACAGGCTCCAGTTCGTAATTGAAACCACCCTCATTGCCATTGCTCCAGAAGATGATGCTGGGATGGTTGACGTCGCGTGCCACCATCTCCTCGACTATCTTTGAGCCAGTGATGGTCTCATGTGCCCAGTGCCAGCCAGGCTGTTCACACTCGACGTAGAGTCCTAACGAGTCGCAGGCATCCAGGAACTCCGGGTCGGCAGGGTAGTGAGAGAGACGCACGGCATTCATGTTCATCGACTTGATAAGCAGTACGTCCTCGATATTCTTCTGTTTCGACAACGTTCGACCCGTCTCAGGACGGAATGAGTGCCGGTTTGCACCCTTGACTATGACCTTCTTTCCATTGATGAAGAGGCCGTCCTCCTTGTCGCCGGCATACTGGTGGCGATACTCGATGGTGCGGAAGCCAAACTTCTGGCGCTCTATATGCAGCGGTTTTCCCGCTGCATTCTTCAACGTAAAGACGGCAGTATAGAGATGAGGCTGTTCTGCATTCCACGACTTGATGTCCTTCACACTGAAGTCCACCTTGGCCTGGTCGCTGGCGATAGCAAAAGGCGTACTTGCGGTAACCTTCTTTCCCTTGGCATCGACGATATCGACACTTACTGAACTGTTAGGCAAAGCCCTGTTCAGGAAGACATCTGCCATGAAGTGTCCATCGCCTTTGGCATCGATGGCCACACGCTGAATGTTGTTGGCTGGCTTTGATATGATGAATACAGGACGCCAGATGCCACCAAAGTTCCAGTAGTCGGCACGACGCTCAGCCAGGTTGACCTGCGGATTGGTGCTTTCCTTCAGTACCTCCACCTCCAAGCGGTTCTTCTTTGAACCGAAGAAGACACGATCCGAGACATCGATGGTATGACGGGTGAAGCCACCCTGATAGGTGCCATTGCCTGCCTTGCGGCCATTAATCTGGACACGAATCTCAGTAAAGGCCGCCTCGAACACCAGTAGTATCTGTCGACCCTGCCAGTCCTGAGGCAGGGTAAACTCATGCTTATACAAACCTTTCTCGTCAGCAATACCCTCAGGGGTAGCCTTGCCATAGAAGCGCATGCCATACTGATAGGTGCCAAACCCCTGCAACTCCCAGCAGGAGGGAACGCCTATCTTGGTCCACTTACCACTATTGCGACCATCCGTGCACTGGAAGTCCCACTCGACCATGTCGTCACATCCATGGCCACTCAGATACTGTCGCCCTGTCTCTACTGATGGCTGTGCCTGCACCACTGAGGTCATCAGCCCTAGTAATGCCATAAGAAAAGTTCGTCTCATATATAGCTATACATTATTTATATACAAGACGAACTGATAGGCGAAATGTCGCCATTGACTTTAACGACCCGGCTTTTCTCCCTGAAATGGCTATTTAATCAGTTCTAATGCCTTGCGCAACAAGTCGTTTGTCTCGTTGATAATGGCAAAGTATTCATCCATTCCCCAAAGGTCACGAGCCACCAGCGCCTTCAGCTGGAGGCGCAGATAAGGCAATGTCTGCAATCGCTCAGCCTCACTCTTGGGAAGGACCTTCTGTCTTTCGCCTTCAGCGAAGATGCTGTCGACAAGCTCCTGCGGAATGTCAAAGCGGGCACGGAAGTCAGCAAAGTCCTTATACTCTTGCTGGAGTGCTTTACGATGCTGGTCAACGTAGTGCAGGTTGCCATTGATAATCATGCCTTTGGCTGAAAGTTCCCGATGGAATCGGGTATATTTGGTGGTATCCAGGGGGACGAACTCGTCAGGCATGATGCCTCCGCCACCATAGACCACACGGTGTTTCTTGAGCGTATAGTACTTCAGCGAGTCAGCGAAGTGGACGCTGTCAGCACTCATCAGCTCGCCACTCTTCAGCCTGTTCACCACATCCATCGCATAGTCACGACCATGTCCTTTCTCGTAAGGTTTCTGGATGCAACGACCTGAAGGGGTGAAGTAGTGGGCGATGGTCAGGCGTATCATAGAACCGTCAGGCAGGTCGATAGGACGCTGGACAAGTCCCTTTCCAAAGGTACGACGACCAACCACTAAGCCCCTGTCATGGTCTTGGATGGCTCCTGAGACGATTTCAGCAGCAGAGGCCGTATAGCTATCGACCAGTACGACGACCTGCCCCTTGGTAAAGAGTCCTCCCCCCTTGGCCCTATATTCTGTACGCTGGGCCTGACGCCCCTTGGTATAGACAATCAGGTCGTTATTGTCCAGGAACTCATTGGCTATCTGGACAGCAGCATGCAAGAAGCCTCCACCATTCTCCTGCAGGTCGAGGACGAGTGTCTTCATGCCCTTTCCCAGCAGCTCTCTCATACGTTCGCAGAACTCATCGTGAGTGGTGGCGCTGAAGCTGCCTATACGGATATAGCCCACCTTGGAACTGAGCATATAGGATGCGTCAATAGACTTGACGGGTATCTTGTCGCGAACGACAGTAAACGACAGCGTATCGGCAATGCCTCGACGGACAATGCCCATATTGACCTTCGTGCCCTTGGGACCACGCAGACGACGCATGATTTCCTCCTTCGACATCTTGACGCCTGCTATGATGGTGTCGTTGACCTTGACAATACGATCGCCTGCCAGGATGCCTACCTTCTCAGAAGGTCCGTTGGTGACAGGCTGGATGACCAGAAGGGTGTCCTCCACCATGTTGAACTGCACGCCAATGCCCTCGAAGTTACCTTGCAGGGGCTCGTTGGCTTCCTTGACCTCCTTGGCAGTCAGGTAGCTGCTGTGGGGGTCCAGCTTCTCCAACATGCCGCGAATGCCATCTTCCACCAGCTTCTCCTCGCTGACACTATCGACATAGAGGCTGTTGACTGCCATCTCTGCTATCTGCAGCTTGCGCAAAGGAGCCTCAGGTCCCAGACGCACAGTCATCTGGGCATTGCTGACAAAGGGTATCAGCAATAATATCGCTACATATAGGGTTCTCTTAATCATAAGCCTCCTCTTCTTCCGGGCGGTCTTCCTCTATGACGAGGTTGTCGATGATGAAGTTCTGGCGCTCCATCGTATTCTTGCCCATATAATACTCCAATAGTTTCTGCACCTGGTCGTTCTTGTTCAGCGTGACCTGCTCCAGACGGATGTCAGGACCGATGAAACCTGCAAACTCCTCGGGTGATATCTCGCCAAGACCCTTGAATCGGGTGATTTCAGGGTCAGGACCCAAATCGTGAATAGCCTTCAGACGCTCGTCCTCGCTGTAGCAGTAGCGAGTGATGAAGTCGCCCTTCTTGCCATCCTCCAGGGCCTTCTTGTTTTTAATCTTCGTCCTTCGGTTACGAACGCGGAACAAGGGTGTCTGCAAGACATAGACGTGTCCCTTCTTAATGAGCTCTGGGAAGAACTGCAGGAAAAAGGTGATGATGAGCAAGCGGATGTGCATGCCGTCGACATCGGCATCCGTAGCCACAATTACCTTATTATATCTGAGGGTGTCCAGACCTTCCTCTATATCGAGTGCGGCTTGCAACAGGTTGAACTCCTCGTTTTCGTAAACCACCTTCTTGGTAAGGCCAAAGCTGTTGAGGGGCTTGCCTCGCAGCGAGAAGACGGCCTGAGTATTGACATCGCGGCTCTTGGTGATGCTTCCGCTGGCTGAGTCGCCCTCTGTAATGAAGATGCACGACTCTTCCTTGCGCTCGTTCTTGGCATCAGAGAAATGGATGCGACAGTCGCGGAGTTTCCGATTGTGCAGGTTGGCCTTCTTGGCACGCTCACGAGCCAGCTTGGTGACACCGGCCATTGCCTTGCGCTCGCGCTCGCTCTCCTTGACCTTATTCTCGATGACCTCAGCCACATCCTGGTGAATGTGCAGGTAGTTGTCTACCTGTTGCTTGATGAAGTCGCCCACATATTTATTAATGGTGTCGCCGTCGGGGGCCATCTGGGTGGAGCCCAGCTTAATCTTTGTCTGGCTTTCGAAGACGGGTTCCTCCACGTTGATGGCAATGGCGGCTACGATACCTGTTCGGATGTCGCCATACTCATACTTGCCAAAGAACTCCTTGATGGTCTTGGCGATATGCTCCTTGAAGGCGCTCTGATGGGTGCCGCCCTGCGTGGTATGCTGTCCGTTGACGAACGAGTAGTATTCCTCGCCATACTGGTTGGCATGGGTGAAGGCCACCTCGATGTCGTCACCCTTCAGATGGATGATGGGGTAGAGGGGGTCGTTGGTCATACGGTCTTTCAACAGGTCCTCCAAGCCATGACGGCTCAAGATGCGCCGGTTGTTGTACATGATGGCCAGACCTGTATTCAGGTAGGTGTAGTTGCGCAGCATGTTCTCCACAATGTCGTCGTGGAACAGGTAGTCCTTGAAGAGGGTGTTGTCTGGCTCGAAGTAGATATAGGTACCATTCTCGTCCTGCGAGTTCTCTGTCACATCGCTTTGCAGGATGCCTCGCTCAAAGACGGCCTTGCGCACCTTGCCCTCACGATAGCTGGCCACCTCGAAGTGGGCGCTCAGGGCATTGACAGCCTTGACGCCCACGCCATTCAGACCTACCGACTTCTTGAAAGCCTTCGAGTCGTACTTGCCACCTGTGTTCAGCACAGAGACAGCCTCGATGAGCTTGCCTTGAGGAATGCCGCGTCCATAGTCGCGTACTGAGACGCGCAGGTTGTCGTCGATATTAATCTCAATGCGGTCGCCCGCCTTCATCTTAAACTCGTCGATGGAGTTGTCGATGACCTCCTTCAGCAGCACATAGATGCCGTCCTCAGGCAGCGAGCCATCGCCCAGACGTCCTATATACATACCGGGACGTGTCCTGACGTGTTCCATATCCGACAGGTGTCGGATGTTATCATCGGTGTACTCTACGGGTTGGTTTTGTTCGATTATGTTATTGTCTTCGTTCATAAGCTTTTCTTATAGCACCTGCGGCGCTTGTGTTGTACATGTTCCAGGTATTGCCATTGGCTTTGCACTTTCTCGTTGGTTTCCATCTCCACGTTGGTCTCGCCCCACTTGAAGCCATACTTCTGGTAGATGGGTATGAGGTCGTAGAACAGCAGGGCGTTGGCTCCCTTCTGCTGATACTCGGGCAGGATGCCTATGAGCATCAGGTCAAGGCACTCTGCCTTGTGGAACTTCAGGGCCATCAGACAGTGCCACCAGCCAAAGGGCCATAGCTTTCCGTTGCGACACTTCTGCAGGGCTCGCGTCATGTTCGTGATGCTGATGCCCACACCTATCAGCTTGTGGTCAGGTGTGTTCCAGTCTTCTATCAGACAGAGCATCGACATGTCGAGCATGGGGAAGTACATCTTCAGGTATTCGTCTATCTGACGCTCCGTCATCTGCGAGTAGCCGTAGAGATGACTAAACGACTTGTTGACGACCTCCAGCACCTTGCGCCCGTACTGTTCCTTGCCGAACACCTGGCTGCGCTTGGGGTGGAAGGTGTGCAGGTTGTAACGCTTCTGCACCATCTGCGCCACCTTCTGGTACTTCTCGGGCATGCCGCCCTTGGGCACGATGAGCTTGTACTCCACGTAGTCGTTGTCTTTCTCCCAGCCACCTAACTGTTCCATGTGCTTGGGGTAGTAGGGATAGTTATAGATGGTGGCCATCGTTCCCAGCTGGTCGAAGCCCTCGATGAGCATGCCCTCAGGATCCATATCGGTAAAGCCCAAAGGCCCCACTATCTCCGTCATTCCCTTGGAGCGCCCCCATTGTTCGACAGCCTCGAACAGGGCTCGGCTTACCTCTATGTCGTCCACGAAGTCAACCCATCCGAAGCGCACGCTGTTGCTGTCCCAGCGCTCATTGGCCCTGTGGTTGATGATGCCGGCAATACGCCCCACCACCTTGTTGTCCTTATAGGCCAGGAAGTATTCAGCCTCGCAGAACTCAAAGGCGGCATTGCGGTCCTTCCTCAAGGTGTGCAACTCGTCTGTATACAGGTTGGGGGCGTCGTACTGGTTTCCACGATACAAGTCATAGTGGAGCTGGATGAAGGCATCAAGCTCCTTTCTGGTGGTTACTTTCCGAATCTCTACTGATGGCATGACTTCGTACATTATTTAATGTGCAAAGATATGGAAAAACCATGAATTGCGCAAATCTTTAACTAATTTTACGGCAAATAAAGAGCTTGTGCTCACCATTCAGCACCGTCGTGGCGAAGATATAGGCGTTGCCTCCGTCTTTCAGCTTCAGCTTCTTGCGCAGCTGGTCGGCAGTAAGCGGGAAGTTTCGGACGCTGATATTTGCCGATTTCAACGCGGATACTTTTTGGCTTGTCTCTTGCTTGTTCATCGATGAAATGGCCTCAATCCGAAAGCTGCGACCAGGAAAATCGTCGATTTCAACGGAAGAGAGGAAGAGATGCGAGTTCTGCGCCACCTGCTCCACAGGGTAGCGTTCACATAGCTCGGCAAAGCATCCGGCCTTCATGATGCTGGCGTTGGGTTCATAGAGAAAAGCAGCCTCTTCCCAGTTGGCCGAAAATCGTATTACGACTGAAGACCCTTCAGTCGTAATACGAAGGCTGCTCGCATTACGATTGAGCACCTCGAAGGTACCCCCATTGTTGACACAACATAGGCGCAACCCCTCCGCAGGCTCCTTGCCGAGCACCAGCAGGAGCTCCTTGCACTCGTTGTCAACGCTGATGATATGGACCTCGCTGACGTGCTGAAGGTCAGCTACCGCCTTGCGCCAGTCGAGCATAGGCGAGAGTTTCAGCATCACCCTGTCAGCCTTCTCCATCAACAGGGGCAGGAGCTCTAACACGTTAGGGTTACAGTCTTCTATAGAATAGGTGCGTCCTCCATGCTCATTGCGACGAGCAGGGTCGAGGTACACGAGGCTCACACGGGGCATCTCTTTCAGGTAGTCGGAGGCTGAACCGCAAACGACATCGCAGTCGTGACCTAAGAGACGAAAATTCTCCGATGAAATGGCGCAAATTTGCTCATCCTGCTCGATGTAGCTGCGATGCCTATAGCCCTGCGACATCCAGTAGAAGTCGACGCCAAAGCCGCCAGTCAGGTCCACCATACTCTCGCCCTCGCCAGCCAGCTGTGCCTTGTAGCAGGCTGTCTGCTCCGAGGAGCATTGTTCCATATTCAGATGGGGAGGATAGACGATGCCCTCTACCGCTGCCCATGAGGGCAGCTTCTTGCGAGCTGCCTGCCTGCCGGCAATCTGCTGCAAGGCTATAGTAAGGTCCACCTCAGGGTCTTTCGCACCCTGCAATGCCACCTTCCGTACATCCTCGTCGGCATGCTGTAGCACATAATTCCAAGTAGCCTCATTCAGTAACACTCGGCAAAGATAGTGCAAAATTTCGATTAAGCGAAAGGAATGAGAATATATTTTCATTCCTTTTGCCAAAAAAATAGATTGAAAACTATATGAGACGAATTGTACACCTTATTAATTTATGCACTGCCCTGCTGATGTTGGTGCGTTGTAGTGGTGGTAATTAACATCAGCGACTACCGTGGGCAGGTCATCCGTGCCAGGATCTATAGCAAGTCGCTCACGGAACAGCGGCTTGACTCTGCCATCATTTCACTAATCTCTCGAATACATCAAATAAAAGGAGGGCAACCGTGCCTTCCGCAGGCGTTTTCGGAGATTCCGTTCTCGCTTAATCGCAATTTTGTGGTTCTGCGTCTATTTAGGTGATAATTCCAGCCCCATTTCATGCCACTGTAGAGTATTTTCGCCCTGAGTACATCAGGATTAGCCCTATTGAACATGCTTCTCTTGATAGCCTTGGCCTTGTTGACCGTTCCCTCCAGCA
>JAFPWS010000079.1 GCA_017412705.1 Prevotella sp.
GCCCCCCGAAGGGAGGGTGAGAGTGAGGATTCGTATTTTCAGGTGTTGTATGATTCGACATCGGCATCTTGCTTGTGGAGATAGTCAATAACCTATTATCAGGTGGTTATTGCGGCGGGGTTCCACCTCTTCCCATTCCGAACAGAGAAGTTAAGCCCGCCTGCGCCGATGGTACTGCAATGCAATGCGGGAGAGTAGGAGGCCGCCACTTTTCATTAAATGAGGGAAGTCCTTTCGTCAGCAACGATGAGAGGACTTCGTTTTTTTTGTTATGTAATAAATCATCAGTTCCTACGTTATAATAAGGTATGCAGTGGACTGACAGAATCAGGCAAGTAAAGATTATCTTGGTGCTGGCGGCAATTATTATTGCTGTAGCGTCATTATTGGTGTCCCATTTCCTGGTGCAAGATCTCTCTGAGGAGGAACGTCACCGAATGGAAGTATGGGCACAGGCTTTGCGTTCGCTGAATGAGGCTGACGAGTCGACTGATTTGTCCTTGGTACTGAGTGTGTTGGAGGGAAATAATACGATTCCGGTCATCGTGCTGAATGCCGAGGGGGGGATTGACGATTATCGTAATATTGAGGATACCCTTCAGATGGCTGCCTATGCCCAGCGAATGATAAGGGTGGGAGATACGATATCCATTGGCAGTCAGCTTGTATGTTACGATGAAAGCATCATGCTGAAACGTTTGTCTGCCTGGCCCTATGTCCAGCTGGGTATTGTCCTGATATTTGTTGTCGTGGCCATCTTTGCGCTACTGTCCTCTAAGCGTGCCGAGCAAAACAAGGTGTGGGTCGGACTCTCGAAGGAGACCGCACATCAGTTAGGTACGCCAGTGTCAAGTCTGATGGCATGGGTTGAGATGTTGAGGGAACAGTATCCCGAGGACGATTTGTTGCCAGAGATGGATAAGGATGTGAAGCGTCTGCAGCTGATAGCCGAACGCTTCTCAAAGATAGGCTCACTGCCTGAACCTGTTGAAGCTTCGATGAATGAGGTCTTGTCCCATGTGGTAGACTATATGGACAGGAGAACTTCCAGTCAGGTACAGCTCATCCGCCATTTGCCTGACCACGAGGTAATTGTCAAGATGAATGCCTCGCTCTTCGAATGGGTCATAGAGAACCTTTGCAAGAATGCAGTGGACGCTATGGAGGGCAAGGGCATCATCACGCTGACCCTCTATGATAACGAGCACGATGTTGCCATAGAAGTACAGGATACGGGCAAGGGTATTAAGAAAAAGGACATCAATAATGTATTCACCCCGGGCTTTACTACCAAGAAGCGTGGCTGGGGGCTCGGCTTGTCGCTGGCCAAGCGTATTGTGGAAGAATATCACAAGGGGCGTATTTTTGTCCTCCAGTCCGAAGTGGGCAAGGGCACGACGTTCCGCATTGAAATGAAGAAATAGTGCACAGTCGGGTTGTCGTTTGTGCAATCTGACCATGCGTTAGAGGCTGATTTTCAACAAAAAGCGAAAAAATTGTGAATTGTCAATTGTCATTTGATAAATATTTCGTAACTTTGCACTCCAAATGAAGTGGCAATGTGTAGTTTGGAGATTTATAAGATTGATTTGAAGGGGTTGAAAGAGGACGAGATGACTCGTGAATTCAATCTTGGAGATGACTACTTTGAAGCTCTGGACGGCTCACAACTGGAACATGGTACGTTGCATGTGTCGGTGTCTATACGCAAGATGTCCGGCTTCTTTGAATTCCTGTTCCATACTGAGGGCTCAGTCACTGTCAGCTGTGACCGTTGTCTCGACGACATGGAGCAGCCGATAGAGGCGGACAACCGTCTCATCGTGAAGCTGGGCGACACATACTCCGAGGACGATGACACTGTGACCATAGATGAGAACGAAGGAATCATCGATGTGTCGTGGTTCATCTACGAGTTTGTCATGCTGGCCATACCCATCAAGCACGTTCATGCACCTGGAAAATGCAATAGTGCGATGACGCAGAAGCTGGAAGAGCTGAGCGGCGCTGCCCGAAGCGGCGAAGAGGAGGCAGAGGCAACAGACCCACGCTGGGAGGCACTGAAGAAGTTAAAAGTTTAAAGTTTAAAGTTTATAGAATTATGGCACATCCTAAAAGAAGACAATCGAACACTCGTACCGCTAAGCGTCGTACTCATGACAAGGCAGTAGCTCCCACACTGGCAGTATGCCCTAACTGTGGTGCTTATCACATCTACCACACCGTATGCCCCACATGCGGCTACTATCGTGGCAAGATTGCCATTGTTATGGACGAAGCAGCTGAATAATGAGTAAAATCAATGCGATAATCACCGGCATTGGTGGCTACGTGCCTGACTATGTTCTGAACAACGCAGAGCTGTCACGCATGGTAGACACCAATGACGAGTGGATTATGACTCGTATCGGTATTAAGGAACGCCGCATCCTTACCGAGGAAGGTCTTGGCACCAGCTATATGGCCCGTAAGGCCGCCAAGCAGCTGATGCAGAAGACCGGTTTCGACCCTGATACCATCGATGCAGTTATTGTTGCCACTTCTACGGCTGATTATAAGTTCCCGTCTACAGCCAGCATCGTGCTGGGCAAGCTTGGATTGAAGAATGCCTTTGCGTTCGACTTCTGGGGCGCTTGCTGTGGATTCCTCTATTCTCTTGATGTGGCCGCCTCGATGATTCAGTGCGGACGCTATAAGAAGATCATTGTGATTGGCGCAGACAAGATGTCGTCAGTTACAGACTACAAGGACCGTGCTACCTGTCCGCTCTTTGGCGACGGAGCTGCCGCAGTGTTGGTTGAAGGCACGAGCGAGGAAAACATAGGACTGTTAGACTCCTATTTCCGTTGTGACGGCAAGGGCCTGCCCTTTCTCCACCTGAAAGCAGGTGGGTCGGTATGTCCGCCAAGTCACTTCACCGTCGACCATCGTCTGCACTACCTCTATCAGGAGGGACGTACCGTTTTCCGCTATGCTGTGACGAATATGAGCGACGACTGTGCTCTCATTGCCAGCCGCAACCAGTTGGACAAGGAAAACATACGCTGGGTTGTTCCCCATCAGGCCAATATGCGCATCATAGAAGCAGTGGCCAAGCGTCTTGACCTGACCTTGGAGCAGGTGATGGTGAATATCGAGCATTTCGGCAATACGTCAGCAGCCACTATTCCTCTCGCACTTTGGGAGTATGAGCATCAGTTGAAGAAGGGCGATAATATGCTGTTTACGGCTTTTGGTGCAGGATTCGTTCACGGTGCCAGTTATTACAAATGGGCGTATGACGGAAATTAAAGATGCATAAGGCAGGATTTGTAAACATAGTTGGAAATCCCAACGTAGGTAAAAGTACGCTCATGAACCAGTTGGTTGGTGAGCGTATTTCGATTGCGACGTTCAAGGCGCAGACCACGCGCCATCGTATCATGGGTATTGTCAATACCGATGATATGCAGATAGTGTTCTCCGACACCCCTGGTGTGCTGAAGCCCAACTACAAGTTGCAGGAGTCGATGCTGGCCTTCTCGGAGTCGGCCTTGCAGGATGCTGACGTACTGCTCTATGTCACCGATGTGGTAGAGAATCCGGAGAAGAACATGGACTTTTTGGAGAAGGTGCAGAAGATGACCATCCCCGTCATCCTGCTCATCAACAAGATTGATGAGCTAAAGGACGAATTACGAAGTACGAAGGACGATGTATTGCTTCACAAGGAAGAAGGACGAAGTTCTTTAAACATCAAACATCAAACTAGCGAAGCGAAACATCGTCATTCAACCTTCAACCTTCAACCCTCTCAACAACTGCTCGCAGCGATTGTTGACAAGTGGCACGCACTGCTGCCCAACGCCGAGATATTGCCTATCTCTGCCAAGAACAAGTTTGGCGTGGATATGCTGTTGAAGCGCATCCGCGAGCTGTTGCCCGAGAGCCCGGCCTACTTCGATAAGGACCAGCTGACGGACAAGCCCGCCCGCTTCTTCGTGTCGGAGATTATCCGCGAGAAGATATTGCTCTACTACGACAAGGAGATACCCTACAGCGTAGAGGTGCGTGTGGAGCGCTTCAAGGAGACGGAGAAGAGCATCCATATCAATGCCATCATCTATGTCGAGCGCGAATCGCAGAAGGGCATCATCATCGGGCATCAGGGCATTGCGCTGAAGAAGGTCAGCACCGAGGCCCGCAAGGCCTTGGAGAAGTTCTTCCAGAAGCCCATCTACCTCGAGACCTTCGTCAAGGTCGACAAAGACTGGCGTAGCAGCCAGCGCGAGCTCGACGCCTTCGGCTATAATCCCGAGTAAGCTGCGGGTATCATGGCTCATTGAAGCAAAAAGAATTAAATAGCCTTGATTTGTTGCGGTATTCAGCTTGTAAATAGCAGATTGTCAAAGGGAAATACGTATCTTTGCATTGCAGAGACGGCCCCATGAATTTTCCAAGGGTAATCTGAATTCCGCGGGCAAGACAAACCCCCTCTACGCGTAGTGGATGCGTAGGGGGGATTTTTCCATTTTCTTTTAAGACAGCAGCCCAACGGATGTGAAGGGCCTGGCGGACGGGGCGGAGACCGTCAGAGGACGGGGCAAAAACGATGTTTGCTCCGTCCTTTCGTTGTTTAAGTCGGTGGCGGAAGTTATATCCTCGTCGAGGATTGTTAAATCTACGTCGAGGATTGCTAAATCTACGTCGTGGTTTATTATATCCTCGTCGTGGATTTGGCTTTTTCGGTCCTTTTATGTCCCTTTGACTCTTGGTCAAGGTTGACTTTCCCCCTTCGGGCCGTCGAGCTAAACCTTCTTTCGCTCGACAATAAAAACAAAAAAAGTGTTTTTGTTTTGTATTGTCCTCGCTTATTCGTACCTTTGCACCCAAATAAAAGGATTTATGGGAAACTTAGTAGCGATAGTAGGACGCCCGAACGTGGGTAAGTCCACCTTATTTAATAGGCTGACCAACAGCCGTCGTGCCATTGTCAGCGACGAGGCGGGTACGACCCGCGACCGCCAGTATGGCAAGTGCGAGTGGTGTGGTCGTGAGTTCTCTGTTGTCGATACGGGCGGCTGGGTGGTTAACTCTGACGATATCTTCGAGGAGGAGATTCGCAAACAGGTCATCGTGGCCACTGAGGAGGCAGACCTCGTGCTGTTCCTCGTCGACATCAAGAACGGACTGACCGACCTTGACCAGGATGTGGCACAGATATTGCGCACCTCTAAGTTACCTGTGGTGCTGGTGGCCAACAAGGCCGACGACGGCAAGGACCTCTACGGGCAGTACGAGTTCTACAAGCTGGGCTTGGGCGACCCCTACTGCATCAGCGCCGCTACGGGCTCCGGCACGGGCGACCTGCTGGACTTTGTGCTGACGAAGCTGAAGACCGACGAGGCCGATGACTTGGAGGATGGTACCCCACGTTTTGCTGTCGTAGGTCGTCCTAATGCCGGTAAGTCGAGCATCATCAACGCCTTTATCGGCGAGGACCGCAATATCGTTACCGAGATAGCCGGCACTACCCGTGACTCCATCTATACCAAGTACGACAAGTTCGGCTTCGACTTCTACCTGGTCGATACGGCAGGTATCCGCCGTAAGAACAAAGTCACCGAGGACCTTGAGTTCTATAGCGTCATGCGCTCCATCCGTGCCATCGAGAACTCGGATGTCTGCATCCTCATGATTGACGCCACGCGAGGCATTGAGTCGCAGGACATGAACATCTTCCAGCTCATTCAGAAGAACAACAAGTCGCTGGTGGTCGTTGTCAACAAGTGGGACCTGGTGGAGGACAAGTCGCAGATAGCCATCAAGACCTTCGAGACCGCCATCCGTGAGCGTATGGCTCCGTTTGTCGATTTCCCCATCATCTTTGCCTCTGCCGTTACCAAGCAGCGTATCTTCAAGGTGCTGGAGACGGCCAAGCAGGTTTACCTGAACCGTACCATCAAGATTGGTACGTCGAAGCTCAACGAGGTGATGCTGCCCGTCATCGAGGCTACGCCACCACCCTCTGTCAAGGGTAAGTACATCAAGATCAAGTACGTCTCGCAGGTGCCGGACACGCAGATTCCCACCTTCGTGTTCTATGCCAACCTGCCCCAGTATATCAAGGAGTCTTATCGCCGTTTCCTGGAGAACAAGCTGCGCGAGAACTGGACGCTGACAGGCACCCCCGTCAATGTGTTTATCCGTCAGAAGTGAAACACCTTTTTTATATATTAGGCGTCTTTGCCGTTTGCTGTGCCTGCTCCGGTGTCTCGCGGGAGTGGCAGGCAGCTACTGCTGCCCAGCAGTATTACAACTATTTGGCTGAGGGCGATGCCGTGCGCTTCTTGGAAGGGAAGATAGGTGTCGACAGCCTGCCCGCTGACTATTGCGAGCAGCTGCTGAAAGCCATCGAGCAGTATCGTGACGACATGCAGCAGAAGCATAATGGGCTGGTCAGCGTGCTCATTTCCGACAATACCGACCAGAAAGCTGATACGACGCAGGCCAATGCTGAGGTCATGGCTTACCTCATACTATGCTTTGGCGACTCTACCCGTGAGGAAATCGTTGTCCCCATGGTAGAGGCTGATGGCCAGTGGCGAATGAAATAGATAGAGACGCTTATTGTTTGTGGTGGGTGACAGCCTCACGCATCTCCTTCAGCAGGTCGGAGGCAAAGATGAAGTCCGTCAGACGCTTGTTCGTGGAGTTCATAATCTCGCTGCTGACACCTTGCCATTCCTTGTGTCCTTCGTAAATGAAGATGATATTCTCGCCAATACCCATTACTGAGTTCATGTCGTGGGTGTTGATGATGGTCGTCATGTTGAATTCTTGGGTGATGCTGTGCAGCAGGTCGTCAATGACCAGCGATGTCTTGGGGTCCAGACCGGAATTAGGCTCGTCGCAGAACAGGTATTTGGGGTTCAGCGAGATGGCACGTGCTATGGCCACACGCTTTTGCATACCACCTGATATCTCGCCAGGGAACTTCTCCTCTGCACCTACCAGGTTGACACGGTCCAGACAGTCCATGGCTCGCTTCTGCCGTTCACGCAGGTTCATCGACGAGAACATATCCAGCGGGAACATGACGTTCTCCAGTACCGTCAGCGAGTCGAAGAGTGCTGCCGACTGGAAGATCATGCCCATCTCACGGCGCATGTGCACCTTCTCCTGTTTCGACATGCTGACGAAGTCGCGGCCGTCGTAGAGTATCTGTCCGGTGGTAGGCTCGAAGAGTCCCACCAGGTTCTTCATCAGCACCGTCTTTCCCGATCCGCTTTGTCCGATGATGAGGTTGGTCTTGCCGTCCTCGAACACCGTCGATATGTCTTTCAGCACCTCGATGCTGTCAAAGCTCTTATATAGGTTCTTTACTTCTATCATGACAGCAGCTGGGTTAGGAATACGTCACTACAGAGGATGAGTACGCTCGACATGACGACGGCATCCGTCGAGGCCTTGCCCACGTTGACAGAGCCTCCTTCTACGGTATAGCCATAATAGGAGGGCACTGCTGAGATGATGAAGGCAAAGAAAAGGCTCTTGATGATAGACATCCATACGAACCACGACTTGAACGAGTGCTGCAAACCCAGTGTCAGGTCGTCGGGGACAATGATGTGGGCGATGTAGGCAGTACCGTAAGCTCCCATGATACCCATGGCGCTGGAGAAGATGACCAGCAGGGGCATGATGGTGAGCATGCCCAGAATCTTGGGCAGGATGAGGTAGCAGGCTGAGTTGACACCCATGATGTCGAGGGCGTCAATCTGTTGGGTGACTCGCATGGTGCCTATCTCCGAGGCTATGTTCGAGCCCACCTTGCCAGCCAGTATCAGACACATGATGGAGCTTGAGAACTCGAGCAACATGATTTCTCGGGTGGTATAGCCGGATACCCAGCGGGGCATCCATGGCGACTGGATGTTCAGCTTCATCTGGATGCAGATGACAGCTCCTATGAAGAACGAGATCAGGAGCACGATACCAATGGAGTTGACGCCCAGCTGGGCCATCTCCTTGACATACTGTTTCCAGAACATGCGGAAACGCTCGGGCACTGAGAAGGTACGCCCCATCAGTATCACGAACTTGCCGAGTGTCGTCAGCCAATTATGCAGCAATTTTATCATATCGGCTGCAAAATTACGAATAAGCGAAGAGAAAACCAAATTTATTTTCACTTTTCGATTTTACTTTTTCCCTTTTCCTGCATCAAAGGAGTGTATGGGACATGAAACAGACCAAGACAAACTGCTGCAGATGCTGGGCAACCCCCAACAGCGCGAAGAGGGGTTCCGCCTGCTGACCAGACAATACGGTGACATGCTGTACTGGCACATCCGTCGTATCGTGGTGGGTCACGACGACGCCGAGGATGCCCTGCAGGAGACGTTCATCAAGATATTCAGCAGCATCGGCTCGTTCCGTGGTGACGGAAAGCTGAGCACCTGGCTCTACAGCATAGCCACCCGTGAGGCTCTGACCCTGCTCAGGCGACAGACGCACCTCTTCCAAAGCATTGATGCGCTGGGGCCCACGCTGACCGGCAAGATGCAGGCAGAGACCCCTCTCGACAGCGACGCTGCCGAGGTCACGTTCCAGGAGGCACTGCTTACGTTGCCCACCCAGCAGCGCATCGCCTTCAACCTGCGCTACTACGACGAACTGAGCTACGACGAGATAGCCCGTATCACAGGCAAGAACGTCGGTACCCTGAAGGCCAACTACCACTTGGCGACAGAGAAAATAAAGACATATATAAAACAGCACGCAAGATGAAAGACTTTGAGAACATTGGCAAGCGAATGCCCTACGCAGAGAGCGACGACTACGTCAGCCAGCTGGTAGAGCGCACCACGGAGAAGGCCCTCCACCGGCAGGGTAGGGCCAGGACGGTCAGCCTGAGAGTCAGGCTGTTGGCAGCAGCAGCTGTCGTGCTCCTGCTGGCAGGCATAGGCATCACCTATTATAATAAGGTAGCCGTTCCCTTGCCCCAACAGCCACAGGTGGCTGAGGACACCCCAGGCCCCATCGACGACTTCCTGAACAGTCTGTCTGACGAGGACGCCCAGCTGCTGGCCTACTACGATATTGAGGAAATTCCGGAATATGAAGATAATTGAGAACAGACAACAGTAAAAGTAACATTAAAAATTAAGCAAGATGAAACAATTGGTATTATCCTTGATGCTGATGCTCGTCGCCCTGACAGCTACGGCACAAGACAAGAAGAGTGAGACCCTGAACGAGAAGTATTTTGACGCTAAGGTCAGCGAGCTGGTCTATCGACTCGATATGACTGACGAGCAGAAAACCAAGTTTATACCCGTCTATCGCCGCTACATCGAGGAGTTGCGCACTGTAGCCATTCCTCGCCACAAGAAGGCCGCAGAGCGAAACAAGCATGAGGCCAAGGGCGACCAGAAGGCTGGCGAGCACAAGAAGAAGGAGATGACTGAGGAGGAGAAACTGGAGCGCCTGCACAAGCGCATCGAGAGTCAGATGCAGATTCAGAGCATCCGTCTGAAGTATATGGACGAGTTCTCTAAGGTGCTCACCGCCAAGCAGGTAAACAAGTTCTACGAGGTAGAGGACAAGATTCAGAAGAAGCTGAAAGAGCGTCGCCAGCACCCCAAGGGCGGCAAGTCGCTCAAAGCCAGACACCGCCGCCAGAAGAAGGGCTAAGACGGTGTGAAAGGTAAAAAAGTGCAAAGGCAACCCGAAAAAATGAGCTTACCGCTTGGTAGGCTCGTTTTTTATTCGTACCTTCGCACCCAATATGGACGAAACAAACAACATACAGGAGACAGTGGACAGCAGTCAGCCTACCGTTGAGACCCCTCAGGAGCCAGAGCGCCTGGTACTCAGGACTGAAGGGCTGGTCAAAATCTATGGCAAGCGCACCGTGGTGAACGATGTGTCGTTCGATGTGAAGCAGGGCGAGATTGTCGGTCTGCTGGGACCTAACGGTGCAGGCAAGACCACCTCGTTCTACATGACCACAGGACTCATTGTCCCCAACGGTGGCCACATCTATCTGGGCGACGAGGAAGTCACATCCTATCCTGTTTACAAGCGAGCCCGGGCAGGCATTGGCTATCTGGCACAGGAAGCCTCCGTCTTCCGTAAGATGTCCGTCGAGGACAACATCCTCAGCGTACTTCAGATGACGGGAAAACCCCGCGACTACCAGCTGGAGAAGCTCGAGAGCCTCATCAAGGAGTTCCGTCTGCAGAAGGTGCGCAAGAATACGGGCGACCGACTCTCCGGAGGTGAGCGTCGTCGTACCGAGATAGCCCGCTGTCTGGCCATCGAGCCTAAGTTCATCATGCTTGACGAACCTTTTGCCGGTGTCGACCCCATTGCCGTGGAGGACATCCAGCAAATCGTCTGGCAGCTGAAATATCGTAACATTGGCATCCTCATTACTGACCATAATGTTCACGAGACGCTGAACATCACCGACCGAGCCTACCTGCTGTTCGAGGGTCGCATCCTCTTCAAGGGCTCACCGGAAGAGCTTGCCGTCAACCCCATCGTGAAAGAAAAGTACCTTGGCTCCAACTTCGTCCTCCAGAAAAAAGACTTCGCCAAGCTCGAAGAACAGCGCCGCAAGAAGTGGCTTTTGGAGGAAGAGGAAAGTAACCGTTAGTTACAGGCCCCAACCCCCGCTTTGTCCGCAAGAGTTATGAAAGAAAGAGTTTTGTTAAGCATGCTGGCTGTGGTCTTTGCCATGGTGGCGCAGGCACAGATGGTAGACCCTGTGCATTTCACGTCGCAGCTGAACGATTTGGGTAACGGCGATGCTGAAATCGTGTTCAGCGCCACTATTGACGATGGTTGGCATGTCTATTCTACGGATGTGGAGGGACCTACGGCGGCCTCCTTCAATGCCGTCAAGATGGACGGTGTGGAGAAGGTTGGCAGGCTGGAGCCCCGAGGCAAGGTCGTCAAGCAGTTCGACAAGCTGTTTGGCGAGGACGTGCGCTTCTTTGAACATTCAGCAACCTTTGCGCAAAAGCTTCGCTTCACCAAGCCTCGTTACAGCATAGAGTGCTATCTGGAGTATGGCGCCTGCAACGACGAGATGTGCATGCCTCCTACGCAGGTGGAGTTTAAGAAGGAAGGGACAGCCCCTCACCTCCCTCCCCAAGAGGGAGTGAAAGAAACCTCAGAAGCCTCTCCTCGAACCTCCCCCCTTGTAGGGGAGGAAGAGAAGGTGGCTGACACGCTGGCTAATAACACCGCTACCCCAGCATCTCCCCCATCAGGGGTGAGGCAGGACGGGGGACTGTGGACTCCCGTCATCGACGAGCTTCGTGCTGCCGGTGGTGCTGCCGACGTGGCAAACCAGTCGTTGCTCTATCTGCTGCTGATGGGATTCGTCGGTGGTCTGTTGGCTGTCTGCATGCCTTGTATCTGGCCCATTATCCCCATGACTGTATCGTTCTTCCTGAAGCGTTCGAAGACGGATAAGCGAAAGGGTGTCAGAGATGCCGTAACCTATGGCATCAGCATTATTGTCATCTACTTGGGTCTGGGCTTGTTGGTAACAGCCTTGTTTGGCAGCGATACGCTGAATGCCTTGTCGACGAATGCCGTGTTCAACGTGTTTCTGTTCGTGCTGCTGGTGGTCTTTGCCCTGTCGTTTTTTGGCTGGTTTGAGATAAAGCTGCCTGACGGATGGGCCAACTCGGTAGATAACAAAGCGTCGGAGACGACAGGACTGGTTTCTATCTTCCTGATGGCCCTGACACTGGTACTGGTGTCCTTCTCCTGTACGGCACCTATCATAGGGCTGTTACTGGTGGAGACCGCTACCAGTGGCAACTGGGTGGCACCGGCGGTGGGCATGTTTGGGTTTGCCTTTGCCCTGGCCTTGCCCTTCACGCTGTTCGCCATGTTCCCTGCCTGGCTGAAGTCAGCACCGAAGTCAGGCTCATGGATGACCACGCTGAAGGTGGTGTTGGGATTCATTGAGCTGGCCTTCGCCCTGAAGTTCCTCTCGGTGGCTGACCTGGCCTACGGATGGCATATCCTGGACCGCGAGGTGTTCCTCTCGCTGTGGATTGTTATCTTCGGCCTACAGGGAGCCTATCTTTGCGGGTGGCTGAAGTTCCAGGAGGATGAGATAGGAGGCGACATCCGCAAGCCCATGCCTGTGCTGTGCATCATGGGAGGCCTGGTGTCGCTGGCGTTTGCCCTCTATATGGTGCCTGGCCTGTGGGGTGCTCCCTGCAAGGCCGTCAGTGCCTTTGCTCCTCCGATGAGTACGCAGGACTTCAACCTCAACACGAAGGTGGTGGAGGCTCAGTATAAGGATTACGAGGCAGGCATGGCTGCTGCCCGGACACAGGGGAAGCCGGTGCTGATAGACTTTACGGGCTTTGGCTGCGTGAACTGTCGCAAGATGGAGGCAGCAGTATGGACCGACCCCCGTGTGGCTGACAAGCTGACAAGGGACTATGTGCTCGTTTCGCTCTATGTTGACGACAAGACCCCTCTGTCTGAGCCCTTCGAGGTGACTGACGAGCAAGGCGAGAAGAAGACGCTGCGTACGGTGGGGGCCAAGTGGAGCTACCTGCAGAGTCATAAGTTCGGAGCCAACGCCCAGCCTTTCTATGTGTTGCTCGACCCCGCGACGGGCAAGCCTCTCTCTGGCAGTCGTGCCTACAACGAGGATGTTCCCGCCTATCTGGAGTTCCTCGACAAGGGCATCAGGGCCTATAAGAACCAATAACGAAAGAATACATATTCAATAGATATAGCTATGGACAAGACAAAATGCTTAATCATCGGCAGTGGTCCTGCAGGATATACCGCTGCCATCTATGCCAGCCGTGCCAATTTGCAGCCAATAGAATACTGTGGTTTGCAGCCTGGTGGACAGCTGACGCAAACAACAGAGGTGGAGAACTTCCCGGGCTACCCCCAGGGTGTGGACGGCAACCAGATGATGATGGACTTGCGAGAGCAGGCAGAACGCTTCGGTGCCGACATCAGGGACGGCAGCATCGTGAAGGTCGACTTCTCCAAGGCTCCCTATGTCTGCACCGTCGAGGATGGTACGGAGATAGAGGCCGATACCGTTATCATTGCCACAGGTGCCTCAGCCAAATACCTTGGCTTGGACGATGAACGCAAGTACAACGGACAGGGCGTGTCAGCCTGTGCCACCTGCGACGGTTTCTTCTATCGCAAGAAGACCGTTGCCGTAGTGGGTGGCGGTGACACAGCCTGCGAGGATGCCCTCTATCTGGCTGGCTTGGCCAAGAAGGTGTATCTCATCGTCCGCAAGCCCTTCCTCCGTGCCTCTCAGGTCATGCAGCAGCGTGTGATGGAGCGCGAGAACATTGAGATACTGTTTGAGCACAATGCCCTCGGACTCTTTGGCGAGAATGGGGTAGAGGGTGCCCATCTGGTAAAGCGCAAGGGCGAGCCCGACGAAGAGTTGGTGGATATCCAGATAGACGGATTCTTCCTGGCCATTGGCCACAAGCCTAACACCGACATCTTCAAGGTGTGGTTGGAGACCGATGAGGCTGGCTACCTGAAGAAGCTCAACGGCACGCCAGAGACCAAGATTCCCGGAGTGTTTGTTGCCGGCGACTGTGCCGACCCCGTGTTCCGCCAGGCCGTCTCTGCAGCAGGAAGCGGTTGTCAGGCCGCTATCCTGGCAGAGCGTTTCCTGCTGAACAGGTAGTCAATACAAAGACTGTCTCCCCTTGTCCGTTCTACTTCCCTGCCTTCGGCGTGTAGCGCACGTTGAGCGTAGGACGGTAGGTGTTCTCTAAAGTGACGGAGATGATACCGTCGGAAGCGTCGAAGTTGGCAATCTTATGGTCGTCCTTCAGCATGGGACAGTCGGGCCATGCATTCAGTTCCTTCTCCAGTCCGTCGCGCAGCTGTTGCCACATCTGGCGGGTGCTGTCATTGGTGGACATGGAGTAGTTCTCCTGAATGGCCTGCAGCTTGTCACCATTGTAGGCAACGAGCACACGATAGCGCTCGCCAGACTTGGCCAGCACGACAATACGCCCACTGTCGGAGGCTGCCGAGTCGACAGCAAAGCCGCGAGCCAGCATGGAGTCAACCAGTTGGCTGGTCGTCAGCTTGAATGACAACCCACGGTAGTTGAAGGGCTTCTGCTTGTCGGAGCAAGAAGCAATGGCCGTCATGGCCAGTAGCAATAAAACCAGTTTCTTCATAACTTCTATTACTTTTTCTCTTCAGTATCTTCAGATAACATGGTGACTTCGATGCAACGCTTGGCGTCGAGCAGGCGCTGGGCCATCTGCTGCACCTGCTGTGGGGTCATTTGCTCCACCATCTGGCAGTAGTTGAGGTCGAAGTCGGTCTCGTCGTCTATCTCATGCCATATCACATAGTCCCAATAGCCGTCATCGATGGCCAACTGGGCATACTGCTTGGTGAGGTATTGCTTTACCTTATCCATGCTGGTAGCCTCAGGACCATGCTCGGCAATGTTCTTCAGCTGCTGATAGATAATGGGGTTGAGCTCCTGATAGCGGTTGGGGTCGGCATTGTAGGAAATCTTCAGCATGGCATTGGGCTTCTCGTCCTTATCTAATTCGAAGCTGACACCGACGCCATAGGTACCGCCTTTCTCCTCGCGGACAGAATCGGTGTAGGCAATGGAAAGACAACGCTTCAGGAAGTCGAGTTCAAGGTCGCTCTGTGGCGTGAAAGGTACGTCAGCAGTGTAGTAGATGCTGACATTGGCCAACGGGGTAGCCTGTTGCTTGCGGAAGATGTGGACAGACTCGCCGCCCGTCACGCGAGGCACACGGTCCCAGTTGGTCGTCTCCTGCTTGTGGGTGGCAGGCAGCGTAGCCAGATACTGGCACAGCAGCGGGCGGAGGTCGTCGAGATCTATGTGCCCGATGATAACGGTCTTGAAGTTGGCGGCATCGGCAAAACGCTCCTGATAGATTTGGAAGATGCGGTCGTAGTCGGCCTTGTCTATCACCTCCTGTGTAACAGGCTTGGTGCGTGGATGGTGTGCATAGAGGATAGCCTTGATAGAGTCGTTATAGTCTACCTTGGGCGATGCATTGCGGTTGCTGAGGAATGAGCGGGTGCGGTTCATCAGACTGTTGAATGCCGTGGTGTCGCGTCGTGGCTGGGTAAAGTAGAGGTAGGCCAGTTCGAACATGGTCTTGATGTCCTTGACAGAACCGCTACCGCTGACGCTTTGCCCACGCGAGCCTACTGAGGGTGCTACGCGAACAGCCTTGCCAGTTAGCATCTTACGTAGTGTAATGGCATCGAAGTCGCCTACGCCAGCCTCGGTGATGCTGCTGGAGATGACAGAGAAGTTGGGGATGTCATCGTCGGGATAGAGCGATGTGCCACCCTCGCCCTTAATGGTCATCTGTACCTGGTCGGCGGTGAAGTCTGTACTGCGGGCATAGACCTTCATGCCGTTCGAGAGCGTCAGCTCAGTGAAGCCATGCTTGTAGGGCTTCTCGCTGACAATCTTTCCCGGCTTGGGCAGCTTGCTGATAAGCTGGTCGGCCAGCTTCTGCTCCTTGTACGCTTCATAGGTCTGCTGCTGGGCCTTGAGGATGGTCTCCTCTATCTGAGCCTCAGTAGGCAGTGCCACGCCCTCCTTGTCGGGACCATAGAGTACACATACCTGATTCTTGTCGGTAATGAGATCACGGGCTGAACAATTCACCTCGTCGAGGGTAGCCTCGCCGTCCAGCTTCTGGGCCATCTGCATGTCGAACTCCTCCGACGTCAGAGGCTCGGCAGTCAGGAAATGACGTACACACTGGTTGACGAAATAGGTGTTGCGGCGCTCGTTGCGCTCCTTGAAACGACGCTCCGCGGCTGTGAGGCTGACCTTCTTCGCACGGTCGAGCTCTGCCTGTGTGAAACCATGCTGGCGTACACGCTCACTCTCAGCCACAGCAGCGGCGAGTCCGCCCAGGATGTTGTCCTGCTTACAGCTGACAGACAAGGAGAATGCCTCCTTGGTACGGCTGACGAAGAACGTGCCGGCACGACCCGTCGCACTCATGAATGGCGGGTTGGGCTTCTGGCGCAACTCGCTGAGACGGGTGTTCAGCATATAGGCGATGAGGCCGTCGACATAATTGTCGCGGATATACTTCTCACTGTTCTTCTCGTTGTCGGGCGTGGCATCACGTTTCATATAGAGGTTGGCCATGACGACGGGCTGCTCCTTGTCTTTCTGTATGTTGACAATCATCTTGTCGTTGTCGGGTACAGGATAGTAGATGCGTTCGGCAGCGTTCTCAGGCATGGGAATCTGTGAGAATAGCTTCTTCACCTTCTGCTCTACCTGATCCACGTCTATGTCGCCCACCACAATGACGGCCTGCAGGTCAGGACGATACCACTTCAGGTAGTAGTCGCGCAAGTCCTGATAGGGGAAGTTGTCGACAATGTCCATCGAACCGATGGGCAGACAGTCTTCGTACTTTGAACCCTTATAGATGGCGGGCAGGGCATCTTCCATCAGCCGTTGCATGGCCATGCCGGCACGACGGGTACGCCACTCTTCGTGAATGACACCGCGCTCCTTGTCAATCTCCTTGTCTTCAAGAAGGATGTAGTGACTCCAGTCGTTCAGTACCAACAGGCAGGAGTCGAGAATGCCCTCGCGCTTCAGCGGGGCGGAGCCGATGTGATAGACCGTCTGGTCAACAGAGGTATAGGCATTGAGGTTCGCCCCGAACTTGACGCCGATGGTCTCGCACCAGGGAACGATGCCCAGCTGGCCGTCCTTGCCTGGGAAATGCTTCGTTCCGTTGAAAGCCATGTGCTCCAAGAAGTGAGCCAGACCGCGCTGGCGAGGCTCCTCAAGGATGGAACCCACTCGCTGGGCAATGTAGAAGTCAGCCAACCCAGCCTCCTTGGCATTGTGGCGCAAATAGTAAGTCATGCCGTTCTGCAGCCTGCCCATGCGCACGGCTGGGTCCTGCGGCAGCCCTTGGGCATGGCCGCCCGTTAAGGTCGCTACGGCTAATAAGACGGTGGTAAACAGTTTCTTCATATCTTCTGTGTTTGTTGTAATTTCGGACAAAGGTACGAAATAAATCACAATTCAAGGCCTGTTATTCACAAATATTTCGCATAATCATCATTAATAGGTATCGGTCCGCCTTGTGTAACTCGTACTTTTTTAGTATCTTTGCAGCCGTTTAACGTATGATGGCCCATGAGCAAGAGAATTGTCGCAATACTCCTTTGTATATATAGCTTTACCGTCATGTCTATGGCACAGAATATGACGGTGGCCGGTCGTGTCACCGACGAGGCCAGCAAGCAACCCATAGAGTTCGCATCCGTCCTGATGAAGGATAACGGACGCTGGGCTGTTACCGATGCCGACGGGCGCTTTGTCATGAAGAATGTCCCTGAGGGCAAGGCTGCGCTGGTCGTCCAGTGCCTGGGCTACGCCACCCGTTCCCTCGTACTCGACATCAAACGCGACATGAAGAGCCTGAACATCGGTCTGAAGCAGGAAGACCTGCGTCTGGAGGAAGTCACTATTACCGCCCGAAGGAAACATGACGAGGCTACCACGTCGTACACCATAGACCGTGCGGCTCTTGACCAGCAGCAACTTCTCAACATCGGCGACATAGCGACCCTGCTCCCCGGGGGCAAGACAGTCAATCCCACGCTGATGAACGACGACCGTCTGGCGCTGCGTAGTAGCAGCTTGGAGAAAGGTAATGCGTCGTTTGGCACGGCCATTGAGATAGATGGTGCCCGTCTTGACAACAATGCCGCTGCCGGCGAGACGATGTCGGCCTCTACGCGTAGCCTTGGCACGTCGAACATTGAGAGCGTGGAGATAGTAACTGGCATTCCCTCGGTAGAGTATGGCGACCTGTCGAACGGTGTGGTAAAGGTAAATACCCGGAAGGGAAAGTCACCCTTCATCATCGAGGGCAAGCTCAACCAGCATACCCGCCAGATAGCTGTCAACAAGGGCTTCGATTTCGGCGCCAATAAAGGTGTGCTCAATGCCTCCTTTGAACATGCACGCTCGTTTAGCGATGCCGCTTCGCCACATACCGCCTATCAACGTAACATCCTGTCGCTCAACTACAGGAACACCTTCTGGCGGCAGCGGGCGCCCCTCACTTTGAATATAGGCATCTCAGGCAATATTGGCGGGTACAACTCGGAAAGCGACCCTGACAACGATTTGGAAGACTACGCCAAGGTACGCGACAATGCCTTGCGTACCCATGTGCAGGTGGACTGGCTGCTGAACAAACCGTGGATTACGAATCTGCAGCTGCACGGCTCGCTGTCCGTGACAGACCGTATGTCCGAGAACTATAACCATGCCAGCAGTGCCTCCACACAGCCCTATATCCACACCATGACCGAGGGCTATGCTATGGCGCAGGACTACGACGTGAATCCCAATGCGGACATCGTGCTCGGTCCGACGGGCTATTGGTATGTGCGGAGCTACCATGACTCCAAGCCACTTAACTGGTCGTTGAAGCTCAAAGGCGACTGGACACGTCGTTTCGGCCCCGTACTGAACAGGCTGCTGGCAGGTGTCGAGTACACTGGTTCAAAGAACAATGGCCGTGGAAGCTATTTCGAGGACATGCGCTATGCCACGACATGGCGTGAGTACCGCTACGACGAGTTGCCTGCCATGAACAATGTTGCCATTTATGCAGAAGATAAAGTGACCGTCCCCACCTCACGGCTGGCCCAGATAGAGCTGACAGCGGGTCTGCGTGATGATATTACGCTCATCAGCGGCTCCGACTACGGCACCGTCAGCAGCCTCTCTCCACGCTTTAACAGCCGTTATCTGTTCTGGCGCAACCGGCGCAGCCGGTGGGTCAGTGACCTGAGCGTACATGCCGGCTGGGGCAAGAGCGTCAAGCTGCCCTCGTTCCAGGTGCTCTATCCTACGCCGTCGTATGCCGACAGGCTGGCCTTTGCCTCGACATCGACCAGCGACAACAAGTCCTACTACGCCTACCATACTTATCCCTCCAAGGCCCTTTATAACTCAGACCTGCGTTGGCAATATACCAACCAGGCAGACCTTGGACTGGAAATGACAGTCAAGGGAACACGCATCAATGTGTCGGCATACTATCATCGCACCTACCGTTCCTACATGTCTACCGATGTCTTTACTCCCATGACCTATCTCTATACGCCTCCTTCATCTTTGGACGGCATAGCGATTGCTGCTGCCAATCGGCTGTTTGACATCAACCGCCAGACCGGTGTAGTGACGGTAAGCGATGCCGCAGGTCTGCTGCCTTCTCAGGCGCTATCCTACAACCAGCGTAATACTTATGCAGTCAACAGCCGTTATGTGAATGCCAGCCCGGTCAGCCGCTACGGCCTGGAATGGATGGTTGACTTTGCACAGATACGGGCCCTGCGTACCTCGCTGCGTATAGATGGCAACTACTATTATTATAAGGGCTTGGACGAAGTGCTGTTTGCAGACATTCCATTAGGCGTCAATACGACACAGGCATCAGGTCAGCCCTATAGCTACGTAGGCTACTATCGCGGGTCAGGCGTGACCAGCGCAGGTAGTGTGGCCAATGCCTCCATCAGCAATGGTGGCTTGTCAAAACAGGTAAACCTCAATGCTACGGTGACCACACACATACCAAGCCTGCGACTCATCGTCTCGCTGCGTATCGAGACATCACTTTATAACTACCGTCGGCAGCTGAGTGAGTACGATGACGGTACCAGAGGCTATACGCTGGCCAGCAATGCAGACTACTTTGGTACTCCCTATGACGGCAGCAGCGAGAACAAGTTCTTGGCTGTCTATCCTGAATACTATTCCACGTGGGACAATCCTACAGAGCTGATTCCCTTTGCAGAACGCTTTGCATGGGCCAGGGACAACGACCCTACGCTATATAGCGACTTGTCGAAGCTGGTGGTACGGTCCAACTATGCCTACACCATGAATCCGAACCGCATCAGCAGCTACTACTCAGCCAACCTCAGCGTGACGAAGGAAATAGGCAACCATGTGTCGTTGTCATTCTATGCCAACAATTTCCTGAACAATATGAAGACGGTGCACTCGTCGCAGACTGACTTGGAGACTTCCCTCTTTGGAAGCAGCTATATACCCAGTTACTACTATGGTTTGTCACTCAGACTGAAATTCTAAATACAAATAGGTGTTGACATGAACAAGCTCTTTTATATATGGACCTTCCTGATACTTGCCGTCTCTTGCTCTGACAATGACGGATTACCCTCAGAGGCTTTGTCTATGGGACAGGTCAGCGTGGTTTTGACAGGAGACGGCGACCTGTCGGGCTTTGAGACCCAGTTGCGTAATATCGCAACTAACAGCGTTTTTATTGAGACCAGCGATGCCGAGGGCAAGGTGCTGTTCCGTGTAACCCCGGGCATCTACGAAGCCAGTGCAACAGGTGCCCGTAGTGCTGAAGGCTATGCCTATACCTACAACGGAACTACGGGACAGCTGACAGTCAGGAATGGTGAGACGACCAACGTTACTATTGGGATGAAAAGTGCGCGCACCAGCCAGATAGTCATCAAGGAGCTCTACAATGGCGGTTGCATGCGGGACAACGGGGTCGACACCTATCAGTACGACAAGTGCATCATCCTGTATAATAACAGCAGCCAGCCGGCCAGCCTTAGCAATCTCTGCTTTGGCGAAGGTTCACCGTCGAATGCTCACTCAAACAACAAAAACTACAATGCTGACGGAAAGCTGACGTATGAGTCGGAAGGCTTTATCCCCGTATGGAACGGCATCTGGTACTTCCCGTCGACAATGGAGCTGGAACCCTATCAGCAATTGGTGGTCAATGTTCATGGCGCCATCGACAACACACAGACAGTAAGCCAGTCGGTCAACTATGCCAATAGCGACTACTACTGCATGTACGACCCGGAGAGCGGCTATACCCACACCAGCTATTATCCTACACCGGCGGATGTTATCCCTACGAGCCACTATCTGAAGGCAGTGAGGTACGGTTTGGGTACGGGCTGGGCGCTGAGTGTCAGCGCACCGGCATTGGTGATGTTCCAAACACATGGCGTGTCACCTGCCGACTATGCGGGCAGCACAGATAACATGTGGTATGACGGTGGTCAGGCGGGAAGTCAGGTGTGGGCCTGTGTCAAGGTCCCTAACGAGTGGATTGTCGATGCCATAGAGGTGTTCTCGTCCGGTTATAAGGACAGCAGTATGAAGCGACTCACCTCAGACATTGATGCGGGTTATGTCTGGTTGACCAATTACAAGGGTCATTCGCTCTATCGTAATGTGAACCAGGCTGCGACTGAAGCCCTGCCGGAGAATGAGGGCAAACTGGTCTACAATTATGCGTTGGGTACAAACGGGTCTACCGACCCCTGTGGCATTGATGCTGAGGCGTCATTGCGACAGGGTGCCCATATCGTCTATCAAGATACCAATAATTCAACAAATGACTTCCACGAGCGAGAAAAATGTTCATTAAGAGACTGATAACAACGACACTGTGCGCTGCCGCCTTGTGTGTCTATGCCCAAGACAGCCTGTTGCTTCGCGACCTGGAAACCGTCAGGCAGCAAAACGCGTGGCTGACCCAATCCAATGCTGCAGCGCTGACTCAGTTTGCAGCGCCCAATATTGCCAAGGCCGAGGCGGCACTTACCTACGAACGAGGTGGATTGACAGACTATACCGGGGGTATGCGTCAGCTGACTGCCGACGTATGGGCCGAAGCCTTCTACAGACTCAGCCGACGTACGGTGGTCTATGGAACCATCAGCTACCAGAATCTGTCAGCCCGCGACGCTACGGGGTCTGCATTCATCAACCCCAGCCGGATGCCCTTTGACTTGGTAGAGGACTCGCTGACCAATGCTGGCGACAAACATTTGGATACCTATCGCTTGAGTGGTGGCGTGGGTGTTGATGTCTGGAAGGGAATGTCTGTCGGAGCCCGACTGGACTATACTTCAGCCAACTATGCCAAGTATAAGGATTTGCGCCATAAGAACAAGCTGATGGATCTCCGGCTGACAGCAGGCGTCTATGCTCCAGTATTGTCCTGGCTAAGCGTGGGGGCCGACTATCAGTATCATCGTCAGACAGAGAGCGTGTCATTCAGCACGTATGGAAAGAGCGAGAAGGTCTATAAGACGTTCATCGACTATGGTGCCTTCATGGGACGTGTCGAGCAGTTTGGCAACGAGGGCTTTACAGACAAGAGTCGTGAGATGCCGTTATTTGAGGAGTCGCATGGTGGAGCCGTTCAGTTGGAGGTTCGCCCCGTAGAACGGCTCTCTCTGTTGGCAACTGCCAGGTTTAGTCATGGCACAGGCTATTATGGGCGCCGTTCACCCTATACCATAACCTATACTGGTCACGAGCGGAACACAATGGAGCTGTCAGCTGCCATCCGTTATGATGCAGCGTCGGCACAGTATTATCTCCGTGCCAGCTTTCGTCGTGAAAAGCTGGAGAACCGTGCTGAGACCTTCCGTGAGTTGACGAATCAAAACGGAGCTACCTATTACGAATACTACGACCCTGTGGAGATGGGTGACAAATGGTGGCGCGACCTGCAACTCTCCTGGACCTCGCTGTTGGGCATGCAGGGTGAGACACCCACCTGGCGGCTGAATGCCACCTACCAATGGGGCAAGCGTACAGAACGCGCCTATCTGTATCCTTTCTTCCGTCGCCAACAGATTCATACCAACGAGGTGGGGCTGAACGTTACCCGTAACCTGATAAGCCGTCGTGGCATTTGGTCGTTGACTTTGGAAGGCGGCTTCCGAAAGGGCAGTGGCTCTCCCTTTGATGACGGTGTGTTTGCCATCCCCAGCAGTAAGCAGGAACAGCCTGCCGTCATGGAGGCTATGCTGTGGCGTGAGTATCAGTGGCTCTGCGCCGCCCAGTATCGTATAGGAGGCAGTGTGCAGTATGCCTTTGTCTTCCCTGGCACGCGTCTGAAGACCCATGCCCGACTTTCCGCAAGCCATCGTAAGGCCAACGAGACCTTCGACTATAGCCAAGGCTGCGACCGCACCCAGCTGTCGCTGGCCCTGGGTTGCACTTTCTAATTTGTCACTAACAACTAATGATTCGTATGAATATACACAAGACCTTATTCGTGCTCTCGCTGCTGGTGCTGTCTGTCAGCGCCATGGCTCAGAAGAGCAAAGGGCCCGCCTACTCCATCGACCTGACCGTCAAGGACAAAGGCACCAAGGAAGCCATCATCATGGCCACTGTCCAGTTGCAACCCTCTGGTGCCATTGCCGTGACCGATGCCGACGGACATGCCACCATCAAGAATGTAGAGACGGGCACGTACACCGTCAACATCTCGTATGTGGGCTACGAGCCTGTCAACACCACCATCAAGGTGAATAAGCCCCTCCACCTCAATTTCCTGATGGAGCCTACCACGCTGGCCCTGCAAGAAGTCAGCGTCACAGCCAAGCAGAAGGTAAGCGGAGCATCGACCAGCAGCCTTATCTCGCGACAGGCCATCGACCACCTGCAGGCAGCGTCGCTGGCCGACATCATGCAGCTCATCCCCGGACAACTGATGGGCAATACCGACCTCACCTCGCAGTCGAACCTGCAACTGCGCACACTGGTCAACAACAATACGTCGGCCTTTGGCTCCAGCATCGTGGTTGACGGCATGCCTATCTCCAACAATGCAGCCATGACACAGGGCGGATTCTCCGCAACGTCCTTCACTGGTACCGACCTGCGTCAGATTGCTGCCGACGACATCGACAATGTAGAAGTTATCCGAGGTATTCCCTCGGCAGAGTATGGCGACCTGACCAGCGGACTGGTAGTGGTACGCTCCAAGGTGGGAGTCACTCCCTGGCAGGCCAAGGGCAAGATTACACCAGAGCTGATGAACTACTCGCTGGGTAAAGGTTTCCGTTTGAACAAGGCGGGCATCCTGAACTTCAATGCCGACTATGCACAGGCCTGGGGCGACCCCCGTCAGAAGACACGTTCCTACCACCGCTATACCTTCAATGTCGGCTGGGGCTACGACATCACACGTCGATGGCATACCGATACCAAGCTGCGCTTCATGCACTCCAAAGACTGGAGCGGCAACGACCCCGATGCCCAGCAGGACGGCAACGAGTCGAAGGCCAAGAACTTCACCTTCGGTCTGACGCACAATGGGCGACTGTCACTCGACAAGCCCCTGATGCGCACCCTGTCGTACACCTTTGGCATGACGTTCAACCGCATTGACAATCGCAACACCTCCTACGTTGCCACCAGCTCAGGACTACTGCCCATCCTGACAGCTCGCGAAACGGGCTACTACAATGTGCCGTGGATGACAACATCGTATCAGGCAACAGGCATCACCGAGAGTCGTCCTGGCAATATATATTTCAAGGCCAGCGATGCCTTCTTCCTGCGCTTGGGCAAGACGATGCAGAGTTTCAAGGCAGGCGTGGAGTACCACTACGACTGGAACAATGGCCAGGGCTACTACAACGCCGACGAGTCGCGTCCCTACCGTCCCAACAGCGACGGCCGTCCACGAGCCTTCAGCGATGTGCCTGGCCTGCACCAGCTGGCAGCCTACGCTGAGGACAACTTCTCATGGGATATTAATAAGGTGAACCGTCTGCGCATCAACTTCGGTATGCGCTTTACCTCATTGCAGCCTTTCAGCGATGTTGCCACTACGGCACTCTCCCCTCGTCTGAATGTCATGTTCACCGTTGCCAAGTGGCTCGACATCCGTGGTGGCATCGGTCTTAACTCCAAAACACCGGGTCTGAACTACCTCTACCCTGACAAGAAGTACGAAGACCGTGTGGCAGCCAACTATATGCCACAGGACGATGCCACCGCCCAACTGCTGAACTACCATACGCAGGTCTACGAGGTACAACACTCCAAGGACCTGAAGAATGCCACCACAACGAAGATAGAGATAGGTGCCGACATCAAGTTGCCTGGCAACCGTCGCATGAGCATCCTCTACTATCGCGACAAGACGCCCAACGGCTTTGGCTCCGCTACCGAGTACTTCACCTATCAGTCGAACTACTACGACCAGACACAGGGCCTCGCCATCACCCCTGGTGCTGCTACGACCATCGACTATAGCCACCCTGCCCGCACCGACCTCATCTTCATGACGACGGGTAAGATTGGCAATACCAACACGACAATCAACAAAGGTGTGGAGTTCGACTTCGACCTGGGCGAAATCAAGCCTCTGCAGACCTCCGTCAGCTTCAGCGGCGCCTGGTCGGAGACCAAGACCTGGTCGTCAGACCTCAATGCCTCTTCCGTTCGCGCAGCACTATTGCCCACCTCGTTCTCGGCTTATGGACTGACCCCATTTAAGGTTATCTACCCCTCTGAGGTAGACTACAGCCGTTACCGCCGCTTCGTCAACACCCTGCGACTGGTAACCCATATCCCGCAGCTGCGCATGGTGGCCTCGCTCACTGGGCAGGTCATCTGGCACAACAGCACGTGGAGCTACACGGGCGACAAAGACCCGATAGGCTGGATAGACTCCAACCTACAGCGCCATGACCTGACCAGCGATATGCTGAATGGCTATTTGGGCATGGACGGTCAATACTATGCCACACGTCCCGACAGTCAGAACAGCGTGGCACTACAAGACCTGCTCATCCGCCCCACAGACAACGAGCCCTCGGAGAATCCCATCACTTGGAACATCTCAGCACGACTGACGAAAGAGTTGGGCAAGCTGGGCGGCCTATCGTTCTACGTCAACAACGTGCTCTTCTACGAACCCTTCCTCAAGGGCAACAAGACCAATTCTCTCAGCCAACGCAACACGGGAACGTTCTCGTTTGGTGCCGAACTTTACCTGAATCTTTAAGTATAAAAGCATTATGAGCAAACTGTATATCATCCATCATTCCGCGTGCCGCTCCCTCGGCGTAGCACTGGGGGGCCTCTTGTGTATGGCCTCCTGCGTCGACTATAACGACGCTACGGACTATATCTCTGCAACAGTACGGCTGGAGATGCCTGCCGAATTTACACAGGGCACAGACTACGAGGGCCACGACATCACGTTGCAGCTGAACGGCCAGCGCATTACTGCCACCACCAATAACGAGGGCGTGGCTACATTCACAAATCTGATACCCGACGTCTACGACATCTCCACGTCATGGGAAATCACCAATGCCCAATACCAAGCCCTGACTGGCGATGCCAGTGTCAACAGCGGCTGCACGGTATCAGGCTCGCTGAACAGCCACCTGATTGCTGCCGAACAGACCATAACGCTGGAGACCATCCTCAATGTCAACCGCGACATTGTCATAGGCAAGGTGTATTATGCCGGCTCGAAGGATAATAACAACCGCTCGTACCTGGCGGGCAAGTTCATCGAACTGTATAACCAGAGCAACAATCCCGTCGATGTCGGTGGACTGTACATCGGGCTGGTAGAGGCAGAGAGCACACAGGCCTATACCCTCGATAACCTGCATGAGGTATATGCCGACTCAGTGGTGCTGCTCAAACAGGTGTTCCGCATTCCTGAACAGGAGCATCTTGTAAAACCTGGCGGCACGGTGCTCATCGTCAACAGCGCCATAGACCATACCACGAACAACGACCTCGACTACAACCTGCTCGATGCAGACTTCGAGGCCAAGGATGCCAGCGGACGTACGCAGAACAACCCTGCCACACCGGCCCTCGAACTCATCTACTCGATGTACTCTGCCGTGTCGAACATGAACCTTGTCCAAAGCGGCCCCTGCGGCGTGGTCATCTTCCGAACCAACGACGACCCCACCGCCTGGCCTCGCACCTACCGCTACCAGAAGACCACCGGCAACCAGTGGCTCTTGCTGCCTAAGCGCCATATCATTGACGGTGTGGAAATTCTGGGCAACAAAGCCTCAGGTGTTGACGTGAACACCAAACGGCTATACAGTGACATCGATGCAGGCTATACCAACATCGAGGCTACCAGCGGCTGGACGGGCGAGATAGTCTATCGCAAGACGCAGAAGACGGGCGACAGCGGCCAACGCATCCTGACGGACACCAACAATTCTACCAACGACTTCAAAGTATCAACCACCATCGGCCCACGCAACTATGACGAATAAAACCATTCTTACCACCGTGGCCCTGATGGCCACCACCGCTTGCAGTATGGCTCAAACACCACTGGCAGGCGAGAGCGAGTACAGATACGACGACGCCACACAGCTCTGGCGCAACACCGATATGGCAGCAGGCCTCTCCATCGACTCGGCTCGTAATCGCGGCATAGCCTACTTCAATCTCTACCACCGTCAGGGTGACTACCGCCGAGTGCAGGAAGGTGGCATGCAGAATCAGTTGCAGTTCTTCACCGAACGGTACCAGACCATCGGCAAGTACCTCTATGGCTATGGGCGCTTCCAGTTTGACATGGGACGCACCAAGGACCGCGCTTGGAGCGACGTACAGCGCACCTACCACGCCAACCCCTTCATCGCAGGCAGCAGCATTGCCGGCAAGTACGACAACCAGAGTTTCGACTTCACGGCAGCCCTGGGGACCACTGGCTTTGGCGGATGGCGCTTCGGTGCCCGACTGGACTATAAGGTGGGCGACCTAAGCCGACTGCGCGACCCTCGTAGCCGTTCGCAGCTACTCGACTATCGCATCACACCCTCGGTGACCTATACCACAGGGTCCAACACCTTTGGCGTCAGCGGCTACTACAATCGTCGCAAGGAGAAGATACCCAACATGACGACCGTACAGGACGACCCCAACCTGATGTACTACCAGATGAGTGGTATGGAGGCCGTCAGCGGTACTACGGGCGGCTATAAGGGATTCCAGCGCGAGTGGGTGGACCATCAGTTTGGTGCCTCGCTGGCTTACGGTTACAAGGGTGGTGATGTATCGTCACTCACCACCGTTACTGTCAGCAAGGGACAGGAGTACGTCTATGAGACCTACAAACGTGAGCCTGGCCGTTACTATAGCTACCTCTATGGGCTCCATAGCATGAACCGACTGCAGCCGGGGCGGCTGATACACCAGTTTGACATCAGTGCCGACTACCGTCAGGGCTACGCTGACGAGTACCGTCAGGAGTTGCAAATAGACAATGACCCCCAGACGGGATACACCTCGTACAGCTATAAGACGCTCATCACCTTCAAGAAGCGCTATCAGGTCAAGCTGTTCGACCTCGACCTGCACTACCGCCTCAACTTCACCGACGGCCAGCAGGCCATCACAGGCTATGCCGGACTGAAAGGTCACATAGCCACAGCCTCCGACAAGCACCTGCTGCCTACCTCACAGCTGAAGCTGGGCACCACCGATATCACCCTTGAGGGTGGCAAGGCCCTGCTTTGCGCCGACAAACTATGGCTCGACGCCTCGGTGGGCTTCCACCATGCCTCGAAGGCCGACCTCTCACTGGCCGATGTCAACACCGATTATGCCCAGCAAGTGCTACTGCCCGACATGGACTACTATCGCGCCAACTACTGGAAGGGCAGCCTCAGCATCACCTACCAGTTCCCGGTCAGCATCAAGCAGGTACGCTCGCGCTGGTTTGTCCGCGCCTATGGCAACTACCTGAAGAGCAACAACTCGCTCGATGCCTCGACCATTGGTTTCTCCATCGGACTATTCAATTAAATCAACAAATACAAAAGTTATGAAAAAACAACTCACAACCCTTCTTTTGTTGGCTGTCGCATCGCTGCAGCCACTTTCAGCCGCTAACAGCGACACCCTTACCGTGCGCATAAAAGGTATGCGCTGCGACGATTGTGCCCACAAAGTAAAAACCGCCCTGCGTCAGGATGCTGGCGTGGGAGGCATCGAGTTTAATCTGGAGCGTCGCACCGCCACCATCGCCTTCGACCCTGCCAAGACCTGTGCAGACAGCATCGAAGCCCGTCTCGCTGCCACCAAGCGCTACAAGGCATCGCCCTACTCCAAGGATGAGATTATCCGCCGAGGCTATGGCCAGCGCATCGACGACATGCACTGCAAGAAGTGTGCCGACCGCATCACCGAGCGCCTCAGCCAGTTGGAAGGCATTGACTCGCTGGTTCCCCACCTGGACAAGCACTACTTCTTCATCCGCTACGATGCCAACCGCACCTCGAAGGCAGAAATCCGCAAGCTGCTCAACAAGATTGGCTACACGCCTGTGAACTATTATACCAGCGACAAGATCAGCTGGTACTACCTGCTGATTCCCGCTGAGCAGGCTACACAGGAGACGATGGACGCAGTCATGGCCATCGACGGTGTAGAGGATGTCAATGTTAACATCATGCGCAAGTCGCTGGCCATCACCTACTTCACTGACGAAATCAGCGGCGAACGCCTGCTGGACGAAATTAAGAAGGCAGGCATCAAGGCTGAGCTCCCCAAGCCTCACGAATGTAAAGAGGAAAAGAACGAAAACTAACCGTTGGCATTTACTGCAAAACACAAAGCTCGCTCGTGCCTGCTAAAGCGCGAGCGAGCTTTGTGATTGGTCAACAGTGTTGCTTCTTATTTGACGACAAACTTGCGTCCGTTCACAATGTTCAGACCGCGCTGCAGGCTGTTCAGACGAACACCCTGGAGGTTGTAGATTACTCTGGATTCCTCTTCGTCGGCAGTAATGCTGGCAATGCCGCTGCCTGTGGTCTTCTGTAATTTAACGCTGGACCATATCTCCGCATACCCGATGCTGCTGCCGTAGGGTATGGCGGCAGCCACTATGGCATAGAGCTTCTGGGAGTTGTATTCAGCACTGCTAAGGCTGTACACACCACCTTCAGTGCTGGTCCAACCGCTCCAGAACACAGGCGCCGCGTATGCAGAGGCATCCTCGTTATCAGTTAACAGATAGATGTAGTGATGCTCCTCCGAGCCGCTGCCCCAGTACCAGAAGCCATTCTCCAGATAGCTGTCCTTGGGTTCGTCAAACTCCTTGGTAAAAGCGGGCTGTTCATTGCTTAGAACCCATCCTATGCGGTGCTGCCCGTTGTTCTCTTCTATCAGCAACTGCCAGTCGGCAGGATATTCTATGTTCTGCTTGCTCTTGTACAGGCAGCCGGCATGACAGTTTAGCGACTGTCCGTCGTTGGCTACGGTGGCAGTGAACGTAAACTCGTCGGTACCGGCGGAATAGATGCCTGGTGCCACCTCCGTACCGTTGTTCGAAGCCGTAAACTTCCATTCACCAGCCATCGCCTGCAACAGTTCAGACTGTGCAGGCGATGCGATGGAATATGCTGCCAAAAGGCAGGCAATGATTACTCTAAACTTTTTCACTTAATCACGACTTTCTTGCCATTCACGATGTTCAAGCCCTTCTGCAGCGCGTTCATGCGAACACCCTGGAGATTGTAGATGACTACGTTCTCGGCATTAGCAGCATTGATGTTTGCAATACCGGTACCGCCAGTTGTAATGCTTATAGGCAGCAGCTGGTTCTCTGTGGTTGACTTGCCGACGAGGATGGCCACGATAGTGATGTTCTCCAGCTTGGTGTCCTTGGCCCAATCGCTAATCTTGTGCAGCTGCTGGTTGGCAGTTTCCGCGCCATTGTTTACTGCGATGGTGGCCTCACCCTGCTTCAGCGTGCCAGCGGAGGTACTGGTCTCTTCGAGCGTAGCACCCGTAATCTTCACAACCTTGTTCAGGTTGGCGGCTACATTAACCGCGGCGAGTGTACCCTCTACGATGGTGTATTCAGTGATGTCAGTGGCTGTCAGTTCGCTATTGACAGTACTCTCGGCCTCCTTCATCTGAACATTGCCAGAATTAGGACGAGCTACAACATAAACTGTACCATTAACCTTTGTACTCTCCTTAAGCTTGTCATTCAGAGACGTGTACTGAATCCAGCAGCCGCCCGTGGCATCCTGAATCCAAACTGTCGAGAATCCGTCGGCAGACTTGCCGATGACCTCAGCATCAGTCAGCGTCACCTTGGCGTAGGTGCCGGCAGCCAGTGCGTTGAAGGCAGCAATGTTAGCGCACTCGGTGTACTCGATGGCGGGCAGGGCAGTGGTTTCGCCAGTTTTGGCAGCCAGCGTCACGATAGCGTTGGCCAGATAGCTGGTGCCGCCCTGTGCAAAACGTACACCCTCGGCATTGCCCGTCCAGGTCATACCCTCGATGGTACCGCTTGAAGCCGTAAAGTTGTTGATGTTGCTGTTTCCTGCAGCAGTGAATGTTATCTGCGTAACGGCGTACCCCTCTGGTGCGCGGAAAGTCAGCGTGGTGTATTCCTTGTAGGTAACGAGGTTCTGTCCGCGGTTGGCATCAACGTACAGTTTCGAAGCTGCCGAGCCGGCTGTCACCTGGAAGCTGACGTTGTCCTGGGTGAATGTCTCGTTGTAGATGTTACCCTTCACGTCGGCCAGCTTCTCACCAATGTTCTCGCGGAAGTTGGGATCGGTGAAGTTGAAGGTGACCTCGGTGGGCTGTTCGCCGGCAGCAACGATAGCTTCGGCAGAGATAGGCATGATGAACCAGCCGGTCATGTAGAAGACGACGACACCTGTCAGCTTCGATGCCTTCTCAGGCCAGGTGAAGTCTGAGGGCAGCACGCCCATGTAGTCGCGAGCCTTGAGGGGCAGTGCAGTGCCGTCGACGGTGAGCGTCTTGTTGTTGCCGCCACTGATGGCCACGTTCTCCAACGTCACCAGACGACCATAGTTAGCCTGTGCAGCAGCCTCAGCACCTGTCATCACAGTACCTGTCAACGTGGTAGCTGTAGCCTCGAAAGTAGAGGCGTCGGTAGCTGTCAGTGCATACTCCACTGCGGCTGTCTCCATCGTTGAATAGTCAGTCTGCTCGGTGTTGCTCTTCGTACCGATGATATATCCGTTCAGGGCGGTGCCTGCGGTCAGCGTCACGCCCTTGATGACGGTAGCACCCGTGGCGTCCTCCACATAGTAGGCACCCTGCAGGTCCCAGTAAGCGTTGACGCGGGCGTCTTTCAGCGTCAGCTTAACAACCTTTCCATTCTCTACGGCGTTGAAGGCAGCGATGTCAGCAGCCTCCACGTCAGCGGCGGCTGGCTTGATGGTCTCGTCGTTCTCGTCGGCCAGTGTGACGGCGAATGCCCACACATAGCGCGTACTGTTGGCGTTGGGGCCGAAGGTCACCTCGGTGGCATTACCTGTCCACACGTTCTCGGCGACAGCCCCTGACGAGGGCGTCAAGTCGAACGAGCCGCTCTGCATAGTAACGGCAATCTGCGTGACAGCCTTGCCCTCGGGCGCCTTGAACTGGATACTGGTGCCCTTGTAGAGCCACAGGCAGATGCCGCGAGTTGCATTTTTCATGATGCGCACCGGGTTGGCGCTCTCGCCCTGTATGCCAGTCAGTGTGATGCCGTCCATTGTCAGCGTGCTCACATTGCCCAGGGCGTAGTCAGCACCCTCACCTACGGGCCATTCGCCGTTGTTGTTCTGGATGTCGAAAGTCACTGCCGTAGCCAGCGGACGATAGTCGCCATACGTGCCGCCAGCCCATGTTATCCAGTCCTTGGCCTCGGTCTCCCAGGTGTAGTTGCCGCCGAAGTTGTTGTCAGCAGAGTTCACTTGCAGGAACACCTCGTCTTTCGACTGCAGCGTAACGGTGCAGTTCTCGGTGCTGTTGCGCTCGAATCCGGCCTTGGTGCCGTCGGCCACGAAGCGGAAGCGGTAGCGGTTTTTGGTCGTGCCGGCATTCACGCCAGCCTGCGTGCCGGCGTTCAGAGCGTTGCTGTTCGAGGCGGTCTGGTTGTAGTAGGCCGTTGTCAGCACCACGTCGTAGGTGCCGTCGGCAGCCATCCACACCATCGGGCTGTTCTTGCCCAGCACGCGGTTGATGGTCTCGTCGGCGCCGTCGAAGTTGGTGTAGTTGACGTAGGCACCACTCGATGCAGAGTAGCCTGCGCTGACCTTAACGGCGATGACCTTCTCGGGGATGATGATACTGGCGGGCACGTGATAGCCGCGCAGTCCGTTCTCAATCTTCACCGACAGGGCGTTGTGTACCTCGACCAGCGAGAAGTGGGCCGTTTCCGGCTCGTGGTGGTCGGCATACTGGTTGCCATACTGCTCGAAGCTGCTGTCCGAATTGTAGTAGTGGACGGTGGTGCCGTAGGTTACGCCTATCAGCAGGTCCTTGGTGTTGGTGAGGTCGCTCATTGCTATCTGTCCCAGGATGGCCCAGCTGTAGCCTACAAACTCACCTGTGGCATCGCCGAATAGGGCTGCCAGATGGTGTACCGTCTTCTTGTCGGCATCCTCGGTGTCAGCATTGTCGGTGCCTGTGCCGTCCTCGCCGAGTCCTTTCAGGTCGGCTTTCACCCATACGGTGTCGCCCGAGGCTGCCAATGCGTCCTTCTGGGCGTTCAGTTCTGCTACGGTGTAGGGCGACTTCTTGGTGCCGTCTCCGGCCCAGGCCTGTCCCACACCCAGCAACATGCAGGCCGTGAGGGCCAGCGTTTTTAGAGTAGAAAAATGTCTCATAAGCTTATAATCTTTAAAATTAATGTATATTTTCGCCGCGGCAAAGGTACGAATTATTTGTGTATTACACAATCCCCAAAAGTAGGTATTCAGCTTTTTTCACACTTCCTACCTTGATCAGTTTTTACTATCCAATATAATGGTCGTACCCTTGCAGCGTCCCGAAGGGCCTGGCGGACGGGGCGCGATTTGGCAGCAAGCGGGGCGCGGACTGGCAGGGGACGGGGCAGAGACTGTCAGCGGACGGGGCAGAACCCCCTTCAGCCCCTTCCCTTCCACAGCCCCCTCCAACCTCCCCCCGAAGGGGAGGCTTTGAAGGGGAGGTGACGGGAGAGGAAAACACTAAACACAAAAGCCCCCATCTGTGAGGATAGGGGGCTTTGTTTTCGGTCCTGCTCATGCAAAGCATGGCAGGTCTCTCGCTTGCTGGAAGTATTGACCTTTGGTCATGCCTTGCGGCGCTCGGTCCTGCTCATGCAAAGCATGGCAGGTCTCTCGCTTGCACCAGGTATTCGCCAATCTGGACGGCGTTAAGGGCAGCGCCCTTGCGAATCTGGTCGCCGGAGAGCCAGAAGGTGAGGCCGTTGTCGTCGCTCAAGTCCTTGCGGACACGACCAACAAAGACGTCGTCTTTGCCGGCAGTGTCAAGCGGCATGGGGTAGGTGAGGGTGGCGGGGTCGTCGACCAGCGTGCAGCCCGGTGCGGCGGCAATGGCCTGCTGGGCCTCTTCGACGCTCAGGGGACGCTCGGTCTCAATCCATACGGACTCCGAGTGGCTGCGCAGTGAGCTGACGCGGACACACATGGCGGAGCACTTGGCGTCGGTGTGCATAATCTTCTGCGTCTCGTTGTACATCTTCATCTCCTCCTTGGTGTAGCCGTTGGGCTGGAAGACGTCAATCTGGGGAATGACGTTGTAGGCCAGCTGGTGGGGGAACTTCTTGATGGTCTTCACCTCGCCCTCTTCTACCATCTCCCTGTACTGCTGCTGCAGCTCGGCCATGGCGGCGGCACCGGCACCGGAGGCACTCTGATACGACGAGACGTGGATGCGCTTGATGTGCGAGAGGTTCTCCAAGGGCTGCAGGACGACGACCATCATGATAGTGGTACAGTTTGGGTTGGCAATGATGCCACGGGGACGTTTCAGTGCATCCTCGGCGTTGCACTCGGGAACTACCAGGGGTACGTCATCGTCCATACGGAAGGCGCTGGAGTTGTCAATCATCACAGCACCATACTTGGTGATGGTCTCGGCAAATTCTTTCGACGTGCCGGCACCTGCCGAGGTGAAGGCGATGTCGATGTCCTTGAAGTCGTCGTTATGCTGCAACAGCTTCACGGTAAGCTCCTTGCCGCGGAAGGTGTATTTCGTGCCTGCCGAGCGTTCTGAGCCAAACAGCACGAGTTCGTCCATGGGGAAATTTCTCTCATCAAGCAGGCGCAGAAACTCCTGGCCTACGGCGCCTGAGGCACCTACAATTGCTACTTTCATAAAGCTTATTCTTTTCCTGTGTTGATACTTTCGGGCTGCAAAATTAAGAAAAAAGGAACGAAAAGCCAAATAAATCACACGAAAATCGTCATTCGACGTGGAAGAAGTCAAAGTCTGCCACACCACCTGTCGCCTTCGTGGCGAAGTTGAAGAGCATGAAACGCTGTCCGCAGAAGTCAGGCATGTCGTAGTGCATCTGCAGCGTATCGCCAATGGGCTGCCACTGTTTGCCGTCGAGGCTGTAGAAGAAGGTAGCCTTGTCGGTGAGGTCGCGGAAGTCGTGGTCGACACGAAGCCACACCAAGGTCTGGGCGAGGGGTTTCACCTCGATGTCCTGGCCATTGGCATCGTCGCGGTTCATGGCGCGGTGCATCACGAGGTGCAGCCGGCCGTTCTCTTTCTTCACCCCCACAAAGCCATAGCGCCGCTGGAAGGAGGCCAGTCCGGTGCAGTCGCCGTCTTTCATCAGCGACACGTCCACCAGCGTCTGTCCGGAACAGGTTGGTCCGAAGGTGCGCTGGGTCAGCGAGTTGCGGGCATCGCGGAGATGGTGTGCCACTGAGGTGGTCGTCAGTCGCAGCCAGCCCTTGCGCTCGGTGAGGCTCCATCCGTCCATGTCGGGAATGTGGTTCCACTGCCAGACGGGCTTCAGCCAGCCATGGTGCATGTCGCCGAGGACGGACTGTTCGTAGCGGGCACCGAAACGGCTTTTGCTCGCGGCGGGCTGCCAGGAGTCGAAGTCATCGCCCTGGACGATGGTCATTCCCTTCGAGACGGGCAAATCGACACGATAGGGCGTGGTCATGTTATGGCCTTGCGGCAGCTTGTCGGTAGTACCGCTGCCCACGACGGGCCAGCCGTCGGCACTCCACGTCATGGGCAGCCAGACGGGGATGCGGCCCACGGAACCGTAGTCCTTGAACAGGAAGCACCACCAAGCCCCCTCCGACTCCCCCCGCTGGGGAGGGGTTTGGACGATGCCGCCCTGGCCGATGCCGTTGGTTTGCATCACGATGTTGCCACGCTCGTCAGTCATCTCGCCGCCGAATACCATGCGGCTCTCCCACGGGCCGTTCTTCAGGTTCTTGGTGCGCCACACAATCTCCTGGCGCTGACCGTCGCAGCCCTGAATCATGAAGATGTAGTAGTAGTCGCCAATCTTATAGCCGTGATAGCCCTCGGCACGCAGTCCGCGGGCAGGTTTCTCGAGGTTGGCGTAGTCGAGCACCTTCTCACGTGGGCTGACGGTGACATTCCAGTCCTTATCCACTGACATCTCTCGCAGATACATGGCGTTGTCGCTGAAGGTGTCAGCCGGATGGAGCACGTACTTCTTCATCTCCGTACCAGTGTCTTCGAACAGCAGCCCCGGGTCGTAACACTTGTACTCCTTGCGCCCGGCGAGGTCGGTTACCGAACAGTGCCACCGGCCGTTCTCGATGTCGTCCGTCACGTAGAAATACGTCTTGCCCGTAGTGTTGCACGTCATAATCATATAGTACATCTTCTCGTACGGGTCGTAGCGCAGGTTGGCTGCCCACGAACCCTGACTGTACTCGCTCTTGCCGTTCAGCAGACGGAAATTGTCGCCGGCGTCCAGCTCGTCGTAGGCATAGTTGACAATCTCCCAGTTCACGAGATCCTTCGACTTCATGATGCCACAGCCTGGCGAGAAGTGCATCGTCGTCGACACCATATAGTACGTGTCGCCAACGCGGATGATGTCCATGTCGGGCACATCGGCGAAAATCATGGGATTGGTGAACGTGCCGACCTTGTCGCCGGCAGGAGCTGCCCACAGCTGCAGGTGGGCAAGCATGCAAAGCATGCAGAAGAGCAATCTTGTTCGTTTCATAGTCGGAATGTTGTTAGTTGACGACGACCAAGCCGCCGTTCTGGGGGATGGTGACGGTGAGCTGCTGGCGCTTGTTCTGCTTGACCTGCTTCACGGAACCGTTGAGCTGGGCATCGTCGGCATAGACGGTGAGCGGGGTGTCCTTGGCGAACATGGGCAGGGTGACGGTACGCTTCAGCGGCTGCTGCTCGGCATTGATGCCTGCCACGTACCACTTGTCGCCGGCGCGGCGGGCGATGATGGCGTACTTGCCGGGATAGCCGTCGAGGAAGAGGATGTCGTCCCACGTGGTGGGAACCTGCTTCATGAAAGCGATGGCCCAGGCGGGGGCGTCGGTGAGGTTGTTGGGAGCGAGGGCGAAGTGCTGGACGCTGCTCTGGAAGAGCACGGCGGTGGCGAGGGCATAGACGTCGCTGGTGCGGCGATAGGTGCCGTTGTTGTTGCCGGTGCTGTAGCGCTTGTTGAGCGCCGAGCCGCCGAAGTCCATCGAGGCCACGCTGTTGCGGATGAAGGTGTGGGTACAGCCGTTTTTGGCCTCGGCATCGCAGGCACCCTGTCCGAAGCTGAGGTTCTCGGAAGCCAGCACGGCTTCGGAGGCGACATAGTTGGGATACATGCGCTCCCATCCGCGAGGCAGGGTACAGCCGTGGAAGATGCACTGCAGGCCAAACTCGTTGGCATCGGTGAGGATGTCCTCATAAAGCTGCATCATGGCCTGTTTGTCGCCACCGAAGAAGTCGACCTTGATGCCAAGGATGCCGTTCTGCTGCATCCACTGCATCTCCTTGCGACGGACGGAGGAGCGGTTCATCCTGTGGCGCGGACCCTGTGGGGCGTCGTTCCACGAGCCGTTGCTGTTGTACCATAGGAACAGACCCACGCCCTTGGACTGGGCGTAGCGCGAGAGTTCGGCTATGCGGTCGTGGCCGATGGTCGTGTCCCAATGGGCATCAACGAGTACGGAGCGATAGCCCAGGGCTGCCGCGAAGTCGATGTACTCCTTCTGCTCGTCGTAGTTGCAGCTGCTGTCCATGCGGATAATCCACGACCAAGTGCCCTTGCCGTAGGTGTAGTCGCGAGAGGCCTTGTATTTGGGCTTGACGAGGTCGTTGGCCACGGTGGTCTCGACAATGGGAGCCAGCGTGGTGCCGAGGGTCATGGTGCGCCAGGGCGTGAGGGCGGGCAGCGAGACGCTGGCCGTAGGGGTGCCCCAGCCGTCCATCTCCTCCTTCTGGGGGAAGCCGATGCGATACTTCGTGCCACCGTCGTTCTCAAGACAGCAGCCAACGTAGCTGCCGTCGGTGCCGGTCTCGGAAATGATGACCCAACCGGCAGGAACCTTGAAGAGACAAGGGAACGTGTAGCCCTGACCCCAGCCGTTTTTGCCGGGCTGGTCGTCCCAAGTGTAGGGCGTCTCATAGCTGGGATAGGTACGTGCAAAGCCACCCATGGGTTTCACCTGCGGACAGAGGAAGGTGGTGGTGCCTGAAGGAAGCACGAAGCTGCTGGCCTCGCTCTCGACAACAGCACTGAACATGTCCTCCTTCCCGCCATAGATCTTGTAGCGGTAGGCTATGTCGCGACCCGTCAGACGGAAGATGACGTCGAGGGCAGGACGTCCCTGCTGCTCGAACTGGCAAACGGCCTCGGTAGCCTCGTAGCTGACGTGGCTGCGCTTGATGGTTTTCAGCGTATATTCGTCCTTCACGGTAGTGACCTGGCAGTCCTTCAGGGCAAGCCCCTGCGTGAGGTCGCCGAAATTCATCCGGACACCTAACGGGGAGCGTTCTACGAACGTGGTGCCGTCGAGTGCGACCTGGTAGGCGGGCAGGCCACCCTCGTCGCTGACAGTGACGGACACATGGCCGTCGGGACTTTGGAATGTTTTCTCGGTTGCTTGGGCTGTCAGCATGGCGAAGGCCAGTGCCACAGCAGTCGTCAATGTTTTCTTCATAATTTCTACCCTTGTTTTATGGTTTGCAATATTCAGAGTGCAAAGGTATGAAAAAAAGGGCATAAGCCAATGGCCTTTTGTTGCATAATTTATGGTATTTATATCAAGAAATCGTTTTTTTCTTGTTTCTTTGGCGGTTTATTCGTACCTTTGTCGCTTGAAATGCTGTATTTGACATCATATTTCCCCATCACGAGCCCGACGTTGATCTTTTTCGTCGTGCTGCTCATCATCCTCCTGGCCCCTATCATCATGGGTAAGCTGCGCATTCCCCACATCATCGGCATGGTGCTGGCGGGAATGCTGGTGGGACAGTACGGTCTGAACATCCTGGAGCGCGACTCGTCGTTTGAACTGTTCGGCAAGGTAGGACTGTTGTACATCATGTTCCTGGCAGGACTGGAGATGGACATGGAGAGCGTGAAGCGCAACTCGCGGCGGTTCCTGCTGTTCGGGCTGCTGACATGTCTGATACCGCTGACAATCACCTATTTCATGGCCATCTGGCTGTTGGGGTACTCAACGCAGGCATCGTTTCTGTTAGGGTGTATCATGGCGTCGAACACGCTGATAGCCTACCCCATCATATCGCGATACGGTTTGGGACGCGACTCAAGCGTGATGCTGAGCGTAGGGTCGTCGATGATATCGCTGTTTCTGGCTCTGCTGATGCTGGCAGGGCTGTCTGCATCGTATGGCGAGGATGTGGGCATCCTGTTCTGGATGCTGTTCCTGCTGAAGTTTGTCGCATTCTGCGTACTGCTGGTATGGGCCATTCCGAAACTGTCACGATATTTCCTGCGACGCTATTCGGATGCAGTCATGCAGTTCATCTTCGTGCTGAGCGTGATGTTCCTGTCGGCGGCACTCTCGGAGTTCATCGGCGTTGAAGGTATCGTGGGTGCCTTCCTGGCAGGACTGATACTGAACCGCTATATTCCCCATGTGTCGCCTCTGATGAACCGCATTGAGTTCATCGGCAACGCCATCTTCATCCCCTATTTCCTGATTGGTGTAGGTATGCTCATCAATGTCGGCACGCTCTTCGAAGGGGCACACATGTTGTTCATCGTGGCGCTGATAGTCTTCTTCGGTACCTTTGGCAAGGCGGTGGCGGCCTACCTGTCGAGCATCCTGTTCAGACTGCCGAAGTCGGCTGGCAACATGATGTTCGGACTGACCTGCGCCCATGCGGCGGGAGCCATCGCCATGGTGATGGTGGGCATGCGGTTAGAGGTGAGTCCGGGGCACTTCCTGGTAAACGACGAGATGCTGAATGGTGTTGTCATCATGATTCTCATCACCTGCATTATATCGACGATGATGACAGAGCATGCCGCCCAGCAGATTACGCTGGCCAACAGGCAGCAGCCCACGGAACACAGCCTGCGGTCGAAGGACGACGAGAAAATCATGCTCTGCGTAAAGTATCAGGAGATAGCCCCTCAACTGCTGGAACTGGCCATTATGATGAGCAACCGGAAGCAGAAGCGTGGACTGGTGGCGCTGAATGTGGTTTACGATGACGCCAAGTCCGGCAAGCACCGCGAGCAGGGTCTGCAACTGCTGGAACGTCTGGCACAGCGTGCTGCTGCCAGCGACATCCAGATGCAGACGCAGGTGCGACTGGCCAGCAACATCGCCAACGGCATCAAGCATGCCTTCCGCGAGTTCGGAACGTCGGAGATTATCATGGGTATGCATGTGCATACCGATGTCAACCCAAAGTTCTGGGGCGAGTTCATCCAGAGCCTCTATAATGGTCTGAACCGCCAGATTGTGCTGACACGCTTCGTACAGCCTCTGAATACGCTGAGGCGCATACAGGTTGCCGTACCCTCCCGCGCCGAGTTTGAACCCGGTTTCCACCGCTGGCTGGAGCGTCTGGCGCGCATGGCAGGCAATCTGGACTGCCGCATCCAGTTCCATGGGCGTCAAGAGTCGCTGGAGCTCATCCGTGAGTACATCAACAACCACCATCCCAGTGTCCGTGCGGAGTACACGTTCATGGGCCATTGGAACGAGTTGCCCAAGCTTGCAGCCAACATCAGCAATGACCACATGTTCGTGGTCATCACGGCCCGTAAGGGTACCATATCGTACAAGAGCGCTTTGGAGCGTCTGCCCAACGAGCTGCAACAGCACTTCTCGGGCAAGAACCTCATGATTCTGTTCCCCGACCAGTATGGCGACGCCAAGGAAGAGAGCATGACCTTCACTGCGGCCCAGCATCAGGAGGAGAGCAGCATCTACAACACCATAGCACGATGGATTAACAAAAAGAGAAGACAATGATAGACATCAAAGGCATCAGGAAGAGCTTCGGCTCCTTGGAAGTATTGAAAGGTATAGACCTCCATATAGACCGCGGCGAGGTGGTCAGCATCGTTGGTCCCAGCGGAGCGGGCAAGACCACACTGCTGCAAATCATCGGTACACTCGACAAGCCCGACGCCGGCACCGTCTGCGTCGACAGCATCGACACCACCCGGCTCTCCAGCAAGAAGCTCTCCGACTTCCGCAATCGGCACATCGGCTTCGTCTTCCAGTTCCACCAGCTGTTGCCGGAGTTTACGGCCATTGAGAACATCATGATTCCTGCCTATATCGCAGGCACGTCCACTAAGCAGGCTCGTCAGCGTGCTGACGAATTGCTGCGCTTCATGGGACTGGGCGACCGTGCCAACCACAAGCCCAACGAACTGTCGGGCGGCGAGAAACAGCGCGTCGCCGTTGCCCGTGCCCTGGTCAACAGCCCCGCTGTCATCCTGGCCGATGAGCCCAGCGGCTCCTTGGACTCCAAAAACAAAGACGAGCTGCACCAGCTGTTCTTCGACCTGCGTAACCAATACGGCCAGACCTTCGTCATTGTGACACATGACGAAGGTCTGGCAAGCATTACCGACCGCACCATCAAGATGCGCGACGGCTTATTGGAAATCGAAGAGCCCCTTGACTTAGAACTCGGCACTCTTGGGAGTACGGGGGAAGGGGATGACGTCGCGGATGTTCTGCATACCGGTGACGAACAGGATGAGGCGCTCGAAGCCCAGACCGAAACCGGCATGGGGGCATGAGCCCCAGCGGCGTGTGTCGATGTACCACCACAGGTGGGTCATGTCCATCTGACGACGCTCTATCTCACCCATCAGCTTGTCATAGCTCTCCTCACGGACGGAGCCACCGATAATCTCGCCAATCTGCGGGAACAGCACGTCCGTACCCTGCATCGTAGGACCGGGAGCCACAGCGCCCTTGTAGCCTACTGAGCCGCCGTCGGCAGTCTCCGCGTTCTGCTTCATGTAGAACGACTTGAAGGCACGGGGATAGTCGGTCATGATGACGGGCTTCTTGAAGTGCTCCTCCACCAGATAGCGCTCGTGCTCTGATGCCAGGTCGTCGCCCCAGTTGCAGGGGAACTCGAACTTCTTTCCCTTCTTGATGGCCTCCTGCAGGATGTTGATACCCTCGGTATAGGGCAGGCGCACGAAGGTCTCCTTCAGCACGCCCTCCAGACGCTCTATCAGCGTCTTGTCAATCATCTGGTTCAGGAACTGCAGGTCGTCCTTGCAGTTGTCCAGCGCCCAGCGCACGCAGTACTTGATGAAGTCCTCCTCGAGGTCCATCAGTTCCTCCTGCTCCAGGAAGGCCACCTCAGGCTCTATCATCCAGAACTCAGCCAGGTGTCGTGGCGTGTTCGAGTTCTCGGCACGGATCGTCGGGCCGAAGGTGTAGATGGCACCCAGGGCCGTAGCTCCCAGCTCACCCTCAAGCTGACCACTGACGGTCAGCGAGGTCTGCTCGCCGAAGAAGTCGTCGTCGTAGATAATCTTTCCATTCTCGTCCTTCTTCAGGTCGTACAGGTTCTTGGTGGTCACCTGGAACATGTTGCCTGCACCCTCACAGTCGCTGGCGGTAATCAGCGGCGTGTGGAAGTAGAAGAAGCCGTGCTCGTGGAAATAGGTGTGGATGGCCATGGCCATGTTGTGACGGATGCGCATCACGGCACCGAAGGTGTTTGTACGCAGACGCATGTGGGCGTTCTTGCGCATCACCTCGAACGACTGGCCTTTCTTCTGCATGGGGTACGTGTTGTCGCACAGACCGTAGATTTCCAGCGCAGTAGCCTGTACCTCTGAGGTCTGACCGGCTCCCTGGCTCTCGACCAGTGTACCGGTAGCCGCGATACACGCGCCAGTGGTAATCTGCTTCAGCAAGTCCTCGTCGAACTTCGCGGGGTCTACCACCACCTGCACATTCTTGATGGTTGAACCGTCGTTCAGGGCAATGAAGTCAACGGCCTTACTCGAACGGTGGGTACGCACCCAACCCTTCACACATATTTCTTTCCCAAAATCCGTACTTTTCAGTACGTCAACTATCTTTGTTCGTTTCATGAAATGCTCACTTATCACTTAACACTTAACATTTCTCACTTACTCATACGCTCCCATGCGCAGGCGGTCTACCTCTTCCTCTGTCAGGTAGCGCCAGTCACCGCGACGGACGTTCTTCTTGGTCAGACCGGCAAACTGCACGCGGTCCAGCTTGGTAACCTTGTAGCCCAGACTCTCGAAGATGCGGCGTACGATGCGGTTCTTGCCAGAGTGAATCTCGATGCCGATGGACTTCTTGTCCTTCTCGTCCGTGTACTCAATGGCGTCAGCCTTGATCTCGCCGTCCTCTAACTGGATGCCCGTGGCAATCTGCTCCATGTCGTGAGCCGTCACGTTCTTGTCCAGGTGTACGTGGTATATCTTCTTCTTCAGGAACTTCGGGTGCGTCAGCTTCGAAGCCAGGTCACCGTCGTTGGTGAGCAGCAGTACACCCGTCGTGTTGCGGTCCAGACGACCTACGGGATAGATGCGCTCGGGGCAGGCTCCCTTCACCAGGTCCATGACCGTCTTACGCTGCTGGGGGTCGTCGCTCGTGGTCACATAGTCCTTGGGCTTGTTCAGCAGCACATAGACCTTCTTCTCGGGTGTCACAGGAGTGTCGTGGAACAGTACGGCATCCGTGCGCAGCACCTTGGTACCCAGCTCGGTCACCACCTCACCGTTCACCTTCACCACGCCAGCCTGGATGAACTCGTCAGCCTCGCGGCGGCTGCAGACACCTGCATTGGCCAGGAACTTGTTCAGACGGATGGGCTCGTTGGGGTCGTAGTTCTCCTCCTTATACTCTATGCGCTTCTTCAACGAATACTTCGCATTGGGATCGTACGGACCGCGCTGCTTCTTCTTGTAGGTGTTGTAGCCGCCACCGTACGACTTGCCGCCGTAGTTGGGGTTGTAGCCGCCCTGACGTGGCTGGTAGCCGCCTTCTTGCTGCTGGCCATACTGTGGACGCGGGCGATAGCCACCCTGCTGGCGGGGCTGGTAGCCTCCCTCCTGCTGCTGTCCGTACTGTGGACGCGGACGATAGCCGCCCTGCTGACGGGGCTGGTAGCCTCCCTCCTGCTGCTGTCCGTACTGTGGACGCGGACGGTAGCCGCCCTGCTGGCGGGGCTGGTAGCCTCCCTCCTGCTGCTGTCCGTACTGTGGACGCGGACGGTAGCCGCCCTGCTGACGGGGCTGGTAGCCACCCTCCTGGTTATAGTTGTTGCGGGGACGATAGCCGCCGCGCTGAGGAGCGCCGCTCTGCAAGCCTGCGCCAAAGCCCTCAGGACGGAAACCGCCCTCGTCTTGATGCTGATTACGATTATAACCGCCTTGCTGTGGCGTGTAGGGACGTACTGGTTGATGAATACGCGGACGTGGTGAACGACCGGGGCGGAACCCCTGATAACCATTTCCCTGCTGTTCTGTGTGCTGCTCGGCAGACTGCTCTTCGTTTTTCTTCTCGTTTTCGAAATCCATGATTTTTGTCTCCTTATTATTTTATTTTAGTTTTTACCAAGGGCCTCACGGCTCCAATAGTTTACATCTTAATTCTTAACTCTTTTACATTCCCGTGTAGTTCATCGGCGTAATGGCCATCAGCTCCTCCTTCACCTCAGCGCTGACCTCCAGCTGCTGAATGAACTCGTGGATGGTCTGCTCCGTCATCTTCTGGTTGGTACGCGTCAGCGCCTTCAGCGCCTCGTAGGGATGCGGATAAGCCTCACGACGCAGGATGGTCTGGATGGCCTCGGCCACTACGGCCCAGGTGTTGTCCAGGTCTTGCTGCAACTTCTCTTCGTTCAGGATGAGCTTGCGCAGACCCTTCAGCGTGCTCTGTATGGCAATGGCGGCATGACCCATGGGCACACCCACGTTGCGCAGCACCGTCGAGTCGGTCAGGTCACGCTGCAAACGGCTTACAGGCAGTTTCTGTGCCAAGAACTGCAGCACGGCATTGGCAATGCCCAGGTTGCCCTCCGAATTCTCGAAGTCAATGGGATTCACCTTGTGGGGCATGGCACTCGAACCTACCTCGCCAGCCTTGATCTTCTGCTTGAAGTACTCCATCGAGATGTACATCCAGAAGTCGCGGTCCAGGTCAATGATGATGGTGTTGATGCGGCGCATGGCGTCGAAGATGGCTCCTAACCAGTCGTAGTTCGAAATCTGCGTCGTCCACTGCTCACGCTCCAGACCCAGTTTCTCTGCAACGAAGCTGTTGCCGAACTCGCGCCAGTCGTACTGCGGATAGGCCACGTGGTGGGCGTTGTAGTTGCCCGTGGCACCGCCGAACTTCGCTGTGACGGGCGTGTCCTTCAGTGCGCGCAACTGTTCCTCCAGACGGTACACATACACCATCACCTCCTTGCCCAGACGGGTGGGCGAGGCGGGCTGTCCGTGTGTCTTGGCCAGCATCGGCACGCTCTTCCACTGCTCGGCATAGTCGTTCAGCTGTTCTATCAGCTCCTCCACCATCGGATAGTACACCTCGTTCAGCGCCTCCTTGATGGAAAGAGGTACACTGGTGTTGTTGATGTCCTGCGACGTCAGACCAAAGTGAATGAACTCCTTGTACTTCTCCAGGTTGCCAATCTTGTCCAGCTCCTCCTTGATGAAATACTCCACGGCCTTCACGTCGTGGTTCGTCGTCTGCTCAATTTCTTTTACGCGAGCCGCATTCTGCTCCGTGAAGTTACGGTAGATGTCGCGCAACGACTCGAAAAGGCTATGGTCGAAGTCCTCCAGTTGTGGCAGGGGCAACTCACAGAGCGTGATGAAGTATTCTATCTCCACACGCACCCGATAGCGTATCAACGCATATTCCGAAAAGTATTCTGCCAACGGTTGTGTTTTACTTCTGTAACGGCCATCAATAGGCGAGATGGCTGTCAGTACATCTAATTCCATGACTTTCTTTAAATACCTTGTTTATACAATCTTTTTGCTCTATTTTCTCAAATACGCTGCAAAATTAGCAATAATCGGGCAGAGTACCAAATAAATTAGGATTTATTTTGGATTTCGTCATAAAAGAGAGAAAGGGGCACTTTGGCATAGTTATAGTTTCTCGGTAGGAAACCAACAGTTTCTCGGTAGGAAACTACCAGTTTCTCGGTAGGAAACTATGAGTTTGTCGGTAGGAAACTATGAGCGCGGAAAGTCACGGGGGTATGGCGTCAGGCACAAAAAAAGTGGTCACCCGTTTGTGGATGACCTCTCTTTGGTGGGCGTTGACGGATTCGAACCGCCGACCCTCTGCTTGTAAGGCAGATGCTCTAAACCAGCTGAGCTAAACGCCCTTGCTTCTGAAAAGCGGTGCAAAGGTAAGGAGTTTTTTTGAAACGGCCAAACTTTTGCACCACTTTTTTTGCTTTTCATGCAAAAAAACTGTTATTTTCAGCTTTTTGCACCCTTTCTGCTACTTGATGACAACGGTAGCGCGACGGTTGTAGGGCTGAGGGTTGAGGGTGTCGACACCTCCAGCGGCTACGGTTTCTATCTGTTCGCGTGGGAAGCCCATCTTGACAATTTCTGCGGTGAGGGCATCGGCACGCTGCTGCGAGAGCTGCTGGTTGTGCTCGGCGCTGCCTGTCTGGCTGTCGGCATAGCCGGTGACGACAAGATTGGAGCCTTGCTGCTTGGCTACGCTGACGAGGTCGGCGACGTTCTGCAGCTCGCGCTTGGAGGCGATAATGGCCTGGTTGAGGTTGAAGAAGACGCTGACGGGTGCGCTGACGAGTTCTTTCTCGACGATGCGCTGGGGCTGTGCCTGTGTTGCGCTCTGCTTGTTGAGCAGGTCCTGGAGACGGTCGTTCTCGGCCTGCATGTCGGCCAACTGTCCGTTGAGTGCGTCAATCTCGCTCTCGGTGAGCGCGTTATAGGCATCCTGTGCGGCAGTGGCTTTCCATGTGGACTTGCCCAGGCGGTAGGTGAGACCTACCTCGACGTTGACCATGCGGTCTTTGTTCTTCCAGGTGGACTGGTCGTTGAGCTTGACGTTGCAGCCGTCGAATCCTGGCTCATAGCCTCCCCAGTTGATGTCGAGGTTGATGGCAACCTTGGGTGAGATACGGAAGGTGTTGAGAAGACCTGCTGAGAGTCCCATGCCGTAGGTGGTGTAGGTCATGTTGCGTCCTATGCCTGCTCCGATGTAGGGGATAAAGTTCCACACGCGCTGCTCGTTGTAACCCATCAGCATGTTGCTGAGGTTGAAGAGCACCTGTTCCTGCAGGGTCCAGTACTTGCTGGAGTTGAGACTCTTGTCCTCGCTGATGACGGTGCGGCCCCAGGCGCCATTGAACTTGGTGCGCAGTCCGATGCCTGGAGTGAACCACTTACCGATGGCCAGGGAGAATCCGAGGTTGGTACGGTAGTCCTTGAAGAGCTTGCCGGGCTTGATGCCCTGGTTCTCCTGACTGCCCCAAAAGGAGGTGCCTACGGCGTTGGCCTGCACGAACCAGTTGGCCCAGAAGGAGTTGGTGGACACGCTGTGTTTCTCGTCGCCTATGGTGCCTTGTGCCATGGCGGCTACGGAGAGGCAGGCGAAAGTGAATAATGCTACAATCTTTTTCATAAACATACTGAGTTTTATTGTTTTTTGTCTAATAACTGTTCGATATCGTGTTGTGGCAGGATGGCGAGGATGGGGCGGCCGTCGGGGGTGTAGTTGACGTTGCCGCAGGCGAAGAGCTCGTTGATGAGGTTCTCCATCTCGTCGTTGGTGAGTACCTGCCCCTGTGGGATGGCAGCATGGCGTGCCATGCCGAGAGCCAGTGCACGGTTGAGTTCCTCGGCGCTGTCGCCCTCGTGGTGGATGGCCTCGTCGACCATGTCGTGCAGCAGCTGGACGTAGTTCATGCCCTCGATGCCTGTGGGTATGCCGTTGACGGCGTAGCTGCCCTGTCCGAGGTTGGTGAGGTCGAAGCCGATGGCTGAGAGTCGCGGAAGGACTTTCTCGAGGATGGGCATCTGTGCGGGGGCGAACTGTACGACCTCGGGGAAGAGCACCTGCTGGGTATCGGCGTTGCGCGTCTGCAGCTGTACGAGGTATTGCTCGTAGCGTATGCGTACGTCGGCTCGGCACTGGTCGATGACCATGAGGCCGGACTTGACGGCTGTCATGATGTAACGTCCTTTGTACTGGTAATGTACGGGTGACTTCTCGCTTAGCGAGTGTGGCGTTGCAATCTCTTCTGCCATCATGTCGCGTGTAGTCGTGCCTGTGGCCTGCTGATGTGGCGGATTGTCGAAGAGGGCAGCCCCTGCCGAGGCGGGGTTATGTGCTGTGGGCAGGTCGGCATAGAGTTTTTCCCAGTCTGGCGTGGCCTTGCGCCGCGGGGTGTCGAAGGGGTTGTATTGCGGGTTGGTGGCAACCTTGGGCGTGCTGACGGGTGTCGAGGGGTTGTAGGATGCCGACGGGGTAGGGTTGTAGACGGGAATGTCGGGCTTGCCCTCGGTGTCGAACTCGAGCTGTGGCACCTCGCAGAACTGTCCGATAGCGTCCTTGACGGCTGCCATGAGCAGTTGCCAGATGGCCTGCTCGTTCTCGAACTTGATCTCGGTCTTGGTGGGATGGATGTTGACGTCGATGTCGGCGGGGCTGACGTCGAAATATATAAAATAAGGTACGTGCGTGCCCGTAGGTACGAGACGCTCGTAGGCCTGTTGTACGGCTTTGTGGAAGTAGGGGTGCTTCATGTAGCGTCCGTTGACGAAGAAACACTCCGGTGCGCCTTTCTTGCGTGCTGTCTGGGGCTTGGCCACGAAGCCTGTCACCTGGCACAGGGTGGTGTTGACCTGTATGGGCAGCAGCTCTTGTGCGTAGCGTCGGCCGTAGACCTCGGTGATGCGCTGCAGGAGGCTCCCTGCGCGCAGGTTCATGAGCTCCTGTCCGTTGCTGTGCAGGGTGAAACTGATGGCAGGGTAGACAAGTACGATGCGCTCGAAGGCTGTGAGGATGTTGTTGAGCTCGGTGGCGTTGGTCTTGAGGAACTTCCGTCGTGCAGGGACGTTGAAGAACAGGTTGCTGACGGTGAAGCGGCTTCCCACGGCACAGGAGCAGGGCTCCTGGCTCTCGACCTTGGAGCCTGACAGCTGGAGGCAGGTGCCTACCTCGTCGTCCTCGCGACGGGTGCGCAGCTCTACCTGTGACACGGCGGCTATGGAGGGCAGTGCCTCGCCACGGAAACCCATGGTGTGGAGTGCGAAGAGGTCGTCGGCCTTGCGTATCTTGGAGGTGGCATGGCGCTCGAAAGCCAGGCGGGCATCGGTCTCTGACATGCCACAGCCGTCGTCGATGACCTGTATGGAGGTGCGCCCGGCGTCGACGACAAGTACATGGATGGCCTTGGCACCGGCGTCGACAGCGTTCTCCACAAGTTCCTTGATGACTGAGGCGGGGCGTTGTATGACCTCGCCGGCAGCTATCTGGTTGGCTACGCTATCAGGTAGAAGCTGTATGACATCAGTCATTGGCAACGGTGTTTTTAGGGGCTTCGCGCCGTTTCTGCTCCTTCAGCTCGGTGCCTTCCTTCTTGGGTCGCCAGTTGAAGATGTCCTGCTTGTTGAGCGGACGGATGTAGTCGAACCAGGCATAGCGTGGAAGGAAATACTTATCGGGGGGTATCTGCGTCATGGGATAGAGGGTGCCCTTGGGCTTCTCCATCCAGATGCGTTTCATCTTCTTCTGTTCGAGGAACATCTTGAGCAACGGTGTCTCGGTATAGTTCAGGCCGATGAGCACGCTGTCGGCGTCGTCGATGGGGTAGTAGACGACCTCGACGTTGTCGATGGCCTGCACCTCGCGCATCTCGCCATCCTTGAAGAAGGACTTCATCTCCTTGGACGACACCTGGTTGAAGTGGATGCTGTCAGGCATCTGCTCCGTGGAGAAGGCCTGTCCCACGACGTGTGTCCAATCGATGGTGGAGTCGTTCATGTAGACGCGTATCTCCTCGCCAAAGAGCTGCTGTCCCTGGTTCCACACGATGGGGTCGCGGTACATGGTCATGACGGAGTCCTTGGTGTCGTAGACCAGCGAGTCGCACACAGCCTGTACGTCGATGCGGTAGGCACGCACCTTGTTGTAGGCGTGCATCTTGCGGTAGACGGAATCGGTATTGTTGTTGAAGGTGAATATCTTCAGCGTGTCGGCATGCATGTAAAGGGTGTCTTTCTGCGAGAAGTCCATGGCCACGGCATTGTCGGTAGCCATGGCATAGCCTGTGGAGTCGTTGTACTCGCAGTAGTCGCCTGTCAGTCGGTTCTTGTTGACGGAGTCGGTGAGCACGACGTTCCAGTAGGCGTGGTTAGTGCCTGTCTGTGCGTTGCGGAACACGCTGTCGCCCACGATGGTGCGTCCCTGGTCGCGGATGACGGAGCGTCCGAAGAGCTCTGACTCCTCGGTCTTGGTATTGTAGTAGCCGTCCTCGCTGTAGATGTGGCTTGAGCCTGAGGTGATGTTCGAGGGACCTACGATGTGTGCCATGGAGGTACGCGTGTCGTAGTAGAGCGAGTCGGTGGTCATATACATGTTCTGGTCCTTCAGGCGTACGTCGTAATAGAACATGGCCATCTTAGTGTCGGTATGGTACTCGCCCCAGTCGCTGGTCAGCGTGGTCTTGCCGTCAATCATCTTACCTCCTTCGAAGAAGTTGCCGAAGCTATACAGACGGTCGTAGTCAAGTGAGTCGGTATAGAGGGTAGTCTTGCGGTGTTTGAGCACCACGTTGTGACGGGCCTGTGCCAGCTGGGCGTCGCCATCGTAGTAGGCATAGTCACTGACGAGGCTGAGGGTGTCGCCCTGTATCATTTTGACGTGTCCAAAGGCCTCGAAGGAGTTGGTAAGCTCGTAGAAGTGTGCGCTGTCGCAATAGAGGTTGGCACCCACGTGACGGAAGTGTACCTTGCCATGCACTATCTGTGCTCCGTCGTTGCGGAACTGGTCATAGTGCAGGTTGTCGGCATGAACAAGATAGATGCGCTTGTCCTGTTGCGCAGGCTTCGCTTTCTTGCGTGGCGTGCGCTTCTTGGCGGGCTGCATGGCAAACACCATGCCCAGCAGCACCAAGCCTATGATGACAAACAACACTCTCTTCATCGCTTAACACTTATCACTTCTCATTTCACCCAGCCTTCGTACTCAAACTTGCAGTCCCGATAACGGTCGTTGAGACGTACATAGGTAGACTTGATGCGGTTGACAACCCAGTTGTGCAGGCACTCCTGGCGACGCTTCTCTACCACGACGTCCTTCATGACCTGGAAGTCCTCGGTGATGGTGGCCTTATGTCCTTCGGTTCGGTTTTTCAGCTTGACGATGGCACATACGGTCTTGCCGCGCTGGTTGACCATCTGGAAGGGGGCTGAAATCTCGCCTACCTGCAGTGCGTCGACTGCCTTGGCAACCTCTGAGGGCAGGTCGGCCAGCTTGAAGCGTGAGGTACGCACACCCTCGTCGGTGACGTTGAACATCAGACCGTTGTTGTTGCGGGTGTCCTTATCGTCTGAGATGAGTGAGGCACCAGCCTCGAAGGGGAACTTCTCTTCCACGATGTCGGTACGGATGGAGTCCAGGCGCAGGATGGCCTTCTGTATGGCATCGTCGCTGATGACGGGCTTGCGCAGGATGTGGCGCACCTTGATCTTGTCGCCACGCTTGTCGATGAGCTGTATGATGTGGAAACCGAACTCAGACTCCACAATCTTCGAAACGCGCTTGGGGTCGGTGAGGCTGAAGGCTACGTTGGCAAAGGCAGGGTCGAGCATGCCACGACCAGTATAGTCGAGCTCGCCGCCACGACGTGCCGTGCCAGGGTCTTCGGAGTACATACGTGCCAGGGTCTGGAATGTCGTCTCGCCCTTGTTGATGCGGTCGGTATACTCGCGGAGTTCTTCCTTCACGCGGTTGATTTCCTCCTGTTCGACGCGTGGCTGCTGGGTGATAATCTGCACCTCTACCTCGGTGGGGACGAAGGGCAGGCTGTCCTGTGGCACGTTCTGGAAGTAGCGACGCACCTCGGCAGGTGTTGCCGTGATGTCCTTTACCAGCTTCTGCTGCATGCCCTGTACCATCTGGCGCTCACGGTAGGAGTCGCGCAAGTCGGCACGTATCTGGCTCAGGCTCTTCTTCTGGTACTCCTCCAGCTTCTCGCGGGAGCCGATGACGGAAATCATGTTCTCGATATACTGTTCCACGCCACGGGTAATATCAGCCTCGGTGACCTCGACACTGTCGATGATGGCCTGGTTGAGGTACAGCTTCTGTACGGCTATCTGCTCGGGGATGGCGCAGTCGGGGTCGCCTTTCCAGCGCATGCCCTCCTGTTGTCCCTGTATGCGCAGGGCCTCGACGTCAGACTTCAGGATGGCTTCGTCGCCTACCACCCAGATGACCTCGTCTACAATGGTACCGATAGAGTCGCTCTGCGCCATCATGTGGCCAAAGATGAAAGACAGGAAAAAGAATATGCAATACCTTTTGTGGATATAAGAACTCATTTTTGCTTCCTTTTTATTTCTTGTTTTATGTAGGCCAAAGACCGCACTAATGCTTGTTGACGGTCTTTAATACTTCTTCGTTAATGGTTACGGGGTATTTCTTGCGCAGGTCGGCTACCCAGAGGCGTTCCATCTCGTCCTGCAGGTCGGCAACGACGAGTCCGCGGACGTCGGTGTAGTCCTGCGGCTTCTTAAGCATCTTGCCATAGGTGGCGTCGATGGGGTAGCCCTTGACGCTGTCGACCTTGGCATCGCGTACCTTGAACTCCTCGCGGTCGATGAGGGCATTGTCGCCTTTCTTGAAAAGCCCTTTCTCCACACGGATGCGGATGACGGAGTCGCCATTGAAGGTGGTGCGCAGGGCTTCGTTCCAGTCGTCGAACTTCAGCTTCTTGACGCACTTGGCCACAGCCTTGACGTCAGCCTCGTCCTTCACGTGGTAGGCCATGCCCTTGAAGCGGGGCTCGTCCCAGCGGTACTTCTTCTTGTTCTTCTTGAAGTAGCGCGCCAGGGCCTCTTCGTCCTTGGCAGCCTTGTCCCAGATGGTCTGGTTGCTGATTTCGTAGAGCAGCAGACCGTCGTGGTACTCCTTGATGAGGTAGCGCATCTCAGGGTTGGCTGCAGCCAGCGAGTCAGCACGCTGTTCCAGCAGATGCTCCTTGGTGACGGTATTCCCGGAGGCCTTCACGAGGGCGTCGAGCTTACGGTCTGTGATGGCGTTGCGGGCACCACGCTGGTCGAGGAAGCGCAGGATGTTGTCCTTATGGTACTCGAAGGGTTCCAGCTGCTTGCGCTCCTTCATCTTGATGATGTGCCAGCCAAAAGGCGAGAGCACGGGTTTGCTCAACTCGTCAGGCTGGAGGGAAAAGGCGGCATCCTCGAACTCCTTGACCATCTGGTTGCGCGAGAACCATCCCAGCATGCCACCACGCTGTGAAGAGCCCGGGTCTTGTGACACTTGCTTGGCCAGGGCCTCGAAGTCGGCACCAGCCTGCAAGGCGGTGTATACGGAGTCGATGCGACGCTTGGCGTCACGTTGCTGGGCATCGGTAGCCTTCTGGGGTATCGTGATGAGGATGTGACCAGCCATCACCAGCCCGTCAGGGCCGATGTTCTTCAGCGTCTGGTCGTATACCTCATGCGCCTCTGCCAGCATGTCGTCGTCAGTCACGAAGGTGGGACGTACTTGTTGGTCGCGATATTGGGCAAACTCAGTGAGATAGGCTGTCGTCGTGTCGATACGGGCATCCAGTGCAGCCTGCACCTTGAGCTTGTAGTTCACAAAAAGGTCGACATACTCCTCTACCGACTTCTTGTCAATGACACCGTCGGTATTGTTCTTATTGTAAGAATATTCAAACTCTGAGCGTGGAACGTCAACGCCAGCCACTGTCATGACGACAGGGTCGGACGTCTGTGCCTGCGCAGTAACAGCTGCCACCAGCAGCATGCCAAACAATGCTTTTTTCATCTTAGTCGTTAGGTCTTGAATAGTTGGGAGCCTCGCTGGTGATGGTGATATCGTGCGGATGACTCTCGTTGACACCTGCGTTGGTGATGCGTGTGAACTTGGCGTCGTGAAGCTTCTCGATGGTAGCGGCACCACAGTAGCCCATGCCTGAGCGCAGACCTCCCACCATCTGGTAGATAACCTCCTGTACCGTTCCCTTGTAAGGCACGCGTCCAGCGATGCCCTCGGGTACCAGTTTCTTCACGTCCTTAGTGTCAGCCTGGAAGTAGCGGTCCTTAGAGCCATGCTCCATGGCCTCGAGTGAACCCATGCCACGATAGCTCTTGAACTTACGTCCATTGTAGATGATGGTGTCGCCAGGGCTCTCCTCGGTACCTGCGACAAGTGAGCCTATCATGACGCATGAGCCACCAGCAGCCAGGGCCTTGACGATGTCGCCAGAGTAGCGCAGACCACCGTCAGCAATCAGGGGCACGTCAGTGTCCTTCAGGGCGCTATACACATCGTATACGGCACTGAGTTGGGGAACACCCACGCCAGCAACCACACGTGTGGTGCAGATAGAGCCAGGGCCGATGCCTACCTTGACAGCGTCGGCACCGTTGTCTACCAGCATCTTGGCAGCAGCACCCGTTGCAATGTTACCCACAACGATGTCGATGTTGGGGAAGGAAGCCTTGGCCTCGCGCAGCTTCTCGATGACGCCCTTGGAGTGGCCATGGGCTGTGTCGATGACAATGGCGTCAGCACCGGCATTCACCAGTGCCTGCATGCGGTCCAGGGTGTCGAAAGTAACACCTACGCCGGCAGCGACACGCAGACGACCTTTCTCGTCCTTGCATGCCATGGGCTTGTCCTTGGCTTTGGTGATGTCCTTATAGGTGATGAGACCTACCAGACGGTTGTCTTTGTCTACCACCGGCAGCTTCTCAATCTTGTTCTTCTGCAGAATGTCGGCAGCAGCAGACAGGTCGGTCTGCTGATGGGTCGTGACGAGGTTGTCCTTCGACATAATCTCGTCGACGGGACGATCCAGACGACGCTCAAAGCGCAGGTCACGGTTGGTGACGATGCCCACCAGGTGACGGTCGTCGTCTACCACGGGGATTCCTCCGATGTGGTATTCTGCCATGATGTCGAGGGCCTGGGCTACCGTTGAGCCACGGGGAATGGTGATGGGGTCGTAGATCATGCCGTTCTCAGCACGCTTGACGATGGCCACCTCACGGGCCTGGTTCTCGATAGACATGTTCTTATGGATGACGCCAATGCCTCCCTCGCGGGCAATGGCAATGGCCATCTGGCTTTCGGTAACGGTGTCCATGGCAGCTGTCACGAAGGGGACGTTCAGCTGGATATGACGCGAGAAACGGGTACGTAACTCTACCGTCTTTGGCAACACTTCAGAATAAGCTGGAATCAAAAGGACGTCGTCAAAAGTCAGGCCGTCCATGACAATCTTGTCTGCAATAAATGATGACATAAATAATCTCCTTTAAATTTTATTGCGTGCAAATTTACTGCTTTTTTCTGAGATAGCAGCCATTTGCACGCAATATTAACACGATTTAATAGCCAAAGGCTAACGGCTAATAGCTAACAGCACATGGCTAATTCGCCATTTCGCTGATGAACTTGATGCGAACCAGTCGGATTTCGTCTTCCGAGCATTCTGCACCCAGCTCCTGGATGGCATCTTCCAGCGAGTCGGTCTCGCTCTCTGCGAAGTAGTCGTAGATGTCGTCCACATGGTCCTCGTCCATCACCTCGTCAAGGAAATAGTCGATGTTGAGCTTGGTACCGCTATAGACGATGGCTTCCACCTCGTCGAGCAGTTCATCGAAGTCGAGACCCTGGGCTGTGGCAATGTCGTCAAGGGCTATCTGGCGGTCAATGGCCTGGATAATCTTCACCTTCAGGATAGACTTCTTGGCCACCGTACGGACACGCATGTCTGCCTGGCGCTCAATGTCGTTCTCGTCGCAGTAGTGCTTGATGAGGTCGACGAACTCCTTGGCATAGGGCTGGCGCACCTTGCCCTCGCCCACACCCTGGATGTTCTTTAGCTCCTCCAGATTGACAGGGAAGTCTGTAGCCATCTGCTCGATGCTGACATCCTGGAAGATGACGTATGGGGGGCGTCCCAGCTTCTTGCTGACCTTCTTGCGCAGGTCTTTGAGCATGGCGCTAAGCGTCTGGTCAAGAGCGCTGATGGTAGCCTCGTGCTCGAGAGTCGAATCGTATTCGCCGTTGAACTCGTTATCCTCGACAATCATGAACGACGCGGGGCTCTTCATGAACTTCTTGCCGGCGGAGGTGAGCTTCAGCAGGCCATAGTTCTCGACATCCTTCTTCAGGTAGCCTGCCAGCAGGGCCTGACGAATGACGGGATTCCAGAGTTTCTTCTCGTATTCCTCGCCTGTCCCGAACAGTTCGTGGTTCTGGTGCTTGTGCGAGAGAATCTCTTCTGTCTCGCGACCTGTCACGAAGTCTATCACGTGGTCGGAACGGAAGTTCTCCTTCAGCACCTGCACGGTCTTGAGCACGATGAGCAACAAGTCCTTGGCCTCCAGCTCCTTCTTGGGGTGCAGACAGTTGTCGCAGTTGTGACAGTTCTCCTCGTGATACTCCTCGCCAAAGTAGTGGAGCAGCATCTTACGACGACAGACGGAACTCTCAGCATAGGCAGCAGTCTCTGCCAGCAGCTGGCGTCCGATGTCTTGCTCTGCCACAGGTTTTCCCTCCATGAACTTATCCAGCTTCTGCAGGTCTTTCTGGGCGTAGAACGTGATGCACATGCCCTCGCCTCCGTCGCGACCTGCACGACCAGTCTCCTGATAGTAGCCTTCCAACGACTTGGGAATGTCGTAATGGATGACGAAGCGTACGTCGGGCTTGTCAATACCCATGCCAAAGGCGATGGTAGCCACGATGACGTCTATCTCCTCCATGAGGAAGTCGTCCTGTGTCTGAGAGCGCAGGGCAGACTCTAAACCGGCATGGTAGGGTGCAGCCTTGATGTCGTTGGCTTTCAGTATTTCCGCCAGCTCCTCCACCTTCTTGCGCGAGAGACAGTAGATGATGCCGCTTTTGCCAGGGTGTTGCTTGATGAAGCGGATGATGTCCTTGTCAACCTCAGTGGTCTTGGGGCGTACCTCGTAATACAGGTTAGGACGGTTGAACGAACTCTTGAATTCGGTGGCGTCAATGATACCCAGATTTTTCTTGATGTCGGTGCGCACCTTGTCTGTAGCCGTTGCTGTGAGGGCAATCACAGGGGCGTTCCCTATCTCGTTGATAATAGGACGGATACGGCGATATTCAGGACGGAAGTCGTGCCCCCACTCAGAGATACAGTGGGCCTCGTCGACAGCATAGAACGATATCTTGGCTTGCTTGAGGAACTCGACGTTCTCTTCCTTGGTCAGCGACTCAGGAGCGACATAGAGCAGCTTGGTCTTGCCTGCCAGGATGTCGGCCTTCACCTGGTCGATAGCTGCTTTGTTGAGCGACGAGTTCAGGTAGTGAGCTGTGCCTTCCTCACTCATGGAGCTGATGACGTCCACCTGGTTCTTCATCAGGGCTATGAGAGGCGATATGACGATGGCCGTGCCTTCCATCAGCAGGGAAGGCAGCTGGTAGCACAGCGACTTGCCACCACCCGTGGGCATGAGCACAAAGGTGTCCTTGCCGTCGAGCACGTTTTGCACAATGGCTTCCTGGTCGCCCTTGAACTTGTCAAAGCCGAAATATTTCTTCAGCGCTTCTGTCAGATTCTGTTTCTTTTTTGCCATAGACTTTTTAAGGGTGTTATTGCAGATGTGACTTGTCGAGCTGCTGCTTGGCATACTCGGCTGTCACCTCAAAGGATTTAGTTCGCTTAGAGGGTATTTCAAACATAGCGTCCATCATGATGCTCTCCACGATGGAGCGCAGTCCGCGGGCTCCCAGCTTGTACTCTACCGCCTTGTCGACAATGAGCGTCAGGGCCTCGGGGGTAAAGGTCAGCTTGATGCCGTCCATGTCAAACAGTTTCACGTACTGTTTGACGATGGAGTTCTTAGGCTCTGTAAGTATCTTTGTCAGAGCCGCTTGGTCAAGTGGATTCAGATAGGTCAGCACGGGCAGACGTCCGATAATTTCGGGGATGAGTCCGAATGATTTCAGGTCCTGGGGAGCAATGTACTGCATCAGGTTCTCCTTGTCAATCTTACGCACGTGCTGCACGGAGTTGTATCCCACCACGTGGGTGTTCATACGCTGTGCTATCTTACGCTCTATGCCGTCGAAGGCACCGCCACATATAAACAGGATGTTATGCGTGTCTACAGATATGTAGTCCTGGTCGGGGTGCTTGCGTCCTCCCTTGGGAGGTACGTTGACGTTGGTGCCTTCCAGCAGTTTCAGCAATCCCTGCTGCACGCCTTCGCCACTGACGTCGCGGGTGATGGAGGGATTGTCCGACTTTCGGGCTATCTTGTCTATCTCGTCAATGAAGACGATGCCTCGCTGGGCTGCTTCCACATTGTAGTCGGCAACCTGCAGCAGGCGTGTCAGGATGCTCTCTACATCTTCGCCCACATAGCCGGCTTCCGTGAAGACGGTAGCGTCGACGATGGTGAAGGGCACATCCAGCAGCTTGGCAATGGTACGGGCCAGAAGGGTCTTGCCTGTTCCTGTCGAGCCTACCATGATGATGTTCGACTTCTCTATCTCTACCTCATTCTCCGAGGTTGGTTGCTGCAGGCGCTTATAGTGGTTGTATACAGCAACGCTGAGATAGCGTTTGGCCTCGTCCTGGCCAATGACATACTGGTCCAGGTGATTCTTGATTTCCTTGGGTTTGGGAATGCGCTTCAACTGGAAATCCTGGTTGGGCTTCTTGGCATCAGGACCATAGCCGTTGGCAGTAGCCACCTGATAGGCCTGTACGGCACAGTCTTCACAGATACAGCCGTCCACACCCGTTATCAGGAGCTTTACCTCGCGCTCTGAGCGCCCACAGAAATTACATCTCTTTGCCATTTCCTACCTCTTACTTCTTTTTGAGCACTTGGTCAATCATGCCATACTCCTTAGCCTCGTCAGCCGTCATCCAGTAGTTGCGGTCTGAGTCGTTCCACACCTTGTCGTAGGGTGTGTGCGAGTGTTCGCTGATGATGGTATACAGCTCTTTCTTGAACTTCATAATCTCCTTGGCCTCAATCTCGATATCTGAGGCCTGTCCTTGTACACCACCTAAGGGCTGGTGTATCATGACGCGACTGTGGGGCAGGGCAGAGCGCTTGCCCTCAGTGCCGGCCACCAACAGGACAGCAGCCATCGAAGCGGCCATGCCTGTGCAGATGGTGGCTACGTCAGAACTGATGAACTGCATGGTGTCGTAGATGCCCAGACCTGCTGTGACACTGCCGCCAGGCGAGTTGAGGTAGATGCTGATGTCCTTGCCCGGGTCAGCCTGTTCCAGGAACAGCAGCTGTGCCATGATGGTATTGGCCACGTAGTCGTCAATCTGCGTACCCAGAAAGATGATGCGGTCCATCATGAGTCGTGAGAACACGTCCATCTGCGTCACGTTCAACTGACGTTCCTCCAAGATATAAGGGTTCATGTACTGGGCCTGTGCATTCATCACGTCGTCCAGCACAAGACCGTTAATACCAAGATGTTTGGTGGCATATTTTCTAAAATCGTTGTTCATAATTCCTTCCTTATATTTATAAGCAGATACAAAATTACAAAAAAAGTCAGAACGCCATGCATTCTGACCTGTTTTTTTTGGTTAAAGAATTATAAAGAGCCTGTTTCCTGCCTCTTTATTTCTCATTCAGCATCTTCTCGAAGGCGTCCAGCGTGATGTCCTTCTCGTTCAGCTTCACTACCTGCTTCAAGGCGGCAGTCAGCTTCACGTCGACGGCACGGTCTACCAGACCGTCTACGTTCTCGCGCTTCTTCAGCATCTCCTGAGCGTAGTTGTCCAGATACTCGTCGGGGATGTTCGACATGCCATACTGTGCAAACTGTGCACGGGCTGCCTCCTTGGCAACAGCCTTCAGGTCGTCGTCCTCTACCTTGATGTTCTGGGCGGCAACCAGCTGCTCCTTGATGAGGTGCCAGCCAAGTTCCTTGATGCTGGCGTCGAAGTTCTTGTCTACGAAATCGTCAACATCCTTGCGGTCCTTGTTGTTCTGCTTCATCACACGCTTCAGCAGAGCCTCGGGGAACTCCAGCTTGCCAACCTTGTTCTCCATGTGGGCGCGTACGTCCAACAGGAACTTGTAGTCTGAGTCAGCCTTGAACTGCTGGCTGATCATGTCGCTGATTCTCTGACGGAACTCCTTCTCGTCCTTCACGGTACCCTCGCCAAAGGTCTGGTCGAACAGCTGCTGGTTTACCTCAGCCTTGACAAAGCGTGAAATCTCAGTAATCTGGTAGGTGAAGTCGCCCGTGTGCTCGGCAACCTGGTCCTTCTCTATCTTCAGCAGCGAGCTTACCTCAACGTCGCTCTCGGGATAAGCCTTGCGGGGATTCCAGGTGATGACGTCGCCCAGCTTGCAGCCGTCGAACAGCTTCTTCTGGTCGTCAACCTTCATATACTGGGGCATCAGCACAGCGTCAGCCACCTCAATGCCGCCTTCCTTGGCGTTGCCTTTCTCGTCCAGCTCACGCAGGTCTCCCTTAAGCATGTCGCGCTGCTCTGCGTCGTACTTCTCTACCTTCTCATACTGTCCGGCACGGCTCTGGTACATGTCTACCTGCTGGTCAATCAGCTTGTCGTCGACAGTGATGTTATAGTAGTCAATCTTGTCGCGACCTGTCAGTTCAGCCTTGAACTCAGGAGCTACGGCAATGTCGAACATGAAGGTCAGGGGCTTGTCGCCCTCGAAGTCGATAGGCTCCTGCTGCTCGCTGGGCAGGGGCTCGCCCAGCATCTGTATCTTGTTTTCGCGAACATACTCATACAGCTTCTCGCCCAGCATCTTGTTCACTGTGTCCACCTTTACAGCAGTGCCATACTGGCGCTTGATGAGACTCATAGGAGTCTGACCAGGACGGAAACCGGGAACATTGGCGCGCTTACGATAGTCTTTCAGGGTCTTGTCAACCTCGCCCTGATAGTCTGCATTCTCCAGCGTGATAGTCATCAGACCATTCACCTTGTCAGGAGCTTCAAATGTGATATTCATTTCGTCTTTATACCTTGTTTAATGTTAAATTATGCGTTTTGAGCGTGCAAAATTACAAAAACTAACGCAAACCACAAAATAAAGCCGCTACTTTTTAATGTTTATTCAAGTTTGCAGGCTCAACTTCAAGGGCAAGGGGAGCTTGTGAAACTTGAATTAAGTGACCTATGATGGGTGAAAAACTATCAAGCGATTTTTGGTTTGGTGTAAGATGCACAATAGTTACATGCCGAGTAACCATGAGTTTGTCGGTAGGAAACTGCCAGTTTCTCGGCATGTAACTATCAGTTTGTCGGTAGGAAACTCTTGCTTTACTTTTCTTTCTCGTTAGCCATGTCGTAAAGGTGCGAAAAGAAATTGACGCATCCTATTCTTTTGTGTCGACACTTGGATTCGAACCAAGGACCCCCACCATGTCAAGGTGATACTCTAACCAGCTGAGCTATGCCGACTTTTATGTTGTCTGTGCGCCTGACAGGACTCGAACCTGCACATCGTGAGATACTAGATCCTAAGTCTAGCGCGTCTACCAATTCCGCCACAGGCGCTAATCCCTATGAAGGGACGAAGTCAATTCCTCTAAGAATCCACGGGGTCGATTCGTTTGACGGAGTTGATTTGCGGCGGCAAAGGTACAACATTTCTTTCAGATTACCAAATTATTCTGCCAAAAGTTTTCGAGCAGTCTCTATAATGAGGTCAATACCTTGTGCTGTAGCCTCGTCAGTAAGCGCTGCAGGCACGTCGGGGGCTATGCCGAACTCGGTATGCTGTCGGTTGGCGTCGTACATGGGACAGGCCGAGAAGCGTACGTTCCAGCCATTGGGTAGGGAGCTGGACATGGGCATGCCGGAGCCTCCACCAGTATGGTCGCCGACGATTTTGACGTTAGGCAAGGCATGCATCCAGACAGCAAAGGCGTTGGCAGCGCTATAGACGCTGCGATTCGTCAGCACGCAGACGGGCTTGTGCCAGCGCAGGTTGCTGCTGGGCTCCAGGTATTGGGGCTCCAGGGACGAGAAGTCGCTATGGCCCGTTCCTGTCTTGTGCTGCATATAGCCTACCAGCGTCTTCTCCTGCACAAAGCGCCCTGCCAGTCGTTCTGCAGTCGTCAGTTCGCCGCCTCCGTTGTTGCGGATGTCAATGATGAGGCCTCTGCAGAGTGCCAGATAGGAAAAGACATCGTCCAGATTGCCCTCGCCTACGGGAACGGAGAACGACTCGTAGCGCAGATAGCCTATGTTGTCGTCCAACACCCGGTAGCTGACGCCGGCGGCAATCTTATAGTCGGTACCCATATAGCGTCGCTCTAACGTGTCGCTGTAGTTCTGCGGATAGCCCTCATGCCAGGCCCAGTAGCGTCCGTAGTCCATGGAGGTGGAGAGGTTGACGTGTCCGTCGCGTAGTTCCGAGAGCATGTCTGTCAGCACTTCGAAGAGCTGGGTCTCCGTCATCTTGTCGCTTACGCGTACCTTATAATTATTATATACACTCTGCCAGTCGAGCCCGTATTCATGCTGCTTGTAGTCGAAGAAGCAATAGTGCTCGTCAATCACTTGCCACAGTGCCTCGAAGTTGCCTGTAGGCGTGTCCGGCCGCTCGTCGGTGTCTATGCAGGAGAACAGTAGCCAAGAGCTGAGAGCTAAGAGCCAAAAGCTGATTTTTTTCATAGCGTTTGTGGTATGATGGAGAAACGTTTGGTGATACCTATCAGCACGCGGTGGGTATAGATGTGCTGGCGCAGGTTGTTGACTTTGGCCTGCTGCATGTTGCCCAGATAGCCCAGGCGCAGCGTCAGCTTCTTGCTGAGCTGGGCGTCGATGGTCAGCATGTGGCGCCATTCGGGGGCCGATACGAAGGTGGTGGGCACGATGTTATGGTCGTAGTTTCCTCGCGAGAAGATTTCGTAGTACGACTGTCCGTAGTTGGGCGAGAACCTCACTCCCACCAGGGGCAGGGCCAGTTCGTAGCGTGCCGTCAGTGGCGTGCGCCACAACTTGAAGTGGTAGGTAGCCACACCCGTAGGCATCAGGTTCAGGTGGAACCGGGCCTGTGCGGGATTGTTCGAGTTGGAGGTGTTGTAGATGAATCCTGCCGAGGCGTTGACGAGTCCGCCCGCCTGCAGCTTCAGCCGTCCGTCCAACAGAGGCCAGCTGTAGAGCTTGCCCCAGTAGAAGTTATAGGCACCCTCCAGTTCCTGCTTGTTGTCAGCGCGGTCCTTGACGCTTGAGAAGTTGGCCTCGTGCTCTATGAGTGTCGACCAGTGGCGTCCTTGGCGTTGGCGCTCTGCCGTGGCAAGGAACGACAGGCCAAATCCGCTGAAGTGCTCCTGCGACAGATAGGTGTCCAATACTTTTGTGCCACCCAAGCCCACCATGTGACTACGGGTAATGACCTTCAGCGAGTCATTCTGGGCCTGTGCTGTCAGGCACGACGTGCTGAATAGGGCGAGGCCTGCCACGAGACCCCATATCTTACTTGTAATCTTCATCGCTAAAAAGGTTTTGTTGTCCAGTCAGTTCGTCCATGACCTGCTGCTGGCTCTTGCCGGCGTCAGGGTCCAGGTTCTCTTCCTCCTCGGTGTCCTCTGCGTTCTCGGGCTCCTCCGGGGGTTCGGGGAAACGGGTGGGCTCCAGCTCGACGATGCTTTCCACCTGCCACGTGGTGAGACGCTTACCCTTGGCCTTGAAACCCTTGACGCTGATAAACTGCTCCACGTCAATCTCCTCTTGTCCTCGGAACTCATCGTTGCCGCCATACGTCACCTGCAGTCGCGGGTAGGCGGTGTCCGTCAGCAGTATCTGTTGCGAGTCAGGATTCTCGCCCAGGTAGTTCTGCTTGCGCTTCGAGGCTTCCATGAGGAAGCGCTTGACGTAAGGATAGCCTTGGTTGTCAGCATCGAAGAGCACACAGCTCCACACCTTGTCGCTGGCGTACTTCTCCAGTCGGGCTACGTTGTCCTCGAAGTGTACGTTGGCGTCGAAGCCCGAGAGGTAGTAGTCGCCATTCTTGAGGATGACCAGTATCTGGTCGCCGTCGTTGAACTCACCCAGCAGGCGTCCGTGCTCGTCGTAGTTCAGGCGGTTCACGTCGGGGTCGTACCACACCTTACGGCCTCCCAGCGTAGAGTGGCCGTGGCTCTTCAGCCCGATGCGGTGTATCTGGAACTTGGTGAGCAGGTTACCCTTGGCACCACGTCCCTTGATGTTGACCTCCGAGAAGTCCTTGTCGAAGAAGATACGCCTCAGTTTGGGTGCCGGGTCCAGCGTCACCTTGATGACCTCTGCCTCGCCGTTGGGGTTGGCAGTGAAGTAGATTACTCGCGAGCCCTTGGTGCCTGCCGTGATGTCGTACTCGCGGTCACGGGTGATGGCAGGAACGTTGAAACGCTTGATATAGTAGTAGCCCTTCGGACCGTCACGGTAGACGGCATTATAGATGGTGCGCTGGTCGTTCTTCTTGAAGACGCCCAGCCACAGGACATTCTTGCCTACAAACAGCTTGTCAGCCACACGCACCACCTTGAACTTGCCGTCGCGGTAGAAGATGATGATGTCGTCAATGTCGGAGCAGTTGCACACAAACTCGTCCTTCTTCAGGCCTGTGCCTATGAATCCGTCACTCCTGTTGATGTAGAGCTTCTGGTTGGCCTCTACCACCTTTGTGGCCTCAATGGTGTCGAAGTTGCGAATCTCCGTCAGGCGTGGATGGTCTTTGCCGTATTTGTCTTTCAGGAACTGGAACCAGTTGGCTGTCACCTCCACGAGGTTCGCCAGGTCGCGGTCTATCTCATCAATCTCTGCCTTGATGCGGGCCATAAGCTCGTCGGCCTTGTCCTTATTGAACTTCAGGATGCGCTGCATCTTGATTTCCAGTAGCTTCAAGATGTCGTCCTTGGTCACCTCACGCACCATCTGCGGGTAGTAGGGCGTCAGTCGTTCGTCAATATGCTCGCAGACAGCGTCAATATTGGGAGCCTGCTCGAACTTCTTGTCCTTGTAGATGCGCTCCTCTATGAAGATTTTCTCCAGCGAGCAGAAGTGCAACTGTTCCAGCAGTTCGCCCTTGCGAATCTCCAGCTCCTGCCGGATGAGGTCCTTGGTGCGCTCTACGCTGTGGCGCAGCACGTCGCTGATGGTCAGGAACTGAGGCTTGTTGTCCTCGATGACACAGCAGTTGGGCGAGATGTTAATCTCGCAGTCCGAGAAGGCATAGAGGGCGTCGAGGGTCTTGTCTGACGATACGCCAGGAGCCAGCTGCACCTGTATCTCTACCTTGGCGGCAGTCAGGTCTTCCACGTGGCGTGCCTTGATCTTACCCTTGTCAATGGCCTTCAGTATGCTGTCGATAATGGTCTCGGTAGTCTTCGAGAACGGTATCTCGCGGATGACCAGCGTCTTCGGGTCCAGCTTCTCTATCTTGGCACGTATCTTCAGCGTGCCGCCGCGCTGTCCGTCGTTGTACTTCGACACGTCGATGGAGCCACCCGTCGGGAAGTCAGGATAGAGCTGGAAAGGTTGGTCGTGCAGATAGCTGATGGCGGCATCGCATATCTCCACGAAGTTATGAGGCAGTATCTTCGACGACAGGCCTACGGCAATGCCCTCTGCGCCCTGTGCCAGCAGCAGGGGGTACTTCACAGGCAGGGTAATGGGTTCCTTGTTGCGTCCGTCGTACGACATCTGCCACTCCGTAGTCTTGGGGTTGAAAACGGTGTCCAGGGCAAACTTCGACAGGCGGGCCTCGATGTAGCGGGGGGCTGCTGCACGGTTGCCCGTCAGGATGTTACCCCAGTTGCCCTGTGTGTCTATGAGCAGGTCTTTCTGCCCCATCTGCACCAATGCGTCGCCGATAGAGGCATCGCCGTGGGGGTGGAACTGCATGGTGTGACCTACGATGTTGGCCACCTTGTTATAGCGTCCGTCGTCCATGCGCTTCATGGAGTGTAGGATGCGTCGCTGCACGGGTTTCAGACCGTCCTCAATATGGGGGACGGCACGCTCCAGAATCACGTATGAGGCATAGTCCAGAAACCAGTTCTGGTACATGCCGCTCAGGTGGTGTACGGCTGCTGCGTCGAAGCGGTTTACGGGCTTGTAGTCTGAATGAGCTTCTGAGCTCTCGGAGCTTTCAGGGTTTTCTAAGTTCTCTGGGTTCTCGGAGCCCTCTGAGTTAATGATGTCGTCCTTTATTTCGTCGTCCATATTATTTTAGTAATTTCGCCACTGCAAAGATACTAAAAAAAGTTGAAAAGGCTGTAAAACATACATTATTTAACGAAAAAAGCCCCTTTATTCGTTACGGTGAGGTGCTGTAGGGCGCTGTCTGCAGAGCTGGTGCCGTAGAGTAGTTCGTAGTTGCCATCCTTGGTGCGCATGGTGTTGGTGTCGGCATCGAAGAACTCGAAGGTCTCACGCGTCAGCGGTAGGGTGACGACAGCGGTCTGCCCTGCCTTGACGTCGACGCGCTGGAAGGCACGGAGGGTCTTCAGGGGCGCCTCGGGGTCATCGGTGTTGCGCACATAGAGCTGTACGACCTCGGCTCCGTCGCGATGGCCGGTATTGGTGACCTTGACGGTGAGGTGGCCATTGCCTTCTGCATCAAGTGTCAGTTGGGCGTCGTGGATGCGGAAGGTGGTGTACGACAACCCGTAGCCGAAGGGGTATAGGGCGTCGTTGAAGTAGCGATAGGTACGGCCTCGCATCGTGTAGTCCTCGTAGTCGGGCAGCTGGTCGGTACGCTTATAGAAGGTGACGGGGAGCTTGCCGGAGGGGTTGACGTCGCCAAAGAGGATGTCGGCGACGGCAGTTCCGCCTTCCTCGCCAGGATACCATGCCTGTAGGATGGCGTCGCAGGTCTGCGTCTCAGGTTCCAGGGCGATGGCCGACCCGGAGCAGTTGACGAAGATGACTGTCTTTCCTGTGTCCTTAAGGGCTCGCAGAAAGTCGCGCTGCACACGAGGCAGCTCGATGTTGGTACGGTCGCCTCCCTTGAAGCCCTCGATGTTGACGGGCATTTCCTCGCCTTCGAGGCCGGCAGAGATTCCTCCGACAAAGATGACCTTCTGGATGTCCTGCAGTTGGGCAATGATGGCTTGGTAGTCAATGGGATGCTCGCGGGCGATGTTGACCTTGAGGTTTGCACCCCACGTTTTGACATACTGGAAGCGTACCTCGATGGTGTATGGCTGTCCCTTGACGCCCTGGATGGGGGTGCGTGTGGGTGTGGTGCGCCAAGAGTGGACCTTTTGTTTCTGCTCTCCGTTGACGTAGACCTCGAAGTGGCCGCAACCCTCGACATTGACGACGAACTCGCCATCCTCCGTGGGGGTGTACTGTGTCTCGTAGCGGGCAGAGAAGTCTTCTATCCTGACGCCAGGGGCGAACTGGTGCATGCCGGCTGTGGTGACAGCCAGCGGAGAGGTGTAGTGCTGGGTGGTGGCTGCCTTGCCCTCCATGGCGGTATTGTTCCAGAAGGTGCCTTTCAGCCCTTTCCTGCCGTCGGCCTTGCACAGGGGCAGCAGGCACTCGGGCACCATACTGTCGGTGAGGTCGCAGCCTTTGAGGTAGGTGAGTTTTTTGCTGTTTGCTTTTAGCTTTTGGCGGATGCCGTCGAGGATGGTGACGGTGTGGTTGGGTACGCCATTGTAGTTGCCCCACATGAGGGGTTCGTCAGTAGCATTGGGGCCGATGACGGCCAGTTTCTCCCCATCATTCCTCAACGGAAGAGGGAGTGTGGACGACGTAGCGTCGCCATTCTTCAGCAGGACGATGCTCTGGCGTGCCATGTCGAGGGCAAGCTGGCGGTGAGCCTTGGCGTCCATGACGGAGTAGGGGATTGAAGACCATTCCACCAGTGCAGGGTCGTCCATCTCGCCCAGGTCGAAGCGTCCTTCGAGCAGGCGCAGCACATGCTGGTCAACCTCTGCCTCGGTCATCAGACCACGGCGTACCGCCTCAGGGATGGAGGCGTAGGTGTAGCCGTAGGCACATTCCACATCGGTGCCGGCACGGGAGCCCACGACAGCGGCATGGACAGCGTCGCTGGACGATTTATGGGTGGTGTAGAAATCGGTGATGGCACCACAGTCGCTGACAACGAGGTAGGGGAAGTGCCACTCCTGGCGCAGAATCTGTTGCAACAGGCGCTGCGAGCCACAGCAGGGCTCGTCGTCGAGTCGCTGGTAGGCACACATGACCTCGCGTACCTTACTCTTTTCCACAAGGTATTTGAAGGCTGGCAGGTAGGTCTCCCACAAGTCACGGGGCGATACATCGGTGAGGTTGGCGGTATGGCGGGTGTACTCAGGACCGCTATGTACGGCATAGTGCTTGGCGCAGGCCCACAGCTTGCGGTATTTGGCGGTCTCGGGGCCTTGAAGGCCACGCACTGCGGCATCGCCCATGAGGCTGGTGAGGTAGGGGTCCTCGCCATAGGTCTCCTGGCCACGCCCCCAGCGAGGATCGCGGAAGATGTTGACGTTGGGTGTCCAGACGGAGAGGCTGTGGAACTTCTCATCCTCGCCAGAGCCGCGATACATGCGCTCGTTATACTGGGCGCGGAACTCAGTGGATGCCACGTCGAAGACACGATAGAGCAGGGCTGGGTTCCACGACGACGCCATGGCCACAGGTTCGGGGAATACGGTGACATTGCCCATGTTGGCAGCGCCGTGCAGGGCCTCGCTCCACCAGAAGAACTTCTTGATGCCCAGTCGGGAAATGGCTGGCGACTCGTCCTGCATGAGCAGGGCTTTCTCTTCTAACGTCAGTCGGCTGCACAGGTCGGCAGCACGCTCACGGGCTGACAGGTTGGGGTTCTGATAGGGCAGTACCAAGCTGCTGCCTTGCGCTGCAATGCCCAAGGTAGCGTGTAACAGGAGGGCTGTGAACAGTTGTCTCATCATGTTCTGAATAGTTTTTGGTGATAGTATTTCGTGTTTATGTTGCAAAGATAGGAAAAATTTTCGGAATGTCCACGCCCGATATTTGCGCCAGTGTAACAAAACGCTTTTGCTGTGTAAAGCGTGTTGGGTGCGTTACATGACGAAAAGTGCATGTTACACGACGCAAAGCCATATACTTTTATTATATATACCTTTGCACTCGAAACAAGAAGACTTTTTCATAAATCAACTTAAAAGTCATACAAGCTTTATTGGTTACTAAAGGTTAGTAGTTTTGGTATGTAAGATTATTATTTGAATGGGGGCCGGCGTGAGTCTCCCCCCTCCTTTGAAGACAACATTGTAAAGAACTAAAAATATAAACGCAAAAGTATGTATTATCAACTGAAGCAATCGAAACTGATTTTGTTCTTGCTGTTCATGATGCTGGGCGGCAAGGCGGTGCATGCTGAGGGCACACTGTCGCCCCTGCATGTGGAGGGTCCCTTTCTGGTGAATGCAGAAGGCAAGCGTGTGAACCTGCATGGCTTTGCCCAGACCTTCAGCCCCTGGTTTAACGAACAGGGCACGAAGTGGACCAACTACAATGTCAACGGCTGTCTGAGCTACAACAAGGGCATCATCGACGGTATCATGAATGCCGGCTGGAAGATGACCTTCGTACGCCAGCACATGGACCCCTACTGGAGCAACACCCCTGGAGCATCGCAGGCCTACGGCAACAGCTGGAAGGGCGAGGCTGACATACGGGCCTTCGACTTTGAGCGGTTCAAGACCTATCTCGACCTGGTGTTTATCCCCATGGCCGAGTATGCCATCTCGAAAGGACTCTACGTCGTGATGCGTCCGCCGGGCGTATGTCCTGAAACCATCTCCGTGGGTGGCGAGTATCAGCAATATTTAATAAAGGTGTGGGAGTATGTGGCCCAACACCAAAAGTTGAAGAATAATGGCGCCGTGCTCTTCGAGTTGGCCAACGAACCTGTCAATATCACTGGTGAAGGGAGTAGGGAAGAGCTTATTGCGAAGTTTTTCCAGCAGATAGTCGATGTGATGCGTAAGCATTGCAACAATGTCTTGCTTGTCCCCGGACTGGGTTACCAGTCGCAGTATGCCGGTTTTGCCAAATATCCTGTTCAGGGCGAAAACATAGGCTATGCTGTTCATTGCTACCCCGGTTGGTACAATAGCGGTCATGAAGGCGAGGTCAATACCACCTATCGTGAGTTTAAGAGAGGTTGGGAGTCGCAGATTGGCCCTATTGCCGAAAAGGCACCTATCGTGGTGACTGAAATGGACTGGGCACCTAAAAAGTACAGCCCTTCTCATAAAGACGCCAATGGCAATGAGGTCTTTGACACCCGCTGCTCTTTTGCCTTTGCCTATACAGGTACGGCAGGTGGCGAAGGCTTTGGAGCTAATTTCCGACGTATCGTGGACGAAACCTGTAATGTCAGCTGGCTCCTTTTTACAGGTGGAGAACTCTTGGCGAAATACAACGATGCAGTCCCTGACGGCCAGACCTTCCTGACCGACCCTGAGGCCTGTCCGCGTCCCTGCTATCGCTGGTACCAGGAATATGCCACCCAGGCGTATAGCGATAAGATCAACGACCCCGACTATGGCTACCATCATGAGGAAGAGCCGTTGTTCTCGTTGTCAGAAGAGTGGTTCAACCCCAGCATTTACGCGAGTGGCACATACGAGGAGGCTACAGGCAAACTGCAGACGGGTCAGTGGGGCTTTGGCGGCTGGCAATACGCGCAAGGTGTTGACCTGTCTGCTTATAAGTATCTTGTTGTTGAGTTGAAACAGGCTCAGAATGCAGGTGCGTCTTTCCGTCTGTTTGACATCAACAATTACTGGTCGTCTCCCTCCAGGAGCAACTTTACTGGAAGCCAGACCAGGCTGGTAATAGATTTGCATAATCTGAAAGCCTACAAGGACGACAACTGTACGCAGTTTGACCACAATATTGACCCTTCTCACATTTATATCGCTGGTTTTTGGACAACAGGCGGTTCGCCTATATATATAAATAAGGTGTTCCTTAGCGATGACGGAGTCAATCCGACTGGTATTTTTGAGTTCGAGAATGGTACTTTTGATGAAATCTCTCGTGAGTACTATTCGTTAGATGGCCGTCGTTTGACTTCAGCTCAGCCTGGAATGAATATTGTAAAAGTAACCGAAACCAACGGAAATACAAAGATTGTGAAGGTATGTTACAGAAAATAAAAACCGTGTTACACATCGAAAAAGACATTCCAGTCAAAGCACGTATCTTTGCAGCAAAAATCGATAAAATATATAAATATAATGTAAAACAACGATGAATCAAAATCTGTCAAAATGAAGAATCTAAAGCAATTGATCAGACAGACCGTTCTCATGACGATGATGCTCCTTGGCTGCGCCACGATGCTGCATGCCCAAGGGGGAATCACTGTTAAGGGTACGGTTTCGGACGGAGCTGGGGAGCCTTTGATTGGTGCCTCAGTGGTGGTGAAGGGCAACACTTCACTCGGAACGGTGACTGACTTTGACGGCTTCTACACCTTGAAGGTGCCTTCAGAGTCGAGTGTCTTGGTAATCTCCTATGTGGGCATGACTACCCGCGAGATTCGTGTCGGCAAGCAGCGCACCATCAACGCTACGCTGCAGGACGACACCCAGCTGGAGGAGGTTATTGTCGTAGGTTACGGCCAGCAGAAGAAAGCCTCAGTGGTGGGTGCTATCACGCAGACCACAGGTGAGGTGCTGGAGCGTGCCGCAGGTATTACCGACATCGGCTCGGCCCTGACGGGTAATCTGCCTGGTGTCGTGACAACAGCTTCGTCAGGTATCCCTGGCGAGGAAGACCCGCAGATTATTATCCGTGGACAGTCGTCATGGAACAACTCCAGCCCACTGGTCCTGGTGGATGGTATTGAGCGCCCCATGTCGAGCGTAGACATCCAGTCCGTGGCAACCATCTCGGTGCTGAAGGATGCCTCGGCAACGGCTGTGTATGGTGTAAAGGGTGCTAACGGTGTTATCCTGATTACCACTAAGCGTGGTTCTGAGGGCAAGGCTCAGATTAGCGTATCGGCCAATGCCGTGATGAAGATTCCTTCCATGCTGCCCGACAAGTACGACTCTTACGATGCTTTGGCAGCTCGCAACGTGGCTATCGAGCACGAGTTGAACCTGTATCCCGAGAGCTTCTCGAAGATGTTGCCCATGAGCTTCATCGAGAACTACCGCAACCAGACCACTGTTGAGCAGCAGGAGCGCTACCCGAATGTTGACTGGCAGCGTGCTATGTTCAAGAAATCCACCATGTCGTACAATGCCAACCTGAACATCTCGGGTGGTACGAAGTTTGTGAAGTACTTCGCCTCGGTGGACTTCGCTAATGAGGGAGACCTGTTCAAGTCGTTCGACACAGGTCGCCACTACGATCGTTCTATTTCTTATAACCGCGTGAACGTGCGTTCTAATCTGGATTTCCAGATTACCAAGAGCACTGTCTTCAAAGTGAACATTGCCGGTTCTAACGGTAAGCAGACCAACCCCTGGGAGCGTGGTCACGAGTGGGACGGCGGTGGTAGCCTCGGCTGGCAGATGTCGCAGATGTGGGCTGGTGTGTACAACATCTCACCTGACGCCTTCCTGCCCCAGTACAGCGATGGCTCATGGGGTTTCCTGCCTGGCTCCACCAACGTGTCGAACTCGGCTCTGACTTCGAGCATCGGTGGTGTACAGACTATTACCACCACCCGTATCAATACCGACTTCGTGCTGGAGCAGAAGCTCGACTTCATCACCAAGGGTCTGTCGCTGCGCGGCATGATTTCTTGGGACAACGTGTTCCTTGAGGACCGTCGCGGTATTTCCGACCTGTATAACGACCCCCAGCTGAAGAGGATTGACCCCGAGACGGGCATTGCACAGTATAAGCAGCCCTACGAGCAGTACGACCGCTTCGACTACACCATGGGTAACAAGTGGTCCACCCAGGGCGGTGAGGTTCAGGATAAAGAAACCCAGCGCAACTTGAACTACCAGCTGCAGCTCAACTGGGCCCGCCAGTTCGGACTGCACGACGTTACGCTGATGGGTAACTTCGGCCGTCAGGAGTATGCTAAAGGTTCCGAGATTGCCCACTACCGCGAGGACTGGGTATTCCGTGCCACCTACAGCTGGGCCAACCGCTACAACGTAGAGTTCAACGGTGCCTACAACGGCTCAGAGAAGTTCTCCAAGGACAATCGCTTCGCCTTCTTCGCATCAGGAGCCTTAGGATGGACCATCAGTGAGGAGCCTTTCATGGAGAAGCTGCGCGAGAAGCACATCATCGACATGCTGAAGTTGCGTGCTTCGTATGGTGCCATCGGTGACGACAACGTCGGTAAGCGCTGGATGTATATGACACAGTGGGCCTATGGCGGACACACCTCTCTGGACGTGACACAGGGTTCCTCTCTTTACGAGTGGTATCGTGAGGATGCTGTAGGTAACGAGAACGTACACTGGGAGAAGGTGAAGAAGTTCAACTTCGGTATCGATTACGGATTCTTAGGTGGACTCATCGCCGGTTCGTTCGATATCTTCAGCGACCGTCGTACAGACATTCTGGTAGGCGGCTCGCAGCTCGTTCCCTCTTACTTCGGCCAGAGCCCTGCCTGGGTGAACCTGGGTGAGGTAAAGACCAATGGTTATGAGTTGGAGGTACGCTTCAATAAGGTATTCCCCAATAAGATGCGCCTGTGGGCCAACATGAATATGACGCATGCCGTGAACGAGGTGGTTAAGCGCGACGACCCCGATCTGCTGCCCAGCTATCGTAAGGCAGCGGGCTATGCCATCGGCCAGACCCACTCCTTCATCGACAAGGGTATGATGCAGACCTACGACGACATCTACGGCTCGCCAAAGCACGATACCAGCGACGACCAGAAGCTACCTGGCGATTACTACCTCGTAGACTTCAACGGCGATGGTGTGGTAGACAACACCAACGACAACGTTCCTTACGGCTACACAGGCAGTCCTCAGAACACTTACAACGCCACCATCGGCTTCGAGTATAAGGGCTTCAGCTGCTTTGCCCAGTTCTATGGCGTGACCAACGTGACGCGCGACGTCACCATGATTAGCTTTTCCGACACCATGCTGGCCAACGTCTACGACCAGGGTACTTGGTGGAGTGTAGACCATTTGGGCGCAGATGTGGTGACACCACGCTTCAATACGAAGCCCAGCTACTATTACGGTACACAGTACCTGTGCGACGGTAGTTACATCCGTCTGAAGAACGTCGAGGTAGCCTATACCTTCACACAGCCCTGGATTCGCAAGATTGGTATCCACGACATGAAGGTCTTCGTCAGCGCCAACAACCTGTGGCTCTGGACCCGCATGCCTGACGACCGCGAGTCGAACTTCTCTTCAAGCGGTGGTGCTACGGGTGCCTATCCTACTGTCAAGCGTATTAACTTCGGTGTAAAGTTCAATCTTTAATCATACAACGCAATGAAAAAAGTAATTTATCAATATATCATGATGGGCGTTGCAGCCTTGTCGCTCTCATTCGGAGCCACTTCGTGCACCGACTATCTGGACAAGACCGCCGACTCTGACGTGAACCCTGAGATGGCGTTCATGAACTTCACGAACTTCCAGGGTTTTGTAGAGGAGGCTTACAACTGCATTCCCAACAAGGAGTCGAACTATTGGTGCTGCACCTTCAACTGGGGTGAGGACGAGCTGATGAATACCGGCGGTGGCGACACACACGTGACAGCACACTTCGACCTGGGCGACTACCGTAACTGGTACGACAACGACCAAAGCTATCTGCACCGCAGTGCCGCCAATCTGAACCCGACCTCTACCGACAAGTTTGCCCACTCCTTGGAGCATGCCTGGTACGTCATCCGTAAGATGAATCTCGGTCTGGAGAATATCGACAAGCTGACCAATGCTACCCAGGAGGAGAAGAACCTCATCAAGGGCCAGCTGTTGTTCATGCGTGCCTGGTGGCACCTGGAGCAGATGATCTACTTCGGCGGACTGCCCTATGTAGACCATGTCATTGCTGCCGACGGTCCCTTCGACCTGGCCCGTCTCTCTTTCCAGGAGGCTGCTCAGAAGGCTGCTGAGGACTTCCGTGCCGCTGCCGACCTGTTGCCTGACAACTGGGACAACACCACAGTCGGTAAGCGTACCTTGGGCAAGAACGACCTCCGCATCACGAAGGTGTGTGCCTTGGCCTATATGGGCAAGGCCCTGCTGTGGGCTGCCTCTCCTCTGAATGAGCTGGGTGCACAGGTAGGTGCCTCGAAGAATGGCAATACTTATAAATATAATACGACGCTGGCTACACAGGCTGCCGACGCCTTAGGTGAGGCTATTGCCGCACTGGCCAAGTCGCCCTACGAGCTGGCTGAATACAAGTACAGCAACATTTACGACCACGAAGCCGACAAGAGCTCGAACAACAACTACTCTGACATCTTCCGTACAACGGGTCAGAGCTGGCGCATGCCAGGCTCGGTAGAGGCTGTCATGCGTGGCCCAATGCCCGACATCAATGGTTCGAACTGGAACTTCGCCAAGCTCTGGGGTCCCAAGGTCAACAACCTGGTGGAGCACGACGCTATCATCCACATGCCTACGGCCAACTACATCAACTACGCCTACGGTATGGAGAACGGTCTGCCTATCACCGACCCGGAGTCTGGTTTCGACCCCACTCATCCTTTCAAGAACCGTGACCCGCGCTTCTACCACGACATCATGTTCGACGGCTTTAAGTTCCTGAACACAACGCCAGGTTCTGCCGATGCCAAGTTCCAATACTTGGAGATGTTTACGGGTGGCAACATGGTTCCTACGGGCGACCCTGCACGCTCTGCCGACGGCAGCCGCACAGGCTACTTCTGCCAGAAGCTGGTGCCTCACCAGTGCAACAAGTACGACGGAATGTACAACTGGGGCGGTGCCCTGCAGACCTATCTGCCTTACATGCGCGTAGCCGACATTTACTTGATGTATGCTGAGGCTTGTGCCGCTGCCGGTGGTGCTACCCACAAGAGCAGCCGTTGTAACCTGAATGGCGCCGATGCCATCAATACGCTACGCGACCGCGTAGGTGCCGGCCATGTGGCCCAGAAGTTCCTGGGCGACCGCAACAAGTTCATGGACGAGGTTCGTCGTGAGCGTGCCTGCGAGCTGGCTTTCGAGGGCTTCCGCTGGAACGACCTGCAGCGCTGGCTACTACTGACAGAGGCTCCCTACAACATCAAGACCCGTCAGGAGTTCAAGCGTGTGGGCAACTTTGACTACTCCAAGAACGATCCTCGCGACGCTGAGGTTACTGGCTGGAACGAGACAGTCATCGTAGAACGCGCCTTTGGCACCAAGCACTACCTGCTGCCTCTGAAGGAGACCGAAGTCTATCTGTACGACGAGTACCGTCAGAATCCAGGGTGGTAATCTTTTAAGTTTTAAGTTAAAAGTAAAAAGTAAAAAGATTTATGAAACACAAGATATTATATATGTCAGCTCTCTTGGCAGTCACGTCAGTCACACCTGCTGCTGCCCAGATAGAGACCGGACAGGACTCGCTCGTCAACGTAGCCTTCCGCAAGGTTGCCGCAGACGATGTGTTGGGTGGTGTCTCGTCAGTCAACTACCGGGAGCTGATGAAGAAGAACTACAATACATACAGCCTTGACAACCTGCAGGGCTATGTGGCCGGTTTCAACGGCAACGGTTTGTGGGGCTTGGAAGGTTCGTCGGATTTCTCTGCCGACAACATTCCGAATGGTATGCTGGTCCTGATTGACGGTGTGCCCCGTGCTGCCAACAACGTGAAGCCCGACGAGATTGAGGAGGTGACCTTCCTGAAGGGAGCCCAGGCCGTAGTGCTCTATGGCAGCCGCGCTTCCAAGGGTGCTGTGCTCATCACCACCAAGCGTGGTCTGGTGACCGACGGCCTGAGAGTCAACGTACGTGCCAACACGGGTTGGAACGTCGCCAAGAGCTATCCCGAGTACTTAGGTTCGGCCGAGTACATGACCCTCTACAACGAGGCGAGTGCCAACGATGGCCATGGTGCCGCCTACTTGCCGGAAGAAATCTACAACACAGCCACGGGACTGAACCCTTATCGCTATCCGAACGTCAACTTCTACTCGAAAGACTACATCAAGAAAGCCTACAACCGCAGCGATGTAACTGCCGAGATTGAAGGCGGCAACGAGCGTGCCAAGTTCTATGCCAACGTGAGCTACTACCGTCAGGGCGACTTCCTGGACTTCGGCGAGGCAAAGAACAACTATACCGAGCGCTTCAATGTGCGTGGTAATGTGGATATGAAGATCAACAACTACATCTCTGCCTACGTCAACGCCAATGCCACCTATTATAATTCACGCGGAACCAACGGTGACGGTTTCTGGTCGACAGCTGCAACGCTGCGCCCCAACCGACTGAGTCCGCTGATTCCCCTGAGCTACGTCGACCCGAACGCTGCCGCTGCCCTGGTCATGCTGGACAATACGACAAACCTCATCGACGGTCAGTTCCTGGCTGGAAGCCTGACAGACAAGACCAACGTCTTCGGCGACATCTATGCCGCAGGCTACAACAAGTGGACCTCGCGCCAGTTCCAGTTCGATGCCGGCGTCAATGCCGACCTCAGCTCGCTGCTCAAGGGTCTGAGCTTCCATGCAATGATAGCTGTCGACTATGCTACCACCTATTCAACTGCATTCAACAACACCTACGCCACCTTCCAGCCCACGTGGAGCACCTACAACGGCCAGGATGTTATCGTAGCACTGGACAACAACGATACTGTTGACAAGAAGTCGGGTGTGCAGAACATAAGCGGTTCTACCGACAACCAGACCATTGCCTTCAATGCCCACTTCGACTACAACCGCACCTTCGCCGACGTGCACAACGTCAGTGCCATTGCCGTCGTCAACGGCTACCAGCAGAGCGTGTCGGGAGTCTACCACAAGTTGAGCAATGCCAACCTGGGTTTCCAGGCCGACTACAACTACGACCGCCGCTACTATGCATCGCTGGCTCTCGCCCTGCCTTGGTCAGCCCGCTTGCCTGAAGGCCACCGTGCCGGTGTGTCTCCCTCGTTCACCTTAGGTTGGAACATCGCCCGCGAGCAGTTCATGCAGAACCAGAACGTCTTCGACGAGCTGAAACTGAGTGCCAGCTACAGCGACCTGAAGACCGACATGGGAATCGACGAGTACTATATGTACCAGGCTACCTACGAGAGCGGTGGCTGGTGGGACTGGAACGGTGAGACCGGCCACTCGGCAGTACAGTCGAAGCGTGGCGGCAACGACGACTTCTCGTTCCTGCACCGTAAGGAGTTCTCGCTCAGTCTGCATGCAGCTTTCCTGAAGAAGGCGCTGACCGCCGACTTCTCGTTCTTCACCAACAAGATTACCGGCGGCATCATCACTGACTCCAACCAGATGCCCAGCTACTTCAAGGTTTACTATCCTTCGTCTTCGTTCCTGCATTACATCAACTACAATGAGGACAGCCGTACAGGTTTCGACCTCGCCCTGAAGTATAAGAAGGACTTTGGCGACTTCGGCCTGCAGGTGGGTGCTAACCTGAGCCACTACACCACCAACGCTGCCAAGCGCGACGACACCGCCTATGCTGACAGCTATCAGTATCGTCAGGGCAAGCCCCTGGACACCATCTGGGGCTATGAGTGCCTGGGATTCTTCCAGGACGAGGCTGACATTGCCAACTCGCCCGTTCAGAAGCTTGGCGGTACCACCGTTCGTCCCGGCGACCTGAAGTACAAGGACCAGAACGGCGACGGCGTCATCGACACGAAGGACCAGGTGAACCTGGGCAAGGGCGGCTGGTATGGCGCTCCCACCACACTGGGCATCAACCTCACCATGAAGTACAAGAACTTCACGCTCTTCATACTTGGTACTGGCGGTTTCGGCGGCAAGGCTGTCAAGAACAACAGCTACTGGTGGATTGACGAGAACGACAAGTACTCTGCCGTGGTTCGCGGCCGCTGGACTCCCGAGACAGCTGCTACAGCCACCTATCCCCGTCTGACCACGGGAAGCGGTGCCAACAACTTCACCACTTCTGACTTTTGGATTTACTCTACCTCTCGCTTCGATTTGGCCAAGGTACAGCTGACCTACGACTTCCCCAAGTCCATCATCGGCAACGGCATCGTCAAGGGCCTCTCTGTCTATGCCAGCGGCAACAGCCTGCTGACCATTGCTAAGGAGCGCGAGCTGTTGGAGATGAGTGTCGGCAGTGCACCTCAGGCTCGCTTCTACAACCTCGGTGTTCAAGTAGCGTTTTAACATGTAAATTGAAAAAAGAAAATAGAATATTATGATGACCAAGAATATCATAAAGTTTGCTTCGTATCTGGCAACAACGCTCGTAGGCGGGAGTCTGCTCACTTCGTGTGACGACCTCATAAAACCGGCGCTGGAGAACGTGCAGGATATTTCGGAGATGTACAACGACCCGCAGTTTGCCCGTGGCCTGATAGACAATGCCTTCCTGGTACTGCCCTACGACGGTTCGTCAGTCAGCGATGTGGCAACCGACGATGCTGTCAGCAACGACAACAGCAATAGCTACAAGATGATGGCCACCGGCAACTGGACATCAGAGTCGAACCCTGTTAACCAGTGGGAGACCCGCTACCACGCCATTCAGTATTGTAACCTGTTCCTTGAGAATATCGACAAGGTACGCTGGGACTACACCAGCGAGGCCCTCAACCAGATGCACATGGACCTGTATCGCGGCCAGGCCTACGCCCTGCGCGGACTGCACATGTTCTATCTGCTGCGTGCCCACTGTGGCATGGTGGGCAACGACCTGATGGGTGTGCCCATCCATTTGGAGTCCGAGGGCAAGTCTTCTGACTTCAACCTGCCCCGCAACACCTTCAAGGACTGCATCGACCAGATTATGGCCGACTTTGACGAGGCCCTGAAGTATGTTCCTGCCGAGTATGGCGACGTCAGTTCCGGTAACGTACCTCAGAAGTATGCTTCCATCGGTGCTACCGACGCAGAGTACAACCGCGCCTTCGGAAACATGCAGCGCGGTAAGATTGACGGCAACATCATTGCTGCCTTCAAGGCCCAGGTAGCCATCTTCGCTGCCTCACCCGCCTATACTGCAGGTGGTGCCATGACCTACGAGCAGGCTGCCAAGTATGCTGCCGACTATCTGAAGCTCCGTGGCGGCCTGGCCGCTGTAGACCCCACAGGATGGAAGTGGTTTGCAGAGAAGAGCTTTATTAATAATTATAAGTTCACCGACCCCGACCCCGTAGAGGTGGTATGGCGCGGCACGGTAGGCGACAGCCACTCCATGGAGTCCGACTGCTTCCCGCCGTCACTCGAAGGCAACGGCCGTATCAACCCCACCCAGAACCTGGTAGATGCCTTCCCTATGGCCAATGGCTATCCCATCAGCGATGCTGCATCAGGCTATGATGCCGCGAACCCCTACGAGAACCGCGACCCCCGTCTGCGTACGTACATCCTGGTCAATGGCGACCCCATGGGTGTCAACAGCACGCCTATCAACACGCAGGCAGACTCTGACCCCAAGAAGCTGGACGGTCTGAACAAGGAGGTAGGCCGCTCTACCACTACGGGCTACTACATGCGTAAGCTGTTGCGCGACGACGTCAACCTCAACCCCTCGAGCACGACCGACCAGCGCCACTTCGGTATCCGCATCCGTACCACGGAGATTCTGCTCGACTATGCCGAGGCTGCCAACGAGGTCAGTGGTCCGCTGGCCAACGTGGGTGGAGCCAATTTCTCAGCCTACGACATTATCAAGGCCATCCGCGCCCGCGTACACAGTGGCGAGGATTGGGCCGACGCCTATCTGGAGAGCATCAAAGGCGACCAGGCCAAGATGCGCGAGCTCATCCGCAACGAGCGTCGCCTGGAGCTGTGCTTCGAGAACCACCGCTTCTGGGACCTGCGCCGCTGGAAGGCCAACCTCACCGAGGGAGCCAAGGGTGTCAGCATCACCACCTCTGCCGCCGGTGTCACAAACTATCAGAAGATTGATGTGGAGTCCCGACAGTATCAGGAGTATATGATCTATGGTCCTATTCCCTATTCAGAACTGCTCAAGTGGAGCAACTTGCAGCAAAACAACGGATGGTCAAGTAACTAACAATGTAAAATTCTAAAAAAACTATGAATAAGAAAATATCATATATGCTCAGCATGCTGCTGGCCACTGCCCTGTTCACCTCGTGCAAGAATGGCGATGCAGATTTCCCCGACTACGAGGGTGGCACAACCGTCTACTTTGCCTATCAGTATCCCGTACGCACCATCGTGCTGGGTGACGATGAGTATGACGTCACACTCGACCACGCCCACAAGTGCCAGATCAAGGCCACCTTCGGAGGCTCTTACAATGGCTCTAACGGCAGCGTGACGGTGGCTGTGGACCCCACGCTTTGTGACAACCTGACCTTCGAAGACGGCACGCCCGTCAAGGTTATGCCCAAAGAGTTTTATGAGCTGTCGCCCACCACGCTGCCTTTCAACGGCACCATGAACGGCACTGCCGAGGTACAGCTTACCGACGAATTCTTCAAAAACGCTGATGCTGTCAAGAATACCTACGTCATCCCTCTGGTCATCGTTGACCAGACGGGTTTCGGCAAGGTTCTGTCAGGTACGCTGAAGGAAGGTGGAAGCCCCGTCCGTACCGATGCCTCGCAGTGGGAAATCCTGCCCATGGACTATGTGCTCTACTGTGTCAAGTTCCAGAACAAGTACAGTGGCTACTGGCTCACTCACGGCACTACCTCTATCGATAACATCGAGAAGGCCCAGACACGCCAGATTGAGAGCACTTCGATGACTGGTTGTATCTACCATGCCACTTGGACTACCAACGATTACTGGCGGTACAAACGCGACGATAAAGGCAACAAGACCACAGAGACTGAGAAGGTGTCGATGACCTACAACATCGACCTCACGCTCACCTTTGATGCTGCCGACAAATGTACTATTACAGCCACGGGTCTCAATGCCACGGGTTCAGGTACATGGACCGACAGCGGTGCCAAGGCATCGTGGGGCAACAAGGACCGCGACCTTCTGGAGGTCAGCTACCAGATACCGGCTATCGACACTGACGAACTGGGTAACATCATCAATGTTAATGTCAGCGAGAAGCTGGTATGGCAGCGCAGTGGCGTGGTAAGAGAAGAGTTCTCTCCCATCTACACAAAGTAAACATCTAAAAACTCGAGACAATGAAAAAGCAATTCATCATATTAGCACTCGGAGCCGCCATGGCGGCTTCCTGTGCCGACGAGTTCAACACCAGCAACTATGCGGTGGACCGTCCTGCCAAGACGGCGGAGTACGCCTACCTGAACGACTACATGCCGCTGAAGCAGTATGTGTCCAACCCCGACTTCAAGTTAGGTATTGGTACTACCGTCAGCGACTACCTGCAGAAGGAACTCGTCTATGCCCTGACCAACTCCAACTTCAACGAGACGGTGGCTGGCAATGCCATGAAGATGGCATCGTGTGTCAACTCTGATAACGGCAGCATGGACTTCAGCACCGTTTCCGAATACGTCAACACCGCCACCGAGGCCGGCCTCAGCGTCTATGGACACACCCTGGCCTGGCATGCCCAGCAGCCCGTCAAGTGGCTCAACAGCCTGCTCAAGGACAAGGAGCTTGACATCGACCCCGATGCCAAGATAGAGACCCTTATCAACACCATGGACTATGGCACGATGGCCGACGGCCCGTTCCCCCACTATCCCATGGGTTGCGAGCCTCCCATCATCAACGGAGCCCTGCACTTCGTGCCCACAGGAGCCTGGAGCCAGTTCTTCATCTTCCCCGGCGGACAGAATCCGCTGGCCGAGGGCGACTACCTCTGCCGCCTCTACATGGCTTCCGACAAGGAGGCTGGCGGTGTGCAGCTGACCATCCAGAACGGATGGGGCGGCGACGCTGACAACAAGACCGTTGCCATTCCCCTCGAGGCTGGCGACGTGGTGTACGAGCTGCAGTTCCCCGGTGTCGTCGGCGGCAACTACGACTGTATCCTGAAGCCCCAGACTGCTGACGCCACCCTCGACGTGAAGAAGATTGAGTTCTACAAGCTCGAGAGCCCCGCTGTCGAGGTCGAGGTGGAAGTCAACTTCTACACCTATGAGACGAAGGCCGACGGCCCCTTCCCCCACTATCCCATGGGTTGCGAGCCTCCCATCATCAACGGAGCGCTGCACTTCGTGCCCACAGGAGCCTGGAGCCAGTTCTTCGTAGTGCCTGGTGGTGACAACCAGCTTGACGAGGGCGACTATGTCTTCTATGTTGACATGGCAGCCGACAAGGATGCCTCTGGCGTGCAGCTCACCGTCCAGAACGGCTGGGGTAACGATGCCCAGAACTTCTCTGCCGCCGTCCCCGTCGAGGCAGGCCGCCACACCTACGCACTCAAGTTCCCGGGCATCACGGGTTCGCCCAGCAAGGGCTACGACTGTATCCTGAAGCCTCAGACCGCCGATGCCACGCTCGACTTCTACTCACTGCGCGTATGCAAGATTGAGAAGCTCAACTCCATACCTCTCACTCCCGAGGAGAAGAAAGACACCCTCACATGGGCCATGGACCGCTGGATTGCTGGCATGATGGAAGCCTGCGACGGCAAGGTCAAGGCGTGGGATGTCGTCAACGAGGCCATCTCTGGTGGCAATGCCGACAGCGAGGGCGTCTATGCCCTGCAACACGGCTCGGAGGGGAATACTACCGACTTCTTCTGGCAGGACTACCTTGACGACTACGACTATGTACGTACCGCCGTTCGTCTGGCCCGCCAGTACGGCCCCGAGGATATCAAGCTCTTCATCAACGACTACAACCTCGAGAGCGACTGGGACCAGAACGGCAAGCTGCGCTCGCTCATCGCCTGGATCAAGCGTTGGGAGTCCGACGGCCAGACCAGGATTGACGGTATCGGCTCGCAGATGCACATCTCGTGCTATGCCGACGCCAAGACCCAGGAGTCGAAGAAGAACGCCATCACCAACATGTTCAAGCTGATGGCCGCCTCAGGAAAGCTCTGCCGAATCAGCGAGCTCGACATGGGTTATGTCGATGCCAACGGCAACAGCGTTGCCACGGGCAACATGACGGAGGAGCAGCACAAGCAGATGGCCGAGCTCTACAATTTCGTCATCAAGTCGTATCTCGAAATCATCCCTGCCGCACAGCAGTGGGGCATCTGCCAGTGGTGCGCTACCGACGCTCCTACCGACAGTGGCTGGCGTGGTGGCGAACCCGTCGGACTCTGGGATATCAATTATTATCGCAAGCACACCTATGCAGGTTTTGCAGACGGTCTGGCTGGTGAATAATACCCCATTACCCGCCCAAGGGTAATTTTTAGAACTTTACATGTGAAAGTGTCGGGCTCGTGAGAGTCCGACACCTTTTGTAAGGAAGTGTCGCAACGCGACAACTTTTTTCAGAAAGGGGGCGTAGCTCGTGAGAGTCCGACACCTTTTGTGTTCTCTCTCGTCACCTCCCCCTTCGGGGGGAGAAAGGGAGGGGGCTGAAGGGAGTCTTGCCCCGTCCTCTGTCAAATCGCGCCCCGTCCTCTGCCAAATCGTGCCCGGCTTGCTGCCAGATCGCGCCCGGTCCGCCAGCCCCTTCGGGACACTGCAAAGGTACGAAGGGGTTCCGGCTTGTCTCAGGATGGGCGTTCTTGTTGCGTGCAGCGTGTGAAGATTACGAGCATTTCGCCCTCGTGTGGGGCACGAAGTTACATATCGAATAGTTTCTGATACGAATGAGAAAGGCTGAAAGGGAAAATCATTGTACCTTTGCCGAAAGAAAAAGAAGCGAGAAACATCAAATAAATATTGAGGACATGAAACGTATCTTTCTTTTTGTGGTGCTGCTGACTACCGGACTCGTGGGAGCAAATGCCGCTGTAGATGAAAACTTCTATATCTTCCTGTGTTTCGGACAGTCGAACATGGAGGGTGCCGCACGCCCTGAGGCTGAGGACTTGCAGAGTCCCGGCCCGCGATTCCTGCTGATGCCTGCTGTGGACGATGAGCAGCGCGGCCGTAGGATGGGGGAGTGGTGCGAGGCTGCTGCTCCGCTGTGTCGTCCGAATACCGGCCTGACTCCTGCCGACTGGTTTGGCAGGACGATGATAGAGACGCTGCCTGAGAACATCCGTGTGGGTGTGATACATGTCGCCATCGGCGGCATCAGGATTGAGGGTTTCATGCCTGACCAGATGGAAACGTATGTGAAGACGGCGCCAGGATGGATGAAGGGCATGCTGGAGGCTTACGGCAACAACCCCTATGAACGTCTGGTGACGCTGGCCAGGAAGGCACAGCAGGATGGCGTCATCAAGGGGGTGCTGATGCACCAGGGAGAGTCGAATATGGGCGACCCTGAGTGGGCTCGCAAGGTGCAGAGCGTCTATGACCATCTGTTAGGCGACCTGCAGCTGAAGCCTGAGGAGGTGCCTCTGCTGGCCGGCGAGGTGGTGCAGGCTAATGGCGAGGGCCAGTGTGTGGCCATGAACAAGCAGATTGACGCCTTGCCCCAGACGCTGCATACAGCCCACGTGGTTAGTTCTACGGGGTGTAGCAACGGTCCTGACAAGCTGCACTTCGACGCTGCGGGCTATCGGGAGCTGGGCCGTCGCTATGGCGAGAAGATGCTGAGCCTGCTGGGCTACCAGGTGCGCTCGCCGTTTGCGGTGCCTGCCGATGCCGTTGTGGCTGAGACGACTGTCCCCGGCAACGACTTCCCGAAGGTGGACGGCGAGGGCAGGGCTTACTTCCGCTTCAATGCCCCTGAGGCCCATCGGGTGCAGGTGGACATCTGCGGCAAGAAGTACGAGATGCGCCGCGACGAGCAGGGTGTGTGGTGCGCCGTCACCGACCCTTTAGTGACGGGCTTCCACTATTACTTTATCAATATAGGTGGCACGAACGTCATTGACCCTGCCACGGAGACCTTCTTCGGCTGCTGTCGTGAGGCTGGCGGCATAGAGATTCCCGAAGGGCGGGAGGGTGACTATTACCGTCCGCAGCAGGGCATAGCCCATGGACAGGTGCGCAGCATCAGCTATTATGCCACGGCGACAGCCGAGTGGCGCCATGCGCTGGTGTATACGCCTGCCGAGTATGAGCAGGGCAAGAAGCGCTATCCGGTGCTCTACCTGCAGCACGGCATGGGCGAGGACGAGACTGGATGGACGAAGCAGGGCCGCATGCAGCACATCATGGACAACCTGATAGCAGGCAAGGAGGCTGTGCCCATGATTGTCGTCATGGAGAGCGGTGACGTGAAGGCTCCCTTCAAGGGAGGCGACAACCGTCAGGGATTCAGCGAGTATGGCGCTACGTTCTACAAGGTGATGATGCAAGACTTGATATCAACTATAGACTCGAAGTTCCGTACCCTGGCAGACCGTGACCATCGGGCGATGGCCGGTCTGTCGTGGGGCGGACACCAAACCTTCGACATCGTGCTGCAGCACATGGACAAGTTCGGCTGGATGGGTGCCTTCAGCGGGGCCATCTTCGGACTGGATGTGAAGACGGCATACGATGGTGTGTTCACGCGTCCGGACGAATTCAACAAGAAGATGCACTACCTCTTCCTGAGTTGTGGCTCGGAGGAGAACTTCGGTACGGAGGCGCTGGTGAAGAGCCTGCGCGAGGCCGGCATCAAGGCGGACTTCTATGTGTCGCCGGGCACGCATCATGAGTGGCTGACGTGGCGGAGGAGCTTCCGGCAGTTTGTGCCGCATCTGTTCAAGTAGCAACATAAAAACCAAGAAAAACCTGTTTTTCTTGGTTTTTTGCTCGCTGTCGTTAACTTTCTCCCAAGGGAGAAGTTACTCTCGCTCGAAAACAAAAGAAAATTCTGTGTTTTTTCTTGGTTTTTTGCTCGCTTATTCGTAATTTTGTCGGCAAGATGAACGTATTCACCAAAGTCATCCATCGAACCTTGTCCGCAAAACTCAGCTTTTGGGTGCTGGCGATAGTGTCTATGCTGTTCGTAGTCACACTGTCCGTCATGTTCTACTACGCCCGTGAGGCCATCAGGAAGGAAGCAATGGATGAGGCCCGCCAGGCCTTGGAGTCGACAGCGCTGAACATTGACAATACGCTGAAAAAGGTGGAGGTGGCCGTCACCAACATGCAGTGGAACGTGGAGAACCACTTGGACGAGCCGGAGCGGATGATGGTGTACACGCGAAAAATAGTGGAGACGATGCCTGACATTACAGGGTGTGCCATAGCCTTCGAGCCCGACTTCTATCCGAAGAAGGGACGCCTGTATATGGCTTACCACTTCCGTCAGGGCGACAGCATCGTGGAGGCTGACCATTTCGGGAATACTCCCTATGTGGAGCAGAAATGGTTTACGGAGCCCATCAGGAGTGATGCCCCCGCATGGATAGAGGATGGCAAGGAGAATATTGGAAGCGGCATGCCCGTTGCCTCGTATAGCGTGCCCATCCATCACAAAGGCAGGGCGGTGGGCGTGCTGGCCTTCGACGTGTCGCTGGTGTGGCTGTCGAAGATGGTGCAGGAGACGCGTCCCTTCCCCAATACGTTCTGCGCTGTGATGGCCAGGGACGGCTCCTTCGTAGTGCACCCTGACACAACGCAGTTGGTGGCCGGCGCTGTGTACAACCAGATAAAGTACTGGCCTGGCGACCAGCAGCAGTACAAGCAGCTGGCCGAGGCCATGATGAGCGGGCAGAGCGGCGAGATGAAGGTCAACTTCTTCGGTTTCGACAACTGGGTGTTCTTCAAGCCATTCAAGAATACGGGGTGGAGCATCAATATCGTGTGCCCAGAGTACGAACTTCTGGCCGACTACCACACTCTGCAGAGATTCACCCTGATACTAATTGGTGTCGGCCTGCTGGCGTTGCTCTTGTTCTGCCTGCTGTATGTCATGCTGCAGCTGCGTCCTTTGCGTGTGCTGTCCATGAAGGCCCGGCGCATTGCCGAGGGCCACTATGACACACCGATAGAGGAGACGCGTCGGCAGGACGAGATAGGCAGTCTGCAGAACAGCTTCGCCTCCATGCAGCGTTCGCTGGTGGACCATCTGGCAGAGACGGAGCGCCAGACCAAGCGTCTCATGGAGCGTAAGGCGTCGTTGGAGGCAGCCTACGAACAGGTGCAGGAGGCCAACCGAGTGCAGTCGGACTTCCTGAGTAACGTAACGGACCAGATGAACCAGCCTCTGAACGACATCAGCGCGTCAGTCGCTGACATCATGAAGCACCATAAGGAGATGACGCAGGATGACATCCAGCGGCATGCCGACCGGATACAGCAGCATACTTTTACCGTCATCAACTTGCTGGACCAGATTCTGCAGGTGACAATGAAGAAAGGAGGTGGGAGATGAGAAATCCCATCCAGCGCATCCGTCAGTCGCTGACGCTCAAACTGACCATAGGCATCCTGGCGTTTGTCGTGACGCTCTTCGTGGTGAGCCTCGGCTTCCTGTTCCTGCAGTCGCGTCAGATGCTGAGGGGTGAGGCCATGGACCATGCGGAGCGCGTGCTGGACAATACGGCCCTGAGGGTTCGCAACTGTCTGGACGAGGTCGAGGTGGCCACACAGCATGCAGAATGGCAGGTGTATGCCCATCTTGAGCCTGACTCGCTGCTGGCGTTCACCCACCGGGTGGTAGCGCTGAACCCCAACATCAATGGCTGTTCCATCACCACCGAGCCCTACTTCTTTACGCAGTTCGGGCGTTACTTCTCGGCTTACTCCGTCAGGCAGAACGACTCTGTCAAGACGGTGCGCGAGGGCGAATACGAATACTTCGACAAGGTGTGGTACAGCACGCCGCGAGTGAAGGGCAAGGCAGTGTGGGTGGACCCCTTCGACGACTACAACGAGGGTACGCTGTCGTCGGAAGAGATAATAGCCTCGTATTGCAAACCGCTGTATAACGAGCGTCACCAGCTGATAGGAGTGCTCTCCACGGACCTCTCGCTGACCAAGCTCTCGCGTACCATCACGGCGGAAAAGCCCTTCCCTAACTCCTACACGATGATGTTAGGTCACAGGGGACACTACTTTGTGCACCCCGACACTACGAAACTGCTGCATACCACGATACTGGACGGCATAGACCCCAAGGCCCATCTGGACATCGTCGAGCTGGCCCTGCAGATGATGGAGGGCAAGACGGGCAACGTGTATGCAAACATTGACGGACAGCGCTGCATCGTGTTCTACCAGCCATTGGAAGGAACGGACTGGAGCATCGCGCTGGTCTGCATGGAGAGCGACATCCTGGGCGCCTACCACCAGTTAGGCTTCATCGTCATTCCGCTGTTAGTGGTGGGTCTGCTGATTATCCTGCTGTTCTGCCGCAAGACCATCAAGCACTTCATACAGCCTGTCAACGAGCTGGTAGACCAGTCGCGACATATTGCCGACGGACACTTCGACGAGCAGATGGCCCTAAGCTCGCGCAAGGATGAGATAGGACAGTTGCAGAACAGTTTTGTGCACATGCAACAGTCTATCAACCAGCATGTCACCAGGCTGCAAAGCGTGAACCAGGAGGCGGAGCAGTGTAACTGCGAGCTGTCCAAAGCCAACGTGCTGGTGGCCGAGGCCGAGCAGAAGAAGACGGAGTTCATACAGGATGTGCTCCACCAGATACGTACGCCGCTGAACATCATACAGGGCTTCGTACAGGTGTTGCGCGACGGCTATGGCGTCATTCCTGACGGCGAGACGAATCGCATACTGGAAACCATGCAGCACAATGCCATCAGCGTCACACGCATGGTCAACATGCTGGTGACGGCATCCACCTTCAACGGCTATACGGTGGTAGAGCGCAACGACTTTGTCAGATGCAACAAGATAGCCCACGAGGCTGCTGTTGTCTACCACCAGCGCCCTCCCGAGACGATAGACCTGCGTGTGGAGACGGAGGTGCCTGACAGCCTGCGCATCCATACGAACAAGAGCTACCTGACGAAGACGCTCAACGAGTTGCTCTACAATGCCAAGAAGTTCACCAACGAGGGTGTTGTCGTGCTGCGTGTGAAGGCTACAGACGAGAAGGTGCAGTTCGTCGTCGAGGATACGGGTTCTGGTATTGCCGAGGCTGACCGCGAGCGCATCTTCACCCAGTTCTTCAAGCACGACGGCTTTACGGAGGGCCTGGGCCTTGGCCTGCCTGTCTGTAAGCAGCATGCCAGGCAGCTGGGGGGTGACCTCATCTACGACGATACCTATGAACACGGCTCGCGTTTCATATTGGAACTTCCCAAAAGCTGAGATGTAACAAAGACAAAAGAATAGGAGACATGCACAAAAGCCTGTCTCCTTTTTTCTTCGTATCTTTGCAGCGCTATCTGACAGCTAACTCGGAACAGACATCATATTATTAGAATGAAGAGACTTTTTACCTTTATTGCTACAGCCTTGATGGCCCTCAGCGCACAAGGCGCAGCAGCCCCAGACTTCTATGTCTATCTCTGCTTCGGACAGTCGAACATGGAGGGCAATGCAACCCCTGAGGAGATAGACAAACAGTACGTGGACCCACGCTTCCAGACACTGGCGTGTGTGGACTTCCAGTCGCCCCAGCGAACCAAGGGCACCTGGTATACGGCCTACCCCCCGATAGTCCGTCAGTGGACCAACGTGGGCATGGCAGACTACTTTGGACGTACTATGGTGGCTGCATTGCCTTCGAATGTGAAGGTGGGTGTGGTTGATGTGGCGATAGGTGGCGTGGCCATCGATGGCTTTATGTCGGAGAAGGTAGATGACTACCTGAAAGACCTGCCAGACTGGATGAAAAACTCTTTTGCCGCCTATGGCAACGACCCATACAAGCGTTTGGTGGAGATGGCGAAGGTGGCCCAGCAGTCGGGTGTCATCAAAGGCATCCTGCTACACCAGGGAGAGTCGGACAATGGCAATCAAGAGTGGCTGCAGAAGGTGAAGACCATCTATGAGCGTCTGCTCAACGACCTGCAGCTGAAGGCAGAGGATGTCCCCCTGCTGGCTGGCGAGACGGTGAATGCTGACGTGGGTGGCACATGCTCGTGGCACAATACTGTGATAGCCCAGCTTCCCAGCGTCGTACCTACGGCCCACGTCATCCCCTCCAACGGATGTCCCTGTGGAAGTGACAATATCCACTTCACCGTGGCAGGCTATCGTACCATGGGCAAGCGCTACGCATACGAGGCCCTGCGCCTGCTGGGGCACACTACTAAGGCACAGGACGACTATGCGTGGAAGGAGAACCAGAAGAAGATATACCAGCTGACAAGCCTGGAACCCATCGACGACATCGCCTTCCGTGTGGGAGGCAGCAAAAAGCTGACCGTCTGGGGTGTCTTTGCTGACGGACATCGCGAGAATCTGACGCATGAGGCTCTGTTCAGCAGCAGCGACTTCACCCTGGAGGGAAATATCGTCAAGGGGACGGAGGAGAAGGAAGGTACTGTCACCGTAACCTGTACGGACTTCTTGGGGCAGCAGCAGGCCATGGCGGTTCGTGTCAGCGTCTCGAACTTGGGGGCTAACCACGTGCTGGAGGATAACAATGGCAAGGCAGGTGCTAATTCTTGGGACAAGGAGGTGTTCTGCAAGCTGGCCACACCGATGGAGCAGGGCAAAACCTATGTGGTTCGTGCCACCATGAAGGCTGACCAGACGGGGCAGTGCATCCTTTGGCCCCGCTGGGATGCCAGCACCCATCGCGACGAGTGGGGCAACAGCGCTGACATCCAGTATGAGGAGACCAAGACCCTGAACACCAGCTGGCAGCAGCTGACGTGGAGCTTCACTGCGAAGTTTCCCCATGATGTGCTCATCTTCGCTGTAGGACAACTGGGAGGCAACGTCTACTTTGACGACGTGTCGTGTATGGAGCAGGGTAGTACCAAGGAGATGATTGCCAATGGAAATTTCGAGTCTGACGACGTGTCTGACTGGTACGTCCTCACCTGGACGGGACAGAGTTTGAGTGTCGTGGAGGATAACACCACCGGCCTGTCTTCTGTGATAGTGGGTACAAGGACTGCTGCTGATGTCTGCTATGACTTACAGGGGCGTCGCGTCAGCCGCCCGGGCAAGGGATTGTATATTATCAACGGAAAACTACAATATCAACACAATGAAAACAATGATTAAAAGTACAATGATCCTCATGCTGGCCCTGTGCAGCATGACAGGCGTCTGGGCACAGCGTGTGTCTGTGGCGGAGACGCAGGGAGAAGCAGGACTGAAGAATGCCTATCACGACTATTTCAAGATAGGTGTGGCTGTCAACAAGCGTAACATTGCCGACGCCGGTCAGCAGGCCCTGATACGTCAGGAGTTCAACAGCGTAACGGCGGAGAACGACATGAAACCCGTCTCTGTGCATCCTGCCGAGGGCGTATGGAACTGGGGCGCTGCAGACTCTATTGCCGACTACTGCCGCCAGAACGGCATCAAGATGCGTGGACACTGCCTCTGCTGGCACTCGCAGTTCTCGGACTGGATGTTCAAGGACAAGAAGGGGCGCCCTGTCAAGAAAGAGGTGTTCTACCAGCGTCTGCGCGAGCACATCCATACTGTTGTCAGTCGTTATAAGGATGTGGTCTACTGCTGGGATGTGGTAAACGAGGCCATGGCTGACAATCCGCGGGGCACCTTTGCCAATGGCAAGTGGACACCGGGCAGTCCCTATCGCGAGAGTACCCACTGGAAACTCTGTGGCGACGAGTTCATTGCCAAGGCTTTCGAGTATGCCCACGAGGCCGACCCTGACGCCTTGCTGTTCTATAACGACTACAACGAGTGCGACCCTGGCAAGCGCGACCGTATATATAATATGGTAAAGAAGATGCAGCAGCAGGGTGTGCCCATTCATGGCATAGGCATGCAGGGCCACTACAACATCTATGGTCCTTCGGAGGAGGATATCGATGCTGCCATCACGAAGTACGCCGAGCTGGTGAAGCACATCCACGTGACGGAGCTCGACATTCGCACCAATACCGAGATGGGCGGCCAGCTGCAGTTCTCACGTGGCGAGGCCAAGCCCTTGGCACCCTACCTGAGAACCCTGCAGGAAGACCAGTACAATCGCATCTTCCGCATCTTCCGCAAACACAAGGATGTCATTGACTGCGTCACCTTCTGGAACCTCTCCGACAAAGATTCCTGGCTGGGTGTAAACAACCATCCGTTGCTGTTCGACGAGCAGTATAAGCCCAAGCACGTCTACTACACGGTACGCGACTTCGATGCTGACTTAGACCAGCGCCAGCCTAAGGACGACTTCAAGCCCAACCGCTGGAACCAGCCCGGACAGGAGTATCCGCAGGTGAACAGCGAGGGTTATGTGAAGTTCCGCATCGTGGCGCCTGACGCCAAGTCTGTCATCGTCAGTCTGGGCCTGGGAGGTCGTGGCGGCACTGTGTTGCGCAAGGATAAGGATGGCGTGTGGACAGGTATTACTGACCGCCCAGAGGACCCGGGCTTCCACTACTATCACCTGACCATTGACGGATGCGTGGTCAACGACCCGGGGACAGACAATTTCTTTGGCTCCTGCCGATGGGAGAGTGGCATGGAGATTCCAGCTCCCGACCAGGACTTCTACGCCTGTCGGAAGGATGTGCCTCATGGTATGATGCAGCAGGTGCTGTTCCCCTCGAAGAGTACAGGCGAGGTCAAAACAGCATGGGTCTATACCCCTCCCACCTATTGCCAGCAGACAGCCAAAGGCCAAAAGGCGGCAACCCGGTATCCGGTGCTCTACCTGCAGCACGGCTGGGGCGAGAATGAGACCAGCTGGGGCAAGCAGGGCTGTGCGGGTCTCGTCATGGACAACCTGATAGCCGAGGGCAAGGTCAAGCCCTTCATCATCGTCATGACGTATGGCATGACCAACGACGTGCGCTTCGGACACATCCAGGAGTTTACTGCCAAGGAGTTCGAAACGGTGTTGGTCGACGAGCTGATACCTTATATCGACAGCCATTTCCTGACCAAGACTGACAAGTGGAGCCGTGCCATGGCAGGCTTGTCGATGGGAGGCTTCGAGACCAAGCTTATCACCCTGCGTCGTCCTGAGGTCTTCGGCTACTACGGACTGCTCTCTGGGGGACAGTATGCCCCGGAGGATATCAAAGACCCCGGACAGGTGCGGCTCATCTTCCAGAGCTGTGGTGACAAGGAGCGCCCTGACGCCATTCTGAAGTCTACGGAAGCCTTGAAGGCTGCCGGTCTGCCTGCTGTAGGCTACATCTCGGAAGGTACTGCCCACGAGTTCCTCACATGGCGCCGTTCGCTCAGGGAGATGGCTCCGCTGCTGTTCAAATAGGACTTTTCTTACAGATGATACAAATTCGAAAACTTCTGAAACTTCGTGCAATGCCTGTTTCCAGAAATCTTCGTACCTTTGCACCAAGAAACCCGGGAGGGCTCTTCGGAAAAGATTTGTTTTAGCAATATTATCATTAGTAGTTTGTTTTGTAACTTCAGGGTTGCCGGATAGCGTTCCGGCAACCCTGTTGCTTTGTCGATGCGCCTTAGAGGGAAAAGTAACGAAAACTTTGCCAAATGTAACATTATGCGATGTTACATGAAATAAAGTTTGGAGGGAAGGGCAAAAATGCCTACCTTTGCATCAGTCTAACAAACTTACTAACCGATCTTGCATTATCATGACATGTAAAGGACTAACACTTTTTCTGACACTATTCGTATGGATTCTGGGCGCGAAAGCCCAGATGGGTCAGTTGTTTGATGCCGACAAGCAGATGTCGAGTAGTTTCACCACACAGATTTACATGGACCGTGACGGGTTCATCTGGGTTGCCACGCGTAACGGACTGAACCGCTACGACGGCTATCAGTTCCGCATCTTGAAGAAGGAGTCGAGTCAGGACATGGGAATGGCCAGCAACTATGTGAACTGCTTGACGCAAGATAGCAACGGTTTGTTTTATATTGGTATGTATGGCGCCCTGCAGACCTACGACGGAGAGCGTTTCCATGACATCAAGACCTACGACCTGGATGGGCACGACATGCCCTCGTTCATCACCTGTCTGCTGGAGCGCCGGAACGGCGACATGCTGGTGGGCACTTCGGGGCGCGGACTGATGCGCATGACCGGCAAGCAGGAAGCCCGACAGATGGGCGGGGTGCTGAAAGAGCTGGTGACCGTTCACCGCATGATGGAAGACGACAGGGGCAACCTCTGGATAACCACCGAGAACATGGGACTGCTGCGCTACGACGGTAAGACGCTGCACCGCTATTTCCAGCGCGACGATGAGCGGAGCACCGTGCTGGACGTGTGTCAGGACCGCAAGGGACACGTCTATGTAAGTACCGCCAACAGCGGACTGTTCCGCATGGACGGCGACAGCCCCGTACACATAGAGAGCACCGGACAGAAACACATCTCCGTGCTCTACGTCAACCAACAGGGCGACATCATGCTGGGTTACGACGGCGAAGGTGTGGCCATCTATAACCCCACGACGGGTACGCTGAAGGACAATCCCTACTACAGTCGCGATGTGGACCTGAGCACGGCCAAGGTGTACTCCATCTGCGAGGACCGCAATGGCAACACGTGGCTCGGACTGCTGCAGAAGGGCATCTACATGCACCCAGCCAAGACCACGGGTTTCCACTATATGGGCTACAAGCTGGGCGCCCGCAACCGCATAGGCTCGGCCTGCGTCACCAGTGTGCTGGTGGGTCGTAACGGCTACAATTGGATAGGTACTGACAAGGATGGACTCTACTGCCTTGACCAGAGCTTTAGGGTGGCAAAGCACTTCAAGGAGCACTTCCCCGCCACCATTCTCGGCATGGCTGAAGACGGGCAGGAGCGTGTCTGGATAGGCAGCTATAAGGAAGGCTTCGGATGGATTGACACGCAGACGCTGACCTACCACCCCCAGACGCTGCTGCAGAGTGGCAGCCTCAGCGTGTTCGACATTGAGGTCGACGCGAAGGGACAGCTGTGGCTGGCAACGATGGGACAGGGCCTGCTGCGCTATGACCCCCAGACGGGGCAGGTGAAGCAATATGTGATGGCGCAGAACGCCGCCGTGGACAGGAAGGTGAACAGTCTGACCAACAACTATATCTCGCAAATCGCCCTCTCGCCCGACGGCAAGCGTATCTATGTAGCCACCACGATGGGCGTGTGTGCCATGGTCATAGAGACGGAGGACTGGCTCGGCACCTTCAACGGACAGAACACCCCGAACTACGGCGTCGCCGTGCGCATTGCCCGCGAATATGGCGGCAAGTTGCGCATAGGCACCAACGACGGCCTGTACTGCTACGACCTGAAGAAACATCAGTTGGATCACCACAGCGTAAACAGCGGCATGGCCGACAACGGCATCTCGAGCATCGAGGAAGACAAGCTGGGCAATCTCTGGATAGGCACCGACCACGGACTGTGCCGTGTGGACACCAAGACGCAGGTGGTGAGCAACTACTTCGTCGACAACGGCCTGCAGTCCAACGAGTTCAGCGACGGCGCCTCGTGGGTGGCACCAAACGGTAAGCTGGTCTTCGGAGGACTGGGTGGCGTCACATGGTTCGACCCCAAGGACATCAAGGAGCGGGAGTGGAAAGCCGAGGTGAAGCTGACGGGATTCTCCGTCAACGGTGAGGCCGTCACCACAGCCACCATGTCGGGCTTCTGGAAGATTACCGATGCGCCCGTCATCTCTTCGGAACGCTTTGTGCTCAGCCATAGCGACAACACCTTTGCCCTGCAGCTGTCGACGCTCACCTTCGACAATCCCGAGCACATCGTCTATAGCTACCGCATCAATAGCGAGGCGTGGGTGCGCATGCAGCCCGGCGTCAACGAGATAACCTTCAGCCATCTGCCCCCCGGCGACTATAAATTCTGCGTCATTGCCGAGCAGAACGGCATCACCACCCCTGAGCGCTGCTTCACGGTAGTCATCCATGCCCCCTGGTATCGCACGCCACTGGCCTATCTGTTCTATCTGCTGGCCCTGGTGGCTGTCGCCTGGCGTTACCTGCGCCTCCGTCGCCGCAAGGAGCAAGACCGTCTGCGCCTGCAGGAACACATCCATGCCGAGGAGATGGCCGACGCCAAACTCAAGTTCTTCATGAACATCTCGCACGAGATACGCACCCCTATGACGCTTATCGTCACACCCCTGCTGTCGCTCATCAAACAAGACGAAGACCCCCATCGCCGCAGCGTCTACGAGACCATCCGCCGCAATGCCGAGCGTATCCTCGGACTCATCAACCAGATGATGGACCTCCGTAAGATTGACAAGGGCCAGATGCAGATGCACATGTACGAGACGGAGCTCATCTCGTTCCTGGGCGACATCCACACCCTCTTCGGCCAGCAGGCCAAGGCCAAGAACATCAGCTTCCCCTACGAGCACGACACACAGATGCTGCCTGTCTGGGTTGACCGCGGCAACTTCGACAAGGTCGTCGTCAACCTGCTCAGCAACGCCTTCAAGTTCACGCCTGCGGGTGGCGAGATACGCATGGGAGTCACTCACGACGCCCGGCAGGTACACATCAGCATCAAGGACACGGGCGAGGGCATTCCCGAAGACAAGCTTGGCCGCATCTTCGAACGCTTCTACCAGTCTCCTTCTCACGTCAACGACCGCAAGACGGGCACAGGTATCGGACTCGACCTGACGCGCTCGCTTGTCGAGCTGCACCATGGCACCATTGAGGCCCGTAACAACAGCGACGGCAAGGGTTGCGAGTTCATAGTCACCATTCCCCTGGGCAACGAGCACTTGAAACCCGAGGAGATGATAGTCGACAAGGAGGACGTCTCGCACACCAACCGCCTCATTGACGAGGAACTCATGGCAGAGACACCTGCCGACGCCCCCACCGAACTGCCTAAGGTGGGTTGCCGCCAGCGCATAGTCGTCGTCGAGGACGATGCCGAGATTCGCGACTATCTGGCCTCCGAGCTGTCGTCCCACTATGAGGTCAGCACTGCCGAGAACGGACGTGCCGGACTGGGCGAGGTGCTCAGGAAGACCCCCGACCTGGTCATCAGCGACATCATGATGCCCGAGATGGACGGCAACGAACTCTGCTCCAAGATAAAGGGCAACCCCGCCACCAGCCATGTTCCCGTCATCCTGCTCACGGCCAAGAGTCGCGACGAGGACCAGCTGGAAGGTCTCGAGATGGGAGCCGATGCCTACGTCATGAAGCCTTTCAACATGGACATCCTGCGCCGCACCATCGTCAACCTCATCCATACGCACCAGATGCTGCGCCTGAAGTATGGACGCAACGACCAGTTGGAGGAACAGGTCGACGACGTGAAGATGAAGTCGCCCGACGAGCAGTTGCTGGATCGTGTCATGAAGGTCATCAACAAGAACATCAACAACTCCGACCTCAGCGTCGACGCCATTGCCGAGGAGGTGGGCATCAGCCGCGTTCACCTGCACCGCAAGATGAAGGAGCTGACGGGCCAGACGCCTCACGACTTCATCCGCAACATCCGTCTGAAGCAGGCTGCACACCTGTTGGCGTCGCAGAACATGAACATTACCGAGGTCATGTACGCCTGTGGCTTCAACAATGCCGCCTCCTTCTCCACCATCTTCAAGAAGTTCTACGGCATGTCGCCCCGCGAGTACATGTCCGAGCATCGCAAGTAGGGCTGAGTCGCCCCCAATGACACAAGAAAGAGAGAAGCATCGCCCTGAAAGCGGTGCTTCTCTCTGATGTCCTGTGTATGCGGGTTGTGCTTACTTCAGGGTTACGGTAGCTTTCATCGTGATGTTCTGACCCATGCTCTCGTTGGTGGTCTCGCTGGTGATGTTCTTCACCCAACCGTCGTCCTGCAGGTCGTAGACAGCGGTCTCTTTCATGTCAATCTTCACCATGCCGCTGGCCATCACCTGGTCAATGTTCTGCTTGATCATCTCGGCCTGGTCGGGAGCCATCTTGGTCACCTGGTCAATGATGAGCTGCTTCATCTCGTCCTTGCTCATGTTCAGGGTCGAGTTGGTGGTCACCTTGTTGCCGTTGACGAAGTACATGCGCTTCATCTTCAGACCCTGTTCGTTCACGTACTCGTCCTGGGCACCCGTCATGATGGTCTTGCCGTTCAGCGCCAGCGGACTGGCACCGTTCGTCAGGCTCTTCAGGATGTTCTCCTCGGTGGCGTTCTCCGTAATCTGTGTCTTCAGCATGTCCTTTGGCATCTGGGCTATCTGGGGAGCGGTCTTCAGCAGCTTGTCGATGAGGACGTCAGCGCCGGCAGCTACCTTCTTCTTCACGTCGTCGAAGTTCAGGATGCGCTGGGGAACACCTTCCATGTTGGTGGCAATGCGAATCTCCACACCCATCATCAGCTCCTGTGTGGCGGCGATGAGCTGGCCTGCCACGTTGTCGGCTGTGGCGTCAGAGGTCACCTTCGTGTTCTCTACGCTCAGCACGCAACCCTCCGACAGCACCTCGGCGACCTTGTAGGTTGTCTCCTCGGTGATGGTCACGGGCTTCTGTCCGGGCATGTTGACAACGCTGGTGGTTACGTAACTCTTCTCGTCGTCCATCAGGATTTTCGGAGCTACTTTCAGTTGGGCTTTTGCAGCAAAGGCTGCCATCAGCATGACGCTGAGTAAAATGGTCTTTTTCATTGTTCTGTTGTTTTATTGTTTTATGAGTTTAACATTGGATATGTTCATCTTTGTCGTCTCTTCGTCTGTCACCTGTCCGGCCTGGCGGTAGACGAAGGTGCTGTTCTTGATGTCTATGTCGTGCACGCAGTCCAGCCCTGTCAGTCCGGCAGCCTTGATGGCCGTCTGGGCGCCCAGGCAGGTGATGATCTCGATGTGGATGTCCTGGAAGTCGGGCGTCCGCTTACGCTCCTCGGGGGTAAACTGCTCCATGTACTTCTTCTGCTTGTACAGGTCGGTGGTCTCGTTGGGGGCCTTGCCTGCATAGTCGCACTGGAAGATGATGGCCTCGTGGGCAATGTTCGTCATCATGATGTCCGAGATGTATAGCTGCTCCGTCTTGCCTCCGCGTCCTATGCCGCTCTTGAAGCGCAGGCCAGTGTCTGTGTCCGAGAAGGTGTTGTTGCGCACCACCATGCGGCGCATGCCGCTGCTGGTGTTGCTGCCCAGCACGAATCCGCCATGGGCGTGACGCACGAAGTTGTCTTCCACCACGATGTCCTCGTTGCCGCTGATGAGTCCTGTTCTTGGCGGGTCGCTCTTGAAGCACATGCCGTCGTCGCCCACGTCGATGTTCGAGCGTACCAGCAGCACCTGGTGGCAGTCGGTGACGTCGATGCCGTCGCCGTTCTGGGCGTTCCAGGGACAACGCACGTTGATGCCGTCAATAATCAGGTTCTTGCAGTAGAAGGGGTGTATGTGGAAGCGGGGCGAGTTCTGGAAGGTGACACCCTCCAACAGCACGTTCTCGCAGTTCCACAGCCTCACCAGGTCGGCGCGCATGTGCTCCTGCTTCTCTGCTGTCGGCGCTATGTCGCCATACGCCGACTTCAGGTTCCACGGATACCACTTCGAGCCCTTCTCGGCCAGCTGGCCGCCACGCTCCAGACGCGCCTTCCACTCGACGTCGCTCAGCTTGTCGCGCTTCACGTAGTACCAGTCGGCGCCGTTGCCGTCCACGACACCCTTGCCGGTGATGGCCACATTCTTGCAGTCCGTGGCGTTGATGCCCGAGAAGCACTTGCCCTGCGGGTCGTCAGGATTGACAAACAGCTGCTTGTCGGGCGACATGTAGATGACGGCGTTGCGCTCTAAGTGCAGCTCTATGTTGCTCTTCAGGTGGATGGGACCCGTCAGCCAGATGCCCTGGGGCACCACCAGACGTCCGCCACCCTCAGCCGCCAGCTTGTCAATAGCCTTGCTGAAGGCCTCTGTGTTCAGCGTCACGCCGTCGCCTACGCCACCCACATCCTTCAGGTTCACCTTGTACTTCGGAATCGACGGACGCTTCACAGGCTCCACCGCTACAGGCAGGTTCTTGTAGTATTTCGTGTATTGCTCGTCCACCTCCTTCACCTTGGGCATGGCAGCCTCCTTGGCATCGTAGGCGGCCAGCTTCTGCAGGTAGTAGGCGCGCAGGTCGCTCCACTTATAGTAGGGATACGTCGTCGTCTCCGCAGGCAGCGTCATCTCGCGCTCGTTCAGCAGCGCCTTCACCAGAATGTCCTGCTGGCCCTTTGCCCCAGCCTTTCTGTAGAACACCAGCTGGATGTTGCTTGCCATGGGGAAGATGTCGTAGTTGCGCCATTGCTCGTCCAGCTCCTTCAGGTCAGCCACCTGCACACCGCAGTTGCCCAGCTCCAGCAGGCACGCCAGCGGCATCACGCACACCTCGTGGCCGAAGCGCAGCGCAGCCTGCGTCTGTGTCACCGTGTCCGCCGTCTCAATGATGTTGCGCAGCAGGTTACGCTGGGTGAACGGCATGATGGCATCCGTCTGGGGCGCAGCAGCGTAGTCTATGTACCAGCCCAGGTTGCGCATGTGCCACTGCTCGTACAGCTCGTCCTCTGTAAACAGCCAGTACAGGTCGGCACCGTCGTCGTGGCTCTGCATGTTCGTCGTTATCTCAAACAGGTTCGACATCAGCGGCCATGCGTTGATATGCTCCTTCACCCATTGCTGGTCGTTGAACAACACGCCCATCAGACGGTCCGGCGTAATGTTGTCGCCCATCTTCCTGCGCACGTCGCGGCCCTTGCGGCCCAGTGACTTCACCAGACCTGAGCGCTCCTGGTTCAGGTAGTACTGCAGCGACTTGCTCACGTCGTTGTGGATGCGTGCCGAGGGGTTCGCCGCAGCCAGCTCCTCACACTCTGCCGTCATCGACAGTATGCAGCGGTTCACCGTTGTCGAGCGTGCGTCAATCTGCACCCCCTTCGTCTTGAATATCTCGGGGAAGTTCTGCACCATGCGCTTGGCGATGCCGTGGTGCTGGCGCTCGCCCACCGTCGTCAGGTCGCCCAGACGGCCTATCGTCGTAGGCAGAAATGCCTCCAGTACCTTCAGCACCTCGGTGCCCGTAGCTGTCAGCTTGCCTGCCTGCCGTGCCTTTTGCAGCGGTTCCGTCACACTTGTGTAGCTGTCATCGCTAATCAGCCAGCGTGAGCCATGACGCCCGTAGTGCGACATGTAGAAAGGCACATATCCCTTCGGGGCCGGTGTCAGCGCCTTGTCAGACCGATGGCGGTCGTAGTCCAGGTAGTTCGAACCAGCCAAATACTTGTTGGCCTTGATCTCCTCGCGTGCTGTCTGGGCCGTCACCGTCCCAGCCCATGCTGTCGATAGCAGCACCACACCCAGCAGAAACACTCTCTTCATACGTTCAAAAGTTGTTAATGTTTGTGATTTCGTTGGCAAAGGTAGTGAAAACCGAGCGAAATGCAAAGAAAAAAAACATTTTTCTTTTATTTCCAAGGTGCATCTTATCATTAATTAGGAAGTACGAAGTTGGAAGTACGATGTATCGGGCTTTGCCCGAGGGAGAAGTACGAAGGATGAAGTACTTTAAACATCGTACATCGTACATCAAACATCATCCTCGCCGAAGGCGACACATCGAACTTCGTAATTCGTACATCGTACATAGTACATCAAACATCAAACATCATCCTCGTCGAAGGCGACACATCGAACTTCGTAATTCGTACATCGTAATTCTTAATTCTTAGACGTTATGGTTCTCTCACGACGCGGAGTTTCTCGGTAGGAAACTACCAGTTACTCGGCATGTAACTACCAGTTTGTCGGTAGGAAACCCTTGCTTTGTCGGTACCAAACTTCAGCTCAGGCCGCCGCTCCCTCGTTGTCAGTGCAAAGGTAGGGCATTCTGACCCCCGATTTCCGTTTCCTCCCGTTTCCCCCCGCATTCTTCCCACTGTTTCCCAATGCTACAAATATTTCTGTCGTCAAGAGAGCGATATCCTCACTCCTCCACGTCGATGCAGAACTTTTCGGTGATGATCTTCATTTTTCACTTTTACATGACGGATGACGGATATGACACATGGTTTCCTGATTTCTCTCGCGTGTACGCGGGAAGTGTTGACACTGCCAAGAGTTCCTGCGTACACGCGCGAGGGATTCCTGTTTTTATCCGTCATATCTGTCATGTGTCATTGACCATTAAATATGGTGCTTCATCTTCGAACTCGATGCCGTCACCAGCGGCAAGCATCCGCTGACGGGCCTTGATTTCATCTGATGTCCGGCATACGACGACATAGCCGCTACCCTAACAGGTATCTTGTGTTTTTAAAAATTATGGTCTCATAGATCAGGGGGACTCTAATTTAAATTGCATCTTGCCTTCTAATCTTGAATCTGTTTCCAATTTGTTTCTATTTTTTTTAACAAATAGGGGGAGGTAATTTTTAGTCATGTCATCCTTTACAGATGATGTCAGCTCTTTCAGATAGTCGGTATAACTTATGTCTTTATAATATAATTCTGCAGCTATTAACAAAGCATATTTTTCCGAGATATCAGAGTGTAGGCTAAATTATACGTGTATTGGTGTATAAATTTTCTGAAACTATACTTTTCAATACGCTTATAGGTGGCTCGTTTGTGGTAATTTGGGAAAAGCATAAATGACAAATACCTAGCAATATACTTTGTATAAATAATCGTTTCATAATTAGCTTTGTATCAATGTTAATTCAAAATACTCATCAATTGAATAATATAATCTGAGGTTTCCCTTTTTTGTGAAGCTATATTTCGTAACATTTCTTAAATTCTCTTCAAAAAAATAGTCTTCTTCGTTTGTGTAACCAATCTTTGTAGTAGCATAATCCATCTCAATTTTATCACCTTGGCAGACATAATGACCATATATCTGGTTCCTTTTACCTTTGGCTGTTAATGTTCCATCGGAAGAAAATGTGAGATAACCATTTGTATATGTTGTGAATAAAATATCGTTCCCCCAGCCTTTTAATTCCCATGTTCCAACGATATTTTCTTTTTCTATAACCAATGAATTATTTTCATTATCATCACTCGAGCACGATACAACTGTAAACGACAAGCCCATAGCCATGAGCATAAGGGCAAAGATTAAGAAATACTTTTTCATACGCTTCATATTTAAGTTACTATCTACTTTTATAAACTACAAAGAAAGTTGAATCCTGCATGCGACAGGATGTATTTAATAAATATTAACTGTTTCTGTTACATTTTATTTGATGGTCATTTTCTGTGTTGCTACTATCTGACCATTCCTTCTGACAAGGGCTGCATATATGCCCGACTGCCAGTTAGAGGTCCTTACCGTTTGTGATGCATTGTCAGTAGTAC